>JBBISA010000008.1:0-93695 GCA_037441525.1 Bacteroidota bacterium
CTGTCTTATCCATTATATTTTTGCGATGGGTATTAACAGTATGGATACTGATGTTTAACTTATCTGCGATTTCTTTATTGGACAAACCTTTCGCAAGTAGTCTTAATACATCTGTTTCTCGTTCTGACAACTGTCCATTTTGATTACCAGTCAAAGTATTAGTATTGCTTACATTTT
Organism: Bacteroidota bacterium; assembly: GCA_037441525.1. Lineage (GTDB taxonomy): Bacteria > Bacteroidota > Bacteroidia > Bacteroidales > UBA7960 > SKVR01. The sequence goes on from JBBISA010000008.1 coordinate 178, forward strand.
TAATTTTTCGTACAATGGAAGAAATATCATCAGTAATTGAAAATGTATCATCAAATAATTTCAGGATTGAATTGTCAAAAAAAGAATAAATAATGCCAGTCCAATGAATTTTGGGATATTGATTCTTAATTCTGGTGAATTTATAGAGTTTATTTTGAACCATAACCGGATTTATCATTACCACCGATATTTCCTTCCTCAATAAAATGGGTTCTATCTCTGATAAACTGTCGATGTGATAAAAAGTATAATCATTTTCCAATTTTGAGATTGAAGCAAGCAGACCTTCAAAAAGTATTTCAGAAGGTTCAAGTACAATGATATTTTTCCTGCTCTTATCCATTTTTCCTTGTGGCTTCAATTCTTTCTATAAGAGGAATTAATATCTTTTCTTCTATTACAGAATGGATTTTTAAATCAAATTCTAATCCAAATAAGGTATTAAGAAACCTGCGTTTAACGTTTAAATCGTTCTTTATTTTTATATGTTTCAGAAATAAATTTTTTAAATCAATTAGTTTCGTTTCAATGTCGGTGTGATGACTTCTGTATTCAACTGACGAATATTCTTTTTTCTGTTCGGGCTTATCATTGCTTTGAATACAATTGAAATAGGGGAAAGCCACTTCTTCCTCATATTTCAGATGTTCCAATACTTCATCAAAATAATCGTTGAAAAATTTTTCAATTAACTGAATATCCTTACTCTGATGGTTTTTGTTTAAAATCTCGATATAACTTTTTAATTCAGGAAATTTGTCATTTAAATAAAACAAATGACTGTTTTTAAGAAAAATAAGAATTGGAATTATGTCCCTGATTTTATCAATTTCAGTTTCTGATGGATAGAATCCGTTATATAAATTTGCTACTACAATAAAAGTATTTAGGTCAATATTGTTTTCAATACACAATACTTCAACTGTCCTGTTATCAACAGCAAAATCTATCTGAAAATGCTGTAAACAAAGCAACAAAGAATAGTTTTCATTGATTAAATCAAATACTTTTTTGTCAAGTGTAATATACGTTTTCTCTGTTTTATACATTTTTTTTATTTGCAATGTTAATTTAAATTTCCGCAATCAATCTTTTCAGTCGGTGGGTCGGCAAGAAAAGCATGTGTGTGGCTGCGAAGGGATGGTTGCAGGGAAGGGCAGCCACACTCTTGCTTTTGTGGGCTGGGGTTTCCCCTTTCTGTTTTCTTAGTGCAGCAAATATTCAATGTACTGTCGTTTTTTTCGGCTTGCATACAACGTTTTGGCGCTTGGCGCAGTGGCGGATTTCGGAGCACAAAACTGTCAATATACCACAAAAGTTGATGCGAGGTAGAATGTTCAATTAACCACTTCACCCGCCATTGAGCCAAACGCCTGTTAGTGGCTGCCCTTCTTTCTGTCGTCATTGTGTCTGCTTAGTTTTATGTTCAATTTTTATTAGCGGTTCAATCTCTGTCAACTTAGCTGTGAACTTGCCTTTGTAATTCTTAATTGTCTCTTTGCAGTCAAGTCCTTTTAAGTTTAATTTATTGAATGTTTCCTTGTCCGCTTGATACGAAATTATGTATTCTATTTTGTCATTGTCCACATAGCCGTTAAAGCATACAGTTGAAATTGCGTTTACAATGTCCGCTTCAAATATTTCGTGAACTGTCCGAATAGCAATTTGGAAAACAACACTACTGTAAAGTTGATTTAACGCAGTATTAGATATGCTTGTCTCTTTAAAGTTGTCTTCAGTTTTTACATATTTCACGCTTTTAGTTCTCGGCAAACTTTCGATTTGAGGCAAGCAAAAGTCAATAATCAAAAGTTGTTTGTCAGGGTTGTAATCAAGCTCATATGTTTTCGGGAAATAGTCAGGATACTTTGAATTATTTAATACCAAGTCGCAATTTTCAATTATTGAATGAGGTTTCTTTTCAAGATACTCTGCTTTCATTAAGTCAATTTTGTTGTTGAAATCAGATTGGTCTTTATAATATTGTTCCTTTCTCTTTTCCCATTCAACCACTTCGACTTGGTTTTGTTGCTTTGTTTTTTCTATCTCTAAGTTATAAGCAATTAAGTTTTGCTCAAATTTTACAATGTTGTCTTTATTTTGTTTTTCAATACTGGCTTTTTCTGCAATCCAATTTGAATGAGCATTTTTAAAGTCTTGAATACTTTTGTCAATCTTTTTTTGTTGCCAAGACTTGAAAATATATTTTTCTAAAAAGTTGAACTGTGGTTGAAAATGATTGTCTGATTGTATTGGCTCTCTTGGAACTGAAATATTTTCAGGTTTTACAGGTTTAGCGATTTTGTCAAGCCTTGATTGTAAGTAATTGGCAGGAGAAACTTCTTTGAATGGTCTATGATTTTTTAGTTCTTCCCAATTTACTGCATCATTTACATTAATAGTTTGTTCTAAAAGGGTTTCAAGTTGTCTGATTTGTTCTTCTGCTTCTTTTGTTTTTTCTTCTGCTTCTAAAATGTTTGATTGTTTGTAGTAGTCGCTTTGCAATTTGCCTTTTACTTTCTCCCATTTAGCATTAAAACGCTCAACTTGTCTGTCAATTTTTTCTTCTAAAACCCATTCGTCATAGGCTTTTAAAAATTTGTGTTCTTTTAGTCCAAGGTGTCGAACTCTTGTGAAGTATTGAAAATCTCCATTGTATGTTATTTCATCTTCAATATCGTCAATTTGAATTAGGTCTTCATCATCTGTATCAATTACGGTGTCAACTAAAACCTTAGTCCCAAATAGTTTAATTACTCCACGATTTACTAATTCAAAGAAACAGTCTTTGCAAGCCTTTACGTCACCAAGTGCTGAATGTGAAGCTGTCAATGAACTTGAAAAAACTTTTTCATAAAGTTCTTCAAGTGTTGGCCACTTGTAGCCATATCTACCTGGCAATTTGCAATAGTCGGTTGTAAGTTCTTTAGTGCATAGCTTGTCAATCTTATGAATACTTGATTTTATGCTGTATCGCATAAACTCAGCGTGAACAACTTTCTTGTCAAAGTCAATATTGTGAGCCACTAAAACTGTTGCCTTGTTCAACAAGTCTGCAAACTTTTTGAGGACTTCAACTCTATCTTGTCCTTTCTCAATTGCAATCTCGTTTGTAATTCCGTGAATTGCTGAAGCGTCTGCCGGAATTTTAAAACCGTCTGGCTTTAGGATTAGGGTTTCGCTTTCAATTTCGTTTCCGTCTTTGTCGGTCAAAATCCAACCTATTTCTACTATTCTTGGCCAATTGTCAAGTTGTCCGACTGGCGCTTTCCAATCTAAAGGTAGTCCTGTTGTTTCTGTGTCAAGGAATAAATACATTTTATTGTTTGTTAATCGTTGTGTTATCGTCAAATAGGGTTGCCACTAACTGGTTTATATCAGCAAATATATATCTCTTTTGCAAAAATTTACATATACAGAATAATTTTAATAAAAAATTAATACCCTGTAAATGAATACTGTAAATTTTAGGGTTTCAGCTGCTTTGTTAACTATAGTTTTAAATCTAATATGGCTATATGTTTTGGAATAAAGCGGTAAGCTAATGGCATACAGGAATTGCCTGATGTTTACGGCCCATTATTTTCAAAAATGGCCATTAATGGTTGCAAAAAAGGGGAAGCCTTCAGGCCCAACTTTCTTTTTTGGCGCGGGAACAAGTATCCTTTGGGGTTGATGCATAACATTCCTTTTTTCAACCCGGCCACGTTAGCTTACGAAATCATTTTTTGCGGGAAATGGGGGAATGCCCGCCAACGGACATAACATTTATAAGCCTTCTTAAAAAGTGCTTTAAAAATTCATCCGTTTTTTAATTCCAATTAGCAGCGATTGATAAATGATGGATTCTACCATAAAACCCGAGCTGAATAGCCAATCTAAATCCAAAAGCTTTAAACAATCAGGCAAAAAATACAACCTGCCCTCTGGAACAAAAACCTGAAATCCCAACCAGGACTGTCAGGGCGGGACTATATATTCTTCCCTCACTCAAATGATGACCAGTAAAGCGGTATCCTCCAGAACCCGACATCATCCCTCCAAAAAAATATTTTGATTTCGTGTTAATTTCCCTATTTTAGCCTCAAAAATTTCAACCCCAAAAACACAATGGAAAAGATTACTACCACCCTTAAAACACGAAAAATTCTCGTTTCTGATGGCGGCTGGGGAACACTGCTTCAAAAAATGGGACTCAAAGCTGGTGATTGCCCCGAATTGTGGAACGACAGCTATCCTGACTATGTATTTACGGTGGCGCAAGCATACGCTGATGTTGGTGCCGATATGATTGAGACCAATAGTTTTGGGGGAAGCCCGCTTAAACTGGCCCATTATGGCCTTCAGGGACGCACAGCCGAGCTGAACAAGAAAGCTGCAACCCTTTCGAGGAAAGCTGCCGGAGATGCCATTCATGTGCTTGGCTCAATCGGACCCACAGGAAAAATACTGATGATGGGCGATACATCGGAAGAAGAACTATATAACGGTTTTGCTGAGCAGGCCAAAGCCTTGGTAGAAGGGGGTGCCGACACCCTAATTATCGAAACCATGTCTGATATTGACGAAGCCACCATTGCCATAAGAGCTGCCAGGGAAAATACAAATGCGGAAGTTATATGTACCATGACCTTTTCGAAAACTATCAATGGTGAATACCGCACTATGATGGGGGTTTCAGCGCAAGAAATGGTACCGGCTCTGTTAAATGCCGGAGCAAACATTATCGGTACCAACTGTGGCAACGGCATTGAAAATATGATAGGGCTGGTGGCAGAGATCAGGGCTTTAGATAAGGATATCCCCATTTTGATTCATGCCAACGCCGGAATGCCCGAAATAAAAGACGGAAAAACTGTGTATAGCGAAACCCCTGAAAAAACTGCATCTTTTGTAAAACAACTGGTTGATGCCGGCGTGAATATCATTGGCGGTTGTTGTGGCACAACTCCTGAGCATATTGCCTGTATAAGGGAAAAATTGAAAGAATTGAAACTCCGTTGAAACGAAAACAATGTTTCAAAATCAGGATATTTTATAGCTGTTGAATTACAACAACCAATCACTTTTTCTCTTTCATTTTGTTCACTTCCACCCTAAATTCTACCATCTGCCTTATCAAATCATAGGGCATAGGCTTGTTGAGTGGAAACTGAACCGACCCCCTGCCCTGCTTATACCCTTTCAGCTCCTTATCAAATGCTTCATGGCCGCTTGGAGTTGCATAAAATCCGATATGATTTTTATAACCGGCAAAATAAACCAATGGCTTTCCACCAGTTTTATACGATGGCATCCCGTAGTTCATCCCCTCTACAGCATCAGGCGCGGCATCCAGAATGATTTTCCGGATTGTCTTTAAAATTGCTTCTGTTTCGGCCGGGAAACCGTCAATATATCCATCAACTTCATTCATAAGGGTAGAATATGGGGTTAAAGATAGAAAAGTTCGCCTGCAGTTTTATGTGTATTGACTATTTTTGCCACTGTTATTTTCTAAAACTACAAATATAATTGATGAAAAGATCTATTCTTGCCCTTATTATCCTGTATTTCAGTTGTCAGATTTCTTTTGCACAGCAACACACCATTGACGCCATCTTTACCAATGCCCTTAATTCAAACATTGCTTTTGAAAACTTACGGGTGCTATGCCAGACAACCGAGGGCAGAATTGCCGGTTCGCCCGCTGCTGCTGCTGCTGCTGTGGAGTGCACACGCCAGATTATGGAGCAAATGGGGCTTGATTCGGTTTACCTTCAGGAGATGACTGTTTCGAACTGGAAACGTGGTGAGCCCGAAAAAGCCAGAATTATTTCTGCCAAATTGGGCATTCAGCAAATCAATGTTGCTGCCCTTGGGTTATCGGCAGGAACAGGTAAGGATGGATTGACGGCACAGGTTATTGAGGTAAAAAGTGTGGATGAACAGGCGAAACTGGGTCGTAATAAAATCAACGGAAAAATTGTGTTCTTTAACCGCCCGGTCGACCAGTCGCATTACAATACTTTTCAGGGATACTCCGGCGCGGTAGATCAACGCTCGCACGGACCTTTAATGGCTGCCGATTATGGAGCTGTTGCTGCAGTAGTAAGGTCTGTAACTACCGCCAGCCACGACTTCCCCCATACCGGAGTTACCCGGTATCGCACTGACGGAAAGAACATACCTGCACTTGCTGTGAGCCCTGCAGGTGCTGATCTGTTGAGCAAATGGCTATTGCACGACCCACATCTGACTCTCTTTCTGAGAAATACATCGTACCGCCTGCCCAACGTTGTATCTTACAACGTGATTGGAGAGATAAGAGGCACTTTATATCCTGATCAGATCATTACAGTGGGTGGTCATCTCGATGCCTGGGATAACAGCCAGGGAGCCCACGACGATGGGGGTGGTTGCATGCAATCTATCGATGTTTTGCGCATATACAGGGAGTTGGGAATTAAACCCAAAAGAACCATCAGAGCAGTAATGTTTATGGATGAAGAGATTGCCCAGAGTGGCGGCCGGAAATACGCCGAAGAAGCCCACCGGAATAAGGAGAAGCATTATTTCGCCATTGAATCAGACAGGGGCGTTTTTACCCCCGGAGGTTTTTCAATTGATGCCTCTGATGAAAGACTGGCTGCCCTACAATCCCTGCTGCCCTATTTTGCTCCCTATGGAATTCATGAATTTTATCCGGGAGGAAGTGGGGTAGATATTGGGCCACTCAAAAACTTCTATGATCTGGCCCTGGCCGGATTGGTAGTTGATTCGCAACGATATTTCGACCTTCACCATTCGGCCAATGATACGTTTGATAAGATAAACCGCCGCGAAATGAACCTGGGAACCGCTGCCATGGCGGCCCTTATCTATCTGATAGATGAGCTTAACCTGTTGGATTAAATATGCTAATGCTGCCAAAGATTCGGTAGAAATCGCGTTTGCGAAGGAATGTTTTTAACCCTTCAAATAGGAATCCTCTGTCACACCCGATTTCTCATTACCCTTTCTATGGCATCATCAATTTGTTGCTGAGATTCCATCCCTAAGGTCATACAATGTACATTACCACTTTTCATGGCATAACTGATTGACCGTTCACGCTCATTATCAGTAACATTGTCCCCATTGCCAAATATCTTCATCCCAATAATTCCCTTCCCATTTTTTCGGGCCTTTTCCAGCAATCCCATTACTGCTTCGGGGGTTCCATCCATGTGAGTTCCGAAAGGATTGATCCTTGCCAGGATAACATCAACCCAGGGATCATCAACCGCCTCTTCCATGGCCTTCCAGTTGTGGCATGATACCCCGATCGCTTTTATTACACCATCTTGCTTGGCCCTTGCGAATCCATCGAGGAAAGCCTTTTTTTCGTTGCGCCAGTTACCCCGCATAAGGCAATGCATCAAAACTATATCAAAATAGTCTGTACCAACTTCCATCCTGAAGCGGTCAAGAGTTTTGGGCACAGGTTCGGTTTTATACCAGCTTGTATCTTCAGTCCAAATCTTTGTGAGAAGGGTAGTTTTTTCCCTTGGTATTTCTTTTAATGCAGACCGCACAAAGGTATGCGACCCGTAGGTGTCGGCCATATCGAAGAAGCCAATTCCCCGGTCGTAGGCATATTGTGCAAGTTTTACAAAGCTCTGGGTGCCAAGTCTTGTCTGATTGGAGCCTCCCCCACCTGCCCTTGAACCTGTGCCTAAGGCCACGCGTGGCACCATCAAACCCGTCTCTCCAAGTTTTATCTTGTCGATAACCATATTGGCCGGGTTGGTAAACCCCGAGAAGACATTCTCTGCTTTTATCATTGACAAACCTGCCAATCCGGCAATCCCTGTTTGTATAAATTCGCGACGATTAAATTTTTTCATTTGAGTAAAATTGATTTATAATGATGAATGTAAGCTACTTACACTATATGTTTGTATTTTTTAAGCAAGCGGTCTCATGTGGATTTCATGTATAAATGTATTGTGTTTACTGGTCGGAAGCTTGTACAGTCATTCCCTGAAAATCCCACATTTGCTATATTGGCCTGGCCGAGCCCGCAAACCCGGTTTGTTGGCGTTTGCAGCGCTAAGTCGAAATGTTTGCTTCATCACTTTTTTCTGACTAAAATTGAATAAATGCAATTTGTGCGTTATTCTGCTCATGCTTACAACTTCCATGATATAATCATTTCAATTTTGGGTAATCAAGGCAGCTTAAGTTTTTCATCCTGCAATTTAATAAAAAATTTAATGCCTTGCAACCCCTCAGGTTTTCATTCAACTTATACCGATTTTCTCTATTTATCCTGGCGGGGTCTTCAAATAGGTAATTTAAACCCCTTTCAGGCTCGCTAATATATGAGTGGATGGCTTGTTTGCCACCCCAACAGAATACACCTTGTTTTTGCAATAAAAAGCAGTGACTTTACTATTCCATTTTTGCCGCTGTCTTTTGATGTTTATTAAATGCTGATGGGTGAAGGGTTATTGTTATATTTGTTTGTAATGAAGACTGTTGATAAAACAAACCTGTTGGCCAAATCTGATTGTTTAATATCTGACCACCTGGGCGATTGGTCATTTTGATTGGACAATAGGTTGGTTATCGGCGATGACGAGCCTGATCGGCTATAATAATTAGAATTAGCCAAAACAGGAACCATGAAAAATATCTTTAAGTAGAAGATCCATCCACATTTACCAATAGCACTGATTTTCTTATGAGATTATTAAATGCCAAAAATTGCTTATAATATAAATGAAAACCTTTTTTTATGTCCAACATCAAACTAATTATTGAAGAACGCGAAGCTGATATAGGCAACTTTATGGTGGGCAGGTTATTGCCTTTTCGGCAGAAACGCTCAGTAGGACCATTTGTTTTTGTGGATCACATGGGTCCGGCGCAACTCAGCAGCAACGAAAATCTGGATGTCCTGCCTCATCCACACATTGGACTTTCTACGTTGACTTATTTGTTCGAGGGGGCAATATTGCACCGCGATAGCATGGGTTATGAATCGGAAATAAAACCAGGGGCAGTAAACTGGATGACCGCAGGCAGAGGGGTAGTCCATTCTGAAAGAACTCCCGGTTATTTGAGAAAATCGCCAAAAAACCTGCACGGAATGCAGATTTGGGTGGGATTGCCCATAGAACTTGAAGAAACAGAACCCTCTTTCACTCACATTGATGCAGATAAAATCCCGGAATGGGAGCAGAATGGTGTAAGTATCAGACTTATTGCCGGAGAAGCATTTAACAGAAAATCGCCTGTACCTGTATACAGTCCCCTCTATTTTATTGAAATTAAAAGCAGGTCGGCCCAAAAGCTCAATATCGGCGATAACATCTATGGCGAAACTGCTATGTTTATCCTGCAAGGGGATGTAAAGCTGGAAGGCAATACTTATTCCCCGAGACAATTGCTGGTGGCGAAACAGAGCAGGCTGTGCGAATTTGAAATCGGTGAGAACTCTGTCATTTTCATTTTTGGCGGTGAACCCTTTCCTGAGGAACGTTTTATAAACTGGAATTTTGTTTCCTCAGACAAAAACCGACTGCAACAGGCCAAGGACGACTGGATTCATCAAAGGTTTCCAAAAGTGCATGGCGAAACAGGATTTGTGCCCTATCCACAAATATAACCCGGATTAGCCGAAAGAAAAAAAGCGAATTAATGACAAATCTGGGTTTATTTATTAGTTTTTACCTGATTGAGGCAAGTGGAATGGGCCATTAATAATTATTCAACACTGGCAGCCGGATTATTACTACAGGTTGTTTCATCGCAAGGGTTTTGCTTTCCTGTTTATTACTTCAATTTTGGCATTAATCTTAAGGAGTTCGTCAATAAACCCCTTTTTATCCCTTGGAGATAAGATTACCGAATCGTACTTATTGTATCGTATCTCCAGCCGATCCATAGATGCAGCAGGCGAGCTCAAAGGATTGTTGGTTTCCTTTATTTTGGTAATCTTACTGATGGGGATAGAACGGTTGTAAAAAGGAAATCCCTTTACAATCAACCTTTCTCCATCAATTATATATCGTATTGAATTGAAATTAATAATTAAAAACAGAGCAACCAAAAATAAAATTAAAATACCAATCCATGCCTTATGATCGTTGATCATAAGTAAAGCTATAAGTAACATGCCTGAAATCAGAGGTATGAAAAAAATAAAACCGATCTTTGATTTAAATACATTTGCCATTTGAAGCGGTTATATTAAGTTACATTTCCGCAATAACGAGCATCTCAAAATCTTCAGTAGTGAGTAAATCGCTGCGCGAAAAGGCACCCAGTTTTGCCCCAAATATTTCGATTTTCTGAAATCCCAGCGATTTGAGCAGCCAGGTAATTTCGCTGGGCACATAATAGCGTTCGTTGCAAACCAACTGATGTTCAACGCCATCATCGTCGGTAAAGGTGGTGATATTGTGATCGCGAAAGGTCATCAGGTCGAAGGTTTCGCTTTTATATTTTGCCCCTTCTTCATAATTATCTGATTCATGAAACTCATTGATGGAATGGTACAAAGGGAACAGTCCATTGAGGGTTGTAAAAATGAATTTCGCGCCAGGTTTCAGGGTTTTAGCCACATTTTTCAGGATGTCAAAATTCATTTCGTCGGTTTCCATTAACGGGAAACCCCCTTCGCACAGCATAATAGCCACATGAAACTGATTTTCGAAGGGAAGATTACGGGCATCGTGGTGCTGAAAATCGACCTTTACATTAGCTTCCTGCGCTTTTTCTCTGGCTCGAATCAGCAGTGTTTCCGACAGATCGATACCGGTAACGACATAGCCCCTTTTTGCCAATTCGATAGAGTGGCGGCCTGTTCCACAGCCAATGTCTATGATCTTCAGGTCTTTGTTTAATCCTATCTCCTGCTCAATAAAATCGCACTCGCCCAAGGTGCCATGGGTGAAAGGTTCGTGGTCGTATTTGAGTCCATAGTTTTCGAAAAGTGTTTCGTACCATTGCTTTTTTTTCATCCGCTTATAATTATTGAGTTAAGGTCTCCCGTTAATACGGGAGAACCACAAATGTTCTAAAACTTATTCTCATCGGTGTTTTTGTTGTGCAAAAACATGTAGGTTTCATAGGATTGGTCATTAATGGGTTATTGGCAGAATTTAAAAAGGTTGACTCCTGCAGTGTATAACCCCTTGCGGTGTATTAATCGGCAAGGTTGTATCTGTATGCAGCTTTTCGCAACCGGTCCATTATTGCGATTCCGATACCAATTTCGGGCACTGGTTCGGCAACCATATATTCCACATCCGACTCTTCCATATAATGTATCGCTGCAAAAAGATTTACTGCATATTCCTTCAGGTCTTTATGCCGGCTCACCTTTATCACCTCTTTGTAACCCGATACCTCAGCTTCGGAAAAGGATAAAAATCCTGCCCTTGTCCTGTCTATTTCTTTCGATGTTTCACCCGCTATATACAAAGGCTTAGCAGGGCTGTAGTGCGATTTTACCATCCCGGGAGCAATCACTGTCGATTCATTATTATATTCAGGATGATAAGGTAAAACCTTTTCCAGATCTTCCCTAACAATAACTCCATTTCTCAAAATATTGAAGCCCTTCTGATTGAGTTGAATAATGGTTGATTCTATTCCAACGGTTGTTGGACCTCCATCGAGGATGTAATCGACGGTTTTGAGTTGTTTTCTAACGTGTTGGGCGGTGGTGGGGCTCACTCTTCCAAACTTATTGGCGCTGGGCGCTGCAATTGGTCTTTGGGCTGCGCTTATCAGTTCAAGGGCAATGGGGTTGGCGGGCATGCGGATACCCACCGTTGGCAAGCCAGATGTAACAATATCAGGCACTATGCTGTTTTTGGGGAGCACAATGGTTAAGGGTCCCGGCCAAAAACGCCTTGCCAGCTCGTAAACCCGATCATCGTGTTCTTTGGTCAATGGTTCAAGGTCGTCGAGATGGGCAATGTGAACTATCAGCGGATCAAAAGAGGGGCGTTCCTTCATCTCGAATATTTTCACCACGGCGTCCGGATCAAGTGCATTGGCACCCAACCCATATACCGTTTCGGTAGGGAATGCCACCAACTTACCTTCAAGGATGAAATTAGCTGCAATAAGTATTTCGTCGCGGGTTACCATTATTCTGAAAATGGTTATAATTAGCGGATTGAGATTTGTCTTTGACCATAAGAAGAAAGCCCCTCCTTCAAAAATTAATAAGTTGCAAAGGTAGCATCAAAAACCGAAATCAAATGCATACTATCATCAGGACATAATGGAGAAAAGAAAATTGCGGGATGCAGAAAAATTAATAGTGTATTCGTGGCAAACCTTGGCCCTACTCTGAGCTAATAACAGGTACCCTTATTTCATCCATTTCATTAATTTTTATTTTGGAAAGGATGGCTGCCAGCAGCAACCCGCTTACCATTTGCCAAATACCCCACCAGGCGGCCATAAATGCCATGCCGCCATTCCCATTAAATAGTTTTGGATTGAATATCAGGATAAGGGCCAGACCCGAATTCTGGATACCGGTTTCGATGCTGAGTGTGCGGCGGTCGGCTTTAGGTATTCGGGCAATGGTACCCACCAGGTATCCCGTTGATAGTGTCTGGGCATTGAGCAAAAACACAAGCACAGCAATGGGAAGAAAACTGGCAGTAAAGAAAGAAAGATTTGCATAAAGAGCTCCAAAAATAAAAACAAGATACAACAGGATAGAGCCGATCTTTATAGGTTTAAGATATTTTTTTGCAAACACCGGAAACCGGTTTCCTACATACATTCCCAGCAATAACGGCACTCCCAGCAGAATAAATACAGTCTGGGCCATTTGAAAGAAGTCGATTTTAATGGGGATATTTAAATGATGGGCAACTTCAGAAAAATAAACGTATAAACCTCCCCAGAAGGCAAAATTAAGGGGTGTCATTAAAGTAGCCGACAATGTTGCCACTGCCGTCAGACTCACCGAAAGCGCCACATTTGCTTTTGACAGCGATGAAATGAAATTGGAAATATTCCCGCCCGGACAGGCCGCTATTAAAATCATACCCATTGCTACTGTTGGTGGAGGATTGAGAACAATTACCAATAAAAAAGTAAGGGCCGGCAATACCACAAACTGAGAGATAAACCCCAGCAGGGCTGATTTGGGATACCGGAGCAAATCGATAAAATTCTGGATTTTTATCTCAAGCGCCACACCAAACATAATAGCGGCCAGGGTAATGTTCATAAATATCAGCGAACCTTCACTGAAATTCAGCCTTACGTTTTCAATTCCTTCGAGTAAAGAATACATAATATGAATGTTTTGGGTTGACCCAAAGGTATGCAAATTTTTTTTTGTTAAACATCAATTTAAAAGATGAAAATCGATGCTGGCTATTAATGGAAAAACTCATTCCTAACAATTTTCTTTCTTCAGATGAACGTAGTTTTATAATAAAAGATGATCCGCTTTTTGCAAGAAAAAAGCATATCAGAGATAGTACGTAATTAGTTTTTTACATAACCACAATCGCCAATGGTTGTTAGCAGCAGGTCAATATCGCTGTTGTTCAGGCCACTGGCAAACAAAACTGCTCTGTGGTTGTAAATAAACTCAAGGGTGGGATAAACCTTGCGGTAATCGTAAGTAAACTCTATATTGCGATGGCCGCCACCATCATACTCCCTTACTATCTTCCATTTTCGTTCAGGTTCGGGGGCCCGCTTTAATGCCTTAATTTCGTGCCATTCGTAGTGTCTTCCCCGGGTGCGCAAGCCCATAAACCGCGTCCCTATAACAAGATGGCTTCTCTTTATTTTAATGAACTCCCGGCTTAGCAAAGCATGTATCATCCCAAGGATCATTATGACTCCAAAGCCTTTAAAAATGATATGAAAAATAAGCAGGTTCCCTGAATCCTCCACATTACTGTAATTCTGTAACCAGTAAAGCAATACATTAAAACCAAGTACTACGAAAATTACTATCATCATACCTATCAACTGATTAGAATCGTATTTTTTGGGGATATCGATCAATATTTCACCGCCGTCATTTATGATTTTCAGATGGCTCTTTTCAGGCATCAGGTTTTTATCTTTACTGTTTGTCATAACAAAGCATTAGTGGTACTATTTAGTTTTCATAAGTTTTTCAAAGAAATCATTCAGAATAGCAACGAATTTAATGGTTAAAAAGACACAAAAGGGGGCTTCTACTGAGTATTATTTTTACTTTTAACATATTGAAATTCAGACATAACCCCTTAAATTCCTGATTATGAAACGTCGCGACTTTTTAAAAAAAACATCAGCTATAGTACCTGCCCTTGGACTTTTCCCCGCAGATCTTTCGCTTATTATGTGCGAAACATCAGGTAACATAGAAAAACGAATGTTGGGTAAAACCAGGCAAATGTTGTCGGTTATCGGCTTTGGGGGTATTGTGGTTATGAATGTTTCTGATGAAGAAGCAGCCGCATCGGTAAAACATGCCTGCGAAAGCGGAATCAATTACTTCGATGTTGCCCCATCGTATGGCAATGCCGAAGTAATGCTGGGGCCTGCCCTGGAGCCCTACCGTAAAAATGTGTTCCTGTCGTGCAAAACCGGAAAACGCGATCGCGACGGAGCCCGGGCCGAACTGGAACAGTCGCTCAGCCACATGCGCACCAGCTATTTCGATCTATATCAACTGCATGCGGTAACCAGTCTTGAAGATGTTGACACCATTTTCGCTCCTGGTGGCGCTATAGAAACTCTGATCGAAGCCCGCGACCAGGGGAAAGTAAAATATCTGGGGTTTTCGGCACATTCGGTGGTAGCCGCCCTTGCGCTAATGAAAAGATTTGATTTCGATACCATTATGTTCCCTTTTAATGCAGCATCATGGCATGCCGGTAATTTTGGCCCGCAAGTGCTGGAAACCGCCCGGCAGAAGAATATGGGCATTATTGCTCTTAAAGCCATGGCAAAAGGATGTTGGCCACAAGAAGCCGATCGTACCCGTTATCCCAAAGCCTGGTACGAACCCCTGAGCAAGCAGGATGAAGCCTTGCTGGGTCTCAGGTTTACCCTATCCCACCCTATCACCACTGCCATACCTCCCGGAGAATCAGAGCTTTTCAAAATGGCACTAAAACTTAAAGACCAGATAAAACCTCTTACCCCACCTGAAATAGAAACCCTAAAATCACTGGCTAATGGATGGAATCCCTTGTTCAGGTTTGAAGGATAAAATGTTACCAGTTAATAGCAATTGAATAACTTATCAGAAACTTTTTGCAGGGTTAAGGTGCACTGATGATTTTTTAATGCCCTATACCTTCAGGTAAGCCAAATCAAGATAGCACATTGCCTAAAAGTTCAATAAAACAAGGGGAAGGATTGATGTTTATCCTGCGTTAACGCTGTTGTTTAAATCACGTTCGGCGCAAAGTATATCGAGGAATTCCGGGTTGTCTTCCAGGGCGTTTCCCACAACCACAACATCGGCCCCTGCCTGCCAGGCTTTTCGGGCGGTCTGTGCACAACGGATACCACCCCCAACCATAAGAGGAACAGAAATATGTCTTTTAACAAGCATTATCATCTCTTCGGATATAGGACGTGCCGCGCCACTGCCGGCCTCCATATAAATGAGCTTTAACCCCAGCATTTCGCCAGCCATTGCAGTGCATACCGCAATATCAGCTTTATCGGAGGGGATAGGGGTAGTGTTGCTCATGTAAACCACCGAGGTAAGCTTACCGCTTTCAATGAGCAAATATCCTGTGGGGATCACTTCAATTCCCAGGTTTTTTATTGCCGGTGCCGCCAGAACATGGTTGCCGATTAAAAACTCGGGATTGCGCCCCGAAATAAGACTAAGAAATAGAACACCATCTGCATCACCTGATAGTTGCATGGCGCTACCAGGAAACAAAATTACAGGGACTATAGTATTCTTTTTTAGTGTGCAAATACATTCATCGAGATAGGTGCCGGTAATCAGACTGCCGCCCACCAACACAAAGTCAACCCGATTAAGGTTGATAAGGGTAATGAGTGTTTCGAGTTGTGATGGATTTGTGCGGTCGGGGTCTATAAGCACAGCCAGTTGTTTTTGCTTATGGCGTGCCAAAGTTGTTATGGTTGAATAGATAGAAGTTTGCATGCACATTGATGGGTTGACTGAGAACCTCGGTTACAGGTTGTCAAAGGTAAGAAAAACGGCTGCGATCAACGGCATACGATAGTATATAATCATCAAGAATCTGATAATGAACGGTGTACATTTTTTCGCCATCATCAGCCTTTATGGTACCATAAATAAGCCCCTCAACCTGCGGGGTAAAAGGGGCTATATATATGTGGTCCTTGAATAGAATATCGCGGCGACCATGCAGTTTAAAAAGAGTTTCCTTGGCAGCCCACATAATGTATAGCGAATCCATGGAAAGGTCGCGGCCACCTTCGGCTATCTCCTGTTCGGTAAGAAACTTGTGGGTTACCTTCTGAATTTTATCCTCAATACGCTCAATATCTACCCCTACCGAATGTACCGGACTGGCAATCAATGCCGAAAACCGCCCTGAGTGAGAAACCGAAATATGCCTTACGCCATTGTTGAGATAAGGCTTGCCAAATTCATCGTACGAAATAGCACTCAATTCGTTTTCGCTGACAAGGTAAGGAAGGATCATGCGGTAGCTGAGCCAGTGTTGCTGGCGGGTTGGGGTTTTTAAGGATGCGAAAACCTCTTCTTCCTCTGCAGACAGGGTGAGCTGCGATTTCAGTTCTTCCACACTCTCCCTTATCTCCCATACTCCTATGGAAGCATCCTTGATATTTTTTTTAAGATATAGACTCATTCTTAAAAAATTTTGGCACTACCCGAAAACGGTGCAACATCGACACAAATCAATGATTATTAACCTGAAAATCGTGGGCCGTAAATGAACCTATTAAAGTTGAATTTGTATTAAAATAGCTTGTTAGGTAATTTTCACTTCTGCCTACAAGTATTACCTTTGTGCAAAATTAGAAAATTAAACTTAAAATCATAATGGAAAAAATTCTCACCCAAACCCTGACTTCTTACAAAGTTGCCGACATTTCGCTTGCTGATTTTGGCCGCAGGGAAATTGAAATAGCTGAAAAAGAGATGCCGGGCCTGATGGCCCTGCGCGAAAAATATGGAAAAGAAAAGCCCCTGAAAGATGTTCGTATTATGGGCTCATTGCACATGACGGTTCAAACCGCCGTTTTGATAGAAACACTTGTTGAACTGGGAGCCAATGTTCGCTGGGCCAGTTGCAATATTTTCTCTACCCAGGACCATGCTGCTGCCGCAATTGCTAAACGCGGTATCCCCGTTTTTGCCTGGAAGGGCGAAACCCTTGAAGAATACTGGTGGTGTACCGAAATGGCACTTACATTTCCCGATGGAAAAGGGCCACAACTGATTGTTGATGATGGCGGCGATGCCACATTGCTTATTCACCTGGGCTACAAGGCCGAAAAGGATGCATCTGTGCTCGATAAAACCCCCGGAAGCCGTGAAGAAGGTGAGATTCTGAGCCTGCTCAGAAAAACACTGGCCGAAGATAACCAGAAGTGGCACCGCATGGTAAAAGACTGGAAAGGGGTATCGGAAGAAACTACCACCGGCGTACACCGTCTTTATCAGATGATGGAAAAAGGAGAATTGCTTGTTCCGGCAATCAATGTCAACGACTCTGTTACCAAATCGAAGTTCGACAACCTTTATGGATGTCGCGAATCGCTGGCCGATGGTATAAAAAGGGCTACCGATGTGATGATTGCCGGCAAGGTGGTGGTAGTTTGCGGATATGGCGATGTGGGCAAGGGCTGCGCCAAAAGTATGCGAGGATATGGAGCCAGAGTTATCGTTACCGAAATTGACCCCATCTGTGCTCTTCAGGCTGCTATGGAAGGCTTCGAAGTTAAGCCCATTGAAGACACCTTAGATGAGGGCAACATTTTTGTAACGGCCACCGGCAATTGCGATATCATTACCGTTGAACACATGAAGCAGATGAAAGACCAGGCAATTGTTTGTAACATTGGCCATTTCGACAACGAAATACAGGTAGATAAACTCGACAGTACCCCTGGTGTTCAGAAAGTTACCATCAAACCACAGGTTGATAAATATATTTTCCCAGATGGTCATGAAATTTACATGCTTGCCGAAGGACGACTTGTTAACCTTGGTTGCGCTACCGGACACCCATCTTTTGTAATGAGCAACTCATTCACCAATCAGGTGGTTGCTCAAATTGAATTGTGGAGAAACAAATATGAAATTGGCGTTTATCGTCTTCCAAAGCATCTCGACGAAGAAGTGGCCCGCCTGCACCTTGAAAAAATTGGTGTAAAATTAACCAAGCTTACTCCACATCAGGCCGATTATATTGGTGTGCCATTGAATGGCCCTTACAAGCCTGAACATTACAGATATTAATAGGATGTCGGGTGTCGGGCATCGGGTATCAGGTAGCTGAAGCAGGCTCCCGTTTAATGAATCTTAAATTGCAGATGTCAGTTATTGGGTTTAGAAAATCCAGATACTGACATCTGTTTATTTTTATACCCATCTGCAAACCACCATATACTTATAAAACAATACAACCTGCACCCGGTATTATTATCTCACACAGCTCTGCAATTCAAATCCCCATCAATTCTTTGCCAAAAACCCGATAGCGTTTGTGCACAACCCCTCCAATCCTTTCGTATTCGGCGCGCATTGGGGTGTTGTATTCAAGAATCAGATGGCTATCCATCAATTCCATTTTGGCCTGGTGAGCCGATTGCAGCAGTTTCATTCCAAGGATAGCATCAAGCCCCATACCCCTGTGCGATTCCTTTATGGCACCCAGCAACATGGTTAGCAACCTGGTTTTACGGCTTTCGGCAAGGATATGCATCCACCCCAGCGGGAATATCCTTCCCCGGGCCCTCCTGATGCCGTCACTAAGTTCGGGCATACTTATTACGAAAGCAATCACTTCGCCCTCGCGGTCGGTAATTAGCTTTATAAACCTGGGATTGAGTACGGGCAAATAGCGGTTAGCCATTTCATGCATCTCCTTTTCGGTCATTGGAATGAAACCGTAAATATGGTTATAGGTTTCGTTTACCAGCCTGAAAATGGGAACAATCCAGGGCCTGAGCGATTTTCGGGTTGTGAATTCGTGCAACTGGTATCCGTTGTTTCTTATGGTGCGCTGATATACCCTTTCCAGATACTCTGGTATTTCATCAGGGATAGCTACTTTGTAAGAAACCAGGTCAACCTCCTTTTCAAAACCCATCCTTACCATGAAGTCCTTCATCCAGGGGTAGTTATTATTGGTGGCTATCAGCACCCTTTCATCAAATCCTTCATACAGAACGCCCTGGGGGTCTTTATCAGAAAAAGCCAATGGCCCCACCAACCGTTTCATTCCGCGTTCCAAAGCCCATTTTTCCACAAAGGTTATTAGCTCCGATGCCAAATGATAGTCTTCGTAACACTCCAGAAAACAGTAGCGGGCGTTTTTCTCGTTGTGTGTTTGGTTGTATTGATGGTTGATGATTCCCATTACCCGGCCTACTGCTTTTTCGCCATCCCAGGCAAGAGCCATAATGGTTTCGCAAAGTGCGAATGACTTGTTTTTTCTCTTATCGAAAAACGTCCATTCATCTATATACAACGGATGAACCCAGTTGGGGTGGTTGCGATGGATTTTCTCGGGCAGGTAGATGAAGGCTTTAAGGTCGGACCGGTTTCGGAGTTCAAGGATTTTTACGGCCATTGAGGGTAGAGTTTTTTTGGTTTTGACCTGCAAGATAGCAATTTTCAATATAATGCGGGTAAATAAAGGAATTGAACCTGGATAATAAGCAAGGTGGCAGTACTGTGGAACTGATGATTGTATAAAAATATGGATTGCAACATAACCGCGTTATCTGAAACCAGAACCTATTTCCTGAATTGGCAAGTTAAATAGATATCTGAACCTGAAATAAACCCCTTCATTCTGAAACCTTATATTCTTTATGTGAAAACCGGGGATCAGCGAAAGGCCGGGTAAAAGGGATTTTACCATACCTTTGTTGCCCGAAGAATAATTACCCTAAAAACATCACATTATGATAGTAGTAACAGGTGCAGCAGGATTTATAGGCAGTTGCCTGGTTGGTAAACTGAACGGGTTTGGTTTAAACAACCTTATTTTGGTTGATGAGTTTACCCGGAAGGACAAAGAGCCCAACCTGTACAAGAAAAAATATGTGCAACGTGTTGACAGGGCCCTGTTTCATGAGTGGCTGAGTGAAAACCACAAAAAGGTAAATTTTATTTTTCACCTTGGAGCCCGCACCGACACTACCGAATTCGACCACAAGGTTTTCGAAAGGCTCAATCTGAATTATTCAATGGCAATTTGGCAATTATGCACCCGATATGAAATTCCACTCGTTTATGCATCGTCGGCTGCTACTTATGGCAACGGAGAGCTTGGTTACGACGATTCGCACGACCTGGTGGAGAAACTGAAACCACTGAATCCTTATGGTGAAAGTAAAAACGATTTTGATAAGTGGGTCATCAGTCAAAATGACCAGCCACCTTACTGGGCCGGATTGAAATTCTTTAATGTTTTTGGCCCTAACGAATACCACAAAGGGCGAATGGCGTCGGTGGTAATGCATGCTCACAACCAGATAAACCGCTCGGATAAGATGATACTTTTCCGCTCGCACAAGGAAGGCTATAAGGATGGGGAACAGCTTCGCGATTTTGTTTACGTGAAAGATGTTACCAGTGTTTGTATGTTTTTAATGCTTACAAAGCGACAACCCGGAATTTTCAACCTGGGAACGGGCAAGGCCCGGAGTTTTATCGACCTTACCAATGCTACCTTCGCCGCAATGGGCAAAAATCCCAGGATTGAATTTATTGATACTCCTGAAGACATACGCGATAAATACCAGTATTTTACCCAGGCCAATATGAGTAAGTTAATGTCGGCGGGTTATGAAGGTCGCTTTCATAGCCTTGAAGATGGAGTAAGCGATTATGTTATAAATTATCTTTCCGGAAAAACATATCTGTAAAAAACAACCGGGCGGTTAATTATTTTCAATCTCCAGTTCTTCAAGGTACTTCTTTACAAAAATTACAAGCTGTGGGAAATAATCCTTGAAGTCTTGCTCAAATCCTTTGTAGTTTTTCCTGAGGTCGTCAACGGCGTGCTCCATGCCTGAGTTGTAGGGAGTACGGCGGGCCAGGCCCTCCATGTGTCTTTTAAAACTGTTCAGGTCGGCATAGTTAACCAGCCAGTTTGAACCAATCATAATAGGTAGTATGAACTTTGCCTTTTTGGGCAGCATAACATAGTTTTTGAGTAAAACATTGTAAGCGCTTTGCACAAAATTATCGATGGGTTCGTTGCTGTAGTCAGCCCAGTTGCGGGCCAGAAAATGGTCGTAAAACATGTCAACCACTACTCCCGAGTAATGGTGGTATTTATCGCGGATGCGGTCTTTGCTGCGTGTAACGTACTCGTGCGAATCGGTGAATTCGTCTATTTTACGATGGAGTTTAATCCCTTTAATCACTTCAGGGGAGTATTTTTCAATCTGTTTTCCCTTTACCATATCTGCAATAAAGTTGCCCAGCATAAGGTTTTCATCTTTGCCTGAGAGATAGATATGGGCGAGAAAATTCATTTTGGATGGGTTACAATTATTAGTTCATTAATAAAAAGGGGCACACACAGTAAAATACAGAATTATACGATTCTGTTTTTTATGTTAAACAACTGCAATTTACAACAATTATTACAACCCCATAAACTTTTTAATGTTGGATTTGTGACCAAATACAACCAGAACGTCGCCATCTTCAATTTTTGTGCCGGGATATACAAAATCAGAAGCATGGCCCGGAGAATACGTATCGGAATATTTCTTGCCAAGAGACCGTTTCTTCACAATGGAAACCAATTGTATATTGAAACGCCGTTTCAGGTCGAGTTCGAGCACTGTGTTACCAAAGTACCTGTCTGGAGCAAGCAATTCAACAATGGCGTGGTCTTGCCCCACCTGCCATGAGTCTATAATATCGGGCGAAATAATCCGTTTCACCAGAATTTCTGCTGCATCCCTTTCAGGATGAAGAATCTCATCGACCCCAAGGGCAACAAAAACCGATTCGTGCAAAGGTGAAAAGGCGCGGCTGATGAGTCGCTTTATTTTCATTTTTTTCAACAAGGCTGTTATCATCACCGAGGCTCCAAAGTCTTCACCAATGCACACAACCACCACATCGGCCGAATTCAATGGAAGGGTAGCAATGGCATGCTCGTCGGTACAATCAATCCTTACTGTGCTGGTTATGTTGTCCTTATGCAAATCAACCTTTCGCATATCGCTGTCAACTCCGATTACTTCATGCCCCATATCGGAAAGCATTGCGCCCAGCGACGAACCAAAATTACCCAACCCGATTATTATGTATTTCATTTGTAATTAGTTTTTAGTTTAAGGTCGTTCGAAACTCGCATGATGAATTTTAGCTTCGCTGAAATTGTAAACTCAGTTCATCCGTGTTTGTGCTTAACGAATCATGCTTGTATCATGTCTTCTCAAATTGAATTATATGTTGTTTGTCAAATCTTTAACCAAATAATAGTCTTGATGTTCTGTCCATTGAATTCAAATTCATCAGAAATCAGTTGATAAATATCTGTTCCTGTGGATATTGGAACTGGTAACTTTGCAGTTTTCTGAAAAATGCCACAACAAGGGTCAGGGTTCCGATACGGCCGGCAAACATAAGGGCACACAAAACCAGTTTGCCTGTGGTGCTCAAATGTGCTGTAATCCCCAAACTCAACCCCACGGTGCTGAATGCCGAAAAACATTCAAATACTATGTTTTTTAAGCCCAGATGCCCATCGGTAAACGATAGGATAAATATTGCAGAACTTATAGCTACTATGGATAGAATAATAACTGCAAAGGCCCTGCGAACATTTCTGTCGCGAATGTTTCTTCTGAAAATATCCACTCTGTCCTTTCCCCTGGCCATGCTTGTGATGTTAAAAATGGCCAGTGCAAACGTACTGGTTTTTATACCACCCCCGGTAGAACTTGGTGAAGCCCCAACCCACATAAGAAAAATAGTGAGCAGAACAGCAGGAGTTAACATGGCAGTAGTATCGACTGTATTGAACCCTGCAGTACGGGGGGTAACAGCCCCAAAAATGGAAGTAACAATTTGCCCGTATATACTCATACCATCAAGAGTATTATTATTCTCAATGAGCCAATAACCTGCAGTACCGGTTACGATTAGGATTATTGTGGTGAGCGACACAATGCGTGTATTAACATTGATGAGATGAAGCGATTCATGACCCGAGCGTCCCCTGACAATCCTGTCGAAAACATTGGTAAGCCTGTTCTTTGCCCACGAAAAATAATTGAGCACCACCGGAAATCCTATTCCCCCAAAAACTATCAGGAGAGCAACTACCAGATGAAGATTGTAATTTCTATAAGTTCCGGCGGCAATATCATTAAGCCCCCCTCCAAAAACAGAGAATCCCGCATTGCAAAAAGCCGATACCGAATGAAAAACAGCATTCCACACATTTTCGCGGAAACCGATATGCTCTTGCGATTGAAAAGTATATATAGCCAGAGCCCCTATCAGCTCAACCGTGAAAGTAAATGCAAGAATTTTGTACAACGTGCGAAGAATTCTTCCCATCTTTTCTTCATTTACTATATCCTTAAGAAAAAGCTGGTCCTGAAAAGTAGGAGAACCCTGAAAAAAGAACCCAAAAAAGCTGGTAAAAATCATTACTCCCAATCCGCCAACCTGAAAAAGTAGTAATAGTATTCCTTGACCCAGGGAGGTAAAGTGCGCAGAGGTATCAACAACAATCAACCCGGTAACACATACTGCACTTGTTGAAGTAAAAAAGGCATCCACAAAATCAATGCTATCATACGTTGCCCTGGGAAGCATTAAAAGCCCGGTTCCGAAAATTATCAGAAAAAAAAAGCTTCCTGCGTAAAGCAACGAGGGATTGAACCGTATGCGGTAGAGACTAAGGGTACCTCGCGAAACTTCAATAAAAAAAATAAGCAGGCTCAATGAATGTATGTAAACAACCGATTCGAATACTCTGAGCCAGGGGAAAGTTTCTATAAGGTCGCGAGGATGAAAAAAGCCAATATCAGCCGATACAAACAAAACCAAAGCTATCAGATAATCGAGATAACGGCGCCAGTTATGGGTTTTTTGCTGAATAAAAAATAAAACCCTGAACAAATAAACCAGGAAATAAAAGAGGAAAGATGACGGGAAATACCATTGCGTAAAATTTTGCCATGATGGGGATGTGTAAAAACCAAAGTCGTATACCACCACAAAAAAGCTTATCGTGGTGATAAACAACATCCAACGGTCAGTAAGAAACTTGGTTTTCCTTACCAACACAAACATCTGGTCTTTCAGCCAGACTTCAATGAATCGCCATCGTCTCATATACCATAAGGGGCCTGGGGAGCAAATGCGAAATTAGAAAATAATCTGCTTAAACCATTTATTATTTCTACAAAATACAATCCAGATAAAATCGTGACTTAAAAAGTTTAGGAAAAGGTCAAGGATTCAGAATATCCACATCAACTGTAATAATAAAAAAAGTTTAATGACAGGCATACCAGGAGAAATACAGTGGGTTCTTCCCTGCTTATCAGATTATTTTATGTAGTTTTGCAGCAGATTTTTGAATTATCAAAACACACATAAACCCTTAAATATCAACCCTATGCAAAAATTTTTATTGTTGGGGGATGAAGCCATTGCACAAGGAGCCATAGACGCCGGGCTGTCAGGTATCTATGCATATCCAGGCACACCCTCCACCGAAATCACCCAGTATGTAATTTCCAGTAAAGAAGCCAGAGACAAGGGAATCGTTGCCACCTGGACATCCAATGAAAAAACCTCGGCCGAAGCAGCTCTTGGGATGAGCTATGCCGGCAAAAGAGCCATGGTTTGCATGAAGCACGTTGGGCTGAATGTGGCCGCCGATGCTTTTATAAACTCTTCCATAACAGGAGCCAATGGTGGAATTATATTCGTTATTGCCGACGACCCTTCGATGCACTCCTCACAGAATGAACAGGATTCAAGGTTTTACGGACGCTTTGCCATGATTCCCACCCTTGAACCTTCGAACCAGCAGGAGGCTTACGACATGGTACATTACGGCTTCGACCTGAGCGAGAAATTCCAGATTCCGGTTATGATTCGTATTACCACCCGCCTTGCCCACTCCAGGGCAGGAGTTGTGCGAATCCCATCAAGAGAACAAAATGCTCTTAAACTTCCCGTCAACCTGAAGCAATTTATCCTATTGCCTTCCATTGCCCGTAAACAGTATAAGAACCTGCTCAACCTTCAACCCTATTTCGAAGAAGCAGCCCGAACCTCCCCATACAACTTTTTAACTGATGGCCACAACAAATCGATGGGCATAATAGCCTGTGGATTGGCTTACAACTACCTTGCTGAGAATTACCCTGGTGGCGAATTTCCATATCCGGTGCTAAAAATAGCCCACTACCCCATACCTGTTTTCCTTACCGAAAAGCTTTATAAACAGTGCGATTCGATTCTGGTGCTGGAAGAGGGCTACCCCCTGGTGGAAGAACAATTGCGCGGACTACTTAACCTTGGCAAACCTGTGAAAGGTCGTCTGGATGGCACTGTACCCCGCGATGGCGAACTAAATCCATCGATTGTATCAAGAGCAATGGGTTTCGATGTGCCCGAACCGGTTTCAATTCCATCAGTAGTTGCCAGCCGCCCGCCATCGCTGTGCAAAGGGTGCTCGCACATAGACAGCTATACTGCACTCAACGAAGCACTCAATGAATATGGTAAGGGACGAGTATTTGCCGATATTGGCTGCTATACCCTGGGTGCTCTGGCACCCTACGATGCCATAAATACCTGTGTAGATATGGGTGCATCAATAACAATGGCCAAGGGAGCAGCCGATGCAGGACTTATACCCGCAGTGGCTGTTATTGGCGACAGTACATTTACTCACTCCGGAATCACCGGTTTGCTCGATGCGGTAAACGACAAATCGAATATAACCGTATTTATTCTTGATAATTCGACCACGGGAATGACCGGCGGACAGCCCTCCGCAGCTTATGGCAAGATTGAAGATATTTGCCGGGGCCTTGGTGTGGAAGAGAATCACATCAGGGTAATTAAGCCCCTTTCGAAGCAACACAGCGAGAATCTGGCAATTATCAAGGAAGAACTTGCCTACGATGGAGTAAGCGTTATTATCCCCAGACGCGAGTGTATCCAAACACTCAATAAGCGTATGCGCGACAAATTCAAGGAGAAGTCGAAACCTGCTATTGCCTGACCATCAAAAACACCCTTTCAAAACACATACACATAGAAAAATGAAAAAAGACATCATTTTAGCTGGGGTGGGAGGACAAGGCATCCTCTCCATCGCTGCCATAATAGGCTATGCAGCCGTTGAATCGGGCCTGAACCTGAAACAGGCCGAAGTACATGGAATGAGCCAGCGCGGGGGCGACGTGCAAAGCCACCTGCGCCTTTCTTCTGCGCCCATTGCTTCCGACCTTATTCCTATGGGGAAAGCCGACATGATTATATCTGTTGAACCTATGGAATCGCTTCGCTATCTGCCTTATCTGCACCACGATGGGTGGCTGGTTACCAATACCCGGCCCTTTATCAACATCCCTGATTATCCGCAACAGGAAGCACTGATGGCAGAAATTGAAAAGGTGGCTCGCCATATTGCTATTGATGCCGATGAAATTGCCTTGAACATCGGGAATATCAAAATTGCCAACATGGTTATTCTGGGTGCCGCATCGCCCTTTATCGACATTGAATATGCAAAACTTACCAAAGCCATAGAAATAATGTTTGGGAAGAAAGGTGCCGATATGGTGGAAGTGAACCTTAAGGCAATGGAAACCGGACGTTCGTTTTCACTTGCCCACGCAAAATAATAACTTTTAAACACAACTAACAACACTATTTAACAACTGCAAAAAACATATTTAACCGGCAGTTGTTATTGAGCAAACATCCTCTGTTTTTCAGAATAATCAAATACATCATTAATTTCCAACTATAAACTCCTTGTCATGATAACCAATAATTTCATTCACCGGCATAACGGTCCCCGCGCCGAAGACATACAAAAAATGATTGCCCGCATTGGGGTTTCGTCTGTTGATGAACTCATCGGACAAACCATTCCGAAGGCCATCAGGCTCAAGGAAAAACTGAAACTTTTGCCGGGTATGAACGAATATGAATACATTCACCACCTGAAAAGCCTGGGAAGTAAAAACAAGATTTATAAAACTTTTATCGGACTTGGTTATTACAACAATATTTTACCCGGTGTAATCCAACGCAATATTCTTGAAAACCCCGGTTGGTATACCGCCTATACGCCTTATCAGGCAGAAATATCGCAAGGCAGGCTCGAAGCATTGCTGAATTTTCAGACCGTTATAAGCGATTTGACCGGCATGGAAATAGCCAATGCTTCACTACTCGATGAAGCCACCGCTGCTGCCGAAGCCATGATTATGCTGTTCAACTCCCGCTCCAGGGAAGCCCAGAAAAGAGGAGTTAATAAGTTCTTCGTTTCCAAAAGAACCTTCCCCCAAACCATTGATGTTCTGAAAAACAGAGCCGAACCGCTGGGTATTGAGCTGGTAGTGCACAATTGCAATACCATTAATTTCGACGATACCTTCTTCGGCGCACTGGTGCAGTACCCCGACGAAAGAGGCTTCATAAGAAACTACAAACCTTTTGTGGAAAAGTTGAAAGCCTCAGGACTGAAACTTGTGGTAGCTGCCGACCTTCTGAGTCTTACCATGATTGCACCTCCGGGAGAATGGGGCGCTGACATAGTGATAGGCTCCTCGCAACGCTTTGGTGTACCCATGGGGTATGGTGGCCCACATGCAGGCTTTTTTGCCACTACCGACGAATTTAAAAGACAAATCCCTGGCCGTATTATAGGAGTTTCTGTTGACAGGCAGGGCAACAGGGCGCTGAGAATGGCCCTGCAAACACGCGAACAACACATTAAGCGCGAAAAGGCTACATCCAACATCTGCACTGCCCAGGCCTTGCTGGCCATTATGGCCGGAACCTATGCAGCCTACCACGGACCAAAGGGATTGCGCAAAATTGCCCGGCATATTAATATTCTGGCAGGGGTACTTTCCGAACAGGTACAGAAATATGGCTACACCCAGGTTAATGAATACTTCTTCGACACCCTTCATATTGAACTTCCCGAAAACATCTTTTCTGATAAGATTAAGCAAATGGCCGAGGCTAAAAATATGAATTTCCGCATTATCGATGAAAAAAATGTTGGGATAAGCCTGGATGAAACTACCACTCTGGACGATGTAAACACCATTCTGGGCATTTTTGCCGAAGCTGCCAACAAACCATTCACCCCGTTTGTATGTAATCCGGCCGAATGTGAAAAAATCAATACTTTTCCCTGGGAACTGGTGCGCAAGTCTGAATACCTGAAACAGTCTGTTTTCAACTCCTTTCATTCAGAAACCGAAATGATGCGGTATCTGAAAAAGCTTGAAAACAAAGACCTTGCGCTAAACCGCACCATGATACCTCTGGGAAGCTGCACCATGAAACTCAACGCTGCCACGGAACTTTTCCATCTCAGCTGGCCCGAATTTGCCCAGCTACATCCCTTTGTACCCGCTGACCAGGCCGAAGGCTACCTGGAACTAATCCGCAACCTGGAGAAGGACCTTTGTGAGATAACCGGATTCTCGGCTATTACCTTTATGCCCAATTCCGGTGCATCAGGCGAATATACCGGACTTGCTGTAATTCAGGCTTACCATAAAAGCAGAGGCGAAGAGCACAGAAATGTTACCCTTATCCCATCATCAGCACATGGCACAAACCCGGCAAGTGCAGTAATGGCAGGCACTAAAGTGGTGGTAATCAAATGTGATGAGAAAGGAAATATCGACATTGATGACCTAAAGGCCAAAGCCGAAAAGCACAAGGATAACCTGGCGGCCATTATGGTTACCTACCCTTCTACTCATGGTGTTTTCGAAGAACACATTCTGGAAGTGACCAAGATTGTACACCAATATGGTGGACAAGTGTATATGGATGGCGCCAATATGAATGCACAGGTTGGGCTTACCAACCCTGCTGTATGCGGGGCCGATGTATGCCACCTCAATCTTCATAAAACATTTGCCATTCCGCATGGTGGTGGCGGTCCTGGTGTTGGACCCATTGGTGTAGCGGAACACCTGGTGAAATTCCTTCCCTCCCATCCCCTTGTTAAAACCGGCGGCGAAAAAGGAATTCATGCAGTTGCTGCGGCTCCCTTTGGCAGTGCATTCATCCTGCCCATTACCTATGGCTATATTAAGATGCTGGGTGGCGAAGGAGTTACCGAGGCAACTCGCGTTGCCATCCTTAATGCCAACTACATCAAGGCATCTCTCGAAAACTATTATAAAGTTCTGTATACCGGAGTTAATGGCTGGTGTGCCCATGAGCTTATTCTGGATTGTAATGAGTTCAGGAAAACTGCTTCCATCGATGCCATAGATATTGCCAAAAGATTGATGGATTTCGGATTTCATGCACCAACAGTAGCCTTCCCTGTACCCGGCACCTTAATGGTAGAACCCACCGAAAGCGAGCCCCTTTCTGAGCTCGACCGGTTCATTGAAGCCATGATTGCCATTCGCAAGGAAATTACCGAAATTGAAAACGGGAAAGCTGACAAAGAGAACAATGTAGTGAAAAATGCCCCCCATACCGCACGCATGCTCATGGTCGAAAAATGGGATTTGCCCTATTCACGCGAAAAAGCCGCATTCCCCATGTCATGGTCTGAGGAGATAAAGTACTTCCCACCGGTAACACGCATTGATGATGCCTATGGCGATCGCAATCTGGTGTGCACCTGCGAACCCATTGAATCCTATGCCCAGAATTAAACCCGGATGTAGTCTTCAAATGCATGATTCAAAATTAAGAAGGCCGTTGCATTTAGTTGCAACGGCCTTCTTATGTGCCATATCTGACTTGAATAATCTATTTATAAAAGGCTGTAACTAACTGCAACACCAACAGTAACCACCGATGCCATTACCATCAGCTTAATAAGGATGTTGAGGCTGGGACCTGAGGTATCTTTAAAGGGGTCGCCAACGGTATCGCCAATTACTGTTGCTTTGTGGTTTTCAGAACCTTTCCCACCTAAATTGCCCTCTTCAACATATTTCTTGGCGTTGTCCCAGGCACCGCCTGCGTTGGCCATAAATATTGCCATGGCAAAACCGCTGGAAATAGTGCCCACCAGCAAACCTGTTATCCCTGCTACGCCAAACACCAGTCCGATAATAACCGGAATGAGCAGCGCCACCAATGATGGTAACATCATTTCGCGCTGGGCGCCACGGGTGGAAATGGACACACAACGAGCATAATCGGGTTCGGCAGTTCCTTCCATTATGCCAGGGATAGTCTTAAACTGACGTCTCACCTCATCAACCATCTTCTGGGCGGCACGGCCCACAGCATTCATGGTCATTCCACTGAAGAGGAATACAGCCATAACCCCAATGAACATCCCGGCAATTACTCTGGGATTCATAAGATGGATTTCGAAATGTTTTATAAAATCAATGAATTCAGCATCAATGGCTGGTTTATCGTAGATGATGATATCGGGTTTCCCAAGAAACTTCACAAACATCATTCTTACTTCCTCGAAATAAGATGCCAGCAGAGCTAAAGCTGTAAGGGCTGCACTTCCTATGGCGAACCCTTTACCGGTTGCGGCAGTAGTGTTTCCGAGGGCGTCGAGGGCATCGGTACGCGAACGCACTTCCTTACCCAACCCTGCCATTTCGGCATTACCTCCCGCGTTATCGGCAATGGGGCCATAAGCATCGGTGGCAAGGGTGATACCCAGTGTGGATAACATCCCCACAGCTGAAATGCCAATTCCATAAAGTCCAAGGTTCAGGCTGCTCTCAGAAAAATCGAAACCAGTTGAAAAGGAATAGGATAAAGTAATGGCAACTACAATAATGGCCAGGGGTATGGCAGCTGAAAGAAGTCCTGTTCCCACACCGCTGATAATGACAGTGGCCGGGCCGGTATTGCTGGCTTCGGCAATACGCTGGGTAGGTCTGTAGGCCGATGCAGTAAAATATTCGGTGGTTTGGCCAATGGCTATTCCCGACAATAGTCCTACTACAATAGAACCCCAGATACCCAAATAATTGGGCAGCCCCAAGAGGTAAAGAATCAAAAATGAACAAATCAAAATAAGCAAAGCGCTAACATTAACCCCAACCCCGAGGGATTTTAGAAGTTCCTTTTGTTTCGCGCCTTCCTTTGTTCTTACCATAAACACACCTGCAATAGACAGCAAAGTGCCAACGGCGGCAATAAGCATGGGGGCAACCACTGCACTAAACTGCAGGCTCAAATCTTCGCCCAGGAATGCTGCCGCGCCCAGCAGTGCAGAGGCAAGTATTGATGCGGCAAACGACTCGAAAAGGTCGGCACCCATACCGGCAACATCCCCCACATTATCGCCCACATTATCGGCAATGGTAGCAGGGTTGCGAGGGTCATCTTCCGGAATTCCGGCTTCCACCTTACCCACCAGATCTGCCCCAACATCAGCAGCTTTGGTGTAAATACCCCCGCCAACACGGGCAAAGAGCGCCTGCGTAGAAGCACCCATACCAAAGGTGAGCATTACTGCGGTAATGGTCATCAGTTTGTAACCATCACCGGTTTCAGGGATAAAATAATTAAGAATCAGAAACCATAGGGAAATATCAACCAGCACCAGACCAACCACCACCAGACCCATTACAGCACCACTGCGAAAGGCAAGCTGCAAACCGCTGTCGAGTGACTTACGGCATGCATTGGCAACACGGGCTGAGGCATAAGTAGCCGCTTTCATACCGAAAAAACCGGCTAACCCCGAAAAGAAGCCGCCCGAAATAAAGGCAAAGGGCACCCAGGGGTTCTGCACACCCAATCCGTAGGCAAGGATGCTGAAAATAATGGTAATTACAATAAATACAATAATCACAATTTTGTACTGCTGTTTCAGGTAGGCCGCTGCCCCTTTCCGAACGTGGGCAGCAATCTTTTTCATCATATCCGTACCTTCATCCTGTTTCATCATCTGCTTGAAAAACCTGAATGCAAAAAGCAGGGCCATAGCGGCACTAAACGGTACTAACCAGAAAATTGCGGGCATTTTTTCCTCCTTATTTTTAGTGAAACAATGTGTTTGTTTTGGTAATTGAATATACCACGGTGATGGCAAAAGTAAAAATTTATCAATTCAGATTAACGTTTGTTTCAAAAAGAATTTGCATTGATTAAGTATTTCAAACTGTTGTTAAACTTATTAATCAGAGATAATATCAAGGCTATTGTATTTGCAAAATCAAATCCAACATTTTTTGATAAATCATGTGAAGCAACAGATTAATAATTTTCATCTTGCATTGCAAAGATTATTGAAAATATTGAAGATTTGCCATTGAATGTGTAGCATAAAAAATGTTGTTGGCAAATTCATCATAGCTGATCATCAATAAAATCAAAAAACATACACATAAAACGGATGTAAGCCCCGGGCTTTCCGACCTATCGAATATTGAGGGGATAATTTTTTTACCGGAAACTAGCATAAAATACACTAATTTTGTAATCTATGGAAATATGAAAAGGACAATACCCGGAGCCCATCCGGTCAAAATTAAATCATAAAACCCTTAAATCGAAGCTGTAAACCTTAATTGATTGATGAAGAAGATAAAACTTGAGATACTGGGAATATCATACAGCCAGTCACAATCAGGTGCTTATGCGCTGATACTGGGCGAAGAAGGAGAAAAGAGGAGGCTACCCATAATTATAGGAAGTTTTGAAGCGCAGGCCATTGCCATAGAACTTGAAAAGATGAAGCCCTCGCGGCCCCTAACGCACGACTTGCTTAAAAACTTTGCCCAAACCTTCAATATCATTATTAAAGAAGTAATTATTTACAAGTTTGCTGAAGGTATTTTCTATTCCAAACTAATCTGTTTCGACGGTATAAGAGAAGTGGAAATTGATTCGCGGACATCAGATGCGGTTGCCCTGGCAGTGCGGTTTAAATGTCCCATTTTTACTTATGAGAATATTCTTAGTGCTGCTGGCATCGTGTTGCAGGATGAGGAGAAGATCGGCAGTGATGATATAGGAAACGATAGCATAGAGTCTATATCTGACTATGATAACTACTCCCTGAAAGAACTTGAAGAGATGCTCATGGCTGCCATTGATGAAGAAGCTTACGAAAAGGCATCAAAAATAAGAGACGAGATCAACAAGCGTAAGTCATCAAAATTATAACTGCTGCGTTGTTGATTAATTTTGGACAGTCAGAAGATTTATTTTCAAAAAAATTAATAGGTTTGCAGGCATTCAAAAATGCCTGCTTTTTTTATGCAATTAAACACTTTACACCCCTCAAAACCATGGCAAAACTTATCTCCAGGCCCTTGATCATCATGGCCTTTTTTACTTCTCTGTTTGTTTTTTCGGGCCAATATTTAACAGCACAACCAACCGAAAATATCGCTGTTGCTGATACAAATACAGCTACCGGATCGGAAACAGAAAGCTTGACTGTGACCAGAACTGAAGAAACTCCGGTTGATGATGCCGCTGAAATTGCACGCAAGCAGGATGAATCGGTGCTTGCAGTAGACAAAAAAGGGTTCACTTTTAGCCTTACCGTGATATTGCGTGGATTATTTGGTATGCTGGTACTCATCGCAATAGCCTGGATATTCAGCGTTAACCGGAAGGCTATTTCGTGGAAACTGGTTGGTATTGGCCTTGGTATACAGGTTTTGCTGGCTGTTGGGATTCTGCAGGTACCCGCCGTGCAATACTTTTTTGAACTGGGCGGAAAGATTTTTGTGAAAATCCTTGACTTCTCGAAGGCAGGTACCGAATTCCTGTTCGAGGGTTTCCTGAATGTTGACAGCTACGGATTTTTATTTGCTTTCCAGGTTTTGCCTACAATCATCTTCTTTTCGGCACTAACCAGCTTGCTGTTTTATCTGGGAATTATTCAGAAAGTTGTTTATGGCCTCGCGTGGCTTATGACCAAAGCGCTTAAGCTTTCAGGCGCCGAAAGTCTGTCGGTGGCAGGAAATATTTTCCTTGGACAAACCGAATCGCCTCTCATGATCAAGGCCTATCTTCCCAATATGACCAAATCGGAGATATTGCTGGTAATGACCGGCGGGATGGCAACCCTGGCAGGGGGTGTGCTTGCAGCCTACATCAGTTTTCTTGGTGGCGACGATCCGGTACAACGGCTTATTTTTGCCAAACACCTTATAGCAGCGTCTATAATGGCAGCACCCGGGGCGGTTGTGGTAACCAAAATCATCTACCCCCAAACCGAGGAAATCGACAAAACCATGGAAATTTCCAAAGACCGTATCGGCGACAATATTCTTGATTCCATATCAAACGGCACCACCGAAGGGTTGAAACTGGCCGCCAACGTTGCTGCCATGCTGCTGGTATTCATTGCATTTATAGCGATGTTTAACTATGGCGTTGGAAAACTGGGAGCTCTGACCGGGCTTAATGCATCTATCGCAAGCCTTACCAGCGGCCAATACACTGAATTGTCCCTGCAATTCATTCTGGGGTATATATTTGCCCCGGTAATGTGGCTCATCGGAATGGATATTCAGGATATAACTATTGCCGGAAGATTGCTGGGAGAGAAAATCATTATGACTGAATTTATCGGCTATACCAGCCTGGCATCTCTTAAGGAAGCAGGGGCATTTGCCGACCCAAAATCCATTATCATGGCCACCTATATGCTTTGCGGTTTTGCCAACTTTGCCAGTATTGGTATTCAGATTGGCGGAATTGGCTCGCTGGCCCCTTCGCGCAGGGTACTTCTGTCGCAGTTTGGTATGCGGGCCTTACTTGGCGGCACCCTGGCAGCCCTCATGAGCGCTACTATTGTAGGGATGATACTTGGATAGGAATATGCTAAACTTGCAGGTGTAATCGACCCATTATCATTTCAGAAACAATTTACCGACTATGCAGCAATACCACCAGTTGATGCAACACGTGCTTGACCACGGTGCCCGTAAAGAAGACCGCACAGGTACAGGAACGCTCAGTGTTTTTGGATATCAGATGCGATTCAATCTTCAGGACGGCTTTCCGCTGGTTACCACCAAAAAGCTACACCTTAAATCGATCATTCATGAACTCCTTTGGTTTTTAAAGGGCGAAACCAATATTAAGTACCTTAAAGAAAACGGGGTTTCCATTTGGGATGAATGGGCCGATGAAGAAGGAAACCTTGGCCCGGTTTACGGTGCTCAGTGGCGCAGCTGGAACAGTGTGCAAGGCCCCATCGACCAGATTTCCCAACTCATCAACCAGATAAAAAACAACCCCGACTCCCGCCGACACCTGGTCAGCGCCTGGAATGTGGGCGAACTCGATAAAATGGCCCTCCCACCCTGCCATATTCTTTTTCAGTTTTATGTGGCCAATGGGCGGTTATCGTGCCAGCTATACCAGCGTAGTGCCGATATTTTTCTGGGGGTACCCTTTAATATTGCATCCTATGCCCTATTCACAATGATGATGGCACAGGTTTGCGAACTGCAACCCGGCGATTTTGTGCATACCTTTGGTGATGCCCATCTTTACCTGAATCATCTGGAACAGGCAAAACTTCAACTCAGCCGCCAACCCAGGCCATTGCCTCAAATGAATATCAACCCTGATGTGAAAAGCATCTTCGATTTCCGCTTTGAGGATTTCACCCTGGTAAATTACGATCCCCATCCGCATATTAAAGCGCAGGTAGCAATTTAAACTGCCTTTAAATCCATTTAAAAACCACAAAACACCATGAGACTGATAATTATCGCTGCTGTGGCCAATAACCATGTAATCGGGAACAATAACCAGCTGCTATGGCATCTGCCTGCCGACCTGAAACGTTTCAAGGAAACCACCATGGGCCATACAATGATCATGGGACGAAAAACCTTCGAAAGCATTGGAAAGGCCCTGCCGGGCCGACGCACCATCGTTATTACCCGGAACGAAAAGTTTGATGCTCAGGGTTGCGAAGTGGTAACCAACCTCAAAGATGCATTATGCATGGTAAAAGATGAATGTAATGTTTTTGTTGTAGGCGGAGGGGAAATATACAGGCAAACCATTAATCTTCATGTTGCCCGTCGTCTTTTTATTACCCGAGTATTTGCAAGTTTCGAAGGCGATAGTTTTTTCCCTGCCGTAGATTGCGATAAATGGGAGTTGATTGACAGAGAAGACCATCATGCCGACCAAAAGAATCCTTTCCCTTTCTCATTTCTTACCTATAAAAGACGGAAGTCTTAATAATATTTGTCCACTGAAATAACTACCTGCTGCTTCAGGTTTTTTGTTTCTGTTTGCGGGCAGCAGGGAAAAGTACGTTGTTAAGGATAAGCCTGTAGCCTGGCGAATTGGGATGAAGATTCAGGTCAGTAGGAGGGTCGCCTACAAAATGACGATAATCTTCGGGGTCGTGCCCTCCATAAAAGGTGAAGGTACCCTTACCAAAAGTACCATGGATGTAACGGGCTTCATTATTTGCTTTGGTTTCGCCCATGATGGTAACGGTGGGCTTAATAAATGGCCGCATAAAGGCGGTGGTCTGGCCCATAAACCCTTTTACCAGGGTTTCGTGGTTTTGGCTAAGCATTGTAGGAACGGGGTCCCATTTGGCCGAGAATTCAAACAGGGTAAAAAAATCACTTACCTGGTCGCGACCTGTTTTAGGCACGTCGATATTGGATTTTGCGTAATCAAAGGGGTTAGAAATAACCTGGAAATTATAAAATGCAAAGGTGCGCGAAAAATCGAGTCTTTGCTGGTAATCAAGGTCAGCGGGGGTTCCGTCAAATACTTCATGCACAATATCAATTCCTTCGGCTGCCAGGGTAATATCAAGACTTTCGGGTGCTGAGCACATGGCAAACATATATCCCCCACCAGCTACAAACATCTGTATATTTTTTGCAACAGCCAGCTTTAGGTCGGGTACCCGGTTAAAGCCAAGTTTTCGGGCAGATTCTTCGGCAATCTGAACATCACGCTGGTACCAGGGTGCATTACGGTAAGCAGCCCAGAATTTTCCGAACTGGCCGGTAAAATCTTCGTGGTGCACATGGAGCCAATCGTACAGCGGAAGCATGCCCGAAATTACCTGCTCATCATAAATGGCATCGTAAGGTATCTCTGCATAGGTAAGGGCCAGGGTAACCGCATCGTCCCACGGGAGGCTGTGAGGTGGGGTATAAACAGCAATACGGGGAAGTTTGTGCAACACCATAGCATCCATATTAACATCAGGATTGGTAACTTCTGAGATGATGGCTGAAGCCTGAATGTCGGCAATAATCTGATAACTTACGCCCCTTATAGTTAGTTCATTCTCGAAAATTCTGTTGTGTTGAAACAAAAAACTCCCTCCCCGGTAATTCAGCAACCAGGTAATTTCCATATCGTGCTTCAATATAAAATAGGCAATCCCATAGGCTTTAAGGTGGTTTTGCTGGGTACGGTCCATGGGAACAAGAATATGGGCGCCCCGGACAGCAATGGGAGATGCAAGAGCAAAGAGAAGTACTGTAAAAACAAAAAACCGTTTCATAAATGCTGATATTTTGCAACCATTGGAGTGGCTAACCAATCTAAGGTACAAACAAAAGACCACAATGTCTATGGCCGTGTTGTTGAAAAACATGAAAAA
Organism: Bacteroidota bacterium; assembly: GCA_037441525.1. Classification (GTDB taxonomy): domain Bacteria; phylum Bacteroidota; class Bacteroidia; order Bacteroidales; family UBA7960; genus SKVR01. The sequence continues at coordinate 38,163 of JBBISA010000008.1, forward strand.
CAACTCTTTGTTTCAACCCTGAAACTTGAAATTCCACTTAAAACACAATTTTTCATTCATCAGAAAGGAACATCATCGCCAGGGTCATCATTCAACCGTGAAGGAAGTGTAACGATATTGGGCGATGCATCGAAGGATGACGATGGGCGCAAATCGGCGGCAGGTTCAAAACCAGGGGTTTCATAATCCATGAATTTGGCAAAGCGAGGCACAAACCTTAATCTAACATCTTCAAGGGCGCCGTTACGGTGTTTGGCTATAAGGAACTCTGCCAGCCCATCCGTTGAATTTCCATCTTCATCTTGGCCAATTTTGTAATATTCAGGGCGGTAAATGAAGCAAACCATATCTGCATCCTGCTCAATGGCGCCCGATTCGCGAAGGTCGGAAAGCATGGGCTTTTTGGCGCCACCACGGGTTTCAACGGCCCGGCTGAGCTGCGACAACGCAATAATGGGAATGTTTAGCTCTTTGGCCAGGCTTTTTAAAGACCTTGAAATATTGCTTATCTCCTGTTCGCGGTTGCCCCCTTTTTCAGCACTGCCCGACATAAGCTGAAGGTAGTCAATAATAACCAGCTGAACATTGTGCTGAGCCTTTAAACGCCGGCATTTTGCCCTTAGTTCGAAGATGGAAAGTGCCGGGGTATCGTCGATAAATAATGGAGCATCGGTAAGATTAGCCAGCTTGGCATTGAGTTGCTCCCATTCGTATTGCTCCAGTTGACCACGCTTCAGTTTTTCGGCCGATAGTTCTGATTCACTGGCAATTAAACGCATTACCAATTGTACGCCTGCCATCTCTAAGGAGAAAATAGCCACAGGGTGTTTGAACTCTACCGCCATATTGCGGGCCATCGAAAGCACAAAGGCTGTTTTACCCATACCCGGGCGGGCAGCAAGAATAATAAGGTCGGACTTTTGCCAGCCTGCCGTAACTCGGTCGATAGCTGAAAAACCACTGGGAATGCCGCTTATATGCCCTTCCTGTTCGCGTGCTTTCTCAATCTGTTTAATGGCATCCTTAACCAGTGAAGGCATATCGGAATAATTGCGCCGCAAATTGGTTTCGCTAATGGCAAAAAGCTCCTTTTCGGCCTTATCGAGAATGTCGAACACATCAGAGGCATCTTCGTATGATTCCTTAATGATGCCGTCGGAAATCCTTATCAATTCTCTTTGCAGGAATTTCTGAATAACAATACGGGCATGAAACTCAACATTGGCTGCCGATGCCACCCTGTTGGTCAATTGAGAAATATAGTAGGCTCCACCCACAGCTTCCAGTTCGCCCAGTTTCTGAAGTTTCTGGGTAACGGTCAAAATATCAACCGGTTCTGAATCCTTAAACAGGGAATGGATGGCTTTGAAAATTTTCTGGTGCGATTCCCTGTAGAACACTTCGGGTTTGAAAATATCCACCACATTGGTAAGGGCATTTTGCTCGAGCATCATAGCCCCCAGCACTGCCTCTTCAAGGTCGGGTGCCTGTGGCGGAATACGGCCATGTTCAAGGGGATTGAAACCGGCCAGGCCTGTGGTGCGGCCTCTGCGTGCTGTTATGCTTTTTTGTATCTTGTCTGGTTCTTCCATAGGGGCAAAAATAACCAAACATTGCAGAACATAATCGTATTAAAAGGAATTAAGTTTTCAACAGAACCAAAACCCTTGTCAATTAAGGAAAAAATTCACCTTTTAATGCAAATACATGATTATATGGCTATTGCATATAATTATTTGATTGATTTCGTTTAAAAATTGCTTATCGATTATTATACAATTCACTTAATATCTGCCTATACAACGACTTCAATCCGGTCTTCGGGAAGTTCGCCTTTGAAACTGAATTTCAGAAAAAGCCTTGCGGTGGTAACCACATCTTTGTTGCAATAGACAGCAATTCTTTTCAGGTCGTTCTCAACCCAGTAAACTCTTGCCACATCACTGCCATCAATATCGTCCTTTGGGGTGGGAATATTAAAAACCGCCGCCAGCAAAGCAAGAGATGTGTAATTTTTATGGTCTCCGAATTTCCAGAGCTCCATGGTATCGATAAAGGGGACATCCCATGGTTTGTGCCCCGATATATTGATGATGGAAGGCAGCGGAATACGGTTAATGAGCATGCGGCGGGCAATATAAGGGATGTCGAATTCACGGCAATTGTGTCCGCAAAGGTAATGGCCCGGTTCTGCATACTTTCGGTTGAGCATTTTGGCGAATGATTCCAGTAATTCCGTTTCGTTGTCAGAATAAAACGCTTTAACACGGAAGCCAGGTGCTTCATCATCTCCAACAAAAACACCCGCCGAAATACATACAATCTTTCCGAATTCACTGTAGATGCCTGCCTTTTCATAAAACATCGACTCGAGATTGGCGGACGCGTCGCCGGTTAAGCGCGAAGCCTTTTTAAGCCACAGAGGTTTAAGGTTTTCAGACAAATCATCAAAGGAACTCACCTGAGGAACAGTTTCCACATCAACAAACAAAATATTCTTCAGGGTATATTTGCTCAACATGGCTGTGGGTAATTTATCAGTTGTTTTCCAACACTTTAAACTCTGTCCGGCGATTCTGGGCTCGCCCTTCAGCCGAAGCATTGTCGGCAATAGGCTTGGAATCAGCATATCCGGCATAGGTTAACCGGCGTCTGTCAATCCCTTTGTCTGCAAGGAAATTGTATACGCTCAAGGCTCTTCTTTCCGATAAGGCCTTGTTATGGGCAAAAGAACCGGTATTGTCGGTATGGCCGCTTAATTCGATACGCATTGCAGGATTTTGGACAAGCAGATTATGGAGTTTGTTAAGTTCGGCTGCTGATTGGGGCAGCAACTCATGGCTATCGGTTTCGAAAAAGATATTCCGTAACACCACCGATTCGCCGGCCCTGATGGGTTGCAGTGGGATGTCGTATAAAGGGGGGTCGATGCCGGTTCGGACATCAGAAAATGAAAAATTCTCTGAAAAGAACAGGTAACCGTCGCGCCAGACATTCAATGCCAGGTTGGCTGATGTGGGGATGGGTATTAGAAACTCCCCCGAACCCGGATTGGATAAGGATTGAAGAATTGTTTGCCCCGTAGAAAGGTTGATGAGTTCGAAGCGTGCTTCGAGGCGACGCCTTGTTTGAGCATCAAAAACAATCCCTTTCATATAGGTAACGGGCTCGGGACGGGCATCTTCATACAGTTCGAAATAATAAATATCGGTTTTACCAAAACCACCAGGTTGCTCCGATGCGAAATAGGCTTCGCGCCCTGAAGCTCCCACAATGAGCGATATTTCATCCACATAGGTATTTATTGGGTAGCCAAGATTAATGGGTTGTTGCCAGTTTCCGTCCAAATCGCGAACAGAATAATACAGGTCTATTCCGCCCATGCCTGTGTGTCCGTCCGATGCAAAGTAAAGGGTTTTGTTATCGGGGTGAATAAATGGCGACATTTCTTTTCCTGCTGTATTGATAACGGGCCCAAGGTTTACAGGGTCCGACCATCTTCCAGTATCCGACAGGGTCGACGTCCAAATGTCCATTTGCCCGTAATTGTGTCTTCGGTTGCTGGTAAAAAACAGCGTTTTGCCATCGGGCGAAACTGATGGTTGTGATTCCCAGGCCGATGTATTAACCGGTGGGCCAAGATTTACAGGTGCCGACCATCCGCTTCCTGCTTTACGGGAATAATAAATATCGCAACTACCTATGCCTCCCGGACGGCTGCATCCGGTAAAATACAGGTGTATGCCATCGGCCGAAATGCTTTGTGCCCCTTCATTGTTTTGGCTATTAATAGGCGGGCCAAGATTAACGGCAGGCCCCCAGACTCCATTCACCCTCTGGCTCACATAAAAATCTTCAAATTCCGACCCGAGATGAAGATAATTTCTGTCCTCACGGGGTCGTTTGCGGGTAAAAATCAGGGTTTGTTCGTCGGCAGTAAGGGCAGGTGCATATTCTTCGTGCTCACTGTTTACCCCGGCACCAAGATTTCTGGGCTCGAAGGGAAGAGGGTTTCTTACTGCATTGAGGGCAAATTCAACTCGTTGCAGGTTTTTCCCAGCCCTTTCGCGCATGGCCGGGTTTATATTCTGAAGACCAATGAACTGTAAAAGACTTTTTTGTGCTTTTCCATACTCTCCAACAATCAGGTAAATGTCGCCAAGGTTGTAAAGAATATTCGGGAAAAACCCCGGATTTATTCGCACAGCATTTTCCCATGCTAAGGCAGCATCCTGGTAGCGCTTCTCAATTTCAAAAATCTCGCCCATAATAATATAGGCCTCAATAAAATTGGGGTCGTGCCTGACGGCATCCCTGAAACCTGCTTCTGCTCCCCTCAAATCGCGCTGATTGTACTTTTTTATTGCTTCTTCGAAGGCCCTTCTGGCGCGGCTGTTCGATGTGGTAAGCTCGCGCTGCTGCTGAGAGTAAACCCTGCACGAGGGCATCATTATCAGCATTGACAGCAAACTCGAAAATAGGATAATTGTTCTCAGGTTCATATCTTCAGGCTTTTCCCTTGATAAATACTCGGAATAGAATGGCCATCTAAAATATCACTTAATCCGATAAATATGTATCAGATTTTCTAATCTTTTTATGATGGGTATAGAAAGAATGGCTGATGACAAATCAGTCATAATTTATACAAACCTAATCATTTTTCTGATTGATGTTTACATAAGACTTTGGAACAGGAAACCGGCAGTGGTTCTCAGCTCCCCTGTTATGGGATGTTCATAAACTTGTGCGACTGCAATGAAATCATCCAGCGAGGGTTCTGAAGAATATAATCCACTATTTTGGGGAGCATAATCTGAAAACGACTCCATTCAGGCTGAAGATACAAAAGGCACTTCTGTTTTACATAGGGCAGGTTTTGTTCGGCCCATTCAAAATCAGATTCATCGCAAACAATTACCTTGAGCTCATCGGCCAGTTGCAGCATATCGCGCCGCGGATTAAATTGCGATTTGGGCGAAACACAAATCCAGTCGAATGAGCCACTCAGGGGGCATGTGCCCGATGTTTCGAGAAAGATACTGATATTATTGCTTTTCAGTTGCCTGCACAGCGGGTCGAGATTATAAAGCAATGGTTCGCCACCGGTAATTACCACCGACCTGACAGAGTATTGTAAAAGGGTTTCCAAAATATGGTCAACTGTGGCAAGGGGATGCACCGAAGCGTCCCACGATTCCTTTACATCGCACCAGTTGCATCCTACATCGCAACCACCAATACGAATAAAAAATGCCGCCTTTCCTGTATTGTACCCTTCACCCTGAATGGAATAAAACATCTCCATTACGGGCAGAACCAATCCTTCGTTGAGTTGTTTCTGCTGATGTAGGGTAAGATTGGAAAGCCTGCAACCCTGGTTACTCATGGATAAATCTCTTTTTTGCGGGCTTTCAGGGTATTCTGAAGGAGTGAAACAATGGTCATAGGGCCAACACCGCCGGGCACAGGGGTAATCCATGATGTTTTTGGGGCCACTTCATCGTACTTTACATCGCCGATTAACCGATAACCCGATTTGGTTTCGGCCGATTCAATACGATGAATACCAACATCAATTACCACGGCACCCTCTTTCACCATATCGGCAGTTATAAATTCGGGTTTACCGATGGCAACAATAAGTATATCGGCCCGAAGGGTAATCTCTTTCAGGTTTTTGGTTCGGCTGTGGCAAAGGGTTACAGTGGCATTGCCCGGTTCGCTCATTGCCGACATAAGGATGCTTACTGGTCTGCCCACAATATTGCTGCGCCCCACAACCACGCAATGAGCGCCGGTGGTTTTAATATTGCTATGGCGAAGCAATTCAACAATACCAAAGGGAGTGGCCGAAACATAAGCCGGCAATCCTGTGGACATGCGGCCAACATTTTCAGGATGAAATCCATCCACATCCTTCTTTGGGTTAATCTCCTGAATGATTTTTTGCTCATTGATGTGTTTGGGAAGGGGTAATTGCACGATAAAACCATCAATTTCGGGGTCATCGTTCAGGAAACGCACTATTTTCAACAATTCATCTTCCGAAATATCTTCATCGAGTTTATACACCGATGAGTCGAACCCCACTTCCCTGCAGGCTTTTTCTTTGCTTGCCACATAGGTTTCGCTGGCGGGGTCGTTGCCAACCAAAACAGCAGCCAGGTGTGGAGGGCGTTCTTCGCCATCGACCATCTCTTTCACCTGTTGAGAAATTTCCTGGCGAATATGGCTTGCAATCAGTTTCCCGTCAATTAGTTTCATGCTCTTAAAATTTTGAATACAACCGGGCTAAAAACTCTACATGCATTTTTACAAGTGTTTTTGGGGTGGGTCATCCTGGTCCGAACCGATTTATTATTTCCTCATTCCGGGCATTGTCTTCATCATGTTCATAAATTTATTACCCCCTCCGGTCATCATTTTCATCATTTTGCGGGTTTCTTCAAATTGCTTAATAAGCCGGTTAACTTCCTGAATATCGGTACCACTGCCCATGGCAATTCTTTTGCGGCGACTTCCGTTGAGGATGGCCGGATTTTCTCTCTCCTGAGGAGTCATGGAGTATATTATCGCTTCTATCCCCTTAAAGGCGTCATCGTCGAGGTCAATATCTTTCAGGGCTTTACCCATACCGGGAATCATACTCATAAGGTCCTTCACATTCCCCATTTTTTTGATTTGCTGCAACTGCTTCAGAAAATCGTCGAAATTGAACTGGTTCTTGGCAATTTTTTTCTGAAGTTTTATGGCTTCATCCTTATCGAATTGCTCCTGAGCTTTCTCCACAAGAGAAACAATGTCGCCCATACCCAGTATCCTGTCGGCCATCCTTCGGGGATAAAACAGGTCGAGGGCATCCATTTTTTCGCCTATACTAACGAATTTAATGGGCTTTTCAACCACCGACCTGATGGTGAGTGCGGCACCACCACGGGTATCACCATCGAGCTTGGTTAAAACAACCCCGTCGAAATCGAGCCGGTCGTTAAATGCTTTTGCAGTATTTACTGCATCCTGACCAGTCATGGAGTCAACCACAAAGAGTGTTTCGTGAGGATTGAGATTCCTCTTCAACGATGAAATCTCGTTCATCATCTGTTCATCAACAGCTAATCGACCGGCAGTATCAACAATTAACACCTGATGACCCATGGTTTTTGCATGAACCACGGCCTTTCTGGCTATAGCAACAGGGTCTTTAGAGCCGTCTTCTGTAAATACTTCAACATCTACCTGTGTTCCAAGCACCTTTAACTGTTCTATGGCAGCCGGGCGGTATACGTCGCAGGCAACAAGCAGTACTTTTTTCGATTTTTTTCTTTTCAGATAACCCGCCAGTTTGGCAGAGAAGGTAGTTTTACCACTACCCTGCAAACCAGCTATCAGTATAATAGCAGGACTACCTTTCAGGTTTATTTCCTGATGGGTTTCGCCCATTAATTCAGCAAGCTCCTGATGAACAATTTTCACCATTAACTGACCTGGCGATACAGAATTCAAAACATTCTGGCCAATAGCCTTATCTTTGACAGACTCGGTGAAGGTTTTGGCAATTTTGTAGCTAACGTCGGCATCGAGCAACGCCTTGCGTATATCTTTAAGTGTTTCTGCAACATTTATCTCGGTAATGCGGCCCTGTCCTTTCAGCAGTTTAAAGGCTTTGTCGAGACGATCGGTCAGGTTGTCAAACATAATGATTAAAGGTTTGAAATTTTTGTGCAAAAGTATTATTAATTATCGGTATTTGCCCTTCGAAAATTTGACAGTTGAGAACCCATTCAGGAAAACTACTGTTAAAAACATGTTGAAAAAATGAAATCTATCAAAACAAGGCAAACCATAAAATTTCATACATTTAGCATCACAATGAACCGGAGAATAGCACCCGACGCTGTTTTTTTGCTACTTTTGCATTGAGGAAAATGTCGAATAATCCTTTTTAAGACTGCAAACTGGCATATTGATAGTTCAGAGGATTTTAGCAGTAAGACATTTTTAACAAAATCAATACTGAATGAATACCCAACACGAACATATAGAAGATATTCCCTGGCAGGTACAACGTTTCAACGAGCTCATCAAAAACAAACAATCTGTTTATTTCGATGTTGAAGACTTTGAAGAAATCATTGATTATCATGTTTCCAGGTCCGATTATAAGGAATCGCTGAAAGTTGCAGAATATGCCTGCAAGTTGCATCCGTCATCCATTGCCCTTATGCTTAAAAGGGCTCAGTTGCTGGCTTCGGTAAATAAGGAAAACCATGCCCTTGAGCTACTTACGGTTGTAGAAACCCTTGAGCCCAACAATTTTGAGATTTACCTTACCAAAGGAGCAATTTACTCCCAACTGCGCAACTACGAAAAAGCAATTGAGGAATACAGCAAGGCCGCCGTTGATTCCGACGAACCCGACTATGTTTATTGCAATATTGCCTTCGAATATGAAAACATGGGCAACTTCGAGAAAACCATTGAATATCTTACCAAAGCACTCGAACTTAACCCCGACAACGACCTTGCCATTTACGAAGCTGCCTATTGCTTCGACCTTTTGTCGCTTAACCAGGAAAGCATCGATTTCTTTGTAAAACTAATCGACAGGCATCCGTTTTCTGTTGAAGGTTGGTTCAACCTCGGACTTTCTTATGTTAATGCCGAACTCTACGAAAAAGCCCTTGAATCGTTTGATCTTGCTCTGGCCATTGACCCTGAACACAACTCATCTGTTTTCCATACCGGTTACACCTATAGTTTGCTGGGTAAATACAAGGACGCCATAGATGTTTATCATTCGCTGCTCGACAAAGATGGAGACGAAGCCGATGCAATGATACATTATTATATTGGTGAGTGTTACGAAAAGATGGAAGAATTCCAAAATGCAAGGCTCTATTACCGGAAGGCTACAAGTCTTAATTCGGAGATAACCGATGCCTGGATTGGTTTGGGTGTTTGTGAAAATGAACTGGCCAACCCTAAAGCCGCCATTAAGTACATCAAGAAAGGGCTCGGGCTTGATAGTGAAAATGCAGCATATCATTCTATTCTCGGAGATATTTATTTTCAGGTAGGAATGATGGAACAGGGGAAAGAAAGTTACTCAAAGGCTGTGGAGATTACCCCTGAAGATGAAACACTTAGAATTGATTATGCCGAAGCACTGGCCGAAAAGGGATATTTTGATGACGCAACTGATGTTTTGCTTAAAGCCATAGAGCACCTGGGGCCGCTGGCTAGTTTGTATTATCGCATGGCCGCAATGCTCTATCTCAAGGGCCGTTCCAAAGATGCTGAGTTCTTTCTGGAAGAAGCTTTGAGTACTGACTTTGAAAAGCATATTGGATTTCTTGAGCAATTTCCAGAACTACAAAATAATAAATCTGTGCTTATGCTAATAGATGCATATAGCAAATAATCAATCATTTATAGCGTTTGATTGTTTTATATAAAATATTAAGATTGAACTAACGGTTTCTCATCAGGGAAACCGTTATTTTTGCCGCTCCAATCACCCCCGGAAACCTGTTTCCGGATTTTTAAATTATATCCCTGCTACAATGACAAACAGAAAACTAACTGACTATGCCTTATTGGGTGCCCGCGGATTGGCAATGGGCGCAGCCGATGTTATTCCCGGTGTTTCAGGTGGCACAATAGCTTTTATTACAGGCATTTACGAAGAACTGATTAACAGCATAAAATCGGTTAATAAAAGTTTTTTCACCATCCTTTTTAAAGAAGGGATTCCGGCTGCATGGAAACATATAAATGGTAATTTCCTCTTTGCGGTATTATCAGGAATTCTGATCAGTATCTTTTCCCTGGCAAGAGTAATTACCTGGCTTCTGGAGCACTATCCATTGATGGTTTGGGCTTTTTTCTTCGGGCTCATTGTTGCTTCGGCATGGCATGTTGGACGTAAGATTAATCGATGGAATTTTTTAACTGTTATAAGCTTGCTTGTTGGCGTTGTTGTGGCTGCCTACATTACCATTGCCACCCCTGCCTCAACCCCTGAAGCAGGTTGGTTTATATTTATTTCAGGATGTATTGCCATCATGGCTATGATCCTACCTGGCATTTCAGGAAGTTTTATTTTGTTGCTGATGGGAAAGTATGAGTTTATACTTAACGCAGTAAAAAATCTTCAAATCACTACCATTCTTACCTTTGCCGCTGGTTGTGTGATCGGAATCATTTCATTTTCCAATGTTATTTCATGGCTATTTCGTAAGTTTCCCGATGCCACTCTGGCGCTTCTTACCGGCTTTATGCTGGGGTCGCTCAACAAGCTGTGGCCATGGAAGGAAATCGTTTCATACCGCATCAACAGTGCAGGCGAAAATGTACCCTTTGTCGAAAAAAGTATCTCTCCTTTCAGGTTTGCCGACATATACAATCAACCATCGCAAATTTTATGGGTAGTGGTTTTTGCATTGTTGGGTTTCCTGATTATATTTCTGTTTGATATTATTGCTGACAGAAAAACATCAAAATAGACCTCTTGTCTCCCGGATTATATATGGAAAAACTTTTTGGATTAATTGGATTCCCCATATCTCATTCGTTTTCATCAAAATATTTCACGCAGAAATTTGCAATTGAAAAAATTAATGATTGCCGATATCTGAATCTCCCAATCAGCGATATTGAAAAACTTACAGCCCTGGTTAATGAATACCCGCAACTAACAGGACTGAATGTGACCATACCCTATAAAGAAAGTGTGTTGCCTTACCTAGCAACTTTAAGCAAAACTGCTTTTGAAATAGGAGCTGTTAATTCCATAAAAATAGTTCGACAAAACAACCGGATAACACTTCATGGTTATAACACCGACGCCTATGGATTCTATAAAACACTAACATCCAATCATGTAGTTATCCCCCCGATGGCATTGATAATAGGTTCGGGCGGAGCGTCGAAGGCCGTTGAATGGGTGCTCAGGAAACTTGGTTGCAATGTTTGGTTCGTATCACGAAATCCCAAAACTGAAAACCAGATTAGTTATACAAAACTAAAGGATATTACCCTTGCTGAATTTCCATTAATAGTGAATGCCACTCCCCTGGGTATGTATCCCGATTCCCAATCATTTCCTGATATCCCATACCAAACAGCAGGCAGGCATCATACTTTTATTGATCTGATTTACAACCCCGCTATAACTGTTTTTATGAGTAAGGCTATGCATAATCAGGCAAAAGCTATCAACGGTTTAACTATGCTGGAGCAACAGGCCGAAAAAAGCTGGGAAATCTGGACGGGCGGAGATGATGAAATGGTATTTCAATAAAGAATATTACTCTTTAAAGAATTTCTTTTTATTAGCCCAAAACAAAGCAATTGATACAGTTATTATAAACCCGAAAAGGATTCCCGGGTAAGGTCGGATGTGTTCCTGCGGATTGATCCACAACCTGTAAATACCGTAAAAAATTCCAAAAACCCCAAGTAAAATCATAAACCCGAACAGAAATACATCGAAATACTTTTCGAAGACCTTAAACTGCTCTTCTGCATCATGTTTCGTATTATAATGCGCATACTTATCGCCTTTTGCCCTGTATTTTACTTTACCCGAGGGCCGGTAATAAATGGTTTGGGCCGGAAATCCATTTATCAGCATCGAATCATATATGCGCCTTCTATTTGCATCTCTGAGCGTCTGATATGCTTCATTGATTAGCTGAAACTCACGCTTGGCATTAAGACTGTTATTAACATCCGGATGACACTGCCGGGCACGCTGCCTGAATGCCTTCTTTATTTCAATTTCGGCAGCAAACCTCGAAACGCCAAGTATCTGGTAATAATCAGCCAAAGGTATTCTATATTATAATTTGTTGAATAGCAGAAATTTTTTGGTTTTGCAACCAGGAATTTTAGCCACCCTATAACATTGCCTTGTCTTATTTCAATTTATAAAAACGTGCTTTATACGCATTTCTGGTTACATTATTAACCAATCCATTTATCAATCAAGGCATTAATGAAGCGGATTGTTGTATTACAAATTTTTCGATCGTAAATGTTTGAAAAAATTGCAACAAAAAATTGGGTCATAAATTTAACGTTCTTAAAGCATCTTTGTTTCGTTTTGCAAAAAACAGCAATCAGCAAACGAAATATGATGATTCTACCTGGGATGTATATTATGATTAAAAGTAATCTGCGACGGAAACTGGAATATCCTCAGGTCAAAGAAACCTGCAATAGCCAGAATATGGTCAAAAATATCGGCTTGTGTTCCTTCATAAACCACCCACCTGACATCGTTGGTAAATGTATAAACCTGCAAGGCAACACCTTTTTCGCCCGGAGGCATCTGCCTTACCATACAAGGCATTTCTTTATGGATACCCGGATGGTTTTGCAGATACCTTAAAATATATGCCCTGAAAGTACCGATATTGGTCATCCGGCGGCCGTTTACCGTTATGCTTGTATCGAAGTTATGCTTTTTATTATATTCATCAATTTCCTTCTTTTTTTGAGCAATATACTCTTTTAGCAGGTAAACAGATTCAAACCTGGCGCACATTTCTTCATCACAAAACTTTATTGTTCCTATATCAATATAAACATCTCTCATGATTCTTCTTCCACCCGATTGAACCATTCCGCGCCAGTTTTTAAACGAATCAGATACCAGTGCGTATGTAGGTATGGTGGTAAGGGTACGGTCGAAGTTTCTGATAATGACCGAATGTAAACTAATATCTATCACATCACCGTCGGCGCCGTATTTGGGCATTTCAAGCCAGTCGCCAATCTGCACAAGGTTATTGGTCGTAACCTGAACACCGGCAACAAACCCCAGTATGGTATCCTTGAAAATCAGCAGTAAAATTGCAGTAATTGCCCCCAGTCCAGTAAAAAAGTAAAGGGGCGAACGGTCGAAAAGGATTGATAGGGCAAATATGCCTGCAATTAACCCGGTAATAATTTTTGTAACCTGAATGTAGCCTTTAATGGGTCGGGTTTTGGCAATATCGTACTGGTTGTAAATGGCCCCTGCACTATCGAGCAGAGCATACACAACAATCAATATAACAAACACTACATAAACATTTCCAAGTAACAAAGAAAGCCTTGCCATAGTAGGATATTCGACCATTAGTACCGGGCCAAAAATATAAATCACCGATACCGGAGCCAAATGCGAAAGTCTTTGAAAAACCTTCTTTTCCAACAATATATCATCCCATTTAAAATTGCTTTTAAGAATAATTTTCCTTACAATTACCAGTATAATACTTTTTGCCACCCAGTTTGAAACCACGCTCAGAAGGGTAATAAGCACAATGAAGGAAAGCGCCTTAAAATAAAATGCCAGCTCTGCAGAAATGCCTGAAGACGAGAACAATGAATCAAGATAATTATTAAGCCATTCAATAAAAACCATCGCCATTACCTATTAAATAAAAAATCAGGCAAACCTAAGAATTTTTACCCAAAAGGGGGAAAAAATTCAAAAAAACATTTGCCCATAAGAAAAATTATCCCGTACTTTGCACTCCCTAAAAAATAGCGTAGAAGTTTCATAATCAAAATCTATAATATTGCAATAAAATGGCACGGATTTGTCAGATTACAGGAAAAAAGCCCATCACTGGTCATCATGTTTCACACTCCAATATCAAGTCAAAAAGAAGATTTTTACCAAACCTTCAGGTGAAAAAATTCTACATCCCCGAAGAAGACGCATGGATTACCTTAAAAGTATCTTCAAAGGCTATCCGCATTATCAACAGGAAAGGGATAACAGCTGTATTAAAGGAAGTTGAAAAGAAAGGAATCTGCTAATCAACGGTAACGTTGTGATGGAAAATGCTGTCTGCAACCAAGCAGGCAGCATTTTTTATATAGTTACCACCGTTAAATAATTATAATACGGTAACTAATGCCTATATTTGATGGTCATGTTAAAACGTTAAACACTTTGCCGTTGCGTAAAGTTTTAAAAACAAATACAACTATTCAACGATAAAACTGTTACAGTATCACAACCCTGTTCATTTTTCAACACACATGAAATATTTATTCAGGATTATACTCTTGCTGTTTCTCACTGCATCCTTTGCCTGGCTTTGGGGGAACAGTGCAAATAATACCCCTTCTCCCCGGCGGGTAGTACAATTCAGCGGAATGGTGCTAACCAGCGACAGCCTTGCCCCAATTCCCTTTACAAACATCTGGATTCAGAATACCCGGCGCGGTACCATTTCGGATTTCAATGGGTTTTTTACCATCACCTTGCGTGAGCGCGATACGTTGCATTTCACCGCAGTTGGTTATAAGGATGTATTTTATGTGGTACCCGACACTCTTTCATCAAACAGGTATTCCACCATTCAACTGATGACCAGAGACACTATCAATCTGCCCGAAACCGTAATTTATCCCTGGCCTACCCGCGAGCAGTTCAGATATGCCTTTCTCAACGCTGAGATACCAGATGATGACCTCGACCGGGCTATGCGAAACCTCGAAAGAGCTGAAATGCGTGAAAGGTTTAAACAAATGCCTATGGATGGTTACTCCAATTACAGGTTTGCTCAGCAACAATATGCCGATCGTCTCTATTATGCGGGACAGCGACCTCCCATGCGGATATTCGATCCCTTTGCCTGGTCGCAGTTTATTCAGGCATGGCGCGACGGGAAATTTAAAAGAACTGATTAATATTATCCCTGGCCCCAACAATATCCGGTTAATTTTTCTGTTTTCCCTTGCTGCTGCCAATAGTTTGAAACTGGAAGGTTCCAAACAACTAAAATCTTATTTTTGCACCCGAAAAAGAATAACTGTTTCCACTCATATTTTTCATCAGTGAAATTTTTTGCACCCTTTTTATTCCTTTTAGTCTCAATAATCGCTTTGGAACCGGTTACAGGCCAGAACAGTTCGATTGAAGGGGTTGTTAAAGACGAAAATAACAAACCTATGGCATTTGTGGGGGTTGCAATTCAGGGAACTTCAACAGGCACAACCACCAACGAAAACGGGGTTTTTTCAATACGGCTTCAGGGAAACAACAGATACGTAATCATCTTTTCCTTTTTGGGTTATGAGCAGCAATCTTTGCAGATTAACCTGAACAATAATGAAAGAAAGGTTTTGAATGTTTTTATGAAACCCCTGGCCACCATGCTTCCCGATATAGAAATTACAGAAAGGCAAAACATCTCAGGCCAGTATATCAGAATTGACCCCAGGTTAACTGCACTATTACCAGGTCCTGGCAGTACAGTTGAAAACCTGCTTAAAACCATGCCCGGAGTCAACTCAACATCTGAGCTCTCTTCACAATACTCAGTAAGGGGAGGCAATTTCGACGAAAACCTTATATATGTAAACGGTATCGAAATATATCGTCCTTTCCTTGTCAGATCAGGCCAGCAGGAAGGATTAAGTTTTATTAATTCAAACCTGGTATCATCCATTACTTTTTCAGCAGGTGGCTTCGATGCACAGTATGGCGATAAAATGGCATCTGTTCTGGATATCACCTACAAAACCCCCGGAAAGTTTGCCGGTTCATTCTCAATGAGTTTGCTTGAGGGGTCGGTGCATATTGAGGATGCCACATTGAACAACAAGCTTACTTACCTTTTCGGCCTGCGTCATAAATCTAACCAATACCTTTTGGGTACCCTTGATACAAAAGGAAATTACAAACCTGAGTTTACAGATATTCAGGGTCTTGTCAATTGCCGGTTGGCCCCTCGGTGGGAATTTAGTTTTCTGGGTAATTTATCGCGCAATCAATACCTGTTTATACCCAAACGCCAGGAAACCCGGTTTGGAACTGTAACAGAAGTGCGGCAATTTACCGTTTTTTTTGAAGGACAGGAACGCGATCGTTTCCTTACGGCCCTTGGAGCATTTTCACTTAATTTCAAACCTAAAAAAGGAACTCAGTTTCAACTGATCTCCTCTGTTTTTCAAACCGACGAAATTGAAAACTTCGATATAAAGGGGAGTTACCTTCTGGAAAGGGTAGAAACAGACTTTGGCTCAGGTGAATTTGGACAGCCCGTGGGCACACCTCTTGGTGCTGGGCGGTTTCACAATCATGCCCGGAATTATCTGAATGCAATTGTTTGGAATCTTGAACACAAAGCTCAGATTGAAACCCAGACAGGCACCTTGAGATGGGGTGTAAAATATCAATACGAGGATATTTTTGATCGGCTCAAGGAATGGACTATGGTAGACTCGGCCGGATACTCACTGCCGCGTCAACCCGCCAATGCCATATTCCTTCAGGATACAATCCAGACCCGGGTTTTTTTGCAATCGTCGCGAATAATGGCATTTTTGCAAAATTCGTGGGAGTTTAGCGGTGCCGGGGGCAGGTATATTTTAACTGCCGGGGCAAGAACCCAATACTGGAGCTACAACCAACAATGGCTTTTTTCACCAAGAGCCACAATAATGTTCAAACCTGTTGCAGTGCCAAGGCTATTGATAAGAGCATCAGGAGGATATTATAAACAACCCCCTTTTTATAAAGAACTGAGAGATTTCACCGGCGCCCTTAACCCCAACATAAAAGCCCAGGAAAGTCTTCAGTTTGTTTTGGGCGCCGAATACAATATGAGTTTCTGGGAACGTCCTTTTAAATATACGGGTGAGATATATTACAAAAAGTTTGAAAATCTTATCCCCTATGAACTTGATAACGTGCGGATAAGATACTATGCAACCAATAATGCCAGGGGCTACGGAACCGGTATCGATATGAAGATCAATGGTGAATTTGTGCCGGGTGTTGAATCATGGGCCAGCTTATCCCTGATGAAAACAGAGGAGACCATTGATGGAACCTTTTACCTTGACAGAGATGGCAATCAAATTCCTCTTGGATATAAACCACGACCCACCGACCAACGATTTGCATTTAGTCTGTTTTTCCAGGATTATCTTCCCCGAAATCCATCCTACAAGGTAAGTCTTGCCCTGATTTACGGAAGCGGATTGCCGTTATCTCCTCCTTCAAAGCAAAAATTTAAAGATAATGTTTATATGCCCCCTTACAGAAGGGTTGACATAGGATTTTCAAAGGAATTGATTGGGCAAACAAAACAATATTCGCGTGGGATACTCAAAAATGTTAGTTCCATCTGGGTGGCGGCTGAAGTATTTAATTTACTCGAAATAAACAACACCATAAGCTATTTGTGGATAAGGGACATATCAGGGAGCCTTTATGCCATACCCAACTACCTTACTTCACGCATGATCAATATTAAACTCATCGCCGAATTTTAATATTTCGCTGCCTTTTTGTCATTATTTTGTCAGCTACCCATTTCTGCAGTTATTCTATTCTTTCTGAAAAATATCAAGGATTTATGATGCAGATTGTTGCCTATCTGCATTTTACACCCTCTATCTGACTACAAAGCTGTGAATTGGCATTACGAAAAAATTCATTATTGTGACAATATATCACCCGGAAGGCAAAAAAAAATGCGTGGCACAATCATTGAAAACCGCAAGGCGTTGAAAATTATACGCTAATAATCATTAATATATACTAAACAATGGGTAAAATAATAGGAATAGACTTAGGAACAACCAACTCCTGCGTTGCCGTAATGGAAGGTAACGAACCGGTTGTTATCCCCAACAGTGAAGGACGCCGCACCACCCCTTCTATTGTTGCATTTGTTGAAAATGGTGAAAGAAAGGTTGGTGATCCTGCCAAGCGTCAGGCCATAATTAACCCCCGTAAAACCGTTTATTCAATTAAACGCTTTATGGGAGAAACCTTTGATTCTACTTCTGGCGACCGTTCAAGAGTATCATACGAGGTAGTTAAAGGCGATAACTCAACTCCAAGGGTAAAAATCGACGACCGCCTTTTTACACCCCAGGAAATCTCGGCTATGATCCTTCAGAAAATGAAGAAAACCGCCGAAGATTACCTTGGCCATGAAGTAACCGAAGCTGTAATTACAGTACCCGCCTATTTTAACGACTCACAACGACAGGCAACCAAGGAGGCAGGCGAAATTGCCGGCTTAAAGGTTCGTCGCATTATCAATGAGCCTACCGCAGCATCACTGGCATACGGGCTCGACAAGAAAAACAAAGATATTAAAATTGCGGTATTCGACCTTGGTGGTGGTACATTCGATATCTCCATACTCGAACTGGGCGATGGTGTTTTCGAAGTGAAATCAACGAATGGCGACACCCATCTTGGTGGTGACGATTTTGACAATGTAATTATTGACTGGCTTGCAGATGAGTTTAAGAAGGATGAAAATATCGATCTTCATAAAGACCCTATGGCGATGCAAAGGCTTAAAGAAGCCGCGGAAAAAGCAAAAATTGAGCTTTCCAGTTCTACTTCTACCGAAATAAACCTCCCCTACATTATGCCGGTTGACGGTATTCCCAAGCACCTTGTGCGCACATTAACCCGCAGCAAGTTTGAACAACTCAGCGACAGGCTTATTCAGGCCACACTTGAACCATGCCGCAAAGCATTGAGCGATGCCAATATGAAACCTGCCGATATTGATGAAGTAATCCTTGTTGGTGGCTCAACCAGGATACCTGCTATCCAGGAAGTAGTGGAGAAATTTTTCGGCAAAAAGCCCTCAAAAGGCGTTAATCCCGATGAAGTGGTTGCTCTTGGCGCAGCTATTCAGGGCGCAGTTCTGACAGGTGAAATCAAGGACGTTCTTCTGTTGGACGTTACCCCGCTTTCATTAGGTATTGAAACTCTGGGTGGAGTAATGACACGTCTTATTGAAGCAAATACAACCATCCCGACCAAGAAAACAGAAACCTTCTCAACGGCATCTGACAGTCAAACATCAGTTGAGATACACATTCTTCAGGGAGAACGCCCCATGGCTAAAGACAATCGTACCATCGGACGTTTCCATCTCGACGGTATTCCACCCGCACCCCGCGGCATTCCGCAGATTGAAGTAATGTTTGATATTGACGCCAACGGTATTCTTAATGTTTCAGCCAAAGACAAAGCCACAGGCAAGTCGCAGAACATCAGGATTGAAGCATCGAGCGGATTAAGTGACAATGAAATAAAGAGGATGAAACGCGAGGCCGAGGAAAATGCTGAAAAAGACCGCAAGGTAAAAGAAGAAGCTGAAAAAATTAACAATGCTGACAGCATGATTTTCCAAACCGAAAAGCAGTTAAAAGAGTTTGGAGATAAGATTCCGGCAGAGAAGAAGCAACCTATTGAAAAGGCATTGGAAGAGCTGAAAACTGCTCACAAAAACCGCGATTTGGTTGCAATTGATGCTGCGATGGCATCGATAAATGCTGCATGGCAGGCGGCCAGCACCGAAATGTATAATGCAACCCAGCAGGGAGCTGCCGGCAATGCCGATGGAGCGCAAGCACAGGAACAAGCCCAGCAAAAAGGCACATCTAAATCAGCGGATGGTGAAGTAACGGATGTTGATTTCGAAGAAGTGAAATAATAATATTAATTTCTTAACAGAAAAGGCGGGCTATTTTCTCAACAGCCCGCCTTTTCGTTATAAATAAACACAGAATTACACTAGTTTTTTGGCGAAAGCCAGAGCAGCATCATAATCGGGGTGTTCTGCTATCTCCTTTACCAGTTCTACATACCTTACAATATCGTACTGGTCGATAATTACAATGCTTCTTGCAAGCAACCTGTGTTCTTCAATTAATAATCCATATTTCACTCCAAAATCAGTCTCTTTGTGGTCTGAAAGAGTAACAAGGTTGTTAATACCCTCTGCTCCACAAAAACGTTTCAGTGCAAATGGAAGATCAACTGAAATGGTAATTATTTGCACATTCGGCAGAGCAGATGCTTCCTTGTTAAACCTGCGGGTTTGTTCGGCACACACACTGGTGTCAACAGACGGGACAGAAGAAATAATCCTGATCTTTCCCTGAAAATCACTAAGTTTTACCGGTTTCATGTCTCCATCGGTCGCTACAAAGTTTTTCGCATGATTTCCGGTTTTTATAAGCTTACCCATTAGAGTTACAGGGTTACCTCCTAAAGTGATGGCATTTGAATTTCTTTTCATACATTGTGGTTTTTGTCGTTATATCCTTATATATCCATTCTCAAATGCTTTTTAAACACAAATTGCCTTGAATAAGTTCACTGGTAATATTAAATGCCAAATAATTAATTTATAA
This sequence comes from Bacteroidota bacterium, assembly GCA_037441525.1. GTDB lineage: Bacteria > Bacteroidota > Bacteroidia > Bacteroidales > UBA7960 > SKVR01. The sequence goes on from JBBISA010000008.1 coordinate 58,350, forward strand.
ACTCCCAGACCATTTGAATCAAAAACCTAAGATTGACAATCCTTGATTTTTTGAAGGGCAAAAAAAAACTCCGGAGGGCCTCCGGAGCAAACATTGTCAAACTCAAAATGGTTATATTCTCACTTTTTCCTGTCGAAAAAGGGATTTTTAGAAGTTGCGCTGAGAGGGACACCCCAGATAATTTTAACTGCTGTGCTTAGGATTCCCATTTCCAGTGCTGCCATTCCAATTGTGTGCATAATTCGGTTGTCTATATGGTGCTTTGATGCCACCTCGGCAGCCGAGGCAACTGCAATGCCCAAATCGCCTGTATTAAAAATACAGGGCACCAATGGATATTTTTCTTTGGTTGCACAATCGGCAAAACCGCACAGGCCGCATACTTTCAATCCAAGGGTTTTTATTCTTGTTCCGATTAATACCACTGCATCGGCATTTGCCAACACATTGTCAGCATCCCTGATAAAAATATCATATTCTCTTTGTTCGCCAATTTTTCGGGCTTCCATGGCGAGAAGTCGAATGTCATTATCAGTGAGGATTGCCATTTCCAGGTTATCGGCTCCTTTGCCTTTTGGGGCAGTGCGGGCTGCAACCAGCATTAGTTTGGCAATATCAACAACGGTTTGCTTTCTTTCATCTAATTCTTTATAAATAGCCATAAGGGGTAGTTTTAAATTTTGCCTAAATTACAAAAAAGCCTACCGTTTTGAGCATACAGCAGGCTTTTTCATCTATTTAAAGTGATATATATATATAAACAAATCAAATATCAGCAAATTTGGCTAAGCTCTCAATATATCGCAATTCAACAATGCGATCGTCTATCTGGTCGTTAAATTTACCAATAATTACTTCCACAATATCATTCGATGCGTATCCCTTACCAGGCTGTGCATTTAAGTCGGACCTATGCAAAAACAGAACTATATCCGAAAATTCAGCCAGATAAACCGGGAGATCCTTGATGGTAGGCTTTTTTTGTGTATTTCGCGGAAAATATCCCGGCATCTGTGAAAACAGGAGAACCGGTACATTTAGTTCACGAGCAATGTTACGGACAGAAGAAATGATTTTGCTCAGTTGTTCTTCCCGTGGACTATTATCGAAAATACTGGTAGTCATTAATTCCAGATAATCGATTATAATAAGGTCAACATTGAGCGAAAACTTCAGATGTCTTGCTTTTCGCTTCAGTTCATCAATGGAAAGGTTCGGGCTATCGTCGAGAAAAATATCGGCCCTGGCAATTGAATTGACTAGTGAAAAAATATGGTCGCGCTCACTGGGTTTCATGTTGCCGCGTACAAGTTTATCGAGCGACATACCGGTTTCGCTTTCGATTAGTCGGTTGGTGATTTTTGAACTCGAACGTTCTGATGAAAAGATGGCCACCGGGTGGTTGTTTTTTATGGCCACATTGTTGGCAATGGAGAGCATAAGAGCAGTTTTACCCATGCCTGGTTTTACTGAAATGGTGGTGAGTTCTCCCTTTTTAAACCCTTTAATTTCTTTATCTAAACTGCGAAATCCTGTTGTTATACCGTTTGTAAGAGTGGTCTCTCCGAAGTTCTGGTGAAGTGCTTGGTTTACCAAATCCCGAAGGCTGGCAAACTCAAACACTTCAGAACGCTCTGTGATTTCTAAAGTGTTTTGTTCCATAGCTTGTGGTTTTAAGAATAATGTATAGCCCCAAATTTAGCAAAAATATAACTCAGAATTAACATCAACTTTACAACCGGTGTAAATTTAATATGAATTTGCAGAGGGAAAGAGTGTAATGATATATTTGAATAAAAACGTCAGGATTCTTCAATTATATGATAGGGAAGGTCAAGGTCAGAAAAAAGACTTTTCCAGGATTCAAGAGAGTCTTCATCATCGTTCATATAATACCAGATAACCTTCACATTCTTATGCTGCTTGTAAGCAGCATCAAAAAGTTCAAGCATCTTGAAAACACAGGTAGATGAGCTCGTATTGAAATATTTAAGCCGGAATTCCAGTATTATATCAGGTACTTGCTCCTGGGCAAGGTAATTTCGAACCCATTCAATAATTGGTTGAAAAAAGGTGATAGGATTTGTGGGGTAAGAAGTCCCTACAAATTCCAAAACATTTGTTTGGGGGTTGAATCTTACACCCAGAGTAGTCTTGGTTGGTTCAATGTTAAGGATTTCCAGCAAGCAATTATTATATTTTGATCATAATTGATTCACCTTCTTCTTGGGTAAATAAATGGCTGCAAATATAAAAAAAACTACATAAATACCAGTAAAATAAATTCTTGGGAATAATCTGATTGGCTGGTGTATGTTTGACATAAAACTAATCAATGAAACCAATCCAAAAAATTTGTTTAGGTTATTTTCAATAATCAATAAACAATTATCAGCCAATGGGGTTAAAAGATAGAAATTTATAATTTTACGGAAAGATTGGATTTGTCTTCATAATGTGGTTGTCACATTGTTCATTGTTGAATTTTTAATAATTTTTCAGCTAAAGTTCTGTTCAGTATTTCAACAGTATTTTTTTACAACTACTTGCTTCTAAATTTATGATACGGTACTCTATTAATGATCTGGAAAAAATAACCGGAATTAAGGCCCATACTATCCGAATATGGGAAAAACGTTACAATGTTGTTGATCCGGAACGGACTGATACCAACATAAGGTACTACAATGACAGCGACCTTAAGAAGCTGCTAAATATCAGCACCCTAAACAAACATGGGTTTAAAATAAGCGATATAATAAAAATGGGGTCTGATAAACTCTGCGAAAAAATTATTGAAATTTCAAATACATCAAGTGACTATGAAAGTTATATTAACAATCTGGTACTTTCTATGATAGAGATGGATGAAGACAAATTTGAGAAGGTTCTTTCATCGTCAATAATTAAAATGGGGTTTGAAAAAACAGTTACCTACGTTATCTATACCTTCCTCGAGAAAGTTGGTGTGCTGTGGCAGGTAGGAACCATAAATCCGGCACAGGAACACTTTATAACCAATCTCATCAGGCAAAAATTAATTATTGCCATTGACGGACAGGATAGCACCCCGAGAACCGATGCAAGTACATTTCTGCTTTTTTTGCCAGAAAACGAATTACATGAACTCGGCTTGCTTTATTACACCTATATTATCAAGAAAGCCGGGCATAAGGTAATTTATCTGGGTCAGTCGGTTCCGCTTAAAGATGTTCTTGAGATCATTAAAATACGGAAAGCAGATTATATTGTAACTTATTTTGTTGCAGGGCTCGAACCCAAACTTATTCCATCCTACCTAAATACAATTTCCGAAGGCTTCAATCATAAAGATATTTTTATTGCAGGATACCAGGCCCGTCAGATTTCAGAAAAACTTCCATCTAATATTATCCATATACAGGATGCTGATGAGTTTAAATCTTATCTGAACAGATTATAGCCTCAATCATAAAGTCCACAAATCCTTGAGCTGTCTGCAAATCAGACAGCTTTTTTTGTTTATATGATTTTTTTGGGGGCACTTAATGGACGAATTCATTCCGTTTAAGTAAATGTTTGTGAATATTTATCAAAACAATCGTTAAGGGTGTCAAATCTTAAAAATGAATTTTTGTACATTTATTACATGGAAACATTAAACAAAAAAACCAATGACAAAGCCCCTAATAAGGTATTTCAATTCTCAAATAAGTTCCACGAACACTATGAATTGGCTTATCAAAATACATTTTTAATAATCATAACCTGTTAAATTATTAAAAAGACCTTGTTTGATGTTTTTTTCTGTTTAACTTTACAATAAATAATTTAAACAGATAATTTTAAAACTCTCAGATATGACAGCAATGGAATTTAATCACAAGCTACTGGGATTGCAGAAAAACCTGAAATATTTTGCCTACACCCTAACTTCAAATTATGAAGATGCGCAGGACCTTGTTCAAGAAACCTATGTAAAAGCATTAACAAACAGAGACAAGTTTACTGCTGATACAAATCTTAAGGCCTGGACATTCACTATTATGAAGAATACTTTCATAAACAATTACAGGCAAGCTGTTCGCAACAACACAATACTTGACAAAACAGACGATCTTTATTACCTGAACCTTTCAAAGGAAAGCAACATTGGTCTTCCTGATTCCAACTACCGGGTAAAGGAAATTCAGCGTGAAATTGCCAAGGTGGATAAAGACCAGCGCAAACCCTTCGAAATGTACAATGCAGGTTACAAATACAAAGAGATTGCTGATAAACTAAACCTGTCAATCGGCACTGTCAAAAGCCGTATCTTCTTTACCCGCAAGAAGCTTATGGAAGCCCTAAAGGATAACTAACCCCATTATAATTCCCGCTTTTCGCAGGCCTTTCGATTTATTTCGGATGGCCTTTTTGTTTAGCTATTTATTACCTTTGTTGCTTTATCTATCCCCGGTTTTATGAAGCAAACCTATCCAAACAATGAATCAAGGAAATATCAGAGTTTTTAAATTCGGAGGAGCTTCAGTTAAGGATGCACAAGGCGTCAGAAACGTTGCAACAATAATTAAGGGCAATATCACAGACCATTTAGTAGTTGTGGTCTCAGCCATGGGAAAAACAACCAACGCGCTCGAAAAAGTGGCGGAAGCTTTTTTTATGGGCAAAATTACCGAGGCCGAGCTGGAACTGAAGAACATCAGAGATTACCATCTCAATACAGCCGAGGAGCTTTTTGAATCAAAGACTCATTTTATTTTTGATATTATTAACCGTACCATCGATCACCTTTTGTATTACATTCAACAGCCCCCGGGGAAAAATTTCAACTATGAATACGACAGAATAGTTTCTACCGGCGAGATGATTGCTACGCAAATTGTTTCTGAATATCTTAATCACATAAACATTCAAAACCGGTGGTTTAATGCCCGCGACCTGGTAATTACAGATTCTAACTACCGCGATGCCGGGGTTGACTGGCTGAAAACTGAAAAAGCAATTACATCCAAAATCCTTCCCTGGATTCAGAAAAGAAAATCATCTGCATCTTCTGTGGCAATAACCCAGGGGTTTATTGGCGGCACTACTCAGGGGTTTGTAACCACTCTGGGCCGCGAAGGCTCGGACTATACCGCTGCCATAATGGCCTATTCGCTTAAAGCAACAGAGGTAATAATCTGGAAAGATGTGGCCGGATTTCTCAATGCCGACCCCAAAAAGATGCCTTCCACGGTTTTATTGTCAAGCATATCATACCAGGAAGCCATTGAGTTATCTTATTATGGGGCAACGGTTATTCACCCAAAAACACTCAAACCTCTTCTTAGAAGAAATATCCCCCTTAAAGTAAAATCCTTTTACAACCCCGAAAAAGAAGGAAGCATAATTAATAAAGATTTTCACCACGACAGTCAACACCCGTCCTATATTTTTAAAAGCAACCAGATGTTGTTGTCCATTTTCCCAAAAGACTTCAGTTTTATTGCTGAGCAAAACCTTTCGCGGATATTTTCTGAATTTGCCAAATCGGGGATAAAAATTAACGTTATGCAAAACTCAGCCCTGAGTTTTTCGGTGTGTTTCGACCACGACAAAATGTCGACCCCTAACCTTCTTCATAACCTTGAAAAAATATACAACCTGAAATATAATACCGGGCTCGAACTTATTACCATAAGGCATTATGAAAAGGCCAACCTTGCCGAGTTGGTTGTTGGCAAGGAAATTTTGCTTGAACAAAAAAGCCGAACCACCCTGCAATGGGTAGTACGACCAATACATCATTATGTTGTTGAAAATCAGGGCAATTGATTTGCCTTGCGGAAATTATCCACAAATTCCTGATTGGCATTTTCGCATCGCGAACCTGTTTTTTCGATGCTGAATTCCCGGTAAAAATCGGGGTTCATATCGCGCCGTGCTGAATAAATTACTGGTATAACAAGGCGACTGCCCGACACAGGGTTGTCATCCTTATCGAATTTGCCAGTGTTTGCAGGATGGCTCCTGATAAACCAAGAACACACTCCAAACTGGGTATAGATACGCCCCCACGTATCGCCAGACCTTACCTGATAATTGCGGTCTTCAGGGACTTTTCTGGCCGGAACCTGCACTTCAGGTTCAGCTGCCCTCTGCGGTGTTTCAACCGGTTGTATAACAGGAACTACCTCTGTAACGGAATCTGTTTGCCTGGGCTCTGCCCTTACAACCTTCTTTGCAGGCACTGAAAAAAACATATCGTAAACCATAAATCCAAGAAGCAATGCAGCTATAAGTATAAGAACATATTTTAATGGCGTGGAAATCACTTTTTCCTTTAGAGCCTGCCAGTCAATTGCACTCAAAGGTTTATTCAGAGTAATGGACTGATGGGGTTTTGGCGTTTTTACAAAACCTGACGTTGCCTTAAAGCTTCTGTTCTGGTGTTCAAGGTTGTAAAAAGAGATTAACTGAAAGCTTGGGTTTTCTTCATTTTCGCCAGTTAATGCCAGATCAGCCAAACGCATTGCCTTGGTTTGAAGTGGCATCTGGTCATCAAGGATTTTGATTAGGTTCCGCTCACCAACACCATCAAAAAAGCCTGAATTTCCGGCAATTAAAATATCACCGTTTAAAGGAATAAAAGGCTCTGAATTCACATCAGGAGCAATCTCCCTTTGCATACCCAGAAGTAATCCGGTGTTCTCATTCAAATTACTCTGACTGGAAACATCCCTGTTATTATCACCCTGTGAAAGAACGTATAGCTTCTTTCCGGGGAAAAATTTAACCATCACATTTCCACTGGTTGAATAATAGACTTTTGATTCGCGAATCAACACACAAGCGCAATGGACATACACGCCCTGGAATTGTTCATTTTTGCGTGCATTTTCGAAAATAAAACCATTGGTATATATCAGGGCATTTTGAATGGCCACAGAGGGATCAGGAACAAACTCATTCTCTAAGTAATACCTCATTCGCTGTGCTGCAAGTGCTGATGGATTTACATCAGCCCTTGAACCATCACTATCCGAGCAAATTAAAAAAATGCTGCCGTTAGAACATTCAAAAAACACAACTTCGTCATTATTCTTACTTGTCTCTTTCCCTTTTCCGCTAAAATCAGAAAATTCAAAGTTTTTCAGTTTTCTGTTGGCCATATCTAAATTGCGATTGCTTAATTTGCGAATGATGATTCTTAATGGTAAAATGTGCTGTCAAAATTAGTAATTATACAGGCGGAAATTTTATATTTTTATCCTTTATAACTGATTAACAGTAATGGTAATATTAATAAAGTCGGCCACGGTTAATTGCTCAGCCCTTTTTCCCGCAAGCATATTCAAACCGGGATTTTCCCATTGAATAGAAAACGAGCGCAGAGAATTTCGCAGGGTTTTACGGCGTTGATTGAATGCTGTTTTTACGACCGAAAAAAATAGCTTTTCGTTGCAGGGCAGTTCTTTTACATCATTCCTTTTCAATCTTAAAACAGCCGACTTTACCTTGGGTGGAGGGATAAACTCCGATTCATCGACCTGAAAAAGGTACTCAACATCATACCAGGCCTGACAAAGGATACTAAGAATTCCATTTACTTTTCCACCCGGACCTGCTGCCACCCGCAAAGCAACCTCTTTCTGGAACATCCCCACCATTTCGGTAACCATGTTGCGATGTTCAAGCACCTTAAAAAGTATCTGTGAGGAAATATTGTAGGGGAAATTGCCAATTACACCAATGTTTTGACCTGCAAATAAACTGTCAAGTTTCATTTTCAGGAAATCCTGCTCCAGAATTTTTTGGTTATGCAGTGGATAATGCAACCTAAGATATTCGATAGATTCTTTATCCACATCAACGCCCCACCAATCTATCCTTTCATCTTCAAGCAGGTACTTTGAAAGGACACCTGTTCCCGGGCCAACTTCAATTACAGTTGAGTAGCCCTTGTGAAAAGTAAGACGTCCGGCTATTTTCCGGGCGATACCTTCGTTGCGCAGAAAATGCTGACCAAGGTGCTTTTTGGGAGTTACTCGGTTCAAGGTCGCCAGATTTGGTGGTAAAAAAAGTCGTCACTGGATTGGGAATCGCCCCGCAGAAAACGGAAGCGGTTTCGGGCCGCCATAGTATTTAAACTGCCCGAGTAACTTATGATTAACATCTGGTAAAGCTCCATTGCTTTTGCACGGTCATTAAGAACTGTTTCCTGCAGCCTTGCGCGCAGAAACAGAGCATCGGCCGCAAACAAACCCCTGGGATAATTTAATGTAACATCAGAATAGATTTTATCCGCTTCCTGATATTTTCCTTGCCTTACCAACAACATGGCCCTGGTCATTAATACATTATCAGTTATCTGATGACCAGGGAAATGTACCCTAAGCGAATCAAGCACCTTATAAGCACTTTCAATATTATTCATAAAAATATGCATATTTGCTCTGGCAAACATCTGCAAAGGAACAGATGTGCCATCCTCATCAAGATTGTCCTGAATAAGCATTGAAAGCGCCATTGCATCGTTGGCAATGAGACGCGAAGTAGCAGACTTCAAAACATCAAGCTGTGCTTTGGCCCATTTGAATTCGCCCATATAAAATGATAGCCGGGCGTTTTTAAAACGAGCTTCGTGGGCAAGAGGGTCGTCTCTGAAGGTTTTATCTACCTGTGCGTAAAGCAAATGTGCATCCCAGAGGTCGCCCTGCAATAAAAGAATATCAGCCAGTTCCACCTTACATTCGCCCTTAATGCGGCTCGAAAAATTTGGTCTATCGATTACATTCCTGAGTAAGTCTGCGGCTATTTGGGTATTGCCAAGATAAAATGCTTTCAAATGGGCCAGATTACGGAGCAGGGAAACAGTTTGAGTGGTGATTCCAAGGTCTTGTAAAGCTTTTTCGTATTCGCTTTCTACTTCTCTCAACATAGAAAAATCAATGGAGTACCCTTTGGTTGCCAGAAGATACTTAACATTCAAAACCCCTACAAACGCTTCGAGATAGTAGGGTGCCAGGTTGCCCAGAGTCAAGACATATTCATAGGCCTGCCGGGCAATGCCATAATTGGAGTTTGAAACGGCAAGCGATGCTACGTCCATCACCAATTTTCCATCTTGCCGAAACCGGCGGTCAAGTGCCCGAGCCTGGAGCAGGGCCATATCGAAATCCTTCTGCTGCAGCGAGAGCCAAAGCAGTAATTCTGAATAAAGCGCAACAGAGGGATTTCGCTGGGTACCTGTAAGAAGCACTTTCCTGAGTGCCTCTGATTTGGTCAGTTCCGGGTCATCATTTATGGCGTCCTGCAGCACACCCTGAACCTGTTCCTGGTAGGTATCATCCAACACTATGAGTTCAACATACTCGGTCATCATTTTCTCATAGTCCCGCTTTCGCTCATGAATCTGGGCTATCTGCAGATTAAAATTATAACCGCGGCCAATCAACTGCCTGCCACGTTCGTAGGTTTGAAGTGCAAGGTCGGTATAGTCTCTGAACAGAAAGGCATTGGCAAGTTCGATTACAGACTGAGGATTTGCGGGAACAGAGCGCACCATGTTTTCAAAATGCCGGCGCGATTTTCTCATGTCTCCCGACTGGTCGAAAACATAACCCAAATCAACTTCAAACCGGGCCCTTCCCGGATTATCCTTAATCTGTGCATTTACTAACCTTTCAGCCCTTCTGAATTCCTTCAATTCAATAAGACACTTCAGGTAGCTGTTGTAAATTGTGGGTGTAGGATTTTTGGTAAAAAGCTCCTCGTAAATGGCAGCGGCTCTCTGATAGTCTTTTTGTGCCATTAACTGCGCTGCAAGAAGCTCTTCGCTCGATGCAGGATTGTTGCTCTGAGAAGAAACCGCTCCGTGAACTGCAATAAGCCCGATGAAAAACAGAACCCTCACCACAACAGGAAATGATATTTGCAGGAAACCCATTCGTTGATAAATAAAAAATTGATGTCGGATTTGCAAGGCAACACAAACGTTTGGTTAGACTAACACAAGAGAAACGGCAATATTTGAGGCATTGTTTCACCTGGTAATGAGTTTAACTAATATTGTCAAACCCTGTATATGCAACCAGCGCTTCAGGAATACGGATTCCATCGGGATGCTGGTTATTCTCAAGCAAAGATGCAACAATACGTGGCAAAGCCAGGGCACTCCCATTGAGGGTATGAGCGAGCATGGTTTTTCCTTCCTTATCTTTAAACCTAAGCTTCATTCTGTTTGATTGAAAAGTTTCGAAGTTGGAAATTGAACTTACTTCCAGCCAACGTTTCTGAGCAGCGGAATATACTTCCATATCATAGGTCATGGCGCTGGCAAAACTCATATCGCCGCCGCAGAGTTTAACGGTACGAAATGGAAGTTCAAGTTTTCTGAGCAAACCGGTAACATACTGCCGCATTTCCTCCAGTACTTCATAACTTTTTTCAGGATGCGTAACCTGCACAATTTCAACCTTATCGAACTGATGAAGGCGATTCAGCCCTCGTACATCTTTTCCGTAGGAGCCTGCTTCGCGTCTGAAGCACTGGGAATAGGCAGTACTTTTTATGGGCAGCTGGTTTTCCTGCAGTATTGTATCGCGATAAAGGTTGGTAATGGGCACTTCGGCAGTCGGAATCAGGTAAAGATTATCGATGGTTACATGATACATTTGCCCTTCCTTATCGGGAAGTTGCCCTGTAGCATAAGCCGAATCTTCGTTAACAACCAATGGGGGCTGAAATTCAACATACCCTGCCTTAATGGCTTCATCAAGGAAGAAGTTAATTATCGCCCTTTGCAATTTGGCCCCTTTTCCTTTATAAACCGGAAACCCGGCACCTGTAATTTTGGTACCCAATTCAAAATCAATAATATCATATTTTGAAGTGAGTTCCCAGTGGGGTACTGCCTTTTCATGGAGTACAGGAATATTCCCTTCAATGGCCACAATATCGTTATCGTCGGGGGTTTTTCCGGCAGGAACTGATGTATGCGGCATATTTGGCAACAGAACCAGCAGGGCATCCTGCTCATTCTCAAACTGGTTAAGCTTATCCTGCAATTCTTTGGCAGCTGACTTTAAAACAGCGGTTCTGTCTTTCATTTCGTTGGCCTTTTGCTGGTTGTCGGCTTTTATGTATGCGCCAATATCCCTTGCAAGAGCTTTGCTCTCCGAAAGGGTGTCATCCAGCTGCTTTTGGGTTGCACGACGTCTGGCATCAACCTCCAGAATTTTTTCAATGGTTTCCCGGGCATCAAAGTTCTTTTTCCCAAGAGCCTCAATTACCCTTTCCTTTTGTTCTCTTATTAAGCTTATCTGCAGCATACAATGAAATAATTAGTTTGTTAAGAACGGTCAAAGTTAAACTATCAATGTTAGAATTTCATGGGTAAATAATTTGTTTTGGATAGGTCTGGTAGCTTGTCCCGAAATTACGGGAGAACTAACACGATGATTATTACCTTAGCTAAACTTGCAAACTTGGTTTCTCCCTCTTGGTCCCGTTTAGGCGGGATAAACGTTTCAGGGGAAAACGCATAAACCAAAAAACCCGCTGTTGGCGGGTTAATTGTTTGTTTCAGGAAACTGAATCAATTCAATTACGCCTGAGCTTCTTGCTCAACCGACACAAATGACTTTCCTTCAGATTTCTTTTTAAATACTACGGTTCCATCAACCAGTGCAAAAAGAGTATGGTCTTTTCCCATACCAACATTTTTACCGGGATTGTGTTGAGTACCTCTTTGTCTTACGATTATATTGCCGGCTTTGGCTTCCTGTCCGCCAAAAAGTTTCACGCCAAGTCGCTTGCTATGCGATTCCCTACCGTTGCGCGAACTACCGACTCCTTTCTTGTGTGCCATACTATTTAATTATTTCTGAATTTGCAATAAATTTATCCAACCAGCTCTTCAATCTGAATCTGGGTCATTTGCTGGCGATGACCATTCATTTTCTGGTATCCTTTTCTTCTTTTCTTCTTGAATACCATTACTTTATCAGACTTAACGTGTGCCAGCACTTTGGCTTTTACTTTGGCACCATTTACAACAGGAGCGCCTACTTCGATATTGTTACCATCAGCTTTGAGAAGAACATTTTCGAATTCTACTTCTGCGCCTTCCTGAGCTTCCAAGCGGTTAACATAAATCTTCTGGTCTTTCTTGATTTTAAATTGCTGTCCTGCTATTTCTACGATTGCGTACATTTTTACAGCTTATTAAATTATTACTTTTTATTAATCGGGGGTGCAAAGGTAAGAATAATTATTTATGTTAATAGTGTTTTTACACAATTATTCCTGAATTTTACCCTTACATAATCAGTTTTAACCATCTCGCCCCTGATTATAAGTCAATTTATTCTAACTCAGTTTACTTATGTTTTAGACTTCTGATAGATACCAAACAAAAAATCAGGAGGATGGTTCTCCAAAAAAATATCCTCATAGATGAAAATCTTTTCAAGTAATTGTGATGCATCTGAATTATTTTCAATAAAATGGTGAGCAATATCTTTCAACAAAAAAATAATTATATTACCCCCGATAGCCTTCTCTTCAATTACGCTAAACCTTTTACGTACTTCAGGTAAAATGTTCTCCAATTCTATTGCTTCGGATGGGTCTGAAATTATCATTCTGATGTAACCAGGCCCTGTCACACTTTTCTATATAATATCAGTTTTGAAAACCTTTTTATACTTATCGGGAATTTCCTCTTTCAAAATATGGTTTATGAGGCTTTTCTGTTCTACATTCAATTGAATCCGATTGGGCCCTACATATTCATTTATAATTTAAAAGACCATTTTCCTGCATCCCTGAGAAAACCTTTTCTAAAAGCTTACCTACATTTTTAAAAGGATGTAGTGAAGAGTGAAATAAAACAATATCGTAGTAATTCTTCTGAATGGTTATTGTATTCACTTCGAAAACCTGAAATTTCATGTTGGATAACCCTTTAAGTGAGGCAGTTTTTTCTCCAACAGCCAGTAACTTCTCAGAAAAATCGACACAAAGGATTTCTGAGAAACACTTATAACCTGCAAATACCGTTTCGTGGCTGCAAACGCCACTTCCATGCGAAAGCATTTTTAGGTTTGTTCTGCCTGAAAGATATTTTTCAACAAAATAATCTTCGTATTGGGTATGCGTATCACCGGTAACTATTTCATTCTATCTCTGAATTACCCGTGGAATAGACTTGGCATAAGACGACTCAATGTCTTCTTCATTAAAAGTACTTCTTGTTCTTTCAGATGCTTGAATTTTAAGTTTTGAAATAATATACGAAATACCTCGCTGGTTTGCCTTTATATATATATCCAGCAAGTCATCCTTTGTAATCAAATTCATTATTATTTTAAATTGAATTAGTAAAACACAACCTGTAGTATCATGAAAAGGCCCCTGTTTGTATATTAATCATTGTGACTATATGCAATCTTGCCAGTTTTAATTTGATAGACTTCTTATTCCAAAATTTCTGCGAATTGCACTGTCAATGAATTTAATGTCATGGGCCAGGTTTATTTCGCAGCGCAAAAAAACATTTAATTCACATACATAGAAAGGTTCCCAGTCTGCTGGCCCGTAGGGTATTTTCCAGATTAGAAACAGGGCTCTAGGCCCGAAACCTTGGTAGAACGTGATTAATGGTCAAATATTTTGACGCTTCGACATAATGGACATTTAATGATTGTTTTGTGATGTCAGCGCAATTGAATAAAATTAAAAGCTTCTGGCAGGATTGCGGATAATCATACTAATAATAGGTATAAAATACAAACCACTCTGAGTTTAGAAATTTAACCCAAATTTGTCATCAGCTGTTTTTTCTAATGCCCCTCATTAAAAATTTAAAGTTTTAAGTTATTGATTATGTGACTTCTATTTTGGCAAATTTAAAAGCATGAATAACATCGATAAACCAGTCTACTTAATGGTTATTTTGTTAGTTATTGGTTTATTTGCCAAATATACGCCAAATAACAGTATGATAATCCAGACAGCATAGGTTACTAAAAACGGTTCACCATCAATTATACCCCAACCAATAGAAACTATGGGCATAAGGTAGGTTACACTTGAAGCAAAAAGCGCTGTGGTTCTCCTTATAAGCCAGTAATTGGCAATAATTGCCAGGGCGGTGCCCAAAACAGAGAGAATGGCTACATACCCTAACCCATACCAGGCTCCGGGGTGCGTTTGCATAACCTTAAAAAAATCGGTAAACTCGGTTAGAAAAATTATTGCAGGGATACCTATAAATGAAAAGGCTAATGATGCTATGGCAACCGGGTCGTAACCTGATAAAAAGTTCTTGATAAAGTTCATTTGAACAGCATAGCAAACAGTGGCTATGATTACAAGTATTGCAGGTGCTATGGTGAGTGAAAGGTTTCTACCGCCAGCAACATAGAGCAATCCGGCAGCACCAAAAAAGCCGGCAACAACCCCCGCAACATTCAGCCAATGCGATTTCCGGTTGAAAAACCATACACCTACCAATAATGTAAACAGGGGAGTAAGCGAATTCAGGATACCTGCCATAAGACTATCAAGATTCTTTTGGGCAGTAGCAAAAAGAAATGCAGGTATAGCATTCCCAATTAAACCTGCAATAATAAACAAAAAGAAATTGCGTGAATTCATAACCCTGAGCCTTGAAATGGCGAAAGGCAACAACGCCAAAAATGAAATTCCAATCCTCAGCGACCCTACCTGAAGATTACTGAAAGTTTGCAATCCTTTCTTAATCAAAATAAATGAACTGCCCCAAATCAGCATCAGGCCCAAAAGAACCAGCCAGTCAACAAGTACAGGTTTTTTTTCTTCTTTCATAAATCTTTCCGATGAAGGCCCAAAGGTAAATATGAATATGCCAAATCAAACATACTATTGGCCATTGTAATAAGATTAGTCTTTTTTTTCTGACAGGCCTGCCAAAACAGAATTATTTTTTTTACCTTTGCACTCCGTTTTATGCGGAAAATTATTTTTCTCAAATCATTATTAATTAACATTTTATAAATCACAGTCAAAATGGTAAGACAATACGAGACCGTTTTCATTATGACTCCCGTTTTATCTGATGAACAGATGAAGGAAGCGGTTCAAAAATTTCAGACGTATCTGAAAGACAAAGGAGCTGAGATTGTTTTTGAAGACCACTGGGGCCTGCGCAAACTGGCCTATCCCATCCAGAAAAAATCAACAGGTTTCTATCACCTGATTGAATTTAAAGCTGATCCTGCACTTGTAGCACAAATGGAATTAGAGATGAAAAGGGATGAACGCATTATTCGCTTTCTCACCGTTTCGCTCGACAAATTTGCCATTGCCTACAACGAGAAGAAACGCCGCGATAAAGAAAACGTAAAGGCAGAAGAATCTAAATCGTAAACTTCAAAAACTATTAAGAAATGGCACAACAACCCAATAGTGAAATCAGGTATCTGGCACCCATAGCCGTTGATATCAAAAAGAAAAAATACTGCCGTTTTAAAAAAGCCGGCATCAGATATATTGATTACAAAGACGCCAACTTCCTGTTGAAATTTGTGAACGAACAGGGAAAAATCCTTCCCCGCCGTTTAACCGGTACTTCACTGAAATTCCAGGGCAGAGTGGCTCAGGCGATTAAAAGAGCAAGGCATTTAGCCCTTATGCCTTATGTTGCTGACCTTTTAAAATAATCAAGGAGGAAAAATAAATGGAAATTATATTAAAACAAGATGTACCCAACCTTGGTTTCAAGGACGATATTGTAACCGTTAAACCTGGTTATGCCCGCAATTACCTTATCCCGCAAGGCATGGCTATTATGGCCATTTCATCAGAAAAGAAGAAACTTGCCGAAACGTTGAAACAAAGAGCCTTCAAGGAAGAAAAGGTTAAGAAGGAAGCTGAAAAAATGGCTGAAAAGATGTCCGATATTCATGTGAAAATCGGTGCAAAAGTAGGAACTACCGGTAAAATATACGGTTCTGTTAATGCATTGCAGATTGCCGACGCCATTAAAAAGCAATACGACATTGATATTGACCGCAAAAAAATAATGGTCGATGGCGATTCAGTGAAGGAAGTTGGTGTTTACAAGGCAAAAATCAATCTCCACAAAGAGGTTCGCTTCGATATCAAATTCGAAGTTATTGCCGAATAATATAGCCTGGAATTATTTTAGTAAACCTGCTTCAAGTAACAAGGAGCAGGTTTATTTTTATTATTTAATCCTGTTATCAAAATGATTTCTCAATCTCAGATAAAGTGGATCAGATCGCTTGCGGTGAAGAAATTCCGTCAACAGGAAAAACTTTTTCTGGCCGAGGGAGAAAAGATTGTTAATGAGATGCTGGACAGCGACCTGGAAATTACCCATGTGTATGCCTTGAAACCATGGGTAGATAAAAAAACCGTTGCTTACTCAAAAACACAGTTTCACAGTATTTCGCAGAAAGAACTTGAAAGGATCAGCACACTTTCAACACCCAATAACGTGGTGGCTATATGCAAAATCCCTGATTATAAACCCGATTTCACCAAAATTACTGCTCATTACAGCCTATATTTAGACAACATTCAAGACCCGGGCAACATGGGTACGATAATCAGGACAGCAGATTGGTTTGGGATAAACCATGTGATTTGCTCACCTGATTCGGTCGATTGCTACAATCCGAAAGTTGTTCAGGCAAGTATGGGTTCACTTTGCAGAATCAGGGTAAACTACATTTCCTTTGAATCGTTTTTTTCTGAGATTCCTCAAGGGTTCCCTTTCATTGGAGCGTCGCTCGATGGTTCTGATTTAAATACCTTCAATTTTCCACCGAAAGGTACTATTGTGATTGGGAATGAATCCAGGGGTATATCAGAAAAAGTAATGAAGAATCTGACCAATAAAGTATATATACCCCGGGGGTCGAAAAACAGCAAATTTCCCGAATCATTAAATGCATCGGTTGCCGCCGGGATACTAATGGCAAAAATATCTTTAAGTGTACAGTGATGTATTAAGATTGTTCCATTTTAAGTAAAACACTTATTTTTCTAAAACTATCGATGACTATTTTTGGCTATCACTAACCCCAAAACTTCTGAAATATGTCACTAATTGAATGGAACGATGCGCAATACAGCGTTAAAATTGACCAATTTGACAATGACCACAAAAAACTAGTTCAGTTTATCAATGAATTGCATAAGGCAATGCTTTCAGGAAAAGGGCGCGATATTGTGGGGAAAATACTTGAAGACCTTCAGGCCTATACCCTCAATCATTTTTCGGCCGAAGAGAGAGAAATGGAGGCTGTTGGTTATCCAGACTTGGCCGAACACAGAAAATTGCATCAGGAACTCATACAAAAGGTTGGGATTCTTATATCTGATTACAAGATGGGTAAAAAAGAAATCTCCATTGATACATTCAGATTTTTAAAGGAATGGTTGTTCAACCATATTCAGGTTGCCGATAAAAAATACTCCCCCTGGTTGGCTAAGAAAGACTGAAACCATATTGAACAATTTTTTATAGATGATGTTGAAGTAATCGGATTTCAAAAAATAAAAAATGACTGTTTTTTTGCTTGCCATTCTGCTGTTAGCCATAGCCATTGGAGGGATTGCTATTAAAATGTTCTTGATACCAGGTGGAAGCTTCACCAAAACATGCGGTAGCGCCATTGACCCCAAAACAGGAAAACCTTTGCCCTGCACCTGCTCATCAGGCGGAGATGAAATATGTGATAATTCGGCTGAAAAACCCAATTCATCAAAACTTACAGTCAATATCGGCAAGGCAGAAATTAAATAGCCTGAAGGATCAAAAAATCCATCATGACTGCAATACCTTTCAAATTCTGAATCAAAAGTTAGTCACAAAAAGGAATGGATCGCTGAAAACCGTTCTGTAAGGTCGTAAGGGATGTTTGGCAGGCCCTAATACCACTGAACCATCAATCAGAAGATATACTGATCCACAAACCGGGCATTTTGCCAGAGGGGGGGCTTCGACAACAACCCTCGCCTCAGTATCATAGGGATGTAAGGGGCACGCCCGGTCGAAAGCTGTAAACTGATCCATTGATAACCGGTAGATAACGATACCGCCAAAACCACCAAATACATTTACCCAACCCCCGGGACTATTTAATTCGAAATATTGAAACTCGGTATTAATCCTGAATTCTACGGGTATCAGTGGCACAGGGTGCCGGTCTTCCTTATCGCAGGCTGCAACTGCCAAAATGAAAAACGACAGTAAACCTGCTTTAAAAGGGGTAGATAAAAATAAAAACATGACAGAATCGTTGATTTAAAACAAAGTTACACCTATTTTTTTAACTTTGCCTGTTGCTCAGTACTTACAAGGCATTGAAAGGTAGTGTGAAGAACCATTCGTTTTTATCGATGATTTATTACAATAATGCTTAAACCGAGAAATTATTACTTTATAATCCTTGTAATTGTTTTTGCAGGCCTGCCTGTTTCATCCTGCAGCCCTAAATACAAAGCCGCAAAGGCCCAACGGGAGCATGATAAAAGGATGGAATTGAGAAGAAAGGAAGGCGAAAAAGCACTACTGAAAGGCAAGGAACGGCATATACAGGTTCAATCGAAAGAAGCCCGGCAACGCATGAAACAGACTCAAAGGCAAAGCCAGCGATTAAACAATAACAGGAACGTTCCGTTTTATAAGAGATGGTATCGGTCAATCATTAAGCGCTAACTAAAACATTTCAAATCAACCATGGAAGACTTTATTTATATATTACTGGCAATTGTTTGGCTGGTAGTCAGCATAATAGGCGGCAGAAAGAAAAAGCTGGCACAGCAAGCCAAAAACAATCCTCAAACCAGAGAAGTGGAAACCTATAATACCCCTACACCTACTGCCAAGAGTGAGATTGAAGACATGCTGGAAGAGTTTTTTGGCACCGGCACATCAAAACCGACTCCTGCACCTGCCCGCCAACCCGAACCTGTTTTGACAGATGAGGAATACACCCCCTTTCAGGACTATAAACCAATAACTGAATCGCTTGAAACGATAGAAGAGCCGCAATACCGAGACTATCAGGGCGTTTTTACTGTAAGTGAAGATTATAACTTTTCGGCGGAAAGTAAAAATGAATCTATGGATGAATTAATACGATCCTACGAATTAAGCGACCAACTTGCACATGAAGAAAGTGCAAAACTTGCTGTTGAAGATATTCACGGCACGCAAGGTATCATGGCAGGATTCGAGTTTGAAGCCCGTAAGGCAATAATTTACTCTGAAATCCTGAACAGAAAATATTCCTGAGATAACCACATGCTTTATATTTGGTTTTTAGCATTGCCAATGTTTACATAATGGTTTAATGGCTGCAAAAATCCCAGGGATAAATTGATAAATCGCGGCAGAAAAAAATAAACCCGGATTTTTTTTACCAACATTAAAAAATAGCTTATATTTGCCCATGCAAGCGCCTAAAAACGTTTGCATTTTTTACATAACAGGGATTCATTCAGGTTTTTACACAAAGACTCCCGGAAATAATTACGGAAAGTATTATTGGTTGTCAGTTTAATTAATTATTAATAGCTGTCAACTCCTTTTTTTACCCTAATCGTAAATTATCAGGTATGGTTACAAGGAAACCAAATACATCGTTATCCCCGGCAAGTCCAACAGGCTTCCATGGGTGTGATGACATGTATTACTTCTCATCACCATCCTGCTTTTCGTCGGGAAGCCTTACAAATAAAAGCCTTCAACTACAAAGTCCCCTGAATCGTGGAATGCTTCCGGTTACATCATGCCGGAACAATCAACAAACCAAACCGGTTCAAGGGCGAGAATAAAATCAAAATCAACATTTTTCAACAGTATTTTTTAGCCCCTTCAGATAAAACATTGAACAATTCAGTGTTGTGTGTGCAGGAGCAGTGTTAAACAATAATTTTTTTCAATCATGAATGAGGTTAAGTACTTTACCAAAGAAGGCCTTGATAAACTAAAAGAAGAACTGGAACAGCTAAAATCGGTTGAAAGGCCTGCTATTTCTCAGCAAATTGCTGAAGCCAGGGAAAAAGGAGACCTTTCAGAGAATGCAGAATATGATGCTGCCAAAAATGCTCAGGGTATGCTTGAGTTGAGAATATCGAAACTGGAAAATATATTAAGCAATGCACGTGTAATTGATGAGTCTCAACTCGATGAATCCCGGATTTCTATATTATCGAAAGTGAAGTTGAAGAATCTTAAAAGCAACTCATCAATGACATACACCCTTGTGCCTGAAAACGAAGCCGATATCAAAATGGGCAAAATATCAGTAGCGAGCCCGATAGCCAAGGGTTTGCTCGGAAAACAATCGGGCGAAAAGGTTGACATTCAGGTTCCGGCAGGGGTTATGACCTTCGAAATATTGGATGTAAGTCGTTAACACATTCCGAAGTATTATTTTTAAGCCGGTCTGTTGCCAGTCCGGCTTTTCTTTATTTTTACAGGCGACAAACTCATTCATTAACCCTAAAATACAAAGCAATGGCAACCATTTTCTCAAAAATAATTGCAGGCGAAATCCCGTGCTATAAGGTTGCGGAAGATGAAAATTTTCTTGCCTTTCTCGACATTAACCCGATTGCCAAAGGCCATACCCTTGTTATTCCAAAAAAGGAAACCGACTACATTTTTGATATTAACGACAAGGAATACCAGGAGTTGTTTCTGTTTGCCAAAAAAGTGGCCAAAGCCATCAGAAAACAGATTCCATGCCTGAAGATTGGTGTAACTGTTATTGGCCTTGAAGTGGCACATGCCCACATTCACCTGGTGCCCATTAATGGCGTGTACGACATTGATTTCAGAAAACCCAAACTTGCATTTAGCAGGGAAGAGTTTACCCAACTTGCCGAAAGCATTGCGAATAGTTTTTAGTAAAAGCTATTTAATTCTGCCCGGATTATTGGCTACAAAAGCTTTCCATCCGCTGTAGGAAGTACCACCGGCAACACTAATTTTCCCTTGAAAATGGTGGCAAACTGCCACTGCCAGGGCATCGGTTATATCGAGATAATCGGGTATTTCTTTCATCGATAGCATGGCAGCCAACATCCCGGCTACCTGTTCTTTAGATGCTGCCCCTTTACCAGTAATAGATTGCTTGATTTTGCGCGGAGAATACTCAAAGACCGGAATACCCCTGTTGAGTGCCGCTGCAATGGCTACCCCCTGTGCCCGCCCCAGTTTTAGCATTGATTGAATATTTTTCCCAAAAAAAGGGCTTTCAATGGCAAATTCATCGGGGTGAAAAGTATCGATTGTTCTCAGGGTGGCATCAAATATTTTCTGAAGCCTGAGGTAATGGTCTTCAAGTTTATCAAGTTTCAATATGTCCATGGCAATAATTTTAATGTTATTACCTTTGGTTTCGATAATGCCCAGCCCCATGTTATTGGTACCCGGGTCGACCCCCATAATTATTTTATCGGCCACAGTTAATTTTTATTTCAGCATACTCAGGTTTTCCGGGCAAAAGTAACCATAATATGCCAATTCGGGATGTATTAGTAATTAGGTGGAAAAAGTAAATAATAGAATATTGTTTTATCAATGGCCTTATTTTTAGGTGTTTCTGTAATGATTTCCGGAGTTTATGCTCTGATAATTCTGCTTTTCAGAGCAGGATTGACTAAAATTAAGAAAACAGGCATAACAACCACAAAAACAAAACCGGCTGTAACCATTATTGTGCCGGTTCGCAACGAGGCCCATAATATTATAGCCATTGCAGATTGCCTGCTTCATCAGGATTATCCAAAAGAAAAAGTTGAAATCATTTTCAGCGATGATTATTCTGGCGATAACACAAGAGACCTTATACAAGATTTGTGTGTTAAACATCAGCAATTGACCCTGGTTTGTGCTGATGACGGCAATACAGGTAAGAAAAGCGCCTTGCGGCGTGGAATTTATAAAGCAAGGGGCGAATTAATCTTAACCACTGATGCAGATTGCAGGATGGGACCTGGCTGGATTGATGGAATGGTCGCCTGTTTTTGTCAACAAAATGCAGTATTTGTAATTGGTCCTGTTGCTATTCAACCCCTGGGAAAGAACCTGTTCTCCATGTTCCAATCCATTGAATTTCTCAGTTTGTCTGCTGTTACAGCGGGTTCGGCAGGCCTTGGACATCCGGTTATGTGCAATGGAGCAAACCTTGCCTTCAGCAAAGAAACCTGGCTGAAGGTAAAAGACCATTTACCAGGAGAAAATTATTCATCCGGAGATGATATGTTTCTGCTCCAGGCAGTTAAAAAGCAAAAGGGAATTATTGAATTTGCAAGGGATGGTGAAGCTATTGTAAACACTTTACCTGTAAAAAATATAATGGCCTTTCTATACCAGAGGGCACGATGGGCCGGTAAATTTGGCGGTTATAAAGATTTTTCCACCTCTATGGTAGCAATTATTGCGGGATTAATGAATTTGACATTATTACTTACCTTTTTTTCTATGCTTTTATTTCCCGGGATGCACAAGCCCTTCCTTTTCTCATTTTTGATAAAGCTACCATCCGACTTCCTTTTGCTCAAAAAAGCGAATACATTTTTCCGTTTGCCAGGGGTATTATGGTTTTTTCCTTTGGCAACCTTAGTTTATCCTATTTATGTGGGCCTAACACTGGCCATGTCAATCCTCGCAAGTAATAATTGGAAAGGCCGAAAGACTTAGCTCTAATCTGAGGGATTATTATTGCAGGTTCTTTTTTATGTCAAGGAGGAATTTCTCAATTTTTTTAAGTGATTTAACTATCTCATATTCTTTTAAAGTATCCTCAGGGTTTTTTTTGAGTTTTTCACTTGCACCTTTCAAAGTATATCCCCTTTCCTTTACAAGATTGAATATCAAATGGAAATTATCTACATCTTTTTGGGTAAAGAGCCGATTTCCTTTCTTGTTCTTTTTTGGCTGGATGATATCAAATTCCTTTTCCCAAAAGCGAATCAATGATGTGTTTACACCAAACATATCGGCCACTTCACCTATGGTGTAATAAATACGGGCAACATTGTCTTCCTTTTCCATTATAAATAGGTTTTGCAGAACTGGCTTCAAAATTAGGAAATTGCCATAAAAAAAGCTGCCATCGGCAGCTTTTAAGTAATATTTTAAAAACTTGTTATGAAAGAGACTGGTTCACCCTCGATGCCACTTCAATAATATATTCAAACTCTTCGGGCGACAAATCATTGAAGAAGTAGTTGACAGGATTTACATTGCGGCCATTGCGCAACACTTCGTAGTGAAGATGAGGTGCTGTTGAAACCCCGGTGTTTCCAACATGACCAATAATTTCACCTCTTTTAATTTCCTGGCCTACCCGAACACTAAACCTGCTCAGGTGAGCATAAAGGGTTTCGAAGCCGTAACCATGGTCAATTACCACCATCATACCATAGCCGTGCCTGTTGCGTTCAACTGATTTTACAACGCCATTGCCCGGCGCATAAACCGGAGTGCCTGTTGGGGCAGTAAAATCAACACCTGTATGCATTCTCAGAGTTTTATAAATCGGGTGTATCCGCATTCCATAACCCGAAACAAGGCGCTGAATCCCCTTTTCCATGGGCATAATGGCCGGAATACTGGCCAGCATATCGGCCTTATCCTTGGCCATATTAAATACCTGATCGAAGGAAATTGATTGCACGTAAAGCTGGCGCGAAAGCTGGTCGATGCGTTGCATGGTTGACTGGATAATGCGGGTGTTGTCGAACCCTTCGAACTGGTCGTAGCGATCAACACCTCCGAATGCTGCTTCCCGCTGTGCTTTTGAAAGGGGTTCAGCCTCAAAAATTACCCGGTAAATCTGATCGTCGCGTTGCTGCAAATCGGCCAGAACTGAAGTAAGCATATCAAGCCGGTCGCTAACTTCCTGGTAATTTAGCTCATATTGTTCAATTTCTCTTCGAAGCATTTTCTCTTTCGGCGAGTCGATAAAGGTATAGCCAATACTTAACACAATGACAGAAAACACCATTCCTGCCAATACAATTCTTAAAAACCTTTTAACCTTTTCCCAGATAGTTTCTCTAACAGGCTCAACCGCAAGAGATTTGGTATTAAACTGGTACTTGATTTTCGCCATAGCTGTAACCTAACCTATTTGTTTTCCTTGGTTTTAAAAAAACCGGGCAAAATATGTGTAAAATGTTCAGACTTTTTATTTTACGCCACCTTGGGGCATGCGGTTACAAAACTAAATAAAATTAATTTAATTTTGTCAGTGATTTTACGAAAAAAAATACTGCAAAACACTTAAAAACTCATTCATTTTCAATGAACTCCACCCGAATAAGAGAATCATTTCTTCAATATTTTGAAACAAAAAGCCACTTCATAGAAAATTCTGCCCCAATGGTCGTAAAAAACGACCCAACGCTCATGTTTACCAATGCCGGCATGAATCAGTTCAAGGATATTTTCCTCGGAAACTCCCCTGCAAAAAATTTAAGAGTGGCCAATTCTCAAAAATGTCTGAGGGTGTCAGGAAAACATAACGATTTGGATGAAGTAGGACACGATACCTACCATCATACCATGTTCGAAATGCTTGGCAACTGGAGTTTCGGCGATTATTTCAAGAAGGAAGCCATTGAATGGGCCTGGGAACTTCTTACTGATGTTTTGGGGATTGAAAAGAACAATCTTTACGTTACGGTATTTGGGGGCGACCAGCATGATGGACTGGAGCCCGATGAAGAAGCAAAAGGGTTGTGGAAGAAATTTGTTCCGGAAGACCGTATCTTATATGGTTCGAAAAAAGATAATTTCTGGGAAATGGGCGATACCGGACCCTGCGGACCCTGCTCCGAAATCCATGTAGATATCAGAAACCCCGAAGAAAAGAAGTTGATTTCGGGGCGCGACCTGGTAAATAAAGATCATCCGCAGGTTATTGAAATATGGAACCTGGTTTTTATTCAGTTTAACCGCACCTCCGACGGTTTGCTTAACCCCCTGAAAGCAAAGCATGTGGATACCGGTATGGGGTTTGAACGCCTTTGTATGGTTTTGCAGGGCAAACAATCGAACTACGATACCGATGTATTTCAGCCATACATTAAGCGACTTTCGGAAATGACAGGCAAGGCTTATGGAATAAACCCCAAAACTGACGTAGCTATGCGGGTTATCGGCGATCACATCAGAGCAGTTGCATTTGCCATTGCCGACGGTGAGCTTCCCTCGAATAACAAGGCAGGCTATGTAATCAGGCGCATTTTGAGAAGGGCTGTGCGTTACGGGTATACTTTTCTTGATTTTCGTGAGCCTTTTATGCATCAACTGGTTCCGGTTATGGTACAAAACATGGGCTCATATTTTCCGGAATTGCCAGCACAAAAAGATTTGATAATGAGAGTGATTGCTGAAGAGGAAAACACCTTTCTGAAAACTCTGGCCCACGGTATCCAAAAATTTGAGCAATACCTTCATTATCATCCTGATCAAAAAATTATTGATGGCCATTTTGCCTTTGAGCTTTTCGATACTTTCGGTTTTCCTATTGATCTAACTCAGCTTATGGCACGCGAGAAGGGGTGCACCATCGACATGAAAGGGTTTGAAGAAGGGATGAATCGCCAGAAAGAAAGAAGCCGGGCTGCTGCAACCGTTGATACGCAGGATTGGGTAATCATGAATGAATCGGTTACAGAAACAGAATTTCTGGGCTATGATACCCTTAAAGCAACCGTGAAGCCACTAAAATACCGGAAGGTTACTTCGAAAGGAAAAACCTTTTACCAGCTTGTACTCGATAAAACCCCCTTCTATGCCGAATCGGGCGGTCAGGTGGGCGATCGTGGAAGCCTTACTGCCAATGGCATAACAATCCAGGTTACCGATACCCAGAAAGAGAACAATCTGTCAGTTCATATACTTGACCAGATACCCCAAAAATGGCCTGCTGCATTTGATGCCAGGGTTGATGAACAGAAAAGGAAACTTACTGAAAACAATCATTCGGCTACCCACCTGCTTCATGCAGCCTTGCGCCAGGTGCTTGGCACCCATGTTCAACAAAAGGGCTCGCTGGTAGATGAACAAAGGCTAAGATTCGACTTTTCGCATTTTGCCAAAGTAACCCCCGAAGAAATCATCAGGATTGAAGACATTGTAAACCAACGCATCAGGGCCAATATTCAGCGTGAAGAACAGCGTGAAATGGAAATGGACAAAGCCAGGGAAATGGGAGCAATGGCACTTTTCGGCGAAAAATATGGAGACAAGGTGCGGGTAATTACATTCGACCCGGAATACTCCACTGAATTGTGTGGAGGAACCCATGTACATTCGACCGGCCAGATTGGGTTGTTTAAAATTACTTCGGAAGGCGCCATAGCGGCCGGAATCAGAAGAATAGAAGCCGTGACCGGAAAAATCGCTGAAGACTTTGTGAATGATAAACTTGATACTTTGCATCAGGTGAAGGAGTTGCTTAAGAATCCGAAGGACATTATTAAATCGGTAGAACAATTACAGACTGAAAACGACCGGCTCATCAAAATAATCAGCGACCTTCAAAAGGCACAGGCAAAAAATATGGTTTCAGAACTAATTGCCAAAACAAAAAAAGTTGGAGATATCAATTTCATCTCAACCCAATTGCCTATCGATAGTGCAATGGCGCGCGATCTGGCATTTGAGCTCAAAAAACAGGTAAACAATCTTTATGCGGTTATTGCCCACCTTGCCGATGGCAAACCTGGTGTAACGGTAATTATATCTGATAATCTTGTATCTAAGAAAGGGCTACATGCCGGAAATATTGTTCGCGAACTTGCCAAAGAAATCCAGGGCGGTGGTGGCGGACAGCCACACTTTGCCACTGCAGGAGGAAAAAATCCGGAAGGACTTGGAAAAGTAATTGAAAATGCAGAAAAATTTCTGAGCTAATTTAAACCCAAAACCCACCCAAAATGAATGTGAAGAAACTTATCAGCGACTCACCGGCAACACGCTGGGGTATAATGTTATTGGTTAGCCTTGCTATGGCCACCAATTACTATTTCTATGATGCATTATCACCTCTGAAAGACCTGATGCATTCAAAACTTGGATTTTCTTCAACCGATTACGGTATTTTCAACAGTGCCTATTCATGGGCCAATGTTTTTCTTGCCATGGCCATTGTTGGCGGAGTAATTCTCGATAAAATCGGCATACGAATTACCGGAACCATTTTTATTCTTCTACAGGCACTTGGGGCTGGGATCACTGCCTACGGAACAACCGATTATTACCTAAACGGTGGTTTTGGCTATTCGTTTATGGCATCCTTTGCTCAATCCTGGTCTCCTGCACTAAAGATGACCACCCTGGGCTTTTTTATTTTCGGGTTGGGTGCCGAAACCACTATTGTGGTAATATCGAAGGTAATAGTAAAATGGTTTAAAGGCAAAGAGTTGGCCCTGGCATTGGGTGTAAACCTTGCATTGGGTCGGTTGGGAATGTTGGCAGCATTTCTGATTTCTCCCAGATTGGCCGGCGAATCAAATCTTTCACTCCCCATCTGGTTCAGTACCATGTTGCTGGGAATAGGATTTCTGGCTTTTCTTGTATATATAGCTTACGACCTGAAATACGACCGCCAGGTACAAACCGGTGAAAGTCTTCTTGATGAAACAGAACAATTCAGGTTGGCAGATATTGTGAAACTCATTACCAACAAATCCTATATTTTTATTACTCTTTTGTGTCTGCTATTTTATTCCGCAGTTTTTCCCTTTATCAAGTTTGCCCCCGACCTTATGTCAAATAAATTCGGGGTATCGCGTGAGCTGGCCGGAACCATTGTAGCCATTATGCCTTTTGGAAATCTTATTTTCACCCCCATCTTTGCCTGGGTATGCGATTTCAAAGGAAAATCTGCATCGCTGATGGTTTATGGTTCACTCCTGCTGGTGGTGGTGCACCTTTTGTTTGCTTTTACCCCTATAACTCCTTACGTACCCATGTTTATACTGGGAGTGGCATTTTCGCTGGTACCCGCTGCTATGTGGCCATCTGTGGCAAAAATTGTGGAAACCAACAAAATAGGCACTGCTTACGGGTTAATGTTCACCATTCAGAATATCGGACTGATGACCTTTCCTATGCTCATCGGCTATATCCTCGATACCTCCAACCCTGGTGTTGCCGAAACACTTGCAACCGGAGGCACCGCAGTATATGATTATACCAACCCTACCATGATGCTTGCCGCACTTGGCTTAATAGGAGTGGTTTTTGCATTCCTTCTGAAAAAGGAAGATAAAAAATCGGGGTATGGCCTTGAACTGCCCAATAAAACATCGACGACGAGCTAAAACCAGTCAGGACTAACTTTTAAAAATACTTCAGTGGCGTTTTAAAATATAAGAAAGCCAAAACCTCTTTCCGGATGTTTTGGCTTTTAGTTTAGATATTGGTAAAACCTTTTGCCCGACCATCTGTTTTAAGTAAAGTATAACAATGGTTTATAACTTCAATTCTATTGCATGCCAATAGTTAAATAAACCAGGAAGGCTGTGGATAGAAAAAGCGTAACTTTGCCAGCTAATTTGAACATCTCATGACATTTATCAACTATTTAAACGACTTATGTAAAAACACTCTGGTAGAATACCTGGGTATAGAGTTCACTGAACAGGGGGAAGATTATTTGAAGGCCCGCATGCCTGTAGACAAACGTACCATTCAACCAATGGGGATTCTTCACGGCGGTGCAAGCCTTGCACTTGCCGAAACTGTTGGAAGTGCAGCATCGTTTGCCCTTGTTGATCTGGCCAGATATAATGTTGTGGGCATGCAGGTTACCGGCAATCATGTGGGGCAGGCAACCAATGGTTACGTTTATGCTCATGCATCGCTGGTGCACAAAGGCACTCGTACACATATCTGGGATGTATTGATAACCAATGGCAATGGTAAGAAAATATCAACTTGCCGTGTTACCAACATGATCATTGAAAAAACCTGAATTTGAAAATGGAATCACTTTGCACAAATACACTCACCCTCGAAAAGATATACAGGCTTGCTGTTGATAATGCAATGGCATTCGTCTCTTATCGTTTACCTGGCCAGAAGGAGTCTGTTACTATGCTTCAGTGGAAACAGGCCCCTGCCCGCTTTACCAGCATAAATGCTCTGGAATCTCTCTCCGGGTTTGTCTTTGCCCCTTTCGATTTCGATTCCGGCACTCCAGCACGTATTATTCAGCCCGATCTGATTATTACCGGCGATTCTTATCAGGAACCCGATAACAAATCATCAAACCATCCTGATTTGTTATCAGCAGAATACATTTACACCGACACCGAAAATTATATAACCACCCGCAACGAATTTATGGCACAGGTGGATCAGGTAAAAAAACTGATTACACGAAAAACCATTGAAAAAGTGGTTTTATCGCGCATACACAGAGAAGAAAAACCAACAGGTTTTACAACCGGGGATTTTTTTAATGCATTGGAACTGGCATACCCTGATGCTTTTGTATTTGCTCTTTACATTCCCGATTCAGGACTTTGGTTTGGCGCTTCGCCTGAACCACTATTAATTGTTGATAACGGGTTGGTTAGCACCGTTTCGCTGGCTGGGACAAGAAAACTATCTCCCGAAGGTGCCGACCTTCCCTGGGGAGAAAAGGAATTGAACGAACAACAGATTGTAACCGATTACATTCAAAAGTTGCTCAACGATTTTTGTGTAAAAAAAATTGATCGCAATGGCCCTTTCACTTGCAGGGCAGGAAAAGTTGAGCATCTGAAAACCAAATTCACCTTCCCCAAAAGTGAGTTGTGTGCCGGCACATCTGATTTTCTTCTTAGGCTGCACCCTACCCCATCGGTTTGCGGTTTGCCAAGGGAAATTTCCCTTCAGGTGATTAAAAATACTGAAATGCACCGCCGCGAATACTATACAGGATTTCTTGGCCCTGTCATTAAAAACGGTTCATTGGATTTGTATGTTAACCTCAGATCGATGAAAGCACAGGCCAACCAGCTGGAGTATTATCTTGGGGCAGGCATTACCATGGGTTCTGACCCCGAAAAAGAGTGGGAAGAAACCCAGAACAAAATGAACACACTAAAATCAATTGTTGAATCTCTCAAATCCTGATTTCCTATGCCATCGATCAGACGGGGAGTGAGCGAATTACCCCATTTTTGCCATGCTTTCGGGGTGAGGAATGCCATCATTTCGCCCGGTTCGAGAAATGCACCTCTGATTCTTGCCTTTGCCAGCTACCCTGGCATTGCCTGCCACAGTATTACTGATGAACGATCGGCGGGGTATTATGCCATAGGTATGGCTCAGGAACTCAAACAGCCGGTGGTAATGATCTGCACATCAGGTACTGCCATGATAAACTTTGCACCGGCACTTGCCGAAGCTTTTTACCTGAGACTACCTTTGATTGCCATTACTGCCGACCGGCCAGCCGAGTGGATTGATCAAAACGATGGGCAAACGATTCGTCAGCATGGGTTGTACCGCAACTTTATTAAGAAATCGTGGGAGGTGCCGGTAGAAACCGGCAAAGAGGAAGAGCTTTGGCTTTTCAGAAGAAATATAAATGAAGCACTAACAGAAGCCCTATCATCGCTGCAGGGCCCTGTTCACATCAATGTGCCTTTGCGCGAACCCCTTTATGAGGCTCTGCCTAAGGTAAATTTTATGGAAGGTCTGATTCATCCGGTTCGCATCCAATCAAAACCCGACAAAGATGATCTTAGCAGATGGCGTAAGGAGTGGAAATCATTCAATAAAAGGATGATCATTTGCGGAATGGCAGCTCCTGATGCCGCGCTTGAAAAAATTTTGAACAGATTGGCATCTGAAGGTGAAGCTGTTGTTGTGGCAGAAAACCTTGCAAATGTTTCTGGCAGTGCTATCATCAACACACCCGACCGGTTTGTGGCATCGCTTAATAATGAAGAATTGAGTACCATTAAACCCGATCTGCTGATAACACTGGGAGGGCCTGTTGTTTCGAAAAAGCTTAAAAAATACCTTCGCACCCATAAGCCTGCTAAGCACTGGCATGTTGGTAATGGAGAAGCCATCATTGACACATTTATGTCCCTGTCCCGAAACATTTCAGTGCAACCCAGTCAGTTCCTTTCTGTTTTCGAAGGGCTAAAAACTGATAAATCATATTCGGAGGTAGTGTTGTCCTTGGCTCAGCGTTCAAACCATCGTCATGAAACTTCGATGGAAAATATACCTTTCAGCGATCTGGCAGCATACAAGGTCATTTTGGGTAGTCTTCCGGAAAACTCGCGTCTGCATCTTGCCAATAGTACACCCGTTCGCTACGCCCAACTGTTTCCTAACCAACCCGGCATATTGTATCTATCAAACCGGGGCACATCGGGTATTGATGGATGTATCTCCACTGCGGCAGGGGCTGCTATGGTAAACGACCAGCTGCATATTGCCATAGTAGGCGACCTTGCTTTTATTTATGATTCCAACGCCTTCTGGAACAACCATTTACCCGGCAATCTCAGGGTTATCATCATCGATAATGAAGGGGGAAATATTTTCAGGCTTATTGATACAACTCCTGTCATTAATCCTTTCAGAAATTTCTTTGAAACACCGCACCGCGTTGATATTATGAATCTTTGTCAGGCCTTTGGACTCCGCTATTTCAAAGCAGATTCTGTTTATGATATTTCGACCCAGCTCGACGATTTTTTCAAACCAAATAGCACTGCCGCTGTTTTGCACATAAAAACTTCTGGCGAAACATCTGCCCGGGTATTCAAACAATATTATCAACTTATTACCAAAAGCCATGAGCAACAATAGAAACTGGACCACCATAAAAGAATACAGTGAGATAAAATTTGAGTTTTTTGATGGGATTGCCAAAATTACCATCAACCGGCCCCGTTATCATAATGCTTTTACGCCCGACACTATTCAGGAAATGAAAGACGCCATGGTAATTTGCCGCGAGAACGACGATATTTTTACCGTAATAATTACTGGCGCCGGCGACAAGGCATTTTGCAGCGGCGGCGACCAGAATGTAAAAAGCATTGGCGGTTATATAGGAAAAGATGGGGTACCCCGTCTCAACGTTCTTGACCTTCAACGACAAATCAGATCGTTGCCAAAGCCTGTTGTAGCCATGGTAAACGGTTGGGCTATTGGAGGTGGACATGTGTTGCACGTAGTGTGCGATCTGACTATTGCATCAGATAATGCCCGCTTTGGACAGACCGGACCTAAAGTTGGCAGTTTCGATGCAGGCTTTGGAGCCTCGTACCTTGCCCGGCATGTGGGGCAGAAAAAAGCCCGTGAAATTTGGTTTCTGTGCGACCAGTACACTGCCGAAGAAGCCCGCGAAATGGGCATGGTAAACAAGGTGGTGCCACAAAAACAGCTGGAGGACACCACCGTTGAATGGTGCAAAAAAATGATGAAACGCAGCCCTTTGGCCCTACGTATGATTAAAATGGGACTCAATGCCGAACTCGATGGTCAGGCAGGTATTCAGGAACTGGCGGGCAATGCTACTTTGCTTTATTATCTCACCGAAGAGGCCCAGGAAGGCAAGCATGCTTTTCTCGAAAAACGAGACCCCGACTTTAAAAAATACCCGAGGTTTCCATAAAATTTTGCAGGTGAATAATTATCAGGTTGTAAACCGGCAGATATTAGAGCTCGGAGTAAATATCGCCCTAATTTAGTCTTACATATTGAGATGTTGATTATTTAAATAACAAATATTCAGTGATTATCGTAAAAAAAATGAGCGTAATCTGTGTTCAATTGAATAAACATCGATGAGCTGACAATTTTAAGGTGAATTCCGGATTGTAGTAAAAAGAAACATAATTATGGCCTATATTAAATCGTGGATTGAAGCAGCACGTTTAAAAACCCTGCCATTGGCGCTGGCCAGCCCATTGATGGGTAGTTTCCTGGCATGGTCGGAAGGAGAATTCAAATGGATCGTTTTCATACTTGCCACCACCACCACATTACTGTTGCAGATACTTTCCAACCTTGCCAACGACTATGGTGATTTTGCCAGCGGTGCCGACAACGAAAGTCGGATTGGCCCACGCAGACTGGTTCAAAGTGGGTTAATTTCATCGGCGATGATGAAAAAGGGAATTATCATGGTTATAATTCTTGCCCTGATATCGGGCATTTGGCTTATTGCGGCTGGTTTGCAAGCAGCCGATGCAGGTGTAATATTATCATTCCTTATTCTCGGGATAATTGCCATCATAGCAGCAATAAAATATACCGTGGGCAAAAATCCCTATGGTTATAAAGGGTTGGGCGACATTTCGGTATTTCTTTTCTTTGGATTGATAGGTGTTTTGGGCACCCACTACCTGCATACATCCAGCTTCGACCCCTGGCATATTCTTCCAGCCGCAGCTATTGGACTTCTCAGTGCCGGGGTGCTAAATCTAAACAACCTGCGCGATATTGAATCGGACAGGAAAGCCAACAAGCGCACCCTGGTGGTTTGGATGGGAAGCCTTAAATCCCGGTATTACCATTTGTCGCTTATTGTGGGTTCTACCCTCTTGGGACCACTTTATGTGGCGTTCAATTTCAAGTCGGTTTACCAGTTTTTGTTCATCCTTGCCTTCCCCTTGTTTTATCTCAACGCGAGGGCAGTTTTCAGGTACAACGACCCCATTGAACTATATCCCGAACTCAAAAGGCTTGCTCTGGCAACACTGGTATTCGCCATTACCTTCGGGATTGGGCTTGTTTTGTAGATTTTCGCATTACTGGTTTATCATTTTAGCTCGGTCAAAATAATTTTACCCATCAAAAAAAGCTCATCCCTCACCAATGATAAAAGCAAAGGTATTCAGGCACGATCTCCGGTTTATTACCCCGGGTCAAACATCAAGAGGTACCTTATATAGCAAACCGTCATGGATTATTATGCTTGAAAAAGATGGCAATACCGGACTTGGAGAATGTTCCGTAATACCAGGTCTGAATCCCGAATACGATGACAACTATGGTGAAATAATACAAACAACTGTTGCCAAAATAAACAGTCGCGAAACTCTGGAGCTCTATGAGCTTGACCAGTGGCCTTCGATAAGATTCGGATTTGAAACAGCCCTCATCGACCTGGGTGTAGCTGATACAGGCATATTGTTTCCATCAAAATTTACAGAGGGAGAAATAGGAATACCCATTAACGGATTGATCTGGATAGGGTCGCGGGAGGAAATGAAGCAACGCATCAGGGAAAAACTTGAATCTGGATTCGGGGTACTAAAACTAAAGATAGGGTCGCTTGATTTTGAAGATGAACTGGCTATGCTTAAAGAAATTCGGACTGATTACCCGGTCAGTGAACTGGAGATCAGACTCGATGCCAATGGCGCTTTTCAATGCGCTGAAGCCATTGAAAAACTGAACCGGTTGTCGGAATTAAACATCCATTCCATTGAGCAACCCATAGCACCAGGGCAATGGGAAAATATGGCAGAAATCTGCAGTTGTTCGCCCATTGAAATTGCCCTTGACGAAGAGCTCATTGGCATAAATGAAACTGAGAAAAAATATAACCTGCTAAAAGTGGTGCAGCCCGATTATATTATACTAAAACCCAGCATTATAGGCGGCCTGTCGAAAAGCATGGAATGGATTAACCTGGCCACTGCGGCAGGTATAGATTATTGGGTAACATCGGCCCTCGAATCGAACGTTGGGCTAAATGCCATTGCACAATGGGTATTTACCCTAAACTCAAACAGGGTGCAGGGCCTTGGCACCGGAAAGGTTTTCAGCAATAATTTCCCATCACCCCTCGAACTAAGGGGAAGTAAGCTATTTTATAACCCATCGGTAAATTGGCAGATTGCAGATGATGGTGGAAAAATTATTTTCGCGAAAGGTGCATAACCTGCACATTGCCAGGGCTATCGGTGGAATCCCAAACCTGTTATGCTTTTGTTGATTTAACTATTATCCACACCTTACGGGGCTCATTTTCAGAACTTTTAATTGATACTGTATGACCAGTATTGTCCCACACAAACTGTGTTTCAGTTGCCTGGCCGGCATGTGCAAGTGCGGCCGTAAAAGTTTGTACCCCTTGTCCGCCACGGTTTAACACAATACTACCAGCATTTTCAATAATTGATGTTTGTCCATCTGGGGTGCGCATTTCAAAGCGGTCAATATTCCAATCGGCTCTTAATCGTGAAGAAACTTTGCTCATAGGAGAACACGCCGAAATCACCAGCGCAAAAACTGCCAGAATACATAATTTTGTATTCACTATTGTCCGGTAAAAATTAAAATTGCTTGATTTTATTTTTTAAGTCTCT
>JBBISA010000009.1:0-88503 GCA_037441525.1 Bacteroidota bacterium
TGCTTCCGCGAAGCCGTTTTACCCGTTCAATAATTGCTGATATTTCGGGCATTCTAATCCGCATCATCTTTGTATCATCATCATGCGGATACAAGGCTATACAATCGCCAGGGGCAGGTGGTTCATTGTCTGGCCCATGATAATTATCGGGGAGCAACCCAGCCACCCCCAACAGTGCTTCAACCTTTGCTTTAGCTGCTATATGACGGAAAATCATATACGCACCGTGTGTTTTATTCCAGTAAACACCCTTAATTTTCAGCAAAGACTTCGATATTGCCTTTTTATAGGGCATTGTAACCATCCAGTATTTCCCCGTAGTTCCGGCAAAAACAGCCTGGTGAATATTGCTTTCAGGCTTTTGAGCCTTATGTTCGGAATCCACGCGGGGTTGGTTCCGAAGGGCGCCTGCATCGCTTGATGCGGCTATGGGGGCAATGTCGCGGCGATTTGCTTCGCCGGGCCCCGGCAATATTTCGCCATCAGGTTTTTCAATCCTGAACGTGGGCAAATGTTCTTTTATCAGGGCGAAACTCTCGGCCGTGTAGGGCAAATACCATACTTTCATGGTCTTACTCCATTTTGCACCTAAAGCCTTTACTTTTTCAATGATTTCGCGGTTGTACTCAAATAATAACCCAATCCGATAATCATCCCTGTGAAAAATCTTTTTCAAAGTTATCATAAATTCCGTGGTAAGTAAGTAATTTCCCGGCAATCTTTATTCCGCTATAAAAATAAAAAAAATACATCTTAATCATTAACTTCGCCCGCTAAATTAACAGTACTGCCTATGCCCCGGCTCAATACCGCACCACTCCTTCCATTCCCGTTTTTTTTGCTGGTTCTTCATTTCTGCTGCCCTTCAATATCACTCAATGCACAGACAAGGGTGAGTGGCCGAACCACCGAGGCCCTCACAGGCCAGCCTGTTGCCTTTGTTCATGTGTTGCCTCAGGGGTCAGGGCAGGGAACACTTACCGATATTGATGGCTTGTTTTCTATATTTGTTCCCCGCGAAACTACCCATATCAGTTTTTCGCACCTGGCCTATTACCAGGTCAGCCATCGCATAGCAAATAATGATACCACCCTCAACATTGTGCTTTATCAGCGGCCGCACCAACTTCAGGAAGTGGTTGTACTTCCGGGCATAAATCCTGCCCATCGCATTATTGGCAATGCTATAAACAACAGGGCTCTCAACAATCCTATGCGTTTGTCGTCGTTCAGCTACACTTCCTACAATAAATTCATTGCCACACTCGACCGCGACCACTATGTAAACCTTTGGGAAACCACCCCCGATACCACCAGCTTGCGTATGATGAACCTCCTTGAAAAAAGGCATCTCTTTTTGCTGGAATCAGTAACTGAACGAAAATTCCGATACCCGGCACAAACCAACGAAACCGTGCTGGCCAACCGCGTCTCGGGCCTGCAAAATCCAACATTTACCATGCTGGCCACCGAACTCCAGCCCTTCTCATTTTACGATAACACCATACAGCTTTTGCAAACCGAATACATCAGCCCTATAAGCCGCACCGCACTAAGCCTCTATTACTTTTCCATTACCGATACCATACTTCAACCCACCGACACCCTTTTTGCCATTTCGTTTAAGCCCCTACCCGACGTCAGATTCAATGCACTTACGGGTATGCTATATATTAACACGAGCCGCTGGGCCATACAAAATGTAAGTGCGCAACCCCACCGCCAGGCCATAAGCGGGCTCGATTTCCGCATAAGGCAAAAGTATGAACTGACAGACGACCATTGGTTCCCGGTGCAACTCAACACCGACATTACTTTTATGAACCCTGCTGGCGGCAGCCAGGCAATTGCAGCTCCCATTATTATGGAAGGAAGAAGTTACCTTCACAACATCCGCCTCAATCCGCCGCTGCGCACTGCCGATTTTGGCCCATTTGCCCTTAATTTTCACCCAAGGGCCAACCAGCACAACGAGCAGTTCTGGCAACCCCTGCGCCCCGACTCAATCACCGCGCGCGAAAAAAACACCTACCACTTCATGGACAGCCTTTCGCAACATATCAACTTCGACAGGCTCCTCAACAGTGTTGAGCCCCTGCTTTTCGGCGAAATACCCATGGGTGCCATTAGCCTGCCCATAAATAACCTTTACCGATACAACGATTTCGAAAAGCACCGCCTGGGTATTGGGTTTAAAACCAACAACCGGTTTTCGCAGCGGATGCAATTGCAGGGCTATTATGCCTGGGCAACCGGCGACAGGCAGGAAAAATATCTGGCCATGGCAAAAGTGGCCCTATGGCCCCAACGACATGTTTGGTTTTCAATTGCTGCTGAAAACGATGTGAGCGAAAGGGGTGGTTCCGACATTAACCCCCAGGTCTCCATTTTTAATCCCATGTCGTTTCGCAATTTTTATATGAACAAGATGGATTATTCCCGCCATACATCTGCTCGTATATCCTTCCGGACTCTGTTTAATTTTCTGTCTGCCGAAGCAGGTATTGCCCG
Source organism: Bacteroidota bacterium (assembly GCA_037441525.1). Classification (GTDB taxonomy): domain Bacteria; phylum Bacteroidota; class Bacteroidia; order Bacteroidales; family UBA7960; genus SKVR01. The sequence goes on from JBBISA010000009.1 coordinate 2,512, forward strand.
GGGAAAAAGCTGGTGGACCGACGACTACCTCTTTATGCCCAATACCACCGGGCCGGTTTCATCGTACCATTTTAGCGAATTAGCCCTCAGAATGAGACTGGCGTGGGGCGAAACCCTTATGAACACTCCGTTGCGCACGATTACCTTCCCTGCCCGTTATCCCGTTTTTTACCTCAACATTGCCCGCGGGTTGCCCGGCAACCAATCTTACCAGCCGGGTTATCTCAAAATTGAATCGCGACTCGATGTAAACTATACCATTCCACGCTGGGGCAAACAAAGCTTTATTGCTGAAGCAGGCATGATTTCCCCCTCTACCCTTCCCTGGCCCCTGCTATTTACCGCCCGGGCAGGCAACCGCAACTATTACCTTGCATCGCCATTCAGTTTTGGCACCATGCTTATGAGCGAATTTGCAGCCAACCGGTTTATGGCGCTTTTTTTTCAGCACACATTTCCCAGCCTGTTTCAATTGCCCCGCTATAAACCCGAACTGATGATTATTGCCAACGCGGGAGCCGGGTGGCTCAGCAATCCGCAACAACACATGGCCATGGATGCACGCTCGTGGCAAAAAGGGTATTACGAAACAGGTTTTGCCATAAACCGTATCCTGCCAAAACACTGGGAACGACAGTTTATTTTTGGTTTCAGCCCCGGCATTGAAATGCTTTACCGATTGGGCCCCTACACCCTGCCAACCCCTATGCACAACCTCACGGTAAAACTCAGCATGGTTACATCGTTCTGAAAAAATTAATTAGTTTTGCATCCTAAATTAACCCCATGGCACGCCAGGAAGAAGTTATTATTGGTCGTCGGCTAAAAACATCTTATTTATCCACAGTTGTAAGCATTACACTGGTGCTTTATGTGCTGGGGCTGCTGGGTTTAATTATTATGCACACCCACAAGCTATCTGAGCGCATTAAGGAGAACATCGGATTTTCTGTTATTCTCATGGATAATGCCCGCATGGCCGATATCAACCACCTGCAAAAATCCCTCGATGCCCTGCCTGCCGTTAAATCAACTGAGTTTATATCTAAGGAAAAAGCGGCCGAAGAACTTATGACCGAGCTGGGTGAAGATTTTGTGAAATTTCTGGGGTATAACCCCCTGTTTCCCTCCATAGAAGTGCGCCTTAATGCCGCCTGGGCCAACCCCGACAGTCTGGAATTGTTTAAAAAGAAGGTACTACAGAGCCGCGTGGTAAAAGAAGTGGATTACCAAAAAAACCTGGTGCACATTGTAAACGATAATGTTCGCAAAATCGGGATGGCCCTGGTGCTTTTCAGCCTTCTGCTGCTGATTATTGCCTTTACACTGATAAGCAACACCATAAGGCTGAGCGTGTTTTCAAAACGTTTTCTAATCAAGAGCATGCAACTTATTGGCGCCACCCAGTCGTTTATCCGCCGCCCTTTTGTTATTAAAGGAATTATTCAGGGCATTATTGGGTCGGTAGTTGCCATTGGCCTGCTTCTGGCTACCCTGTGGGGTGCACGCCAATCGATACCCGAGCTGGTCAACTTTCAGGATATCGAAATGCTTTTCACCATGTTTGTGCTGGTACTCCTGCTGGGAATCATTATCAGCTGGATATCAACCGCTATGGCCGTTAAAAAATATCTTCGCATAAAAACAGACAATCTCTATCTTTATTAACCTCAAGTTTTCGCAAACCGTAAATTACCCCATCCGTCATGAACCAAAAGAAAAAACCTGATTCCGATTTCCTGTTCGACCGTTCCAAATACATCCTGCTTATCATCGGGCTTGTTATTACTGCCCTGGGCTTTATATTAATGGTAGGAGGCGGCAGCAAAGACCCCAACGAATTCATTTACGACCTGTTCAGTTTCAGGCGTATTACCCTGGCCCCGTTTCTGGTTTTACTGGGCTATGGGGTACAGATATATTCCATACTGAAAAGTAAAAAACAAGCCTGATATGACCTGGTACGAAGCATTGGTGCTTGGGCTGGTGCAAGGCCTTACCGAATTTCTGCCCGTAAGCAGCAGCGGCCATCTCGAACTGGGCGCAGCAATGTTTGGGCTTAAGGAAGAAAACCTTACCTTTTCCATAATTGTGCATGGTGCCACCTTTTTAAGTGTGCTGGTGGTATTCAGAAAAGATATTCTCGATATCATAACAGGTTTGCTTAAATTCAAATGGAACGAACAAACCCGACTGGCATTTCTGCTGGTATTGTCGGCCATTCCGGTAGCTCTGACCGGTGTATTGTTTAAAGACCAGATTGAATCGCTTTTCTCAGGAAACATACTTCTGGTTGGATGCATGCTGCTTGTAACAGCAACATTGCTTTTCCTTACCACCTATGCCCCGGCAAGCATTAAGGAAGTGACCTGGAAAAGTGCATTAATCATTGGCCTGGCGCAAACCATAGCCATATTGCCCGGCATAAGCCGCAGCGGGGCCACCATCAGCACTGCCCTTTACCTGGGTATCAACCGCGACAAAGCCACCCGCTTCTCATTTCTTATGGTGCTAATCCCAATTTTTGGGGCATCGCTACTTGAACTTCTCGACCTGGCAAAAGAAACAGGCCCGTCGGCCATAAGCCCTGTTGCACTTATAATTGGCGCTTTGGCCGCATTTCTCTCAGGCCTGTTTGCATGCTCATGGATGCTGAAGATTGTTCGCCGCGGAAAACTCATCTGGTTTGCATTGTATGTGCTGGTAATTGCTCTCACAGCCATCAGCTTTGCTCTCTTTTCCGCCTGAAACTCATCTTCATGGCAACACCCCTGGAAAATCAGTTTACCGAAGGAAAAGTTATCCTGATTGATAAACCCCATTACTGGACCTCCTTCAATGCAGTAAGCAAGGTGAAGGCATTGCTGCGCCACCATCTCGGCCTCAAAAAAATTAAAATAGGTCATGCCGGCACACTCGACCCACTGGCCACCGGTTTGCTGATTATTTGCTCCGGAAAAATGACCCGCAGCATCGAACTTTATCAGAGGCAGGAAAAGGAATACACCGGAACCTTTTTTATCGGCGCTGCAACACCCTCTTGCGACCTGGAAACAGAGCCCGGCCCCCACCTGCCCACAAGCCATATTACCCCTGAAATGGTGCAACAGGCTGTTGCGCAGCTCACCGGCAACATTATGCAGGAACCACCACTTTTTTCAGCCCGCAAAATAGATGGCAAACGGGCTTATACCCATGCACGCAAGGGACACGACCTTACCCTGCCTGCCAGCCCCGTAACCATTTATCAGTTCGAAATAACACGGTGGCAATTGCCCGAAGCCGATTTCAGGGTGGTGTGCAGCAAAGGGACTTACATAAGGTCGCTGGCCCGCGATTTCGGTCTGTTGCTTCAATCGGGCGCCTATCTGCAAAAACTCCGCCGAACCCGCATCGGACAGTTCCATGTTGATAACTCCGTAACCCCGGCTCAGTTTCAGCAATACATTGAACAATTAACGGCTGCAAGCTAAAGTTTTTACCCCCGGTTTGAACAAAACTCCCTGATTTTCTTTTTTTTATTGTCACTCTATTGACATGGCCCCCTCCTTTGTATTATCTTTGCACTCTTTTTTTTAATAATAACAGAAAAAAATGAAGCTATCTGATTTTAAATTCAATCTGCCACCCGAACTCATTGCCGAAGACCCAGCCCCCAACCGCGACGAATCGCGCCTGATGGTGATAAACCGCCGAACCGGCGAAATTGAACACAAGATTTTTAAAGATATCCTCGATTATTTTGATGACGGCGATGTGCTGATTACCAATAATACCAAGGTTTTCCCTGCCCGGCTTTATGGCACAAAAGAAAAGACCGGAGCCAAAATAGAGGTTTTTTTGCTTCGCGAGCTTAACCGTGAAGCCCGCCTGTGGGATGTTCTCGTTGACCCGGCCCGGAAAATCCGGATTGGCAACAAACTTTACTTTGGCGACGACGACAATCTGGTGGCCGAAGTGATAGATAACACCACCTCGCGCGGCCGAACCTTGCGGTTCCTTTTCGATGGTACTTATGACGAGTTTAAAAGAACTATCGAGTCGCTGGGCGAAACACCCCTGCCCAAACTCATCAAACGCCCTGTAACCCCTGATGACAAAGACCGCTATCAAACCGTTTATGCCAAAATGGAAGGGGCCGTTGCTGCGCCCACAGCCGGTATGCACTTTAGCCGTGAACTCATTAAAAGGCTCGAACTCAAAGGTGCACACTTCGCCGAAATAACCCTTCATGCCGGTTTGGGCAATTTCAGAAGTGTTGATGTGGAAGACCTCAGCAAACACAAAATGGACTCTGAGCAGTTTTTCATTGAAGAAAAAACTACCAAAATTGTTAACAAGGCCAAGGACGAAAGAAAACGCATTTGTGCCGTGGGTACCACCACCATGCGTGCACTGGAATCATCAGTAACCATCCATGGTCATCTAAAGTCCTTCGAAGGGTGGACCAACAAGTTCATCTATCCGCCCTACGATTTCAGCGTGGCCAATGCCATGGTTTCCAACTTCCACCTCCCACAGTCTACCCTGATGATGATGGTATCGGCATTTGCCGGTTTCGACCTGCTGATGAAAGCCTATAAAACCGCCGTGAAAGAAAAGTACCATTTCTTTACCTACGGCGATGCTATGCTCATCATCTGACCCATGCTGCCTAAGTATGTCGTTATAACTGCCGGTGGCAAGGGGGTGCGCATGAACACCCCCCTGCCCAAGCAGTTTATGCCCATCCATAGCAAACCCCTGCTTTTTTATACCATTAGGGTTTTTGCCCAAACCCTGCCCGGATTACATATTATACTGGTATTACCCACAGCACAGGTTAATTACTGGCATCAACTGGTAAGCGAACACAATTTTACTATTCCTCTCCAAATCGCTGAAGGCGGGCCAACCAGGTTCCATTCAGTAAAAAGTGGGCTTAAACTGGTTCCTGATAATGCCGTAGTAGGCATACACGATGCTGTAAGGCCGTTGGTCTCTTCCGAAACTATAAAACAATCCTTCCATTTGGCCGAAAAGCTGGGCAATGCAATCCCTGCCATTGAGGTAACCGAATCGATGCGCATTACCGAACGGGCATTCAATCGCCCCATTGCCCGCGAAACTCTTCGTATTATTCAAACCCCTCAATGTTTCAGGTCAGAATCCATCAAAAAAGCCTATAATGTGAACTATGATGAGAGTTTTACCGACGATGCCTCTGTTCTGGAAAAAACCGGCGAGCGAATTTATCTCTCCGAAGGAAACCGGCTCAACATAAAAATAACCACCCCCGAAGATTTTCATATTGCTTCAGCCCTATTAAGCTGAGCCCGGCAGATTCTTTACTGCATAAACAAAGTAGAAACTGGGAAAAATAAACCTCAGCAAAGGCCTTAGCCCAAACCGGAATTTATCGGGCGATGCCCATTTTTCGCGTGCAACAATCTTCCATCCCGATTTTTCAAGCAGCCAGTCAAATTGACGCGGTTCAAACTCATGGTAATGACGGTCCCACTCATTGGCATTGTTCCAGTAAGCACTGGCAAACCAAACCTTTAAGGGTACACTGCAAATCAGCTTACCGTGTTTTATTTCCTTCAGAATATTGTAGGGCGCCAGCAAGTGTTCAAACAATTCAAAGGATGTGTAGCAATCGGCAGGGTAACCGGCAATCACCTCACGGTATTGCTCATCAAAATCTTCTCCCCGAGTGTTGGTTACCCGATATCCCCTTTCGTGCATTGCCCTGCTCAGCAGATTGGGCGTGCCCAGGTCAAGGATTGCCTCATTCTTACCTATATGCTTTTCCAGAAAAAGCAATGTTTTCCTGAATCTCAATCCTGCCGGTGCATCAGAGCTCATATTGTCTTACTTTTTATGTTTTAGGATAAAATAACTCCTCAAAGGTAGGTGTTAGGATGATTTTTAAAAAAATATAAATTCACAATGATTTGAAATACAATTATTTATTGATGTCAACTTTTAGATTGCCAGAATTATTGGCGTTTACAGAACTGTTTCTACACCGAAAATCAGTTTGTTGTTTCCCGACAAAAAGGGTAAATGCCATCATGGCTTTATGGTCTCTTAAATATTACACCCACACTCAATTTGCCTATGCATCAAACCCAATTGCTTCTCCCTTAAGGGTTGCCGAGCTGCAGTCGGTAATCTTAACCATTGCATAATCGCCGGGTTTAAATCCATGGTCGTTAAATACCACAACTTTGTTCTGACTGTTGCGGCCGGTAACCCTTTTATCCGACCGGCGCGACTTTCCCTCTACCAGCACTTCGAATACCCTCCCCATATCAGCCTTATTGCTTTTGAGCGAAAGGTTATTCTGAAGGTCGATGATTTGCTGAAGACGGCGGCCCTTTAGCTCTTCAGGCACATCGTCGCGGAGTTTCTTTTCAGCTAATGTGCCCGGCCTTTCCGAATATTTAAACATGTAGGCAAAGTCGAAACCCACATCTTCCATAAGGCTCAAGGTCAAAAGATGGTCTTCTTCTGTCTCACCACAGAATCCGGCAATAATATCAGTAGAAACGGCACATTCCGGAATGAATTTCCTGATGGCAGCAATCCGGTTGAGGTAATCTTCGCGGGAGTATTTGCGGTTCATGCGGTTTAATACTTCTGTACTCCCCGACTGGGCAGGCAAATGTACGCTGCGGCAGATGTTGGGGTTTGCTGCTATCACCTGAAGCAACTCATCCGACATATCCTTGGGATGCGAGGTGGCAAACCTTACCCTGAGCAGGGGATTTATTTCAGCCACCGACTTTATTAACCGGGGAAAATTCCAACCCTCCCCACCTTCTGTTTCCATCCAGTGGTATGAGTTTACATTTTGCCCGAGCAGGGTTATTTCGCGATACCCTTCATCAAACAATCCCGATGCTTCCCTGAGAATGGTTTTTGGGTCGCGGCTGCGCTCTTTGCCACGGGTAAATGGCACCACACAGTAAGAGCAAAAATTTTCGCAACCGCGCATAATTGATATAAATGCCGATACCCCGTTGCTTGCATACCTTACCGGGCTAATATCGGCATAAGTCTCTTCCGATGAAAGGATAACATTTACTGCTTTCTGGCCGCTTTCCACATCGAGCAATAGCTGCGGTAAATCGCGGTACGAATCAGGGCCCACCACCATATCTACCCGCATTCCCATTTGCTGCTCTTCGAGCAGGGAAGTTTTCATCCGTTCGGCCATGCAACCAAGCACTCCCAGCACCAGACCGGGCCTGCTCTTGCGCAGGTGTTGCAACTGTTTGAGCCGGTTCAGTACTTTTTGCTCTGCATTATCGCGGATGGAGCACGTATTAAGGAAAATGATATCGGCATCTTCAGCTTTCGATGTGGCCCCGTAACCCTTCTCTGTGATAATGGAAGCAACAATTTCACTGTCAGAAAAATTCATCTGGCAGCCATAGGTTTCTATATAAATTTTCTTCTCCATAAATGCGAAACTCATAATATTAAGTATCTGCTAATTTTATCCGGCAGGAACTTAATCTCTTGCCCTTAGCAGAGATACATCTTTAACACACCTACTCAGAATTGACCGTCATAAAAATCGGCTGATAATTTACAACCAGTTCAACCCCTTAGCAGGGCGGCAAAATTAATCATTTTATCCCTGCAACACCCTTGTTGTGGCAATGCGAAAAAAGCCTAACTGAAATTACGAATAATCTGATTGAATTTTATTAAGTAGATTTGCAGGCTCATTAAAGCACCTAAAAAACAAAAAATTATGATTAAAAACCTTGTTATTGTTGAGTCTCCGGCAAAAGCAAAAACCATTGAGGGATTCCTGGGGAAGGATTTTATGGTTAAGTCCAGCTTCGGACATGTGCGAGACCTCTCCAAAACCAAACTCGGTGTAGAAATTGAAAACAACTTTGCCCCGGTATACGAAATCCCCTCTGATAAGAAAACGCTGATTGCTGAATTGAAAAAACTTTCGAAAGATGCCGAAACAGTTTGGCTGGCAACTGATGAAGACCGCGAAGGAGAAGCTATAAGCTGGCACCTGGCCGAAAGCCTCAAACTCGACCTTAAAAAATGTAAGAGAATTGTTTTCCACGAAATTACAAAATCGGCCATCCTCAGCGCTATTGAAAAACCCCGTAACATAGATACCAACCTGGTTGATGCCCAGCAAGCCCGAAGGGTTCTCGACCGCCTTGTTGGGTTCGAATTATCGCCACTGCTCTGGAAAAAAGTAAAACCATCGCTGTCGGCCGGACGCGTGCAATCGGTGGCTGTAAGGCTTATCGTTGAGCGTGAAAAGGAAATCCAGGATTTTAAATCCACTGGGTCATATAAGGTAACCGGAGTATTTCATGTTATCCACAATGGTCAGCCAGCAATCATCAGAGCCGAATTGCCCCAGCGTTTCAAAACCCGCGATGAAGCATTTGCCTTTTTGCAGAAATGCATCAATGCCAAATATTCGGTGGCCGATATCGAAACCAAACCCACCCGCAAATCGCCAGAAGCACCTTTTACCACATCAACCTTGCAGCAAGAAGCAAGCCGCAAGCTGGGATATTCTGTTTCACGCACCATGACCCTGGCCCAGAAACTCTATGAATCGGGGAAAATAACCTATATGCGTACTGACTCGGTAAACCTTTCGGCCACTGCTATTGCCATGGCAAGCGACATGATAGAAAAAACCTTCGGTAAAGAATATGTAAAAACAAGGCAATATACTACAAAAACCAAAGGGGCGCAGGAAGCTCATGAAGCCATCAGGCCAACCTACATGAATGTTATGGAAGCGGGTGCCGACGATGGAGAAAAAAGGCTTTATGAACTTATCTGGAAAAGAACTGTGGCATCACAAATGAGCGATGCACTGCTCGAGAAAACCAATGTTACCATTGCTGTTTCAACCACAACCGAACAATTTTTGGCTGTTGGCGAGGTAATGAAATTCGATGGGTTCCTTAAAGTATATCTCGAATCAACCGACGATGAAGATGACGAATCTCAGGGAGGCATACTTCCTCCCCTTTCCAAAGGGCAACCTCTTAATATGGATGAAATTGCAGCGCAGGAAAGGTTTTCAAAACATGCACCCCGCTACACCGAAGCAAGCCTGGTAAAAAAACTCGAAGAACTGGGTATAGGACGACCCTCAACCTATGCCCCAACCATATCCACCATCCAGAAACGCGATTATGTGGTGAAAGAAAGTCGCGAGGGCGAAAAACGCAACTACCAGCACCTTCTTCTGCGCAAGGGCAAAATTGAAGAATCGGTAAAAACAGAGATTACAGGCACTGAAAAAAACAAACTTTTCCCCACTGATATTGGCATTGTGGTAAACAGTTTCCTGCTGGAATATTTTAACCAGATCATGGACTATAACTTTACCGCCAGCGTTGAAAAAGAATTCGACGATATTGCGCAAGGCCTTAAACAATGGACAAAAGTAATCCACGAGTTTTATTATCCCTTTCACGAAAAAGTTGAAAATACCCTTCAGAAATCGGAAAAATTCAGTGGCGAACGCCCATTAGGCAAAGACCCGGGCACAGGGAAAGAAATTATAGTGCGTCTGGGACGTTTTGGCCCCATGGTGCAAATCGGCAATGCCGAAGACTCAGAAAAACCTGTTTTTGCAAGCCTGAGAAAGGACCAGAGTATCGAAACCATTACCCTTGAAGAAGCCCTCGACCTCTTTAAACTTCCCCGAAAAGTGGGTCTGTTCGAAAATAAGGAGATTGTGGCTGCTACCGGCAGGTTTGGGCCTTACCTGCGCCACGATGCCAAATTCTATTCACTTCCCAAAACCGACGATCCTCTTACGGTTGATCTCGAGAGAGCCATAAAAGTTATTGAAGAAAAACGTATTAAAGACCTCCAGAAGATCATAAAGGAGTTCCCCGAAAATAATGATGTAAAAATATTGAAGGGACGATGGGGTGCATACCTTGCCTCGGGCGGCAATAATTACAAACTACCTAAGGATAAGGAACCTGCGCAACTAACCCTTCAGGAATGTCTAATTATTATAAAAGAAGGAACCTCGACACAAAAATCACGTACAACACGAAAAAAAGCTACTGCCAATAAGGCTAAAAAATAACCATAATCTGTTACTATGGAAATTGCTGACTTTTTCGTTCCTGTCGAATTTCAGAAAATAAACTTCTCAGGCAAAAACCACCCCCTGTTGGTAGGAAACATCATCAACAGCTATAATACCGAAGAACAGGGCTTCCCATCCCTGGTTGGTTCGCATATTGCCATTATCGGGGTTAAGGAAGACCGCAATGCCACAACCAACTCCGGATGTGCATTTGCACCCGATTATGTAAGGAAATACCTGTACAATCTATATCAGGGACCCTTCAAGCTCAAAGTAACCGACCTTGGCAATATAAAACAGGGAGAAACCACCGATGACACCTATTTTGCCCTGCGCACCGTGGTTGCACAATTGCTCGAAAGGAAAATACTCCCTATGATAATTGGTGGAAGCCAGGACCTTTCATACGCAAACTACCGTGCTTACGAAACTCTCGGTCAAATTATTAACATAGTTTCTATCGACTCATCCTTCGATCTTGGTTTAAACGAAGAAAGGATTAGCCATCACAATTACCTTAATAAAATTTTAACCCACCAGCCCAATTTTCTGTTCAATTATACCAACATAGGCTATCAAACCTATTTTGTTGACCAGGATGCCATCGAATTAATGCATAAGCTCCATTTTGACATCCATCGTTTGGGGCATGTTCGAAAAAACCTTGTAGAAGTGGAACCCATTGTTCGAAACGCTGATATGCTCAGTTTCGACATAAGCTGCATACGGCAATCTGATGCTCCGGGCAACGCTAATGCTTCACCCAACGGATTTTATGGCGAAGAAGCCTGCCAAATCATTCGATATGCCGGCCTGAGCGACAAACTTTCATCAATAGGTTTTTATGAGTTAAATCCTGCTTACGATAATGGCGAGCAAACCGCACACCTGGTTGCACAAATGATTTGGTATTTTCTTGAAGGATATTACTACCGGAAAAATGATTTCCCCGACAGGCAAAGAAAAGACACCCCATCGTACATAAAATATGTAGTGTCGATGAGAGATTTTCAAAACGAAATCACCTTTTACAAGAGTAAGGTCAGTGACCGATGGTGGATGGAAGTACCCTGTCAGGGGTTACAATCTAAATACGAAAGGCAGTTTCTCGTACCCTGCTCCTACAAGGATTACCAGGATGCCTGCCAGGAAGAACTGCCGGAAAAATGGTGGCAGGTTTATCAAAAATTTCTCTAATCCTAACATTTTTTCACTTTTTTCCTTATCAATTACTTATTTTTGTGAAGTATCATACTGATTTTTGTATGAAAGATGGGAAGCGTAAATATTTAAACACTAATTCCTTGAAATCCAGAAAACTCTCTTCAATCAGGCTGGTCACTGTAATTTCTTCGGTAAGAAAACGCGTAGAATTACTGATACGCTTGCGGTAGATAGTTAATATATTTGTGCTGCGAAAAACCCGAATAAACTTTCGCAATAATTTGAAATACAAATAGTTCTTTGAAATACTGGTCTCAAAACTTATTAACAGCTCGTTGTTAATAATAAATTTGTAGTATTTTTACAAAGCCTAAGGACAGCAGGTAAAGTCGTTAAAATTGACCTTCAATTCAATTTTTTTTATCAGGCTGCGTTAGAGATTTGTTAACATAAAAAAAGCTCTGCATGAGAAAAAGTCTTCTTGCTGTTGCAATTGTAATAACCTCCTTAATTTGCCAAACGGCCCAAGGTCAGCAGGAAGCACAATTTAGCCACAACATGTTTAACAATATGGCTATTAATCCTGGCTATGCCGGAATTAATCAGGCAATTTGTGCAATAGCACTGGCACGTCAGCAATGGGTAGGATTCAGGGATGAGGGAAGAAACCCACTAAACCCCGAAACCTACAGCTTTACAGTTGATGCCCCAATTCCAATTATCAGAGGCGGTCTTGCCCTGGGTTTTTTACAGGATCAACTCGGATTTGAAACATCACTGGGTGTAAAACTGGCATATTCATACCATCTTGATGTAGATTATGGGAAGTTTGGAATAGGGGCACAAGTGGGTTTTCTTGACAAAAGGCTCGATTTCGCCAAATTTAAGCCCTTTTCAGAAGGCGACCCGGCACTTACCGGCACCGCTGAAGAATCAAGAATGTATACCGACCTTGCCCTGGGAGTATTCTTCCAAAGCGACAACAAAGCATGGGCAGGCATTTCCGTCAGTCAGTTGGCTCAAACAAAAAAAGAAATTGGTACAGCACCCTATCAGCTTCGGCGACATGTTTATGCCAGTGCAGGACATCCATTTGTTCTGGCAGGAAATACTGATTATGTGCTTACACCTTCGGTACTTTTTAAAACAGATTTCGGTTCGCTGCAAACCGATTTTAACACATTAATAACTTACAGACAACGATTCTGGGGTGGAGTAAGCTACCGCATTCAGGATGCAGCTGTTATACTTTTGGGACTATCATTCGAACAAATAAGCGTTGGATATTCATACGATATTACCCTCTCGCCAATTGGCAGAAATGCAAGAAGCTGGGGAAGTCATGAGGTTTTGGTTAGATATTGCTTCGATCTGAACCTTGAAAAAATTCAACAAATACAAAGAAATGTCAGGTTTCTGTAATATGGGTAAATTATCTTCCATCGTAACCTAATCTGACAATATTCGTTTAATTTTGAAACTTATTAATTGAGAAATATTTATAGTGGTCATAAAATCAGAAATTAACATGAAAAGGTTAATATTAATTGCATCGATAGTGATATTGATTACCAGTAGTTGTGACCGTTCAGGCCAGGGTCATGTGACTGGTGTGACAAACCGCCCCGACGGATTCTATGCCGACCCTCCAGGCATGGTTTATATACCCATGGGTAGTTTCAATATGGGTCCATCAGACCAGGAAATAGCCTATTCACAAAATGCTATTACCAAAACTATTTCACTACCGGCCTTCTATATGGATGAAACCGAGATCACCAATAACCAGTACAGACAATTCGTATACTGGGTCAGAGACTCTCTTGCTCATCTGCTTTTGGCTGATGTTAATGAAGACCACCTCATTGTTGCAGACCAGTTTGGTCGCGATCTCGATCCTCCCCTGATCAACTGGAGAATGAGAATTCGCTGGGATGGTGAAGAGGAAAGAGAAGTACTGGAAGAGCTTTTCCTGCCCGAGCATGAAAGGTTTTTCAGGAGGAGGGAAATTGACAGCCGCAAGCTCATTTATCGTTATCATATAATTGATCTCAACCGCGCTGCCCGCCGTTCAGAAAGAAATACACCGAGAAATGAATTCGTTGTTGAATACCAAACTCCGGTTTATCCTGATACTTTGGCCTGGATTCACGACTTTAGCTATGCCTATAACGAGCCAATGACTCAGATGTATTTCTGGCATCCCACCTACGACCATTACCCCGTAGTTGGTGTAAACTGGTCGCAGGCAAGAGCCTTCACTATCTGGAGAACCAATTTTCTCAACAGTTTTCTGGCCAACAGTACCCGGCCGTTTGCCCAGGACTTCAGACTTCCTACCGAAGCTGAATGGGAATACGCATCTCGCGGAGGTCTCGACCTGAACCCATATCCATGGGGTGGTCCGTATACCCGAAATATTGATGGCTGCTTCCTGGCAAACTTTAAGCCTCTGCGTGGAAATTATGTTGATGACGGTGGTTTCCAGACAGTTATTGTTGGTCACTATGCCCCCAATGATTTTGGTTTATATGATATGGCAGGTAATGTTTCCGAATGGACAATTAATGCCTTCGACGAATCGTTTTACAACTTTGGACATGATATGAATATGCATTATCATTATGAGGCAAAACCAGACGACCCCATTACTCTGAAAAGAAAAGCCATCAGAGGCGGTTCATGGAAAGATGTTGGTTATATGCTTCAGGTTGGTACAAGATCTTACGAATATCAGGATACCGCGAAATCATACATTGGTTTCAGGTGCGTACAAACTTACCCCGGTAGAGCCAGAACTGACGGTCGCGGATCATCCAATGTCTATTAACCCTAAGAAAAAGTTATTTTACGAACCACAATTTTGAAAAACTATGAAATTTGCGCAAACAAAGGCATTTAAGAATTTCATGTCCAAACTTTATGGATGGGGTGCAGCAATTGTAATCGTCGGAGCGCTCTTCAAAATCCAGCACTACCCCGGAGCAGGTATAATGCTTACCATAGGTCTTGGTGTTGAAGCCATCATATTTTTCTTCTCCGCTTTCGAAAAACCACACGAAGAACCCGACTGGACGCTTGTTTATCCGGAATTAGGCGGCATTGACTCTGAAGACCAGCTTTCTGGCAGAGACAGGGACCAGCTCGCACGCAGCGGTGGATTTGGAATTGGCAATACAGGTGTACAAAATATAACTCTCTCCAATACACTTGACAAGATGCTCGAAGAAGCCAAAATTGGCCCTGAATTAATTCAGAACCTGAGTACCGGCTTGCAAAACCTAAGCAATAATGCTGCAAAACTCGCCGATATTACCAATGCAGGTGTAGTTACCTATGGATATATACAAAATATGGAAGCTGCATCTCAATCAGTTCTGGAACTCAGTCAATCCTATAAAAATACCAGCGAGTATTTGAAACACGACCTGAGTTTAGCTGAAGAATATGCAGGTAGCCTTCGCAATGCGTTGAGTTCAATGAACCAACTTTCACAAACTTACCAGGAAACTGCAGAAACAGCTAAGGAACAATTGACCCTTAACAAGCAGTATGCTGATAGCATAAGATCGATTACCGGCTATACCAACGAGCTTGCCGCCAATTACAGCCATAGCTCCGAATTGCTGGTACGCGCTGTTGAAGCCCTTGAAAAGTCGAGCCACCAGGGCGAACTCTATACAGACCAGATGCAAAAGACAGCCCAGAATCTTGAAGCACTCAATGCAGTATATGAATTGCAACTTCAGGCTGCTGATGCGCAGTACCAGTCAACAGGTAAAATTAAGGGTGCTGTAGAGTCTCTGGTTGATTCAATAAGTAATTCAGCCAATGGAACACGTGAATTCCAGGAACAGATAGCAAACCTTAACAAAAATATTGCTGCCCTTAACAATGTTTACGGCAATATGCTATCGGCTATGAATTTTAGTGGAGGAAGATAATTCTACAACAATTTTATCACAATACAATTATTTAGTTTAAACCCACAGCAATATAATCATATATGGGAGGAGGAAAACAAACCCCGCGGCAAAAAATGATCGGTATGATGTACCTTGTGTTAACAGCACTATTGGCTCTTAACGTATCGGTTACCGTTCTCGATGCCTTCGTGATGGTTGATCAGGGACTACAACAAACCAATAAGAACTTCGAAAGGAACCTTCAATTGATATATAATGCATTTGAAGAACAAAAAAGGGATAATCCTGCAAGGGTCGAAGATTATTATGTAAAAGCCCAGGAAGCCCAGAGACTTTCGCAAGAACTGGTTTCGTTTATAAAACAAAGCAGAAGTGAAATGATCGCGGCTGTGGATAAAATTCCAACCGAAGTTGCTGACACACTTTTCCTTCTTGACATGAAAGCCAAGGATAACTACAGTGGTTCATCCACCTTCTGGATGATGCAAGGTGTTGATGGAGCAATGGCATCTGGCGACCCCGGTGGCGCAGGTACACGTGGATACGAATTAAGAGAAAGGATAGAGTCATTCAAAAACGCAATGATTCAACTTTTGCCCGAAGGAACAAATATTCAGCTGGGACTTGATGTTGCCGGACCGTTTTATGATAAGGGAGGCAAAGAGGTAACCTGGCAAACCGCTATGTTCGACAGGCAAATACCCGTTGCTGCTGCTACCAATCTTAGCCGTCTGATAACAGAAGTGCGTAACATTGAATTTGATGTTGTGAGAGCGCTGTTTGAATCCATTGGCGCCGGAACATTTACCTTCGATGTGGTGGAAGCCCGTGTTATACCCAAGAGCCAGATTGTGCTGCAAGGGGACTATTTTGAAGCCGACGTGCTGGTTGCTGCCTATGATTCCAAACAGTCTCCCCAGGTTATTATGGGAGGAAGGGTAATTGAAAATAATAAAATCAGAATTCCTGCATCGTCTGAAGGAGTGCAGCGCTACAGCGGCATGGTTCGTATTATGGGTCCTGATGGCCCTCAGGAATATCAATTCAATGGTGATTTTATTGTTCAAAAACCTGCCGCAACCGTAAGTGCAGATGCAATGAATGTATTCTACCTCGGTGTTGACAATCCTGTATCTGTTTCAGTTCCTGGTTTAACTTCTGGTGCACTTCAACCCCGCATCAGTGGCGCTGGCAACCAGCTTATCCGCAGACCCACCGGAGGCTACAACGTAAGATTAAGCCAAAACCAAAGCACAAACGAAATGGTTACCATATCAGCCTTTGCAATGGTTGATGGGCAACTAAGAAATATGGGTGATGCCAGATTCAGAGTTAAGCAAATTCCAGACCCTTACCCGGAAATTGCAGGACAAACCGAAGGCCCTATATCAAGGGAGATTCTGGCCGGCGCACCAATCATTCCAAGAATGAAAGATTTTGACTTTAAAATGGACTTCAGGATTACTTCATTTTCAATGAACACAACCATTGCCGGCGACTTCATAGATATGCGTTCTAATTCGAACCTGCAGACCCCGGAAATGACCAACCTTATCAGACGTGCAAACCGAGGACAAAGGTTTACCTTCCAGGACATAAAGGCAGTTGGCGATGATGGACGTGTGCGTAGTCTTCCACCCATGGTTTTCAGAATTCAATAAAAAATTAAAATATTGGAGGTTAAATTTATGACCAGATTAAAAAGTATATTCGTTCTGTCGATAACAGTTTTACTGTTTACCAACTCTCTCATGGCCCAGGTGCTCGAAGGTGGTACTCCCCGCGATGGTTTTTACGACAAAATTTGGATTGAAGAAAAAAGGCCTATCCCTCTGGCTTATGTCAGGGAAGCTGATATTCTTTGGTCAAAAAGAATTTGGCAGGTTATTGACCTGAGGGAAAAAATCAATCTTCCGCTCTATTTTCCCACTTCAACAATGGACGACAGGCAAAGCCTAATGCAAGTAATAATGTCTTCTATTAACGAAGGTTCAATTCAGGCTTACCAGGATGAAGAGTTTTCTATAACTTTTACTCCTGAAGAAATCAGAACCCGATATGCAAGAGAGGAAACGCGAAAACTTACCCGCCCAACCCCTCCTTATCAGGAATATGACACTACCTTTATAATTCCGTTAAATCCTGATGATGTTAACAAATTCCGGATCAAGGAAGATTGGTTCTTTGACAAAAAACGTTCTGTACTTGACGTTCGTATCCTGGGTATTTGCCCGGTAAGAGAAGCTGTTGATGCCACCACCGGCGAAAGTCTTGGTGATCAGGCTCTTTTCTGGATATATTTCCCCGAGGCACGAAATATTCTGGTTAATGCTGAAGTTTTTAACCGCCAGAACGATGCACAAAGAATCTCTTTCGACGATTTGTTTCTCCGTCGTATGTTCAACAGTTATATTTATAAAGAATCGAACGTTTACGACCGGATGATCAGAGAGTATATTGAAAATGGCCTGGATCAATTGCTTGAAGCTGAGCGCATCAAGGGTGATATCCGCAATTATGAACTTGACCTTTGGGAATATTAAGAACCTTTTCAGTTAATTTCTATAAAACAGGGTGCTTTCTTCGGAAAGCACCCTGTTTCTTTTTCAGCCGCTCTAAAGGGTTGTTAAAATATAGGTCGCATAATCTTGAAACTATTAATTTCTATTGACGGTCATTAGAAAAAATGGCTAAAGACAAATTTGGGTTAAATCATTTTGGCGGGGTCAACCCATTTATCAAAGTCTTCTGCTTTAACCAAACCTGTTTCAATGGCTGCCTGTTTAAGGGTAAGATTCTTCTTGTGCGCTTTCTTGGCTATTTTAGCGGCATTATCATATCCAATATGGGGATTAAGAGCGGTAACCAGCATTAAGGAATTATTGAGGTGAGCCTTTATATTGTGGGTGCGTGCTTCAATCCCATCAACGCAATTTGTACGAAATGAATCGGATGCATCGCCCAACAACCTTGCCGACTGTAAAAGGTTGTAGATCATAACCGGTTTAAATACATTTAGTTGAAAGTGGCCATTCATACCACCAACCGTGATAGCTGTATCGTTGCCAATAACCTGGGCAGCAACCATGGTCATAGCTTCGGGTTGAGTTGGGTTTACCTTACCTGGCATAATTGATGAACCTGGTTCATTTTCGGGTAGGGCAAGCTCGCCAAATCCACATCGGGGGCCTGAACCAAGAAAGCGTATATCGTTGGCAATTTTCATCATAGAAACGGCAACCTGCTTAAGAGCACCGCTGGTTTCAACAATGGCATCGTGGGCCGAAAGAGCCTCAAATTTATTGGGTGCGGTAATAAATGGCAATCCGGTTATAGAGGCTATTTCGCGTGCAACGGCTGTGTCAAAACCTTTGGGTGAGTTGATGCCTGTACCCACCGCAGTGCCTCCCAGGGCAAGTTCGCGCAAATGTTCCAAAGTATTCTTTATCGCCCTGGTGCCATGGTCGAGTTGCGAAACGTACCCTGAGAATTCCTGCCCCAGGGTGAGTGGTGTTGCATCCATAAGGTGTGTGCGGCCAATTTTTACAATGGCGGCAAATTCATCCGATTTTTTCTGAAGAGATTCCTTCAGTAATTCAAGCGCCGGAATGGTGCTTTCGACAACAATTTTATACGCCGCTATGTGCATGGCAGCCGGGAAAGTATCATTGGATGATTGCGATTTATTTACATGGTCGTTGGGATGTACTTTCTTTACATCGTCGTCTAATTTTCCTCTCAGCAGCTCGTGTGCCCTATTGGCAATTACTTCATTCAGGTTCATATTAGTTTGTGTACCCGAACCGGTTTGCCATACTACAAGAGGAAAATTACCATCAAGCTTTCCGGCAAGAATCTCATCGCAGGCCTGAACTATTACTCCTGCGATATCAGATTTTAAAACACCCATATTCTCATTGGTGAGAGCACAGGCTTTTTTAAGAACTGCAAAAGCTTCTATTATTTCTTCTGGCATCTTTTCCCTGCCAATCTTGAAATTCTGCAATGAACGCTGTGTCTGGGCTCCCCAGTATTTATCAGCAGGTACTTCAACAAGGCCAAGAGAATCCTTTTCTTTCCGTGTTTTCATAAATGAATTGATTTAAAAGGGTTTAAAAACTCATTTGGTATATTTCAGAACGATACAAGCAATGTGTAAGGAGTCAACGTTTATTTTTCATTTGTAATGAACAAGGTTGAAAAACTTATTGGGTTGTTAAAATTACTGATTAGGAATCCACCTGGCAAATTTACTTAGCTAATTTTTAAAATTATAACATGCTGTATGTGTTAACGATTCTGGCCAATAACAGTATATTTGCATTAAATAATCGAATTTATGGATACTAACAGACAAAAGAAGGTGAATAAATTGCTTCAAAAGGATCTGGGGGAGATTTTCCAGCGCGAAGCACAAAATCATTTTCAACGGGCTCTGATTACTGTAACCCATGTTAGAGTTACACCCGACCTTTCCATTGCTAAAGTTTATCTGAGCATTTTTGGCGCTGATGGTGCCACTATTCTTAAACTTATACAAACACATACTTCCGAAATAAGAAAACAACTTGGTTTACGAATAAAAAACCAACTGCGAATTGTGCCTCAACTTCAGTTTTTTATTGACGACAGCCTTGACTATATCGAAAATATTGAAAACCTGCTAAAAAACTAACTCAATCGATGAAGTATGATCCGATAAAGGCCAGCCTGGGTAGGTTTTTCAACAAAAGTACGTTCTTAAGAAAGCTCTTTTACCAGCTTCTCGACCTGCTGTTGCTAAGAGCATGGCATGTGCACCATCATCTGAAACCCTTCATAGCCAATAAAAAGAAAGACCTTGATTTCAGGGTACTGGATGCAGGTTTCGGGTTTGGCCAGTATACATGGTTTCTTGCCCGCAAAGCTCCCCAATGGCAAATTGATGGGATTGAACTAAAATCCGAACAGGTTTTAGATTGTACCACTTTCTTTTCCAAAACAAAAGCAGCCCATAAAGTTAAACTATTGAGCGGCGACCTGACACAATTCTCCAACCCCGAAAACTACAATCTGATACTTTCGGTTGATGTAATGGAACATATAGATGATGACCGAAAGGTGTTTTCGAATTTTTATGCAAGTCTCAAACCAGGCGGAATGCTACTGGTAAGCACACCCTCTGACCAGGGAGGCTCTGGAGTAGAACACGAACATGATGAATCATTTATTGAAGAACATGTAAGAGATGGCTATTCTGCAGCAGAAATAACATCCAAACTAACATCAGCAGGTTTCAACAAAACCGAAGTTCTTTACAGCTATGGCAAACCGGGCAGCATTTCGTGGAAACTTTCGATGAAATACCCAATACTGATGTTAGGCAGATCAAACCTTTTTTACCTTTTGCTCCCTTTTTGGTATATTATTACTTTTCCTTTATCGTTATTGTTAAACATGGCCGATGTGCACATGAAGCATCTTCGTGGAACTGGATTGATTGTTAAAGCCTGGAAATAATCATTAAATGCTAAACCTACATTGAATTTTCCCTTTTACATAGCACGCAGGTACCTGTTTGCAAAAAAATCGCAAACTGCGGTGAATGTGCTTACATTGGTTGCAGTAACCGGTGTTTGCGTGGGTACTATAGCCCTAGTTATTGTGTTATCAGTATTTAATGGTTTTGAAAGGTTAATATTATCGCTTTTCAATTCATTTAACCCCGACATTGAAATTACTGTAGCTGAAGGCAAAACGTTTAATTTCGGCGAATTTCCGGCAGAGGAGATAAGAAGGATACCCGGTGTCCTTTATTTAGGCGAAGTGCTCGAAGAAACAGCCCTTCTTACCTATCGCGATCGCCAGCATATAATTAAACTAAGAGGAGTTGATGACAACTACCGCTATATTACCAGGCTCGATACCATGATACGCGAAGGAGAATTTAACCTTGTAGATGGCGATATGGAGCAGATAATTCTTGGACAAGGTGTAGCATATATGATCAACGCCAACATCTGGGATTACCTTACCCCTCTGAATCTTTATATTCCACGCAGGGGTAATGTTTCTCTTATGAATCCCACATCAGCTTTCAGTGCAAGTTCGGTGTATGCCTCAGGCGTTTTTTCGGTTCAGGCCGAATTCGATGCTGATTACGTTATAGCCCCTATTTCTCTGGTAAGATATCTAACCCAACACGAATCAGAGGTAACGGCAGCAATGCTGGCAATTGACCCCACGGCAAATGTGAACCAGATTCAGAAACAGATAATGCAAATAATTGGCGACCGGTTTGTGGTGAAAAACAGATTGCAACAGGAAGAATTTCTTTACAAGGTAATGCGGTCTGAAAAATGGGCCATTTTCCTCATTCTTAGTTTTATATTGGTTATAGCCGCATTTAATATAACCGGAAGCCTTACCATGCTGATACTTGAAAAACGAAAAGACATAGGTACTATCTGGAAACTGGGGGCACAGATTAAAACCATTAACCAAATCTTTCTTTACGAAGGAATACTAATTAGTTCGGGGGGTGCTTTGGCAGGACTTGTTCTGGGCACTGTGATTTGCTGGGTACAGATAGAGTTTGGGGTAATAGGTATCCAGGCGCAGGGAACATTTATAATTGATGCGTATCCGGTACACATTAATCCATTTGACTTAATTCTGGTCTTTGTAACTGTTAATGCCATCGGAATCGGAGCATCAATGCTTCCGCTACAAAAAATCAAATCTCTGCTTACAGATAGCACACATTAACGCGATAAATCAAAAAATAATGTTAGGATTCCTATAAAAATCAGGCTTTTCTTTTTTATTAATTTAGCATCAAAAAATGTGTTATGGGAAAAATTGATTCCAGAATTTTGATAATCGATGACGATGAAGATGTTTTGCTAGCTGCCAAATTGTTCCTTAAACAACATGTAACAATTGTTCACACCGACAAAAATCCCAATAACCTCCCCTCTCTTCTCAAAAATGAGAATTACGATCTCATCCTTCTTGATATGAATTTTTCGCGCGATGCAACCAGCGGACAGGAGGGATTTTACTGGCTGAACAAGATTCTGGAAACTGACCCGGCTATTGCCGTAATACTCATTACCGCCTATGGCGATATAGAACTTGCTGTGCAGGGAATCAAAGAGGGAGCTACCAATTTTCTGCTTAAACCCTGGGACAATAAAAAACTACTGGCAACCATTGATACAACACTTGAGGTTCATCGCTCCAAAAAAGAGGTTATAGATCTGCGCTCCAAACAGAAATTGCTCATTGAACAGGGGGATCAGCCTTTCAGTCATATCATTGGCCAGTCGGCAAGTATGCTGAATGTGCTGTCTACAGTAAAAAAAGTGGCAAAAACCGATGCCAATATCCTTATTTTGGGCGAGAATGGAACTGGCAAAGAAGTAATTGCCAGGGCCGTACACCGTGCTTCGCACCGTAAGGATGATGTATTTATCAGCGTTGACCTTGGCGCAATCAGCGAAACGCTTTTCGAAAGCGAATTATTCGGGTATAAAAAGGGAGCCTTTACCGATGCCAAAGAAGACCGGGCCGGCAGATTTGAGGCTGCCAATAACGGCACCATTTTTCTTGATGAAATTGGCAATCTAAGCAGCCCCCTTCAGTCGAAACTCCTCAGTGTATTACAAAACCGAAAGGTGATACGGCTTGGCTCAGTTAAAGAAATTCCTGTGGATGTAAGACTGGTTTGTGCTACCAATATGCCCCTTTATCAAATGGTGGATGACCAGAAATTCAGGCAAGACCTGCTGTACCGTATCAATACAGTTGAGATACACTTGCCCCCTCTCAGAGATCGGATTGAAGATATTTCACGGCTGGTAAACCACTTTCTGGATGTTTACTGTAGAAAATATAAAATGCCTTTGAAAAGGCTTCATGCATCTACCCTTAAACGGCTTGAAAAGCACCATTGGCCCGGCAATATAAGGGAACTGCAACATGCCGTTGAGCGTGCAGTTATCATGAGCGATACCAATATTTTGCAACCCAACGATTTTTTCCTTTCAACCTCCGAGAAAGCTGAAAATGCTGAAGTAATCACTACAGACACCAATCTTGAAGCAACCGAAAAAATGCTTATCAGAAAGGTAATTGATAAGCATGGCGGCAACATAAGCAAAGCGGCCAAAGAACTTGGCATTACCAGGGCTTCCCTCTACAGAAGAATTGAGAAATATGAACTTTAAAAACTTCCGGTTCAATATTGTTGCCAGAGTACTGCTTATTGTTGCCACAGCAGCGCTGTTTATCTCACTATTTCCAAGGCCGGAGTATATTATAACCAGCATTATTGTTGCATCGTTAATTGTATTCCAAATCGCTTCTTTGGTAAACTATGTTGAACGCACCAATCGCAGGCTTACTACATTTCTCGAATCCATCAGGCATAGCGATTTTGTTACTTCTTTTTCTGATCACGGCTTAGGAAAAAGTTTTGATGACCTCAACACTGCATTTAACGAAGTTATTAATGAATTTAAAAAAACCAGAGCATCCCGTGAAGAGCATTTCAATTACCTGCAAACAGTGGTGCAACATATTAGTATCGGGATTATTGTTTTCCAGAAAAATGGAAAGGTCGACCTGATCAACAACGCTGCGAAACGGATTTTAAAGACTACCGGAGTAAGAATGATCAGTGAAATTGAACAAACCGACAAATCGCTGGCAGAGAAACTTCTGGAAATGAAAGCAGGCGATACTGCTTTGATTAAAGTGTTTATCGACAATGAACTGCTTCAGCTTTCCATTAAAGCAACAGAATTTAAAATGCGGGGGGAGGAATTCACCCTGGTTTCCATCCAAAATATCCACAGCGAACTGGAAGCCAAAGAAATGGATTCATGGCAAAAGCTGATAAGAGTTTTAACCCATGAAATAATGAATTCGATTACTCCTATCGTTTCACTTTCAGGAACTGTTAAGGATATACTTGTAGATTCGGAGACACTCGAGCTAAGGCAAAACCTCGATGACGATGAGGTGGAAAGCATTCTTGGTGCTTTGGGAACCATTGAAAAACGAAGCCAGGGCCTTCTTAACTTCGTGCAAGTTTACCGCAACCTTACAAGAATTCCAAAACCCAATTTCAGATATATTGAAGTAAGAGAAATATCTGACGCAGTATACAGCCTTCTGCAACCCAAAATTAAGGATCAGGATATCAATTTCCGCATTTCTATAATGCCCAAAGACCTTAAATTAACAGTAGATCCCGACCTGCTCGAACAGGTGCTCATTAATCTGGTAATAAATTCAATACATGCCGTAAAATACAAACCCGATCCCCAGATTAAACTTACCGCATCTATTGCCGCCAATAACCGTGTAAATATTTCGGTAACCGATAATGGGCATGGAATAAAGCCTGATATAGTTGAAAAAATATTCGTTCCGTTCTTCACTTCCAAAAAGGAAGGTTCAGGAATTGGATTAAGCCTTTCAAGGGAAATCATGCGGCTTCATAAAGGAACCATTACCTTTAGGTCGAAACCCAACGAAGAAACAACCTTTACCCTTCATTTCTGATTTTCAAGGAATCCGTTTCCTTTGTAATCAGGCTCTGATCATTGCCTTATCACCATATTTTATTGTTCAAATTCGGACGCCAATTGTGCGGATAACGTACAGGAATTGGCTGAAGCACTCCTGCGACAACAATCATTAACAGGTTGTATTACAACTACTAATAATTATTGGTATGCTTTTAGAAAAGCCACGCCCGTAAGTTTATTGGTTAATTGATTACGCTTACCGGGTAAGGGTTTAAAAGCCCTTACCTTTTTCAAGAATCACTTCCGAACCATTGAAACCATAAAATAACAGTCATGACCCTGAAAAGACTTCTAATCCTCAGCCTTGTACTAATTTCGGCTACACTGCCAATAAAGGCTACAAAAACCTGGGCCCTGCAAGAATGTATCGACCATGCTTTAAAAAACAACATTGAAATTAAATTACAAAAGCTGCAGCAGGCAGACGCATCGCTCAATCTTCAGCAAAGTTATGCCAACTTTTTACCAAACCTAAATGCCGACGCCACGCATGGATACAGCTTTGGGCGATCAGTTGACCCCTATACCAATGATTTTTCGACCGAACGTATTATGCGTCAAAACACAGGCGTTTCTTCCTCTGTAGTTCTATTTGGAGGTTTTCAGAATGTTAACTATATGCGCTACAACATTTTACGAAACACTGCTGCGCGATATGATACAGAAAAACTTCAGAACGACATCATCCTTACCATAGCAGGAGCATACCTTCAGATTCTTTACTATGAAGATTTTATTGAAACCTCTGACCAGCAACTCGACATTATCCGCCAGCAATTGCTCAGAACCCGTGCCCTTTTCGAAGGGGGTACACTGCCCCGGGGAAGCGTATTGGAAATTGAAGCCCGCCTGGCTGAAGAGGAACTTAACCTGATAAATGCCCGCAACAATCTCCGCATGGCCTATCTTGAACTGGTTCAATTACTCGACCTGAACCCTCAGGACGAATTCAGGGTTCAAAAACCCTCTGCAGAATATGATAACCCAGCTATTTTGCTCAGCCCTGAGGAAATATTTAACCGCGCTCTTGCGGTACAACCCTCCATCAGTGCTGCAGAAACACGAATTGAACTTGCCGCCAAACAAATAGACCTTGACCGTGGCCGTATAAGTCCTACCCTATCGCTGGTGGCAAGCATTGGCACCGGATACTCGCAAGCATCAATGAAATTTTCGGGCCGCGAAAACCTTGGGATTATGCAAATAGGATTTCTGGCAGACCAAACACCGGTATTTGCCAATGCTTACAATAATCTTTTCATACGCAAACCGTGGAATGAGCAAATACGGGATAACTTCAACCAATACTTAGGCCTAAATCTTCGTATCCCCATTTTTAACCGTATGGAGGTACATACACGCATTAATCAATCGCGAATAGACCTGGAAAGGGCACGATCACAATACGAATTAAACCGCAACAATCTTAATAAAGCAATTTATCAGGCCCACGCCGATGCCTTGGCAGCCTGGCAAAAATATCAGGCGACCAATAAATCGCTCGATGCCTTTAAGGAGTCGTTTAACTACACCCGCCAGCGATTCGACCTTGGTATGGTAAGCACGGTTGAATACAACGAATCTCAAACCAGATTGGCCAGGGCCGAAAGAGAAGTTTTACAGGCCAAATACGATTTCATATTCAAAACCAAAATAATGGAATTCTACATGGGCCAGGGATTCGCCCTGTAACATCCAAAAAGTTCTGAAATATTCTCTTTTGTTTTTGTTTTCCGGCGCTGCTTTGCAACGCCGGATTTTTTTAACCCGGATTAGTCATTAGGAATGCAATGAACTGATTACTTAGCCGGGTTTTCCCCCGCTTTAGAAAAACTTAATTTGTAAGCATTTCTGCTTACAAATATTTAGTTTTTCTTTAGCGATTTGTCAAAATAGAAATCACATAATCAACAACTTAAAACT
Organism: Bacteroidota bacterium; assembly: GCA_037441525.1. GTDB lineage: Bacteria > Bacteroidota > Bacteroidia > Bacteroidales > UBA7960 > SKVR01. Next base: position 29,199 of record JBBISA010000009.1, read on the forward strand.
TTAAATTTTTATTGACTTTAAGTAGAAAAAACGGCTAAATACAAATTTGGGTTTAATATGATTTGCCACTTTTAGCAGTGATTAACAAAGATTACCAAACATTGAAACAAATCATTTGTTTCCTGAATGATTTTTATCTTGATTTTCGATTTTTTAATTCACAGCTTTAATAACCCAATCAATCTTTTGTACTATGTTGATGAAAACCGCAAAAACCCGCTATGATATCCATCCTTTGCTAAGTCAAAGATGGAGCCCTCGATCCTTTACCGGACAACCAGTGTCTAATGAGTCGCTTCAGCGAATTTTTGAAGCTGCCAGATGGGCTCCCTCCAGTTTCAATGAACAACCCTGGCGTTTTATAGCTGGGATAAAAGGCGATAAAACCTGGGATATGATATATAACACCCTTGTGACATTTAACCAGCAATGGGCCGGAACAGCGCCAGTTCTGGCATTGGCCATCGGGAAAAAAACCTCGAGCAAAAACAATAGACCCAACAGTATTTTCCAGTACGATGTTGGACAAAGTGTTGCCTACATAACCTTTCAGGCTATGCACGAAGGACTATACGTGCATCAGATGGGAGGGTTTGATACTGTAATGGCTGCTAAACTTTTTAATATTCCTGAAGATTATCAGGTTTTAACGGCATTTGCTATTGGCTACCTTGGCTCGCCCGATAATCTCGATGAAAGCCTTGCCGAAATGGAAAAAGCCCCAAGGGAGCGTTCGGAGTCCGAAAAAATTGTTTTTCAAAATAGCTTTAATGCTCCCGCAGAATTTCTGTAAATCATCCCGCATTTATATTTAAAGGTTAAAGGCCTGCCTGTAATATAACCGGCGTGCCTTTTTTATCTTAAAAGGCACGCCGTCATTGATTAATTGCGTAAAAACCGAAATACATTTCATTTCACTTTTCGTATCTTTACCATTGTTTTAATTTATATATAGATTGCACCTTCAGTCAAAACACATTTTTACTTGCCTCAGGATTGCCGGATTTATTGCCGGTTTGTTTCCTCATCTGCTCACCGGACAAACCCCCAAATACAGCAATGAATTTATGGCCATTGGCGTGGGAGCCAGGGCATTGGCCATGTCAAACGCCTTTGTGTCGGTTGCAGGCGATGCAACATCAGGTTACTGGAATCCATCAGGCCTTACCCATTTGGATGCCAATATCCAGATTGCCTTAATGCATACCGAATATTTTGCCGGCCTTGCTCAATTCGATTATGGATCAATTGCCTTTAACCTTGACAAGAAAAGCGCTCTCGGATTTTCATTCTTGCGTTTCGGAATCGACGATATCCCCGATACATCAGAGCTTGTTGATGCCAATGGAAACATAAACTACGACCGCATCCGCTCATTTTCTGCATCCGATAATGGATTTATCCTATCTTATGGCAGATTTCTTAATAACCAACTTAGTATTGGCGCAAGCGCTAAAATAATAAGACGAACAGCTGGTTCCTTTGCTGGGGCCTGGGGTTTCGGACTCGATGCAGGATTACAGTATACCATGAATAACTGGAGTTTTGGTTTCATGGGGCGCGATATTACATCCACATTCAACGCCTGGAATTACCAGCTCGATGATAAAATGCGTGAAGTGTTTACCCTGACAGGAAACGAGATTCCGGCCAACAGTCTTGAAATAACGCTCCCCAGGTTTATTCTTGGGGCATCGCATCAATATCGGTTTTTCGACAAGGTGGGTATCCTTGCTTCAGCCGACTTCACTTTTACTACCGATGGAAAGAGGAATGTAATTTTTAAAGGCGACCCAATAAGCATGGATCCTTCAATGGGAATCGAAATCGATTACAATAAAATTATATTCATCAGAGCCGGAATTGGCAATTACCAGCGATACACAACCGATTTTTGGAAAAAAACTACGGCGATACAAATGAATATGGGAATCGGTGTTTCGATACGCAACACACTTACCATTGATTATGCATTGACTGATGTGGGCGATAATTCGGTGGTACTTTATTCAAACATTTTTTCATTAAAGCTCAATATAAACCGCCGGGAACGTTCACAATAATAAAGCAATTTTTGCCTAAAATACCGGAGAAAAGAATAACCATGCGCAGGTTACTGATATTCATCTTTATTGCCGTTTCAGGGACTACCCAACTTTCTGCCCAACAATTTGGCAATGAATGGATTGTTTACAGCCAGCAATATTTTACTATTCCTGTTCACCAACGGGGCATATATCGTATCGACTATAATACAATGCTTAATGCCGGGGTACCCCTGGGAAGTTTCGACCCCCGGTCGTTTCAGGTATTTGCCCGTGGGCAGGAACAGCCTATTTTTGTAAAAAATGAATCATCAGGTGTTTTTCAACCCGGAGATTACATTGAGTTTTATGGTGACCGAAACGATGGTTGGCTCGACCAGGCCTTTTACACTGACCCTTCCAAACAACCCAATCCAAACTATAGTCTGATTAATGATACTATAACATATTACATAACCTGGAACAGCTCTTTGAACAACAGGCGCTTTGCCATACAGGAAAGCAACAACTTTGCAGGGTATAATGCGGCAAACTGGTTCTGGTTTACATCGCGCGAAGACTATACCAGCCACTACTACGAAGGCGAAACCAACAACTATGGGGTTACTGAACCAGAGTATACTGAAGCTGAAGGCTGGTTTGATGCCCCCATTACACTGGGCCAGAGCCGTACCAAAATAATGCCCACCCCCAATATTTTTACAGCAGGGCCGCAGGCCACCATCGAAATGGCAGTGGCCGGAGCATCAAATTACAGGCCCCTGAATCCCGACCACCACCTTCAGATTCAGTTTGCAGGGCAGTTAATCGATTTGGTTTATGAAGGTTATGCGCTATTGCGTTTCAACAGGATGGTGCAAGCCAACAGTCTTAATGCCGCAGGAACTCCATTTGTATTCAGTTCGGTAAATTCGCTTGGTTCACCAGTCGACAGGTCGGCCATCACTTATATATCAGTACGATATCCACACAACTTCAACATGCGCGACCAGAGCAGCATGTTTATGGAGCTGCCACCTTCCACCGGTGATCGCACCCTTGTTAGTTTTACTGCTTTTAATGCCATTGCTGCCGACACTGTGTATATTTACAATCTTACCAACAATGCCCGTATCAGGGTATTCAACGAGGGGGGAACATACAGGGCCCTTGTTGGAAATCCCACCCAAACACGAAGATTGTTTCTTACCCAAACAACCAACACAATCAGGGTGAACAGAATAAGACCTGTTTCGTCTAACCCCGCCAGTTTTGCCCGATTTACAAATTTTCTTTCGCAACCTCATGTAAACTCAGATTATCTGATTATATCACACCGGTCGCTAATAAACCAGGCAGAACAATTCAGGCAATTCAGAAATTTAACCGGATACAAGGTGCTGCTGGTAGATGTTGATGAATTATACCACCAGTTTGCTTATGGAATTGCCAAGCACCCATTATCCATCAGAAATTTTGCTGCATTTGCCCTTGCCAGATTCGATACCAAACCAACCAAATTATTTTTGATTGGCAAAACACGCGGTGCGCTTGCCTACCGCAAAAACCCGTCAATCTATGCTGCATCGCTCGTACCCTCGTTGGGCAACCCTCCCTCCGACATCCTGCTCACAGCGGGTCTGGATGGATTCGGATATGCTCCGGCGCTCGGAACCGGAAGGTTGGCTGCACGAAATCCGGCACAGGTAACTCTCTACTTTAACAAGGTGGTACAACACCACGATGCTCAGCAAACCCCTCAGGAATGGATGAAAAACGTACTCCACTTCGGTGGTGGTACAAGTATTAGTGAGCAAAATGTACTTTCGGGATATCTAAGAGGATATAAAAGAAGCATGGAAAATCCGTCATTTGGCGGATATGTGCGTACTTTTCTGAAAAGTTCAACCGACCCTATTCAAATCAACCAGTCCGACTCCCTCAAGCAAATCATCAACAACGGAGTTAGTTTTATGACCTTTTTCGGACATGCCGCCGGTATTGGTTTCGACATTAGCATCGATTATCCTTCAGAGTACAGTAACTTTGGGAAATATCCTTTCCTGATTGCCAACTCGTGTTTTGCAGGTGATATATTTGGCGCAGGGATTAATTCAAGCGAAGAATTTGTGCTTATTGAAGAAAAAGGGGTAATTGGATACCTTGCTTCAACAACCGCAACCGGTGCCTTCGAAATCAACAGATACTCAAATTTCTTTTTCGAAAATGTAGGTTCCGAGATGTATGGCATGCCAGTAGGCGATATAATGAGGCAAACCGTAAGACTAGCACAGTCATCCAATGTTTATATCAAGAATGTGTGCCTGCTTAATACACTTCATGGCGACCCGGCAGTTGTTATTAATTCATTCCCCAAACCTGATTACAAACTTGAGACCCGAAATTTATATTTCTCTCCGAAAGATGTGTCGTCCGAAATGGATTCCTTTTCCATCAATATTATTGCAACCAATATTGGTAAAGCAATCAGAGATTCAATGTTTATAGATATTGAAAGAAGATTTCCTGATGGTACTACTGAAATTTTTAAAAGAAGGGTAAGAACGCCCTTTTTTAAGGATACCTTATCATTTCATTTCCCAGTTGACCGGCAGAAAGGGGTAGGCATAAACCAATTTACGGTTACTCTTGATGCACTTAACCAGATAAATGAGCTAAATGAACTTAACAATAGGGCAACAGCATCCCTTTTCATCAAATCGTCTGAAATAATACCCGTATATCCCCCGAAATACGCTATTGTTCCAAACTCTGCAATCCAACTGAAAGCTTCAACCGGCGATCCCTTCGTTGGCGAGCGAACGTATGTTTTTCAACTCGATACTACCCCGCGGTTCACCAGTCCACTGGAGCACCGTGAAACCCAGAAGGGCGGAGTTGTAGCATGGACACCTCCGGTTACATTGATGGATGGGATGGTTTACTATTGGCGGGTAAGCCTTGTTTCTGCCAATCCGGAAGAGTTTTTTTGGCGCGAAAGTAGTTTTCAGCATTTAAAAGGCCTTACCGGATGGAGCCAGGCAAGGTTCGATCAGTTTGAGAACAACCATTATACGTTTGTAACCCACAACAAAAGCGAACGGATATGGGAATTCATCAACTCAGTTAATTCGCTTCAGGCACAAACCGGGGTGTACCCTTACCTTGCATGGAGTGAGCAATTCGTAAAACTAAACGGGGTTATATTAACACAGTTTGCATGCATGAGCGAAGCGGGCAACGGTATGCTATTTTCTTTGTTCAACCCGGTTTCAGGAGCACCGGTCTATAGCGTTAACCAGGGAAACAATTTGGGGCAGTACGAAAATTTCCACTGTAATATTCGTGAAGTGCCGGTTTTTGAATTTTACTCCACATCCGAACTGTGGAGGGAAAGAATGAAAAAATTCATAGATATAATCCCCGACGATTATTATGTGCTTGTATTGAGTCATCGCAACCACAATGCAGAAAATTATCCGGAAGGACTTTATCGGGCATTTGAATCATTGGGTAGCGCCAACATCCGAAATCTGGTAAATAATTCCCCATATATACTTTTCGGCCGCAAGGGATCGCCTTTGGGTTCAGCCAACGAGATTTTAGGTTCGTCCATCACATCCACTATTTTACTCAACGACAGTATAGTTACCAACTGGAACAGAGGCTACATTCTTTCTGAACCCATTGGGCCTTCATCGAAATGGCAAACCATAAACTGGCAGCACCGGAGCCTTGAAAAAGCGAGCACCGATTCTGTCTGGCTCAATATCATTGGCATAACCGCCAGCGGAGTATCAGACACTATTGCCACCCGAATTCCTTCTATCCAATCTACACTGGACATCAGAAATGTAATTGATGCCAGAAAATACCCATATCTAAGGTTAATGGTTAACATGTTTGATGATGAAAACCGGACCCCTGGCCAAATGGACTACTGGAATGTGATTTTTGAAGGAATTCCTGAAACTGCCATCAATCCATCCCTACACTATGTATTTGAAAAGGATTCAGTGCCCGAAGGAAAAGACATTTTATTTTCCACTGCCATACAGAACATCAGTAATTACGATATGGACAGTTTGCTTGTAAGGTACTGGATAACCGACCGCAATCGCGCCATTCATCCCATTGAGTACCCCAGGCAGCGGAAACATCCCTCCGGCCACATTTTCGCTGACACTGTTTTTATAAAAACCCGTGGGTTAGCCGGCAATAACAATTTATGGATAGAGGTAAATCCTGCCGGAGACCAGCTGGAGCAATATTCGTTTAACAACATTGGGCAGGTTCCCTTCTTTGTTGCAAAAGATATAACCAATCCACTGCTCGAAGTTACCTTCGACGGCATACAAATAATGAATGGCGACCTGGTATCAGCCAATCCCTTCATTAACATTACCATCAGAGACGAAAATCGTTACCTGGCTCTGACAGATACTGCACTTATCAAAGTATTCCTCACTACACCTGCCAGCTCCGAAAGCCAGCGACTGTATTTCGTTAGGGAAGGGAAGGAAAACATGAAATTCTTTCCTGCCCAATTACCTGCCAACCAGTGCAGTATAGAATTTGAGCCGAAATTTGAGCTCGACGGAAAATATACCCTACGGGTGCAGGCAACCGATATGTCGCTCAACGAATCAGGCGCCAATGATTATGTGATTTCGTTTGAAGTATTAAACCAATCGACCATTACAGAGGTGCTTAACTGGCCGAATCCCTTCACCACAGCCACTCACTTTGTATTTACCCTTACAGGTTCGAGGCTTCCATCACAAATGAAAATTCAAATTCTTACCATAACAGGAAAAGTTGTGAGAGAAATTGATATGTCGGAATTAGGCCCTTTGCGCATAGGTCGCAACATTACACAATACGCCTGGGATGGCACCGACCAGTATGGCGACAGACTGGCCAACGGTGTTTACCTTTATAGGGTAGTAACCCAGATAGACGGTTCTCAGATTGAGTTAAATACCACCTCTGCTTCAAGATTCTTTCATAATGGTTTTGGGAAAATGTATCTGATGCGATAATCCTTTTTGATAGAAAACATCAATTAAATCCGCTATTGGAAAATTCATGTAAGTGCTATGGTAAATTATCCTGCCAAAATACTAATTGCATTTGGTGAAGCTGCCGAGGGAAAGGAAAATTTTCTTTACTGGCTAATGCACAATGGGTATCCTGAGCTTGCTGCACTTGCCAATTCTATTCATACTAACCATGAGGCTTTTCAATGGCTCATGAAAAATAAATATCCTCAATATGCTGCATTCAGCAAAGCTGTCTGGGACGATGAACCCGCCATGCAGTGGCTCAAGAAATACAAGTTTGATTTTCTTGCCCTTTTGGCCGAAGCAGTGCTCGAAAACGAAGAGGCCATAAATAAACTTACATCAGCTGATCTTCAAATATTTATTGTTATTGCCAAAAAAATACAGGCCTTTAAATTTCGCCGAATTGAAGACATGAATGATTATCACAAAGGACCGTATAATTAACCTTTTACCGAAAACCATGAGCTATACCTATAATCATCCAAGACCGGCGGTTACAACCGATGCTGTGATTTTCAGAATGAACGACGAAGATGTTCTGAGTGTGCTACTCATTAAAAGAAAAAATGACCCTTACAAAAATTATTGGGCTCTGCCAGGTGGTTTTCTCGATGAAAATGAGACCCTTGAGAAGTGCGTAAACCGGGAAGTGGAAGAAGAAACCGGCCTTACAAACATTAAGTTTTATCAATTGGGAGCCTTTAGTGAACCTCTTCGCGACCCCCGCCACCGAACAATTACAGTTGCATACTGGGGATTTACAACCAGCGATGCCATTGTTGCAGCCTCGAGCGATGCAGCAGATGCGCAATGGTTCGAAATTGAATCGATGCCTTCCCTTGCCTTCGACCATGACGAAATCATAAAAAAAGCCCTGGTAAGGGCTCTGGAAATCATGGCGTTATAGCAACTATAATAAATTACAGGTCATTCAGTATTGCCTTAACAATATTATTAGCCCCAAGACCAATCTGAACAATATCAGCATCGAGCATATAGCAGGGGGTGGTATAAACCTTATTTGTACGGTCAACAATTACTTCTCCATGATTTGTTGGCCTGTGTTTGGCCCCCATTTTTTCAACAGCACCGGCAGTGCCTGCATCCTGGCCAATAGTTAGCTCAACGCTTCCAAGAATTTTGGCCAGTAACACCGGCGATATACAAAGTGCTCCTATGGGTTTTCCTGCCTTATGCATTTCTCTTATACCTTTTTCAACATCGCTATTTACCTTACAATCAGCACCTTCAAAAGCAAAAGTGCACAGGTTTTTGGCTACTCCAAATCCACCCGGAAACAACAATGCATCGTAGTTGGAAGCGCTGAAAGTACTCAAAGGTTTTATATTTCCCCTGGCAATACGGGCCGATTCAACCATTACATTCCGTTTTTCTTTCATTTCAGAGCCATCAAGGTGGTTAATGACATGGTGCTGTTCGACATCGGGGGCAAATATCTGGTATTCGGCCCCGTTGAGTTTTATGGCATAAAGGCTAAGAGTGGCCTCATGGATTTCAGCACCATCGTATACTCCGCATCCGGCAAGGACAACTGCAAATTTTTTCATATCTCTGTCTTTTAAAGTTCCAACATAATGATTTACTGAAAATTACTCACTACACAAAAATAGAAATGGCAGGCTAACCGTCAAAAAATAAACTCTAAATTACTCTTAAGAAGATGCAGGTTTATTCGTATCGGAGCGATGTTACCGGGTCCTTGCTGGCAGCTTTGCGTGCCGGCATATATCCGAAAACAATACCAATTCCGGCCGAAACAAGGAAAGAAATCAGTATTGATGACACAGATACGATTGTTAAAATATCAGTGAAGCTGGTAATAAGCCTAGAAAGAGCAATACCCAAAAATACCCCTACAATGCCCCCTGTTATACTAATAAATACTGATTCGGCAAGAAACTGAAATACAACATCCGTTTTTTTGGCACCGATAGCCAGCCTGATACCAATTTCGCGAGTTCGCTCCATAACCGATGCCAGCATAATATTCATAATTCCGATACCACCAACCAGCAGCGATATGGCAGCAATGGCTCCCAAAACAATATTGAAAATATCCTTGGCTCGTTGTTCCTGTTCAAGCAGCAGCTCCGGTACAATAACCTCAAAGTCCTGCACCCCGTTATGGCGGCGCAGCAACATACGCTGAATCAAGTCGGCCGATGGATTGAGCAGTTCAGAATCATCAACCTGCACCACAATTCTATCGAGCTGATGGTAGCTTTTTAATTTCTCAGCGGGTATCTGGTTATTAACCGCAGCTCGTCTCCGTCCACGGGTACGTTGCCGCTGGATATCGGTAAAGGAAACAACTGATCGGTCCATAAAACGCAATAAGGCGGTATTTACAGGAACATAAACCATATTGCCAAACTCACTGATTCCAAGTCTTTCGGTCGATTCGCCGCCGCCCGACCTGTCTTCTACCACCCCGATAACTGTAAGCCAGTTGTTGCCAAGCTTTAGTTGACGGCCAATGGGATTTTCATTTCCAAAAAAAACTGCCCTTACCTGGTTGCTTACAATACAAACCGGATAACCTGCCTGAAGCTGACTTTCTGAAAAGTTGCTTCCATAAGAAAAACCCACTGCAAACAATTCGAAATAATCGGGATGAATACCTGCTACCCTTACTGGCTGTCTGACACCATTGTTAAAACCAAACGTATTAATCTCAATTTCAGGGCTTATTCGCTGAACACCAGGAATAATTTCGCGAATGGAATTGGCATCGGCCAGGCTAAGGCCTGGAGAGAATCGTCCGTCAAGCAGTTCATCATGGGCATCATCTTCAGAAAATAAGGGGCGAATGATGATGTTGTTGACGCCCACAAGTTTCATCTGGTCGAGAATTTCTTTGCGGGCTCCATTGCCAATGGCAAGCATGGCAATTACTGCCCCTACACCGAATATAATTCCCAGGGCAGTAAGCATAGAGCGGAATTTGTTGGCAAACACCGCATCCATTGCAATATTCAAATTGTAATATACCCGTTGAGATTTAATCATATAAAGCGCTTTAAAGAGTAATAAGCCGGTAATCTTCAGGCTTTCCGGGGGGAATACTTATAAATATCGTCTCACCCTGCTGTAATCCCTGAGAAATAATAATAAAGTTTTCGTTGCGCATGCCAGTAACAACCTGTTGTCTAACAATACGCGATCCCATATCTTTATATACAAAATTTAAAGAATCCTGCAGGTGGATAGTTTCAATAGGAACGAAGGCAACTCCTGGTTCAACGCTTATGATGATGGTGTTTTTAGTAGTCATAGCTGGTCTGAGGATGGTGTCCGATTCGTTGATCTGGATTCTTACTTCAAATACCCGTGCATCCTGGTTTGGTCGTTGTTCGCCAATATTTGCCACTTCGGTAACAGAGCCTGTAAATCTTTTTTCAGGAAAAGCATCAACAATAATTTCTGCCTTTTGTCCAACATTTACTTTGCTAATGTCCACCTCATTCACATAAGTACGGCTAATCATTACTGAGAAATCAGGAAGGGTGGCCACAGTGTTATCCCACGTACTTACCTGCGAACCTACGTTTACTTTTGTGCCATCCCAGTTTCGCCGGTAAATTACCATTCCGTCGCGAGGGGCAGCAATTGTGAACTCCTGCAATACACTCAGCATATTTTCATACCGACGTCTTACCTGATTAAGGCTTGCGTTAACCTCCCTCATTTTGGCCTGCGCCTGTTCAGACCGTAACTCGTAGTTGTGCGACGCCTGCCTGAACGCTCTCTGGGCTTTATCAAGATTTATTTCGGTCTGCCTTATTGCTGCGGGAGGTTCAAAAGTGCTCTGACTTAAAGCTATTCGGGCTTCCTCAAGGGCAAATTCGAGGTTGATTAGCTCATTACGTGCATTTCGCAACTCCATGGTGGTATCGAGCATGGTTTGGGTATGCATGGTTTGAAGCTTTTCAAGCTCAGTCTCAAGGTCTTTTATTCTGTTTGAAATCTCTGTACGGTCGAGGGTTGCCACCCAATCCCCTTTCCTGACTATGGTACCCTCCGGAATAAGTTCACTTATCTGAACATTCCAAAGCCCAATGGTTCTTAGCCCGGCAGGCCCTTGTATATTTTCCGAAAATCGGGCTTCGAGTTCCCCGCTGGTATAAACGCTAACCACAAAATCTCCATAACTGACTGGCACCTTAATTAATACAGGGCCGGTTTTTTCTTCCCTCAGAAAAAACCAAAGTAATGTGGCTGCTACAACAAGCACTGAAATGATAACTACCTTTTTTTTATGCATATAATTCTTATTATTTTATTGAGTATACCAGAAGTTATAACGCCCATTTGCACAGATTATGCTAACAAAGGGTCAAAAGTATCTCAATTTTATGTTTTATGAAAGGAACATGATATGCAGCAACCAGAAATGTAATAGTTCTTATGATATTTAAACAAAATCATAGAGTTTAAGAGAAAAGATTACTTTGTTGGGCTTACACAATTAACAGCTTAGTTTTATACGCTTTAGGTGCCCAGACACATGTTTTAACGTTTTTTTAAGCAATCATTTTTTGTTGCTGGAGTATTTTATTTAAATTTGGTCTAAATAAAAATAAGCTAATCCAAAAATCTATTCTTATATGAAAAAATTAATCCTAACTTCTCTGGCTGGTGTTTTACTTATTGCAGGCACCATATCTATATTGTCAGCCACCGGGCCCGAAACAAGGGCAGACAAATCAGGTTGCAGTTCATCAACCACAGCGTCAATTGAAACAGCAACATCAGGGTGCACCGGCACTGCAACAGTACAAACAGCATCTTTACAAAACAACTCTGGATTTACAGGACAAACAGCATCAGTAGAAAAATCTTCTGGTTGTACCGGCCAAAGAGCTTCAGCAGGGACCAACTGTACCCAAGGAGAAACCAAAACAGCACAGGCAGATGTGCAAAATCAGGTTCAAATGGTTCAAACCAGTAGTGCATCAACGGGTTGTACCGGTGCAACTCAAAAAGCTGCTAATGATTGTTCTGGCAGTGCAGAAGTAAAAATTGAAACAACCAATGCTGGCGAATGTACCAAGGTTCCTTCGGGAATAAGCGGACAGCAAGCAAACAGAAATAACTAAAATTTCCCCTCTTAATTATTATTTTCAATTACTGTGCTTTTTTCCCCGGCCTGTTATGCAGGCTGGGGTTTTTCTTTTAAAGTGCCGCCAATTATGAGTCTTCTCTTATAAAATTGAAAACCAGATTATAAAACTCCTCCGGTTTTTCAGCATGCAACCAATGTGAAGCGCCATCAATGGTTTCTATATTAGAATCGGGAAACAGTCTTTTTATTCCCGGGATATGACGTTCCAGAATATAGTTGCTAATCCCTCCCCGAATAAAAAGTGATGGTTTAAGAAAGGCTGATGATGAAACAATTTCTTTGAAAACTTCGGGCAGATTATCCATGATACCTGATAGATTGGCTTTCCACGCCAAAGTTGCCCGGTCTTTCCAGTATAGATTTTTTAGCAGAAAATGACGGATTCTTTCATCGGCAATGGTTTTCCTGAGGGCTGCTTCAACTTCATTTCTCGATTTTTTATTATTCAGCTCAACTGATAACATGGCATCAATAAGAATATTGTGCCTGTTGTTGTATGCATCAGCACTAATGTCAACAACAATTAGTTTATTTACCTTTTCAGGGTATTCGAGGGCAAAGGTCATAGCGGTTTTTCCACCCATACTATGGCCAAGAACAAATGCTTCTGCAATGCTTTCTCTCTCTAAGAATTCGTAGAGGTCGGTTGCCATGGCCTGGTAATTAAACACATTACTCCAACCCGACTTACCATGATTGCGCTGATCGATAGTATATACGGAAAAATTACCGGCAAAACGTCTTGCATGGCTTACCCAATTATCAGACATGCCAAATAAACCGTGAAGAATTATTAACGGATACCCTTCCCCATATTTCTGAAAATGAAGTTCCATGCCGGGATATTATATAATTCAGATTGCGTTATTTGCCGGGATTAGAAGTTGGAGATACATTTGAATAGTATTTTCAAGGCCAAAATACAATGCATCGGCAATTAATGCATGACCTATGGAAACCTCAAGTAAGCCAGGAATATTTGTTGCAAAATATTTTAAATTCTCGAGGCTAAGGTCATGCCCGGCATTGATACCGAGGCGGGCATCCCGGGCAGCAAAAGCGGCTGTTCTGAAGGGTGCAAGAGCCTTTTCGGGGCTTAGGGTGTAAATTGCTGCATAAGGTTCGGTGTACAATTCTACCCGGTTGGTACCGGTTTGGGCAGCTTTGTAAATAAGGTCGGGATCCGTATCGATAAAAATGGATGTACGAATTCCGGCTCCCTGCAGCTCATGGATTACCTCTTTAAGAAAACTATAGTGTTTTATCGTATCCCAACCTGCATTAGAAGTAAGGGCATTGGGAGGATCAGGCACCAGGGTAACCTGGTCGGGTTTCACATCAACAACCATATCAAGGAACTTGCGGGATGGATATCCTTCAATGTTGAATTCTGTTTTGATAAGCGGACGGATATCATAAACATCCTTGCGCCTGATGTGCCTTTCATCGGGTCGCGGATGAACGGTAATACCCTGGGCCCCGAATCGCTCACAATCAACAGCAGCTTTTACTACATCAGGTATGTTTCCACCCCGGGCATTGCGTATGGTGGCTATTTTATTAATATTTACACTCAGGCGGGTCATAGGGTATTTTTTTTGCAAAACTATGAAACATTCATGACAGTGATGGTAATTATTGACGCCATTTCAGAGTATTGGGTTTGAGTTTAAGAAAAATTTGATTTACTTTGTGTTAGAATGTTTCTTTGTAGAAAGGAATTTCAATTATTGACTAATTTTAAAGACTAAACAATACTCCATGCTGGCCAACGAGTTAATAAATGAGCTTATTCTGCCCCTGCGTACTTCAGATACCGGGGAAACAGCTCTTAGCTGGATGGAAGAAATGCGCATATCCCATTTACCCATTGTGAATAATGAAGCTTTTCTGGGCCTTGTTTCCGAAAAAGACATTTACAGTATGAATGACTTTACCGAGCCTTTGGGAAATTACCAGCTTTCTCTTTCCCGGCCTTATGTAATGTTCAACTCACACCTTTTCGAAGTAATTCGAATTGCCGGAACACTCAAATTATCAGTGGTTCCGGTACTTGACCTCAACGAGAATTATCTTGGTTGTATTACCCAGTCGCGTATGCTTCAGGAAATTGCCGAATCTGGCTCCTTAAATCAACCGGGTGGAATCATTGTTCTTGAAATGAACAGTATTGACTACTCGCTTCATGAAATCTCACGCTTAGTAGAGTCGAACGATGCGAAGATACTAAGTTGCTGTGCACGTACTTTCAACGATAGCACACGGGTAGAAGTAACGCTAAAACTCAACAAAATTGACATTACACCTGTAATTCAAACATTTAATCGTTTCGATTATCATATAATCGCATCATTTTCGGAAGAAAATAACTACGACGATCTTATCAGGGACAGGTTTGATGCTTTGATGAATTACCTGAACATTTAGAAAACTCCAAGATTCATTCATGTTTAAAAGTGCCATATTCATATTTGCAATATGGGGTTGCATTGCCACCCTGACTGCACAAGCGCAGATCGCATCCTTATGCCTTGCCGGTGATTATGTGTTACTTGGCCCAAATGAAGAATTGCCTGCAGACCTGGTAAAGAAGAATTATGTTGTGATACAAAAAATTGAGTTTGAGGGCAATCATACCACCCGTCAGCATGTTCTTTTGCGTGAGCTGGCGTTTTCTGCGGGCGATACTTTACAACTTACCGCATTGTCTTCCATTCTGGAGCGCAGTCGCGAAAACCTGTTAAATACTTCCCTTTTCAACTTTGTCAATGTATCACTGACCTACCATGAAGTATTGCCCGCTGCCAACGTGAGATTTACCTTTGTTGAACGCTGGTATGTATGGCCATTCCCCATCTTCGAAATTGCAGAACGAAATCTCAACGATTGGTTGACCAACCCTACTCTTTATAAAACCAATTATGGTGGGTTTATCCTGAAGGAGAATTTCAGGGGACGCATGGAAAAGCTCAGCATTCTTGCAAGAGCAGGTTATAGGCAAATCTATGCTCTTAACTATTTCATCCCCTATATCAATCATGCCCAAAGGCTCGGATTAAGCTTTACCATTGGCTACAACCGCCAGAATGAAATTGAATACCTTACCCGCGATAACAATCAGCTTTTTTATTCTGAAGATGGCGGTTTTGCTCTGCGACATTTTTATGTGAATACACAAGTGCATTATCGCCGTGGAATTCATAACCGCCATAATCTAACCTTTGGTTTCAACAACATACGATTTGCCGATTCGTTGTTGTTCCTCAATCCCAATTTCTCGCCAAGTTCAGAAACTTCTGCTCCTTTTTTCTCCTTAGGCTACGAATTCAGACATGATTACCGTGATATAAGGGCATATCCCTTATCAGGTCATTATTTCGATATTCGTTTTAAGCGTCAGGGCCTGGGGATTCTTAGAAATGAGAAAATGGATATTACTACCGCTGAAACGTCTCTGCGTAAATTTTGGAAGCTAAACCCACGCTGGTTTTTTGCCACAGGCATTAATGCCAAAACATCACTGGGAAATTTTCACCCCTATTACATGCAGCAAGGATTAGGATTTAAAGGCGACATTGTAAGAGGCTATGAAAACTTTGTTATTGACGGGCAGCACTTTGCCGTGTTGAAGAACAATTTTAAATATGCATTGGTCCCCAGCAGGGTTAACAGGATTGGCTTTATTAATAATGAAAAGTTCTCCCTTATTCATTATGCCTTGTATGTAAACTTTTTTACAGATATAGGATACGTTAAAGATAGTTTCTTCTTCAATGATAACTTTCTTTCAAACAATTTCCTTGCTGGTTTTGGCATTGGATTAGACCTTGTAACCTATTATGACAAAGTATTCCGCACCGAATTTTCATACAACCGACATGGCTATCCAAGCATAAATCTCCATTTGATTGCTCCAATTTAGATATTGCAGAACCCTAAGAGATTTTGCAGATTTCTCAGAGCACGTAAAAATCAACAGAAAATAAAATCGCCAGACACAAAACCCGAAAAATTGATGTAATTTTAAGGCCTTTTTAACCGAAGGTTCAGTTAAATTGCTATTGGCCACATTAACCCTTATTTGTTTCCTATCAACCTTTAATCATCAGCCTATGGCTGATTTTTTAAGGTATTATTATTAAAAATGTATCATCAGACTTACCCTTATGAAAAAACAACCCCGACTTAATTTCTGGCAAATTTGGAACATGAGCTTTGGCTTTATGGGAATTCAGATGGGATTTGCTCTTCAGAATGCCAATGCAAGTCGTATACTTCAAACTTTCGGAGCCGATGTAGAGCATCTTTCCTGGTTTTGGCTTGTGGCACCTGTAACGGGCATGATAGTTCAACCCATAATTGGTCATTACAGCGACAATACCTGGACCCGCCTGGGACGCCGTCGCCCTTTTATACTTACAGGAGCAATATTAGCATCCTTGGGGTTAATACTCATGCCCAATTCATCTATGTTTACGGCCATTCTTCCCGCTCTTTGGATAGGAGCCGGTATGCTGATGATTATGGATGCATCATTCAATATTGCCATGGAACCTTTCAGGGCTCTGGTAGCAGATAAACTTCCGGCAGACCAGCGCACGCTGGGTTTTTCCGTTCAGACACTACTCATTGGCATTGGAGCGGTAATTGGTTCGTGGTTGCCTTATGTTGCTGCCAATTGGCTGGGCTTTGAATCGGAAACCGACCCTGGAAAAGTGCCATTTAATTTGATACTTTCGTTTCTTGTCGGGGCAGCTGTATTGGTGAGCGCGATACTCTGGACAGTAATAAGAACAACAGAATATTCGCCCGAAGAACAAAAAGAGTTTGAAGGACATATTGAAGAAACCCCTGAAGAAATCGAAAGGAAAAAAGGTTTTGCTGAGATTTTCCGCGACTTTGCGCGCATGCCAAAAACCATGAAACAGCTGGGATTGGTTCAATTTTTCTCATGGTTTGCCCTTTTCTCCATGTGGGTATTCACAACCCCTGCCCTGGCTCAGCATGTCTGGGGTTTGCCCTCCAACGATACCAGTTCAGCGGCATTTAACGAAGCAGGCAATTATGTGGGACTAATATTTGGGGTTTATAATTTAGTTGCTGCTGCATTTGCATTAATTCTTCCGCTGATTGCCAAAAAAGTCGGCCGTAAAATGACCCATGCCATTTGCCTTACCATTGGCGGATTGGGCCTTATTTCAGTAATTTTTGTAACCATCCCGGAAATGAAATGGCTGCTCAACATTTCGATGATCGGTGTGGGGATAGCCTGGGCAAGCATTTTGGCCATGCCTTATGCTATTCTTTCTGGCTCAATCCCCTTCAAGAAAATGGGTGTTTACATGGGGATTTTCAACTTCTTTATTACATTCCCTCAGATTGTAAATGGTATTTTTGGCGGGCCCATTGTTAAATATTTTTATGGAGGACACGCAGTTTATGCAATTGTTACTGCCGGTATTCTTATGATACTTGGTGCAGTTTCGGTTTTGGCAGTTGATGATCGGGACGACCTGATTAAAAACCAATAACAGAGTCTTGTATTACCCATAAATTTCGCTAACTCATACATCAATTATTGTCATATTTATCTTTACGAATATCAAACATTCCCCTTAAAATCAAACACAAATTCAATGAATACAAAAAGATCATCCGGAATTTTGCTTCACATTACATCATTACCCGGGAAATATGGCATCGGAACAATGGGACAAGAGGCCTGGGGTTTTGTTGATTTCCTTGTTGAATCAGGCCAAAAGATATGGCAAATTTTACCTCTTGGCCATACTGGCTATGGCGATTCGCCTTACCAATGTTACTCTGCCTTTGCAGGAAACCCGCTGATGATAGACCTCGACAAATTGATCGTGGAAGAATTGCTTGTCCAGAAAGACCTTCCCGACAATATATATTTCGACGACGAAAATGTTGACTATGGCAAAGTGCATACAATTAAATATCCTCTTTTACACAAAGCCTACGAAAATCATAAGTCCAACCCCAACAAACTGCGCAATATTCGATTTGAAAACTTTTGCCAGAAAAATGCCAGGTGGCTCGAAGATTATGCCTTTTTTATGGCTTTGAAAAAACACTTCAAGGGGGTGGCCTGGACCCAATGGGAGCATGATTTAAAAATACGCAAGGCAGAATCGGTAAATTACTACCGAAACCATTTAAAAGATGACATAAATTATTACAAGTTTATTCAATACCTTTTTTATAAGCAATGGCTCGAGTTGAAGGCTTATGCGAATATTAATGACATTGGGATTATTGGTGATATTCCCCTGTATGTTGCTTTCGATAGTTCAGATGCGTGGGCAAATCCTCAGATATTCGACTTCGACCAACAACTAAACCCTATCAATGTAGCAGGTGTACCTCCCGATTATTTCAGTGCCACCGGGCAATTATGGGGCAACCCACTTTACAATTGGGATGTGCTGAAAAAAACAGGATACCAATGGTGGATAGACAGAATTGCGGCCAACTTTACACTGTACGATATACTCAGAATTGACCATTTCAGAGGTCTTGCCGCCTTTTGGGCTGTTCCTTTTAAGGAAGAAACCGCAATTAATGGCCAATGGATTGATGCACCCGGGGCAGAAATGCTTCAGTCTGTTTTTAACCAACTCGGAAACCTCAATATTATTGCCGAAGACCTGGGCGTTATAACGCCAGATGTGGTTGCATTGCGTGAAAAATTTAACATGCCTGGGATGAAAATTCTGCAGTTTGCCTTCGATTCGGGCGAAGAAAACGACTTTATGCCCCACACCTACGATAAAAACTGCGTTGTATATTCTGGCACCCACGACAACGATACTACCCTTGGCCATTTTAATCACATTAAAGATTCAGATAAACAGCTTATGGACGATTATTTCCAGGTAGATAAACATGACCCTGCTTGGTCTTTCATAAGGTTGGCCTGGTCAACAGTGGCCAATATTGCCATTGCCCCATTGCAGGATGTTTTGCGCCTGGACACCCAGGCCAGGATGAACTTCCCGGGCAAGGCATCGGGATACTGGAAATGGAGATATGCCAAAGGGCAGTTAACAGAAAAACATGCTGATGAATTAAGAAAAATAACACGTCTATTTGGCAGATAAACAGGCTCTTTCAACATAATGCTCATAGTTTTATAAGCAATAATTAATACTATCAATCATCGAATTTTAGAAACTTAGAAAACATACAAAAATGGAACAGATTGGAATTTTTAAAAGCGCGCTGGAAAAACTCAATAATTTCAAAGAAAAGAAAAACCTTATTGTTGGTTTCGATGGCTTTGTAGATGAAATTATTCATGTGGTAGACCAACGCAGAAGCGATGAAGAATACGAAAGAATTTCGGATATTAAATCGTTTGCTGACAGGATAGCTTCTGGAGCCGGACTAAGCGCCAATATTGAGCTGGTACCGACCCAGGTTAAGCTTGGCGGCAATGGACCTATTATGGCCAATGCAATTATTGCACAGGGGCACGGAGTATCGTATATCGGCGCTATTGGCAAAGATGGGGTTCATCCGGTTTTCCGTGAGTTTGCCGAAAAATGCAGCAGTGTAATTACTTTTACTGACCCCGGACATACCGATGCGCTTGAATTTTTTGACGGGAAAATTATGCTCGGAAAAATGAATAATATGGTGGAGGTAAACATGGAAAATCTACTTGAGAAGCTTCCAGCCAACGAATTAAAAAAGCTGCTGGAAAAAACTGACCAGGTTGCTTTTACCAACTGGACCATGCTCGCTAACCTGAATGGAATAATCAACGGTTTTGCAGAAATTATTGGTAGCCTTACCAAGAAACCATTTGTATTTATTGACCTTGCCGATCCCAAAAAACGCACTCACGACGACATCAGGGGAGTGCTTGATATTATATCTGCCATGCCCACTGATACTATTCTGAGCATGAACCTGAGCGAATCTACCATAATTTCATTGGTTCTGGGCATCAAAGAAGACCAGTTACAAGCACGTGCAACCCAAATCCGGGAAAGACTGGGAATCTTTGGAATCGTTATCCATCCGACTAATGGAGCAGCCATTTCTACCGCCCATGAAAGCCGGTGGATAGATGGCCCCTATACTGCTAAACCTAAACTAACCACTGGCGCAGGCGATAATTTCAATGCAGGTTTCTGCAACGGCTGGTTGGCTGGGATGGAACCATCTGAGTGTCTGGTTCTTGGAGTATGCTCTTCAGGATATTATGTTCGCAATGGTGCCTCGGCTACCCGCAATAATCTGCGCGAATTCCTGAAACAGTGGATTGACAAAGGATTGGGTGAGATTTAGTAACTATCGAAATCAAGACCTGCATTAACCAGATAATGCAGTACTTTAACATCTGCCTCAGACCAATTGAGGCATCCCAAATCCCCGGGAGATAACCAGACTATCCGCTGGTGCTCGCCGGGGATAATTATTTCATCTTTACAGGTACAGATAAAAGCCAGCAATTCAATCACTTTATCGGGATACTGATGGGAAAAGGCAGGAAGTTTTTCTAAAACCGAGACTTCAATATTCAGTTCTTCTCTTATCTCCCTGATAATGCATTGTTGGGGTGTTTCACCCGGTTCAATCTTCCCCCCCGGAAACTCCCATTTGCCGGCATGCGAAGAACCTTGCCCCCTTTGGGCTGCAAGGAGTTTTCCATTCCTTACTATTATCGCACAGGTAACTCTTATGGGAGTTTCATTTTTCATCAGGATTGTTTTGGTCAGTTTTATTTCCTTGTCTGGGTACGGTTTCGGATTTACGCGTATTAACAGAATTCATTGTTCGTTCAATCCCAACTGTAACGAGGCTTTCGACCACCTGGATACAAGCGGTCAACTGTGGTCTTATCAATTCCAGTTCATCCGAAAGCCATTTACCCAACACATAATTGACCTGACCACCTTTGGAGTAGTTATTTCCGATTCCAAACCTAAGCCTTGCATATTCATTGGTGCCAAGCACCGTAAAAATATTGGCCAATCCATTATGGCCCCCGTCGCTTCCCCTGGCCTTTAGCCTGAGGGTACCAAGCGGCAAGGCGACATCGTCGGTTATTACCAGCAATTTGTCCAGTTCAATATTTTCTTTGGTAAGCCAATAATGTACTGACTTGCCACTTAAATTCATATAGGTGCTGGGTTTAAGCAGGATTATTGTTCGGCCTTTATGTCTGAAACGAGCTACATCGCCATAGCGAACAGATTCAAATGTGGCTTCTTTCAGCCGGGCAATTTCATCAACTGCCATAAATCCAACATTGTGTCGGGTATTTTGATAATCGGGCCCAATATTTCCCAAGCCTGCAATTAGATATTTCACTTCAGCGGATTTTTCATTCTGAGGCAGTTTATGCCTGGTGATAAACAATTCAAAGATTTTACGTATCATGTTTGTTTAAAAGCAAACAAGGCATAAAGATAACTCCTTACGCCTTGCCAATTATTTGAATAGCGGGTTTTATATCAGTTTATAAGAAATTTACAATCTATCGATTATGCTTTTCTTATTTCTAAGCAGAATAGCCGGTTATTCTGTTGCCGGAGCTTCTTCAGCTTCTTCTTCGTCGGAAGATGCCGCTGCACCTGCACCCCTGGTCATTTTAACACTTACAACAACATTGTTGGCAGGATCAAGAAATTCAAGACCTTCAACCTTCAACTGGCCAACTTTAACTGAATCGCCGATTTGAAGTTTGGAAATAGAAACTTCAACTAAATCGGGCAGTGTGTTCATTAATCCTTTAACCTTAAGTTTTCTTATTTTCTGATCGAGTTTACCCCCTTTTAAAACACCAGGCGAGACTCCTGATAATTTAACAGGTATATCAATTTTAATTGCTTTTTGGGGGAAAATTTGAAGAAAATCGCAATGAATAATCTTTCCCGAAACCGGGTGGAATTGTGCTTCCTGAAGAATTACATCATAGGATTTGCCATCAACACTCAGTTTTACAAGGCATGATTCGGGGGTATAAATAATGTCTTTAAACGACATTTCGGTCAGTGAAAAACTAATTTGTTCTTTACCACCATACATAACACAAGGGATCAGGCCCTCACGGCGCAATTCCTTAGCATCTTTTTTCCCTACGTTCCCGCGAAGAGAACCGCTCACAGATACTGTTTTCATTCTAAAAGAATTTAGTTGTTAATAATCAATCGTTTTGACCTTTTGCAAAACAGGCTGCAAAGGTAATACTTTACAGCCTGCATTCGGAAGTATTTTAATAAAAATCACAAAATAGTAGTAAACTCGAAATGTGAACTGATTGACTGGTGATTGTTCACCCTACGGATAACATCAGCGAAAAGCTTTGCGGTAGAAAGAACTGTTATTTTGCTACATTGCCTGGAAAGCGGGATGCTATCGGACACAATAAACTCGACCAATGGACTTTTTTCTATTTTCTCAATGGCGTTTCCAGACAAAATGGGGTGGGTACATAATCCTCTTACACTGTTTGCTCCATGTTCAATCATCATTTTGGCAGCGGTAGTTATGGTACCACCGGTGTCAATAATATCGTCTACCAGCACCACGTCTTTCCCTTTTACTTCGCCAATAAGCACCATCCGGTCAACAATATTGGCCTTAACCCTCTGCTTGTAGCATATAACCATTTCACAGTTCAGAAACCTGCCATAAGCCCCGGCTCGTCGGGTGCCGCCGGTATCGGGTGAGGCAACTACTAAATTTGGGAGGTCAAGATTGATGATGTAAGGAACAAAAATGGATGATGCATAAAGATGATCAACCGGAACATCGAAAAAGCCCTGAATCTGGTCGGCATGAAGGTCCATGGTAATAACACGGTTTACGCCGGCAGCAGTTAAAAGATTGGCTATCAGCTTTGCCCCAATGGGCACCCGTGGTTTGTCTTTACGATCCTGCCGTGCAAATCCATAATAGGGTATTACGGCAACCACCTGATTGGCTGATGCCCGACGGGCTGCATCGATCATTAGAAGCAGTTCCATCAGGTTATCGGAGGGGGCGAAAGTACTTTGAATTATAAAAACATCACTTCCTCTTACTGTCTCTTCAAAGGATGGTTGAAACTCTCCGTCGCTGAATTTGGCTACAATTTCGTTTCCGAGAGGTTGGCCGTATTCGTCGGCAATTTTCTGGGCAAGGTAGCGCGACGCCGATCCTGAAAATATGTGGACTAAAGGGGGCATGTGGTTTATTTTTATGTGGCTGAAAACAAGTGCAAAATTAGGAAATAAATAACTGTACAATAGAGATTGTTTGTTCAAAATATTATTTTTTTGCTTTCATGGTTTTTTGTATACCTTTGCACACACTTAAAAAAAGCTCCTTTTAAGGCTGCGCCCGGGTGGCGGAATTGGTAGACGCGTTGGTCTCAAACACCAATGGTAGCAATATCGTGCCGGTTCGATCCCGGCCCCGGGTACTCAACTTATCCTTAAGCTTCCACAAAATCGGGAAGCTTTTTTTATTTCAACCCTTGGCCTGGATTCCAACCCTCAGATTTTCTTCTTATTTTTGAACTCACGGTTAATTCAGTAGCTGAAATACAGTCTTACATTCCTGACTTTACTGTTGTTTGCAATTTACAAATCCTAATAATCCAAATATGCGTACTTCGAAACACACTTCAGCAAACTTGTTGTTATTCATAATATTGTGGAGCCTGAGCTTCAATTTACCGGCTCAGAAAAGCCCAACCCGCGTGGAACCCCCTTTCTGGTGGAGTGGCATGCACCACAACGAATTGCAAATACTGGTTTATGGGCCCAACATAACACAAACCAATGTTTTAATTAATTACCCCGGAGTTACCTTGCGCGAGGTGGTGCGTGTAAAAAGCCCTAATTACCTTTTTCTATACCTGAGTATTGATGGAGCACTTCCCGGAACTTTCAATATTGATTTTACCAGCGGCCGGCGAACCTTATTTCGCTACCCTTATGAGCTAAAGGCCCGGAAAGAAAATGCAAGGCATATTGAAGGTTTCGATAATTCTGATGCCATTTACCTGCTCATGCCCGACAGGTTTGCAAGTGGCGATACTTCGAATGATAATTTGCCCCTAATGCTGGAAAAGACTGATCTTACCAATCCCAACGCAAGACAGGGTGGCGACATACAAGGGATCATAAACAATCTCGACCATATTGCATCCATGGGTTTTACGGCTATCTGGATAAATCCCCTCCTCGAAAACAACCAGGCCCGATACTCCTATCATGGTTATGCCATTACCGATTTTTATAAGGTCGACCCACGTTTTGGCACCAATGAGGATTATCGCAGGCTTGTTAATGAGGCCGAGAAAAAGGGCTTGAAAATCATTCAGGACAAGGTTTTTAACCATTGCGGCCATCATCACTGGTGGATACAGGACCTGCCCATGGCCGACTGGGTGAATCCGTGGCCTGAATTTACCCGTACTACCTACCGGATGACTACTATGGTAGACCCTTATGCCGCCCGCAAGGATTATGAAATAATGCTGAATGGATGGTTCGATACCAATATGCCCGACCTTAACCAGAAAAATCGCCTTCTGGCCACCTACCTTATCCAAAACAGTGTTTGGTGGATAGAGTATGTTGGCATTAAAGGAATTAGAATGGACACACAACCTTATGCCGATAAGGATTTTATGGCTCATTGGGGAAAATATGTGGCCGAAGAGTATCCCAATTTCAATATTGTAGGTGAAGCCTGGAGCGGTGTGGCACCACTTACGAGCTATTTCCAGGGTGGTAAACCCAGACACGATGGCTACAACTCCAACATACCGGCAGTATTCGATTTCCCCTTGTACGATGCAATTGGTGAAGCATTTAACGAAGAGCAGGGATGGAGCACCGGCATGATGCGGCTTTACAACTCACTGGCGTTGGATTTTTTATATACCGACCCCTATAACCTTGTTATTTTTGGCGACAACCACGATACTGACCGGTTTCTTACACGGATGAAGGAAAATATACCCAACCTGAAACTTGCACTTGCTTTTCTTGCCACTACCCGCGGTATCCCTCAACTTTATACGGGTATTGAAACCCTTGAGACTGCCTTTGAAAGCAATGGCCATGGCATTATGCGGTCGCGTTTCCCCGGCGGGTGGCCTGGCGATCCGGTTAATGCATTTACCCGACAGGGCCGCACTAACCAGCAGAACGATATTGTTGACTACATAAGTCTGATTTTTAATTTCAGAAAGAGCAAACCGGTGCTTCATACAGGGGCTCTGAAGCAATACGTTCCCGAAAGCAACATATACGTCTATTTCAGGTACAACGAAAGCGAAACAATAATGGTGGTGCTGAACAATAACAACCACGAAATGCAAATTGACACCCGCCGTTTTGCCGATGCTACCTCGGGCCATAACCTGGCGTATGATATTATTTCGGGCAACTCTTTCCCGGTATCGGAAAAGTGGAAGATTCCGGCCAAAACAGCGTTGGTGTTGGAGTTGAAATAATTAAATTTTCCTGAATTATTTCATTGATTTGGATTTTTTAAACTTGTTTTAGTGTTTTATAACCCAAGGGAAACAAGTAATTGGCCAAAAATTTCCCAATCAAAAATGATTCAATATTCCGTTCATATTTTTTTTCATCAAGTTTGGTGGCTTCAAATAACTAAAAAGTTGATCGTTTTCAGCCAAAATTATCTGCTCGTATTGTTTGATTATTGAGATTTTCAGAGAATAATTAATAAAGAAATGCATTGTTTGATGTTTTCATTAATAACCCCGGGTATAGTTCGGTTTCCATATTGTTAAGATAGATTATTCACTAAACTAATCAATTAAGGATATATAAAATGGTTCAGGCGAAAAGAAACAAGGACTTCATATAATTGCCTAATCATCAAATCATATAACATTATTTAAACAAAACTGCTTTAGCCTTACATTCATTTTAATTTACCCCCTTAATTATATCTTGTATTATGAAATTGAATAGAGACCTAACCAAATTTGTGAATTGGACTTTGGATAATTTATTACCCCCTTTATTGCGCGATTGCAGAGGGTTTATGTATCTGATCTTTTATCCGTTATTTGGGAAGAAAACCAGATTTTTTATGGATTTTAAGGAAAAAGGATGGGCCTTTACCAATGAAGAATTTAGAAATTATTACATCCTTCTATCCGATAAACATATTAAGCCTGAAACAGATTTAAATAAAAAATCGGTTGATTTAATAATAGAAAATCATAGTTGGATCAAAAGTTCTTGATATTGCCTGTGGTAGAGGTTATTTGGTTAATCTGTTATCTAAACATTTTCCCGAAAAGTTGATATATGGTGTTGACATAATCATACCTAAAGAGCTAAATTCACATTCAAATTTGCACTTCCTGACCGGCAATATTGAAAAAATTGATTTCCCCGATAAGTTTTTTGATACGGTAATAAGTACTCATACAATTGAACATACTCAGGATATAAAACAAGCTATAAGTGAACTTCGCAGAATATGTAAAAAAGATTGATTGTTGTTGTGCCAAGGCAAAGAGAACACAAATATACTTTCGATTTGCATTTGCATTTTTTCCCTTATATATTTTCCCTGCAAAAATTAATGAATAATCCAAAGGCAATATGCCGGGTCATCGACAATGATTTGTGTTCCATGGAAGAATTGGATGATGCTGTAAATTAATGCTTTGACATGGCAGGCAAAACACTCTCCTGATAATTGATCTGATTTAAACAAAAAACACCAACATTATTCCGATACCATTTCCTTCAATTTTTTTTCATGTCTTAAAATATGATTCAGTTATGCATTTTTTCGGTGACAATTTGCAATAAAATGAAAACAAGAGCAAAATAAGAAACCCAAATTAAGTATTATAATTACAATCAAAACAAGCGACCGCAACACAAGATTATTTTCATCCTTAAATATTTTTTCTGAATGTCCGCAATCTTGCCAGTAATTTATTAGCATTAAGATATCAGGCTACTTATCTATTACCGTCAGTTTTAAGTTAAGTTCTCCCGTTAATACGGGAGAACCACACATGTTCTAAAACTAATTCTCATCGGTGTTTGTGTTTTGCAGAAACATGTGGGTTTCACCGCTGGATTTAATGTTTAATTAATTAATATCCAAAAACCGTTTCAAGTACTTCAAGGGACTTTAAATCCCTGAAACCATCAACATGAATACTTAAGTATTGGACTAAACGGTGCAAAATGGCTTTTCGCATTGTGGTGCTAAGCTTTATTGTTTCAATATCATCATACCCCTTAAGGGAAATATGGTAAAAATAAAGGCTTTCTTCTTGGCCCAGACAGAAATCACTATTTTCAATACTATTCATGTATTTACCCTCGCTTAAACTAAAATAACAGCAAGATACCGAATAATTGGTGGCAGGAGCAAAACCAGTGAATTTTGTGAGCTGGAGACAGAAAAGAATATGAAATACTCCTAAATTTCCCTGAAGATTATCAAGAACGATGACACTACGGGTGATAAAATCAAATATCTGTGAATTGGTTTCCTGGTGTTTGAAAACATTTATCAGGACTTCGGCAATAAAAATAGCAATGGCACTTTTCCTGATGTCGGTGGTAATATTCGTCAAAGGGTGTGTGCACCTTATTTCCTTAACATTTTGCAACCCCTGATTGTCTTTCTGATAAGCAACCAGTTCAATAAGGGTGAGGGGTTGAAAAAGACTGGCCCTGAAGCGTGGTTTGCTCTTGTAAACACCATGCACAAGATACGATTGAAGGCCAAAATTTCGGGTAAGTACACGAGTTATGAGTGAAGTATCGCTATAGCGGAAACTATGTAATACTATACCGGATGTGGTGTGAAGCATGGGGCAGGGGTTATCAGGTTTCTGGTGTGATGTGTAAGTTATTAACGGTGAACATGCCTGATCATGCCTAAATAGACTTGATAGTATTAAGAAATTGCATTGGTTGGGATCCTTGATGGGTTATTAGGAGCATAGCCATCTACAATATTGTCGAAACAACTAACATTATTCATTTTAACCCACAATTTGTCTTTAGCCGTTTTTTCAAATGACCGTCATTAAAAATTTAAAGTTTTAGGTTATTGATTATGTAACTTTTAATTTGACAAATCGCTGAAGAAAAACTAAATATTTGTAGGCAGAAATGCTTACACATTATGGTTTTCTAAAGCGGGGTTTTAGCAGAGCTTCGCAACAATAATATCATCTTCTTAGAATAATTCAGCTTTAACCGAAATTGATTTTGAATCTCCCTGCTCATCTCTTTTTTCCATCCCGAAAGCTGATAACTGACATCCAAAACCTGACACCCCTTTTCTACCTCAGAAACATAATTTTTGACACCATCGTTTCTGAACCATCGGGATTGGTTGAGAACACCAGGTAAACTCCTGATGAAGGCTTTTGTCCGTGCACTCCTACTCCATTCCATACGAATTGCCCCCCATCAGCAAAACCATCATAAACAAGGTTTCCGGCAATATCGGTTATCTTTACCCTGGCATTTGTAACCAATCCGCTAATGGCAATAAAGCCATTGTACCCTGGGCGCACAGGGTTTGGATAAACAAAAACATCGCTGTGCTGCTGCCCCCCCTCTATAGCAAACCCACGCCAGGAAACCAGGCCGCGATCGGTGGCAAAAAATACTTCCCCGGTTTGGGGATCAGCCGAAATATCAAGAATATTATTGGATGGAAGCGGGCTGTTGCGTGTGTTGAAATGGCGGATGGTTTCGCGACCGTCGGGCGAGAGTAAAAATGCCCCTGAAGTTAGTGTGGCAAACCATTTCTTATTAGAACCATCCACAAAAATATTGTTGATGGTTTCGTTGTCGAAAAGCCTGGCATTAAAACCATCCTGCACTACAATAATGGATTGGGCATCGAAAGCCTGACCCCGCAATGCACCCTGCGGCGAATAGAAAACCACAACACCTGCGTTGGTGCCTACCCAGATATAACCTTCGCGGTCTTTTGCCAATGCCGTTACCCTCGTACTGGGCAACGATCCGTTACCTTCCTGGGTGCTTAGTTTCCTGATGTTGAAAGAAGGATTATTTCCATCGAGATTTGCTTCCTTAAAAACAATAATACCTCCTCCATTGGGCATTCCTACCCATTTCTGGTCGAAATTGTCTACAATAATGCGCCCCAGCACTTCATTGCTCCCAACATTTCCGTTATGAGAAAAGGAAATCCAGTTGCCATCGGTCTTGCGCACCGAAAGAAATCGCTCAGCGCCTGAGTTGCTGGCCCACAGGTTGCCACGGCTATCAAACGCAGTACCTCCCACCCTGATAAAGTCGTTGGCGATGGTACGTCTTTGCAGAGTGCTGTTGGTATGATCATAATAATTAATAAGCCCCTGGTCTTCATCAAATTCGGCAATACCACCTAACCAGGCGGCTGCATAAACCCTTTTTGGGTTTCCCGGAATGGTCGTTATCTGGTGAAAATCGCGAACGTCAAAAAGAGCTGGGAAAGTCCATCGTGTAAAGCTATTCCAGGTACCTTTGTTCAGAACAAAGATCCCTTTATCACTGAACGCATTTCCAATAATACCAATAATTGACCCGGGTGCAACCCATAATGTGCGGCCGTTGTGTGCCAGTCCAAACGATTCGTTGGTGACTGGCCCTGATGGGATAATGGATTCAAAATCGCCCTGCCAGGCTCCGGGAATTCCCCTTATAATACCTTGTCTGTTGTCTCCTATCCACAGGGTACCTTCCTTATCAATTAATGCATCGTTGGCATTTACAAACTCATCAGCATAATAATCATAATACCTGAACAAAGCGCCCTGTTCATTAAAGATGTAAAACCTGCCATACGACGAACAAAGCAGGAAACCATTAACCGATCTGATACTGGTTTTGGGCAATTCAAACCCATCGAGGCCGATCTGGTCGAACAAGTTCCAGCTCCCCCCGTCGAAACGATAGAGTATATCGCCTTGTGGCCTGCTTAAGTTGGCCAGTAAGATATTGTTGTGGGTTAGGACAAAGGTGTATTTTCCGTTGGACAGGCCAGGTACTCTTGTCCAGAAATTAAAATCGGCAAGGTTAGGAGCATTTACAGGGGCCCTGAACAAACCAATTTCAGTGGCAGCATAAAAGTGGGTGGATGTTTTTTGGATGTCATAAACCCTCAGCAAACTACCTTGCGGCCCGATGAACCATGTATCGAGAATGATAAAACGGTCGATATCCAGTACAACAATTCCAAAATCGCAGGCCAGGTAAACCCGGTTCTGGTCGAAAATCATACTGTTTATTGCCTTGGAGCCCATTATATTGGCCTGCCTTATGTCGGAAAAACTGAAAATATTTTCGCCCTGCATAACATCGATGGTGCCGTTCTGATAACCCATAAACAGCAGGTTCTTTTGGGGTGAATAACGGATAACGTTAATGCCAAAATCGCTCAATCCATCTACCTTGTCAAATTTGCGGATACTGTTGAAGGCCTTGTTATACTCCAGCAGGCCAAAGGGTGTGGCAGCATATATAAAACCAGGCTTCTCAGCCAGAGATACCACAGCGCTGGAAGGCAAATGGTGGCGCCACTGCCCTATGGCAATCTCAGAGTTTTGGGATAACGCCACTGGAAGGTTTAAAATAATAAAGAGCTGGGAAGTTAAGGCGTAAAACCTAAGGGTATATTTCGGAAGCATTGGGCTGGCAAGATTAAAACAGTTAGTAACCTTTCAAACAAATAAACTACGAAAATATTGTTTATTGTGTTTATTAGCAAACCACAGCGAAATCAATTTATACTATACCCAATAAAAAAAGAGGAAGGCTATAATACCTTCCTCTTCTGGCATTATTAAAGGGGAATTCAGATTTAATTACCTGATAAGGTTGCCAATGCGCAGGCCAAAATAAATTGTACGGGGCATATTGGGGCCATACATATAGCCGGGATCGCGACCATCGCCAAAATCAAAGTCTTTCTGGTAGGAATTAAACGCATTTTTCAGACCGGCAAAAATCTCAAGGCCGGTATTGTTGAACCGGGTTTTATAACTCAGTCGTGTACCCATATCGAAGAAATGGCTACTCACTCTGAGTTCACCCGCTTCGGGGTTCTCCGATTCAGGCCCGAAATAGGGTACAAGCATTTTTCCGATATAATTGCCGCTAACTGATAATTCAAAATTTTTTGGAAGCTGAAAGTAAGAAGTAATAAAGCCATATTGATTGGGGCTGCGGAAGAATCGTGTTTCATTAAATTCATGCACTTCGCTATACAATGCCTTCTGGATGGTAAAACCAGCTGTTGCGCGCATTTTCCGACCAGGCATTACATTTATTTCTGTGTTTATACCTGATACCTTTGCATAGCCATCTGCATTTTGTCGGGTGTATTCAACAATACCATCTTCATCAGGTTCGCCATAATGGAGTACAAAAGGATTGGTAAGACGGGTGAAAAAACCTTCTACAAGAAATCCAACTAAAGTATTGTCAATAAAGCGGTTATAATCCAACGAAGCCATATAACTGCTGCTGGTTTCGGCTTTCAGACTGGGATCGTTGCGATGTAGCACCTGCCTTGCACCAGAAGTTAGAATGTGAAGGTCTTCATCGAAAATCTGCGGGGCGCGATACCCGGTAGACCACCCTGCACGTGCCTGTAATTGGGTAGTTAGTTTGTAAAGAAAGTTTACCCTTGGGCTAAAAACATTGCCTGTCTTGGGATTGAAATTCTGTTGTTTATCTTCAACCTGGTAATTATCAAAACGGCCACCAATTGACACCGATAGCTTGCTAATAACAATATCGAATTGGGCAAAAACACCTGCAATATTAATAATCTGGTCTGCCACAATGGTATTATCAGTATAAATCGTCTCAGCAGGATTCAATGGATTTAATTCAGGGTAACCCAGTTTCTGGTCGAGCATGGTTTCGCCCGAAAGCTCAGCACCGGCCGTAAAGGTTGACCAGTCCAGAATGGCTTTGTATTGAGCGCCGGTATTGTAGGTAAGATTAAGGGTGTTTCCGTAATCAGACAGAGATTGGTTTGCTCCATAGTATGTATCGCGGTTGATATGCTGGGCAGAGGCAAAAAGGGTAAACAGGTCGGTATGACGAAAAAACTGGTTGTAACTTGCAGAGCCCGTGGTTATTTTATGACCGGCCGACTCAGTAATTACCGCCATGTGAGGCAACTTATCAAAATCGTTTCCACCCCGGCGCTGTTCACTGATATTAAAAAAATCGACTGCCAGTTTCCCTCTCATTCCAAAACGTTGAAACATTCGTGCACCGAGGGTGGTGTTTTTAATCATCCCCATTTCAGAAAAATCATCTCCATTGGCATCGAAAGGAGCTCTTTCACGATGGTGGCCAAACATAGAAAATCCGGTACGGCTGTCGAGAGTTACAATTGATGTGTTAAAAGAGATGTTGCTGTCCGGAGCACCTGTACCTTCACCCGACATACCAATCCCAGAAATCCCGCTACCTAGACCCACTTCGTAGTTATTTATCATTGGGTCTTTAAGGATTACATTAATTGTGCCTGCGATGGCATTACTGCCATACACAGCCGAACCACCGCCGCGCACAACTTCTATTCGTTCTATCATGTTGGCAGGAATCAATTCAAGGCCATATACACCTGCCAGCCCACTGAATATTTTTCTGCTGTTGATAAGCACCTGAGAATAGGGCCCTTCCAAGCCATTCATCCGAACCTGGGTAAACCCGCAATTCTGGCAATTATTTTCCATCCTGAGGCCCGGAGCAAAGTTGAGAGCTTCTCCAAGGTTGACTGAATGGGTTGAATTAAAGAGATGGGGACCAAGGGAATTAACAATCACAGCTGATTCATATCTTTTTTTCTCATTGCGGTCGCCGGTAACAACCACCTCTTCGAGACCCAGCAAATCGGGCAATAACTCAAAAGTTACATCTTGTGTTATCCCGGCCAAAACGTCTACTTCTATTTCCTGGGGCTTATAACCAACATACCGGGCCACCAGAATAAGCCTTCCTTCGGGTAGGTTTGTAATTTTAAAATGCCCTGTTTCATCAGCAGTAGTGCCCAAAACTGTCCCTTTTACCAAAATGGTAACGAAAGGGAGGTGTTCGCCATCGGCCATTACATGCCCCGTAATAACGGCATTTGTTCTTCCTGATGGTTTAGAAGGATACTCTGTGGCAAAAGCAATATTTTGCAATCCAAGAAAAAAAAAGAAAAATGCAATTGAAATAGTATGTCTGATTATCATTTTCAATGTTTATGGTTTATTGTAGATCGACTTTTGAGGATGCTTTATTTACTTGCTTGCATCTGATTGAAGATGATGCAAAATTATAACTACCCCATGTACCATAAAATCCCCAATAATGGTGAATCTACCCCAGATTACTCCCTCTATTAGGGGTGATAAAATATAAAAAAAGGCAACCAGACCTTTTGGCCAGTTGCCTTTGGAAAAAACGGGTTAATAATAGGGTCAGAAAAACCATCGGTAAGTGATGTTGATATTGCGGCCAGGCATAAAATAATTCCGGTCTTCAATTCGGGAAAGATGGTCGCGATAGCGGGTGTTCAGAGCATTATCAACTCTGAGAATGAGAACATGGCGCCCCCTGGCATTGAGCCTGTAGCCAGCCTGCAAAATAACCAAAGTATAACCGTTGGTAATGTCTTCTTCGGGAGCAACACGATTTTGCGCTGCAACTGCTTTAAACCCTGCACCAAGCCACCCTCTTCCAAAATCATATTCCAGTGCACTATTGAACCTGAAAGGGGGGATAACAGGTAAGTTTTCACGTGTTCTGTCTTCCTTTTCTCTTATCCCTCTTACATAATCTAAACTTGTTTGCAAAGTGAGTTGTGGCGAAATGTTGATGGAAGCAGCGAGCTCGCCGCCCGAAAGCATTGCTTCTGACCCCATATATTCAAATACTGGATAACCCGATATTGCATCGACGCGTCCGGTGGGTTGAAAAACAATATAGTTACGGAAATCGTTAATAAACCCTGTAACCTCGATTTCAAAACGTTCTTTTGAATACTTTATGAACAGGTCGGCACCATGGCCAATTTCATCCTTCAGATTCACATTACCCAATTCGTAGGTGCCTGCTCCAAGATGTGGCCCGTTGGCAAAGAGTTCTTCTACCATGGGGTTTCGGTGCGAACCGGCAAGTTGGGCCCCTATTTCGATACCTTCAAAAGGCCTTATATTGAGCCCCAGAGAGCCTGAATAGTTTAATGAGCTGCGCCCTTGCGAAACATTGGGGAACTGTGCATTGGAAATTGCCTGCGAATGATTAAAGTCCAGCCTGATACCAAACTGCATCCTTAGGATATGCGAAAGCGGTACTTCCTGAAAGGTAAAAGCCGCCAGAGAGAATCGCTGTTCGCCTGGAGTGTATATATCGTTGCCCAATATATCGATTCGCTGACCAGAAAGGTTAAAACCAACAGCTCCCCGGTCGAAAATATTAAATGCCCTGTGTTGAAGGGTAAGGGTTGAACTGGACGCAACCATATCATATTCAAGACCAACTTCTTCGGTTTTAAAACCAGGCATGATCTGTTCTGTTTCTATTTCCTGCTGATCGAATTTGGAAATATTAAACCTGAGCTGGGCTTTATTGAAAAAATTACGATTCATTTCACTGGAAAAACGACCCTGCAGCGACAATCGTCTTGCCCAAATTTCAACCGAATGATCGGGATCGTCAGGAGAATCGGGTATTTCAAATAATTGGTCGGATAATGAAAAACTTAGTCCTCCTGTCAGGTTCTGACGTTCTAGTCCCCATCCCAGAGCACCATCGAAATTTCGCATGGAAGTGCCCGGAAGAGCACCGTCGGGAGTAGTGAGATCGCCTGCCTGCCTGCCTGCAAACCTTGCGGTAAAGGCATTCGTGGTGGTTCCATAGGTTACTCTCCCAAAACCGGCTCCCATACTGTTCATGCTGGCCCCCTGCCCTGAAAGAACACCGGTAATACCCTGATCCCAATGATCCGGAATATCGGTGGTCATGAGGTTGATAACCCCACCTAAAGCACTTGAACCATAAAGCAGACTGGCTGGCCCACGCACTACCTCTACCCTGCTGGCAACCATCGGATCGAGTGAAATGGAATGGTCGGCCGATGTGTGAGCTATATCGCCCATTCTTTCTCCGTTTTCAAGCACCAGAATACGATCGCCGTCCATTCCTCTTATTACAGGGCGCGAGGGTGCTGACCCCATGCTGCGCATAGCAATTCCAGGCTGGCCATTGAGCATCTCTCCAAAAGATGGTTCACTTCGCCGTTGTAATATTTCGCCGGTAAAAATATTATTGCTCTGGTACCTGAAACCCCTTGCTGTTGGCGAGGCGGTTAGTACTACCTCATCGAGGTTTATCCCCGTGGTTTCAAGTTCTATATCCACTTCAATACTCCGGTTAATTATGGCTTCAAACTCAACCTGCGCTCTCGCATAGCCAATACTCTGAACCAGCAAAGTATGCTTTCCCAGGGGGAGATTGGTAAGGATGTAATGCCCTGAAGCATCAGTTATGGTTCCTATTCGCGTCCCTTTTATCAACAGATGGGCAAAGGGGATGTGCTCACCGGTTTTCTTTTCAATTACATGGCCAAAAATATTGGCATCGGTAGGTGGGCGTATTTCAGTTGGGGTTGAAGAAATAACATAACCGATGTTTACAGCAACCCCTGACAGGAGCAGCAGCCCCATATAAAAATATCGTTTCATAAAAATACTGACTAATAGCGTTTATACTCTCTTAAATCGGGAAATAGTCTTTACAGAATTAACACAATCGTTACCTTCTGATAATTGCAGGGATAAAAATTTGACCGTTGCAAATGGTATGGGTAATAGATGCCGATTGTGATTAATTCAGATGCCTGCTGGGGGGCCCCGGAGATAGGTTAATCCGGAGAAAACTCCCCGGGCCAAGGGCTGAGCAACAGGGAAATTCAGTTTTAAGATGCCTGGATAAAACCCGATTGTAATTAAGGCGGGCCACCATAATGCCCAAGCTATCTGGCTTATTGTTGAAAGAATGGAGCATTCAATTGGTGTATGTTTATGGTCCTGGAAAGGAGTATTACCCCAGCCCGATTTCTGATAAGGATGAGCATGCTGCATAACACATCCGTTTTCGAGCCTATGAAAATGCCAATTGGCCGCCTGATTGTAGAACAACCACAATACCTGGGGTAAGGTAATCAGAAGCATTATCTTTTTTATCCTGATGGCCATGTAGATTAAATTTGCTAAGAGGCATTTATTATTGCTTGAAAGCAAACAACCAAAAGATGAATTTGGTTCGCAAAAGTCGGTTTTGTGGTTTTTTTGCCATCGACACCAGAAAAAATCAAAAAAAAAATCTCGAAAAAATCAATCAGTTCAGAATGAAGGATAATAATCAATCCAGGGGGTGTGCGAAACCATTTTTTTTATAATTTTGCGCCTTTAATCGAAAAGCCTGCCTGGGATGATTTTCAGGGGGTTAATTTTATTACTGCAAATCAGTATAATAATCAATGAAAAAAAAGTATCCGGAATATAAAAGGCTAAATTTATCGCAGATTGGGAAAGATGTTCTGAAAAACTGGGAAGACAACAGAGTATTTGAACAAAGCCTTGAAATTCGTCAGGGGCACAAGCCCTGGGTTTTCTACGAAGGCCCCCCGTCGGCCAATGGAATGCCCGGCATTCACCATGTTATGGCACGTGCCATCAAGGATATTTTTTGCCGCTATCGCACCCAGAAAGGATATCTTGTAAACCGCAAAGCGGGTTGGGATACGCATGGATTGCCCGTTGAAATAGGTGTTGAAAAATTGTTGGGAATAACCAAGGAAGATATAGGCACCAAAATCTCCATTGTTTACTATAACCAAGCCTGCCGCAAGGATGTAATGAAATATAAGGACAAATGGGACGAACTTACCCGTATTATGGGGTATTGGGTTGATCTTAATGATCCATACATCACTTTCGACAATAAATATATTGAAACCGTTTGGCACCTTTTGAGCAAGCTGTATGAAAAAGGGCTGCTCTACAAGGGGTATTCCATACAACCCTACTCGCCCGCGGCCGGAACCGGATTGAGCATTCATGAGCTTAATCAGCCGGGTTGCTACCGTATGGTAAAAGATAATTCGGTAACCGCACAGTTCAAAGTTGTGCGCAACGAAAAATCCGAATTCCTGTTTGCTGATGGAGAAACTGAAGTTCATTTCCTGGCCTGGACCACCACACCCTGGACACTACCCAGCAATACCGGCCTTGCAGTAGGTAAAAATATCGACTATGTTAAAATTGCCACTTTCAACCCTTATACCTTTGTTCCCGTAACGGTTATTTTAGCCAAAGACCTGATAAACAGCTTCTTTGATCCAAAAAACGCAGCACTTGCCCTGGAAGAATACAAAGAGGGCGATAAAAAAATTCCCTTTAAAATAGTAAAGGAATACAAAGGTGGCCGGTTTGAAAATATCCGTTTCGAGCAACTAATACCATCTATCCTGCCAGAAGAGGGTGACCCTTTCAGGGTTGTTTTAGGCGATTTTGTTACCACCGAAGATGGTACCGGTATTGTACACATAGCTCCAAGTTTTGGCGCCGACGACTTTAAGGTGGGCAAACAATACAACCTGGGAGCACTTACCATGGTAAACAAGCAGGGTAGGTTTATTGATGAAATGCCCGAATTTGGCGGTCGGTATGTTAAACCGGAATACAACACCGAAAACCCTGACGAACGTCGGGTTGACGTTGATATTATTATAAAACTGAAAACCGAAAACAAGGCTTTCAGGGCCGAAAAATACGAGCACTCCTATCCCCATTGCTGGCGAACCGACAAACCTATCCTTTATTACCCGCTCGACTCATGGTTTATCCGTACCACCGCACTAAAGGAAAGGATGATAGAGCTCAACAAATCCATTTACTGGAAGCCTGAATCTACCGGAACAGGTCGTTTCGGCAACTGGCTCGAAAACCTGCAGGACTGGAACCTGAGCCGCTCGCGTTACTGGGGTGTTCCACTTCCGGTTTGGGCTTCAGAGGATCGTGAAGAGATGGTGTGTATCGGGTCGCTCGAACACTTGAAAGAAGAATGTGAAAAGTCGGTAAAGGCAGGTTTTATGGCTGCCAATCCCCTTGCACAATTCAAACCCGGCGATATGTCGGAACAGAATTACAACCTCTTTGATATCCACCGGCCCACAGTAGATGCAGTTGTGCTGGTATCGCCCAAAGGCAAAAAAATGTTTCGCGAAACCGACCTGATTGACGTTTGGTTCGACTCTGGTTCAATGCCCTATGCCCAGTTTCATTACCCCTTCGAGAACAAAGAGTTGTTCGAACAGAATTTCCCTGCCGATTTTATTGCTGAAGGGGTTGACCAAACGCGTGGCTGGTTTTTTACCCTTCATGCCATTGCTGCAATGTTGTTCGATTCAGTTTCTTTCAAGACAGTTGTTTCCAACGGGCTGGTGCTCGACAAAAACGGCAACAAAATGTCGAAACGACTGGGTAATGCAGTGGACCCGTTCGATACCATTGAAAAATATGGCCCCGACGCTACCCGTTGGTACATGATTACCAATGCCCAGCCCTGGGATAACCTTAAATTCGATATTGAAGGAGTTGCTGACGTGCAACGCAAATTTTTCGGAACGTTATACAATACCTACGCTTTCTTTGCCCTTTATGCCAATATCGATGAGTTTATCTACAAGGAAGCTGAAATGCCACTTGAAAAGCGTCCCGAAATTGACCGTTGGATACTTTCAGAACTCAATACCCTTATAAGCAAGGTTGATGAAAGCTATAACGACTTTGAACCTACCCGTGCCGGTCGGCTTATTCAGGAGTTTGTTGATGAACACCTGAGTAACTGGTATGTGCGCCTTTGCCGTCGCCGTTTCTGGAAGGGGGAGTATACCGACGATAAGATTTCAGCCTATCAAACCCTTTATGCCTGTCTTGAGGTTATTAGCCAGCTTTCAGCCCCAATAGCACCTTTCTTCAGCGACCGCCTGTTTACCGACCTCAATAACATTACAGGCCGTTACAGGGTAAATTCTGTTCACCTTACCGATTTCCCGGTAAGTAAGCCCCAGTATGTTGACCAGGACCTGGAGCAACGTATGCAACTGGCCCAGAAAATATCATCGCTGGTTTTGGGGCTGCGCAAAAAGGTAAATATAAGAGTACGCCAACCATTACAAAAGATAATGATACCCGTGCTGGATGCAAAATTCCGTACCCAGCTCGAAGGGGTTGAAAATCTTATCCTCTCAGAAGTAAACGTTAAGCAACTCGACTATCTTACCGATACTGCAGGAGTGCTTGTAAAAAAGATAAAACCCAATTTTAAAACCCTTGGGCCAAAATTTGGCAAGCTTATGAAATCTATCGCCGCCGCAATTAATAATTTCGGGCAGGAAGAAATAGCAACCATGGAACAAAACGGCAGTTTTACCATATATGTTGAAGGCGAAACCATTGTTCTGGCTCATGAAGATGTGGAAATACTCTCGGAAGATATCCCCGGATGGCTGGTAGCTGCTGACGGACGCATTACTGTTGCTTTGGATGTTACTATTACAGCAGAACTTAAGCAGGAAGGAATTGCCCGGGAACTCATTAACCGTATTCAAAATCTGAGGAAGGATAAAAACCTCGAAGTAACCGATAAAATAGAGCTTTGGGTTGAGAAACATGACCAAATAACTGATGCAATAGTCAACAATAATGAGTATATTTGCTCAGAAACATTGGCTTTGAATCTGCATTATTCTGATAATTTGGAAAACGAAGAACACGTTGAAGTTGAAATCGATGATGATGTTAAAACCAGAGTGTTCATTCGTAAATTGAGTAACTAAGTAAATTATAACACCCTACTGATATGGAAATCAAAAAAGAAAAAACCAGGTATTCAGATGAGGAACTTCAGGAGTTCAAAGCCATAATACTCAAAAAACTTGAAGAAGCTAGAACCGGGCTTAAAATCCTTACTGAGGCATATACCACCCAAAATGCCAACGACACCAATGATACTTCGCCCTCCTTTAAAATTCTGGAAGAAGGCTCTCAGGTACTTTCAAAAGAGGAAAACAGCCAACTGGCTGCCAGACAGCAGAAATTCATCCGTGATCTGGAAAATGCACTTATCCGTATCGAAAATAAATCATATGGTATTTGCAGAACCACCGGAAAATTGATATCCAAAGAAAGACTCCGCAGTGTGCCCCATGCCACCCTTAGCATTGAGGCCAAACTTAACCAAAACCTAAGAAAATAAATGCTCAGATTTAACAAACACTATATCCCTTTTCTGGTCGTTTTTTTGGTTTTACTTATCGATCAGGTGACCAAAGTAATTGTTAAAACTACTATGACCCTCGGACAGGACATCCCTGTTTTTGGAGATTGGTTTATTATTTACTTCATAGAAAATGAAGGAATGGCTTTTGGGATGAAATTTGCCGGAGAATATGGAAAGCTGGGGCTAAGCATCTTTCGAATTGTGGCTGTTATCTTTATTGGCTGGTATTTGGCAAAGCTTATCAGCAAAAATGCCCCTGCCGGGCTTATTGCCTGTATTTCGCTGATAATGGCCGGTGCCATGGGCAACATTATCGACAGTGCCCTTTACGGGATGTTATTTTCTGAAAGCTCCTTTATACAACCGGCCGTTTTTATGCCCGAAAGCGGTGGATACGCCACTTTTCTTCATGGCAAAGTGGTCGACATGCTATATTTTCCTATTATTAAAGGAAATTTTCCATCATGGTTCCCTTTATGGGGCGGACAGGAGTTTATTTTTTTCCGGCCCGTCTTCAACATTGCCGATTCTGCCATCACTACAGGAGTTTTTATTCTGCTGATTTTTCAGAAAAGGTTTTTTGCTTTTGAAAGGCAACAACCCAAAGTAACAGAGTAACCCTAAATAAATTTCCGGTAAGACCCGGAACCCGCCATATCACAATTCCCGATGTCAACCTTCCTGTTTGAGCAAATCATATTTGGGCCGGTTAAGAGCCGCCGATTGGGTATTTCACTGGGAATAAACCTGTTGCCTACCAACCGGAAGCATTGTACCTTTAATTGTATTTATTGCGAATGTGGCTGGACCCAAACACATGAAGCCGAAGAAGGATTCCCACAGGCCCACGAAATAAAATTCGCGCTGGAAAATAAACTGGTTGCCTTGCACTCCAGAAATGCCCTTTTGGATTCGATTACCTTTGCTGGTAATGGCGAGCCTACCGTTCACCCGCAGTTTGCCCAAATTGTAGATCATGCTGTTGACTTGCGTAATCAATACTTTCCACAAAGCAAGGTGTCTGTTTTAACAAATGCTGCAAAGGCACACCTCCCTGCCATCCGCTCAGCCCTGCTTAAAACTGACCAACCCATCATGAAACTTGATGCGGGCAGCCAAAAAACCTTCGAAAAGATAAACAATACACGCATTGCGGTTTCTCTGAGACAGATTGTGGAAACCCTGGAAAGTTTTGGTAATGATTGTATTGTTCAGACGCTTTTTGTAAAAGGGATACACAATGGCCAATTCATTGACAACAGCACTGATGAGGAAGTTGGCCTCTGGCTGGGTCATATTGCCCGGATAAAACCCCGGCTGGTCATGATATACCCAATAGCCCGCAATACCCCTGCCGAACACCTTCAGGTTGTTCCCTTTGAAGTTCTTAACCACATTGCGGAAAAGGTATTTAAGCTGGGAATTGAAGCTGAGGTTTTCTGATACATTTCATGAACCTGAACCAAATGAAAAATGTTTATGAAACAACTCAATGAGTATTTTTCATAAACATTTTCAGTTATGTGGAAAGAAGAAAACAATCAACTTGTACGGCAATTCACCTTTAACGATTTTGTATCAGCCTTTTCGTTTATGACCCGTGTTGCCCTGGTGGCCGAAAAAATGAACCACCATCCTGAATGGAGTAATGTATATAACCGGGTTGAGATACGCTTGCCGACCTACGATGCAGGGAACATAGTAACCGACAAAGACCGCAAATTGGCCACGGCTATTGACAAACTTTTATAGCCTCAGGCTACAGAGGCAACAGGCATAAACCGGCTTGCCCGGGCCTTGTGTACTTCATCTACCAGTTGATTAATGGTATGGATGTTTTGTTCAAGGTCGTTGTCGAGAGTTATTCCGAAGTGGTTTTCAACATTGTATATCAAAAGGTTGAGCTCCCATTGGGTAAGTCCGAAGTCGTCGTAAAAGTTGGCCGTATAAACAGGAGATACTTCACGCACATTCATCTTGCGGTTTATAATCATCCTGATGTGGCGATGGATTTGATGATAGGTCATGGCAGGGGTTGCGTTTGATTGCTGAATTAGGTTGTCAAAATTAGTTGTTAGTTTATTTAAATAATTACATCAACGGAGATTTTTATATCTCCGCTGATGTTTCACGGTAAGTTATACAGATTGTTCAATATTCCATAAAAAAGCTCTGATTCCTTGCAGTTCGGCGGTTTCATTTATTTTGGCTACCGCATCAAGGATTTTTTGAGCAAGAACATCGTCAACGATTGTAAGAAGGGCTGAGTTCATTGCAGGCCAGGTGTGTGTACCCATGTGGGGTTCACCTGTTTTTGTACCCCGACCCATTACGGATGGCCATTGGGTAAATCCGCGGGCATTAAGTTTGTCGAGCATGGAGTCAACCCGTTCGGTAAGGGCCTGGTTATATACTATAAATACTGCTTTCATATAGTTTGGTTGGTTGTTGTTGAATAACTGGAAATTTCGCCGGCCAATAGTTTTTGGTTCCGTTTTCTTTCCTTTCTGATTTTGCGGGCGCCAAACATTGTATAAACCACCGGCACAAACACAAGGGTAATAAGGGTAGAAAAAGTTAGCCCTCCCAGAACAGCAACCCCCATAGGTTGCCAAATTTCTGACCCTTCGGCGGTGGAAACAGCCAGAGGAATCATTGCCAGCAATGTAGTAAGAGTAGTCATCAAAACCGGACGCAAACGCGATCTCCCCGCCATTTTAACCGAGGTAATTATACTTTTTCCGCGGGCAACCAGCAAATTGGTGTAGTCGATAAGAACAATAGAATTCTTCACCACAATTCCCACAAGAATTATGGCGCCAATGAAAGAAATAACATTAAGTTCACCACCACTAACAATCAACGCAATAAACACCCCGGTAAAAGAGAAGGGAACT
This sequence comes from Bacteroidota bacterium, assembly GCA_037441525.1. Lineage (GTDB taxonomy): Bacteria > Bacteroidota > Bacteroidia > Bacteroidales > UBA7960 > SKVR01. The sequence goes on from JBBISA010000009.1 coordinate 72,684, forward strand.
GCAAGCATAATGATAAATGGCATGGAAAACGACTCGAACTGCGCTGCCATAACCACAAAAACAAGGAAAATACTGAGCGCGAGCAGGAGAAACAAATCGGCGAAAGCTTCCTGCTGTTCAATTATCTCTCCACCAAACCGTATAAATATCCCGGAAGGAATTTCCATTTCATTGATGGCTTCCTCAATATCGGCTTTTAACAATCCCAGCGAGCGGCCAAAAAGCTGACTATTAACTGTAAGGTAGCGTTGGCGGTTTTTGCGTTCGATATTGGGCGGGCTGAAAAATTCTTCGATAGATGCAAATTCCTTTAACCTTACAAACTGTCCGCGTTGGTTCATCACCTGAATGTTTTCCAAATCAGCAAGGGTGTTGCGAAACTGTTCCTGATGACGAACAACAACATTATATTCCTCTCCATCTTCGCGGTAGCGGGTGGCAATCATCCCTTCAACACGATTACGTATGGCCCGTGATACAGTGTTGGTATTGAGGCCATACATGGCCATTTTTTCCTGGTCGGGGATGATGCGGAGCTCGGGTTTTTCGGGGCCACGGCTCAGGTCAACATCGCGTGTGCCGGCAATGTTGCGCATACGATTGGCAAGTTCATTGGCAACGGCAGTGGTCTGGTCAAAATTATCGCCATAAACCTCCATAGCAATGGGCGAACCAGCCCCAAATCCACCCCCCTCGGTTTGAACAGTAAAGGTTACAATCTCAGGAAATACTTTAAGTTCATTACGAATGGCATCGGCAATCTCCCAAACATCCCGACCTCGTTTTGATGGTTTAGAAAGTCTGAATACAAAGTCGATGGTGTGGCTCCCCGACCGTGGGTTGCCAAAAATACCTGCAGTGGTGCTATAACCAGCGCTGGTATTAAGGGCCTCTATCTCAGGGAAATCGGTTTCAAGAATTTTTTCAATGGTCCGGGCAATTTTTTTCGTTTCTTCAAGCCTGAGGCCGGTAGGTAATTCAATGTTTACCTGTAAGCGGCTGTTGTCTGCCTGCGGAAAGAATCCAGTACCAATCATGGGTATAAGGAACAAACTTCCGATAAAAACGGCTATGGCACCAAAGAATACTTTCATCTTGTTGCCCACAGCCCAGGCGAGCAAACTTGCATAGCCATTATCGAGCCCGTCGAGAGTTCTTTCAATAAAGGCGGTAGTTTTAGGCCCAAGTCCTTTGCGCTTGTTCGATGAATAGCGCAAAAACTGTGATGATAACATTGGGGTGAGAGAAAGTGCCGCTATGGTTGAAACGGAAACAGTAATGGTTACAATCCAACCCAGCTGGCGGAAAAACATACCCATTAATCCACCGATAAGTGTCATGGGAAGGAACACAGCAACCACCGTAAGGGTTGATGCAACAACAGCCAGGCCCACCTCATTGGTGCCATAGATAGCTGCCTCGCGGGCTTTGCTTCCCCTTTCGATATGCCGTGTAACATTTTCGAGTACCACAATGGCATCATCCACAACCATCCCCATGGCTATTGTAAGAGAGGAAAGTGAAATCAGGTTGAGCGTATTGCCCGTAAAATAGAGGTAAATAAATGCTGTAACCAGCGATACAGGGATAGTAATGATTATTATAGCAGTGGCCCGCCAGCGTCCGATAAAGAACAATACCACCAGTATCACAAAAAGTGCGGCGTAATAAAGAATATCCACCAGGTTACCAATGGCATTGTTGATAAATTCTGAAGTATCAAAAACCACATCAATGGCAATATCAGGTGGTAGCGTTTTCTTGATTTCAACCATCATATTGTTTACCTCGCGGGCAATTTTAACGGTATTAGCCCCCGATTGTTTCTGCACAATCAAACGCAAACCAAGTTCGCCATTGATGCGCTCTTCTATGGTCATTTCGCGCAGGGTGTCTTTTACCTCTGCCACATCGCGCACAAAAACCGGGTTGCCATTAAAATTGGTAATTACGATATTGCGTATGCGGTCGCTTTCCTGAAATTCACCGGTAAAGCGGAGCGAATAATCGGCACTTCCCATACGAAGGTTTCCTGAAGGCAGGTTAATATTTTCGGCAGCGATGATTCCACCCAACTGCTCAACCGTAAGGTTGTAGGCTTCCAGTTTGCGAGGGTCAACATTTACCTGTATTTCCCTTTCGGGACCGCCAAAAATACCCACCGCGCCAACACCCTCAATCCGGTTGAGCGGATTGATGAGTTTTTCATCAAGAATTTTAGCCAGAGCCGGATAACTTTCGCGAGCTGTGGCCGATAACATCATTACCGGTATCATGCTCGATGAGAACTTAAATACAGTGGGTTGTTCTATGCCCTCGGGCAGGAACCTTATCAACCGGCCAATTACATCGCGGATTTCGTTGGTAGCTTCATCGAGGTTTGTGCCATATTCAAACTCAAGGGTGATTGCTGAAATATCATCGCGGCTCTGCGAAGTAATGTTTTTCAGGTTGGTAACAATACTCAGGTTATCTTCGATAGGGCGGGTAACATTGGTTTCGATATCGGCTGCGCTGGCCCCGGGATAAATGGTAAACACACTGATAAAGGGAGGGTCAATCTCGGGGTAAAGATCGATAGGCATATTGCGCAGGCTGAATACACCCATTACTATCACAGCAATGAAAATCACGATGGTAGTGATGGGTTTCTTAACGGCAGTGCTGTATAAACTCATGGTAGGTTCTCCTTTCTATTGGGTTTATTACTGCACTATTTCAACAAGTGAACCCTGCTCCAGATTGTGCTGACCTGTAACCACCAGCCATTGGCCGGCATCAAGACCGGAAAGAATCTCCAGGTTATCGTCGTATTTTCGACCAGGCTGCACAGTAAGGCGCTGAGCAACATTATCTTTCACAACAAAAACAAATCTTTCGTTGGAACCGGGTTGTTTCAGTACCGACATGGAGGGTACAATCAGGGCAACATGTTCGCCCAATTCGAGGGTTACCCTTGCAAACATACCGGGGCGAAGCACCTCATCGCGGTTATCAATAACTATTTCTACCCTGAAGGTACCGGTAGCCCTGTCCACAACAGGGAATACCCTGTTTATCTTTCCTTCAAAAATTTTTCCCTGATATACTTCGGTAATAACCATTGCTGGTTGTCCGGTTTTTACTTCGGGAAGGAATCTTTCCGAAACACCAATGATAACTTTAACCGGTCTGATTTGGTTAATGGAAACAATGGCTGGCTTGCCGGCAGGAGATGGAGCTCCTGAAAACATTTCGCCATTGGAAAAATAACGTGCAGTTATTACCCCATCCAATGTGGAGCGAACCTGTGTATGGGTTGAAAGATTTTCGATGTTACTGCGGGCAATGCGGTATTGAGTTTTCATCTGGTCGTAGGCCTGCTGGGTTACTGCACCAGCCTTAAGCAGGGTGTCGAGGCGCGCCAGTTCCCGTTCAAGATTACCAAGTTGCACCTGTGCCTGGAAAAGCTGGGTATTATCCATCTCTACCAGCAGCTGCCCTTTGGTTACCTTATCGCCAACATCCACCAGAATGCGGTTGATACGTGCCGGAACTGCTGGGGCAATATGGGCTTCTTCATAGGGCTGAACAACTCCTGTGAACTCAAGCTCACTACCAATGCTTTTAAGTGATGTTTCAACTACTCTTACCAATACTTTTTTCTCCTCCCCTGTTTTGTCGGCTGCAGTTTGGCAGGCAGCCATAGAAACCAACAGGGTAGACAAAATTACTAAGTGGAATTTTTTTAATGTTTTCATTGTTTTCTTTTCGATTATGATTGTTGAAAATCGGTTCATTTATTAGTTGGATGCCCGTTGACCAGTAACCCTGTCATACTGTACCTTAGCCTGCAGCAGTTCGTGTTTAGCCATAAGCAGGTTAAAACGTGCCCGGGTAAGGGCTACATCGCTGTCATTTATTTCGAGCAGGGTCCCCTGACCCGATTCGTACCTTATACGGGCAATCTGGTACCCCCGTTGCGCCAGGTCAACATTTTTCTGAGCATTGGCTGCCTTTTCGAGGGCTACATCCATTCGCTTAATTATATTTCCCAGTTCGGTACCTATGTTATCTTTCAGATAATTTCGCTGCAATTCGAGTTGCTGTATTCCAATTTGCAATTGTTTTACCTGGTTTCGGTTGGTAAATCCATTAAAGATGGGAATTCGCACCTGCAAGCCCGCCGAGGCAGTGTTTACCCAACGATAATCGGCAAACTTGAAGGAATTGGACTCGGTAATATACATGTAATTGCCAACAGCTGTGACGCTGGGCAGTGATGTTGCCCTGAGAGAACGGGCTTGCTTCATTACCAGATCCTGTTGCAAACCAAGGGTAATGTAGTCTGGATTATTGCCCAGCGTCCTTTCGGCGGAAGTGATATTGAAACCAAGGAGCATCTGCTCGGCACTTTCCATCAAATTACCTTCGATGCGAATAGGTGTTTCGAAATCAATCCCTAAAAGCACTTTCAAATAGTTTTCGGTGAGTTCAACCGTATTTTGCGCCTGTAACACTTCGGGGCGGATATTCTCGGTTTGCACCTGTGCTCTGATGAGATCATACTCTGCTACCAGTCCCTGGCTATACAGTTTGCGTATATTGTCCAGATTTTCCATGGCATTGCGAAGGCTCAGCCTGACTACTTCGAGCGATTCGCGTGCCAGCAACACATCATACCATGCACGTTGCACATTAAAAGTAAGTTCGATGGTTTGTGTGCGGAAACCCTCCTCGGCAATGCGCTGCTCGGTTCGGGCGGCATCTATACCAGCATAAATAGCTGCATTGTAGAGGGGCAGGGCAAACTGCAAACCACCCATGTATGAGTTGTCGCTCCCAATTTCAAGGGCAGTACTGCCACCAAAAAACGGAGCCATCTCTTCAGGGAAGAAAATTACCTGTTTCTTCAGGTTCCGCGTATAGCTTCCCGATGCGTTTACCGAAGGAAGCAAATTTCCACGGGTCTGGTTGAGTCTTGCTTCGGCCTTGGCTTTATCGAGCCGGGCAACAGCAATGGCCGGGTTGCTCTCCAGAGCCATTGCCAGGGCAGTTTCCCTGGTAAGCACCAGGGTGTCGCTCTGGGCTTTGGCGGCAAAAATTCCGGTGAGCAATAAGATAAAAATTAAACCTTTTTTCATGTTTTATAATGTTCAGATTTCTTGTTACTGGTTGCTTCTAATAAATTTGATTTACCCTTGGTTATAGTTAGACCTATGGAATTTCTAATGTTTAAATTGCTCGTCAATAATGGCTATTCCTTTAGGTGTTGCCATACCCCTGATAAAGTTGAGCATTACTTGCCTTGCTACTTCGGCACGGGGAAACCGGCTCTCTGGAAAAACATCTGACAGTGTCATAAACTGCATTGATGAATGTACCATGCGGCTAAGTATTTCGGCATCAACCCCGGGCATAAAAACACCGGTTTCGATTCCCTTTTCAATTAATGAATGGGTAAATGCAATATTTTCTTCCTGCTTACTGGCAATATGCTCCTGCCAGAGGCCCGAATGATATTTGCGGATGTCGTTAAGAAAATTAGGGTGCATGCTGTTGAGAACCAGCAATGCCTGCCTGAAGTGTTTACGGATAACTTCGAGGGGGTCATCTGGGCTTTCGGCTAGAATTGCATCGCGAATGGCAAGATTCACTCTGTGCTTGTATTCAATACAATCGCGCAATAAATCCTCCTTTGTGGCAAAGCTTTCATAAAGAGTTCTTTTCGAAATGCCCAATGATTCGGCAATTTCATCCATGGTTATGGAACGTATGCCATGCTTGAGAAACATAGTTGTTGCCTGTTCAAGAATCCTATCTTTTGTTTCCATGTTGGAATTTTGATAAAACTGATTGGGTTTTGAAAGCTTTTAAGCGTGGTCAGTATTCATGCCACAATAAATGTTAGCTTGCATACTAATCAACTATAAAAATTAAACGCTGTTTTAAAATTTTATCTTTCAATTCCTTATAAAAAAGCGAGCAAAAGTATAAAAACTTTGCAAACCCGCAAAGTTTTTATAGGTATTTGGCAATAACCCCACAATGTGTATCCAGAATGGGTTCACAAATTGTTGAAAACAGGGATTATTTCAACAAAGCGGCCACAAATAAAACCCATCAATATGAATATTGTTTATTGTACGATTACGAACAAAAGTGTGTGCGTTTTTGCACAATAGGTGAAACAACACTATTTTTACATATACAATGAGCAAAACAACCCATTCATATTGTACTTTCAAACTAAGGGTATTTCTTAGAATATTCGTTTTGTACCTGATGTTTGCAATCTTACCCCGGATGCTTGCCAGTCAGACTCCCATTTATGAGCATGGCGATTTTTGCCCCCACCATTGTTCGCATTTAAAAACCCTTCCCCGCACAATTGGTATATATGATCAGGATTTGAGGGTTCATGATTACGACATAAAGTTCTATGGTATACATCTGGATGTTGAACCAAGTTCTGTTTTTATTGTGGGCAGCACCAGGATTATTGCTGAGATATTGAAACCAGATGTTTTGGAGATTGTGGTCGAACTCGTAAACGAGTTGCTGGTTAACGAAGTATTAATAAATGGTGAACCTGTTGCGTTCGTAAAAGGCGATAACATTGTTGAAATTAAGACCCAGGGACCTCTTATCCAGGGAGAAGTTGTCGATCTGGTCATTAATTATTCAGGCGAACCCACGCCTTCGGGATTTTTTTCGGGCATCCAGTCAACATCAAATGGATTGGGACAACCAGTGCTCTGGACACTTTCTGAGCCACACAATGCACGCCAATGGTTTCCGGTTAAACAGGTTTTGGCCGATAAAGCCGACAGTGCTCAGGTTTCGATTACAGTTCCTGAAGGCTATATGGCTGCATCTAATGGCTTACTGGTGAATATTACCCAACAACCTGGTAACCGGCAGCGATTTGAGTGGAAAACCAGGTACCCTATTGCTTATTACCTTCTTTCAATGGCAGTGGCGGCTTATCAGGATTATAGCTATTATGTGAAACTACCCGGAAGGTCAGATTCGCTGCTGGTACAAAACTTCATCTACAATCATCCGCAAACCTTATTGCAAAATCGTGACATGATAAAAAAAACAGACCCCATGTTGCAATTGTATTCACAATTATGGGGGAACTATCCCTATGCAGATGAAAAATATGGCCATGCTATGGCGCCCATGTCTGGGGCAATGGAACACCAAACCATGTCGACCATGGGTTATTTCGGGTTCGATATTATTGCCCATGAACTGGCCCACCATTGGTTTGGCAACAACGTTACCTGCGCCAGCTGGAACGATATCTGGATAAATGAAGGATTTGCCTCCTACGCCGAATACATGGCAAGAGAGTTTCTTGAAGGTCCTGCAAGTGCTGCAACCTGGATGGCCGGGGCACACAATAACATCAAGGGGCTTCCTGGGGGAAGTGTATATGTTCCACAGATGGAGCTTGCCAATGTAAACCGTATCTTCAACGGAAGATTATCATATCGCAAAGGAGCGGCTATAATTCATCAATTGCGCTTTGAGCTGAATAACGATGCTCTTTTTTTCAGTATTATGGAACAGTTTCAGCAACGCTATGCCAATGGAGTAGCCACCGGCGACGACTTTAAAACCGAAGTATCGCTCCATACCGGAAAACCATGGGACTGGTTCTTCGACCAATGGTATTATGGAGAAGGATATCCCAGGTATGCAATTTCCTGGTGGCAAACCGGAAACAAACTCTTTATCCGTTCATCGCAGACCGCTTCTGCAGCTATCCCAAACTTCTTCGCCGGAACACTCGAATTCGAAATAGCCACATCAAATAGAAAACAGCTGATACGATTTTTTCAGGATCAACCCTTGCAAACATTTGAACTTGATGTTTCGGAAAAGGTAACAGACCTGGTATTCGACCCCGGAAATTTTATGTTGAAAAACTTTTCCATGAACGATTCCACCGATGCCTTTAACCCTGGCAAGGCAGAAGTGAAATTCTATCCGAATCCATTTGCCGGATATATAAACTATGAAATCAGTGACTTGTGGCATGGATGTGAGCTAAGTATCTTCGACCTGACAGGACGACTGCTTTTTAAAACTCAGATAGCCCAATTTCAGGGCAACATCCTTTTGCCATTCAGGGATGCAGGGTTGGTATTAATTGAAGTAACATCGAAAAATGGGGCAAAAAGGGTCATTAAAGGGATAAGTATTGATAAATGAGATTATCCAAGATGGGTATTTATCAATTCTTCTAACAACCCTGTGCAAGAAAGAAATAGCATTGGTAGTTGAACTGGTAATTGCCAATGAAAAACCAAAACACCTAAGAAAAATCAAAATCTCTGGCGTGATTTACCAATTTGGTCTGGCGAGTTGGTGAAGAAACCTTAATACGGTGTATCCGGGAAGTTTATCCAAGCTCAGTCATCCTTTTATTTTAATATTGAATCTTGATTTTGAATTTAAAATAAAAACCAACGGTTTTTCATCCCCAAATTCTTTTCTGTGTTTGCACTGATATTCCTTGCCTGTGGGTTATTTTTTATAATTTTGCGGTGTTTTCGGGATTGTTAATATTTACAGGCTTTTACCATCTATGAAAGCCTTCCAATACAATTATTCTGCGAGTAAATATTCCATTAGTATCAAATTAAAATAACCACTGCGCCATGGAAAAACTGACCAAAATTGTAGCAACTATTTCCGACAAAAATTGTGATGAAGACTTTTTAATGCAAATGCACAAAGCCGGAATGGACGTGGTTCGCATTAACACTGCTCACCAGCAACCCTCAGATACCCTTAAAATTATAAAAGCGGTACGAAACGTATCGGACCGTATTCCCTTGCTTGTTGACACAAAAGGCCCCGAAATCCGCACTGCACAGGGAGGTTTATCAGTAGAAGTATCACGTGGGCAAAAGATAAAAGTGGCAGGCGATCCTGATGGGCAATCATCAGCAGATTGCCTGTTTGTAAACTACCCGGGCTTTGTTTCGAGTCTGGAAATCGGCAAAGGAATAATGATCGATGATGGCGACATTGAACTTATCGTTAGGGAAAAAACACCGGAATACCTCTTATGTGAAGTAATGAACCCGGGAACCATAAAGCCTCGCAAGAGCATCAACCTTCCCGGAACGCAGGTAACCCTGCCTTCACTGTCGGCAAAAGACCGTGATTATATCGATTTTTCCATTCAACACGGAATTGATTTTATTGCCCATTCGTTTGTGCGAAATAAGGAAGATGTGCTGGCTATACAAGAGATTCTAGACAGGCACAAAAGCCCTATAAAAATAATCGCCAAGATTGAAAACCAGCAGGGAATAGATAATATTGACGAAATACTGGAGCATGTTTATGGCATAATGGTAGCCCGTGGCGACCTTGCCATTGAAGTGCCCGCTGAGCGGATTCCCGGCATACAAGCCCGACTGGTGGAGAAATGCATAAAAAGGAAAAAAGCTGTAATTGTTGCCACCCAGATGCTGCATAGTATGATAGAAAACCCCAGACCAACCAGGGCAGAAATAACGGATATTGCCAATGCTGTGTTTAGTGGTACCGATGCAATTATGCTAAGCGGCGAAACAGCATACGGAAAATACCCCATCGAATCGGTGAAAACTATGACCAGAGCCGCCCGCGAAGCAGAAAAAACCAGACGCAACAAAACAGGATTAAAGATTGAACCCCACGATAACGAAGTTTCGGTTTTTCTTTCAAAAATGGCCGTACGCTCTATCGAAAAACTAAATACCCGCGCCATTATTACCGATACCGACACCGGAAAAACTGCCCGTTACCTGTCAGCATTCAGAGGGAAATCTCCCATATACGCCCAGTGTTACGATAAACGGGTTTTACGCGAACTGGCCCTGAATTATGCCGTATATGCAGATTATATGGAAGTGAAAATCTCTAAGAAAGACTTTATCCGTCATACCCTTACAAGGCTTATCGAAAGTGAAGAGATCAATCATGATGATCTGATTGCTGTTCTGGCCGGAAATTTCGGTAAGAAATCGGGGCCAACCTTTGTTGAAATTAGTACAGCCGGAAATATGCTCGCAGGAGAAAAATAATTAAAATCCAACCACCATGAACGTGAAGGAGATCAACATTGAAATGATCCGGAGCGCACTCAGGGACAACCAGCGCGACCTGCTGCAGGAGATACTTAATGAGTTATATCCCGCTGATATAGCTGAATACATGGATGAACTTACCCTAGATGAGAGTAAGTATATATATACCCTGCTCGACAAGGAAGAAGCTGCTTCGGTGCTTATGGAACTGGAGGAGGATATACGCGAAAAGTTTCTTGCTTCGTTTTCAACACAGGAAATTGCACGTGAGTTTGTTTACAACCTCGACTCCGACGATGCTGCCGACCTTATCTCTGAACTTCCCGACGATCGCCGCGAAGAGGTGCTTAGCCATCTTGAAGACAGGCAACAGGCACAGGATATTGCCGACCTGCTCATTTACCCATCCAACTCTGCCGGGGGGCTCATGGCCAAAGAATTCATTAAAGTGAATGTGAACTGGCATGTTGTTACCTGCATAAGAGAAATGCGCAAACAAGCAGAAGAAGTTGAGGAGGTTTACACTGTATATGTGGTTGATGATAACGATGTGTTGCTGGGCTTGCTCTCACTGAAAAAACTGCTCATTGCATCGCCCAGGGCAAAGGTTTCAGAACTTTATACCCCCGATGTTGTTTCGGTGAAGGCTATGCAAAAAGGGGAAGAAGTAGCCAGCATTATGAATAAATACGACCTTGTGGTTTTACCCGTAGTAGATGAACTGGGTCGGCTCATGGGGCGTATTACTATTGATGACATTGTTGACTTTATTAAGGAAGAAGCCGAAAAAGACTACCAGATGATGTCGGGTATGACCCAAAACATTGAATCGGGAGACAAAATCTGGGAAATTACCCAGGGCCGACTATTCTGGCTTGTGGTGGCTTTGTTTGGCGGAATAATTGGCTCGAGGGTTATCAGCAACTACGAAGAACAGATCAGCATTTATCCCGAAATGGCTTTTTTCATGCCCCTTATCGCAGCAATGGGAGGAAATGTGGGGGTACAATCGTCAGCACTAATTGTTAAAGGGCTTGCCAATAATACCATTGCGGCCGGAAGCATTTTGCCAAAACTATGGAAAGAGGTTTCGGTGGGCATTATCAATGGTTTGGTATGCTCAGGTATTTTACTCACTTACAGCCTTTTCTTTGCCCCAACCCTGGCACTTAGCATCACCGTCAGCATTGCACTCATGACTGTTATTCTGTTTGCTTCAATTTTCGGCACTTTTGTTCCTTTGGCCCTCAACAAACTAAAAATAGACCCTGCGCTTGCTACCGGCCCCTTTATTACCACATCTAACGATATCATCGGCCTTTTCCTGTATTTTATGATTGGGAGACTGATGTATGGTTTCCTGGGGTAAGATAAAAGTTACCAGGATACCCTTTCCATCGAAAAAGCCCATGCTGATGCCATAGGCACAATAGAGGTAAATACGCAAAAAATTAAGGCAGTATGGTATATTGTTGTATTTTTGTTTGTTAATTTAAGCGCCAGTTAATCTGTTTATTATGATGGAGACCTGCTAATGATGGTCATTAGAAAAATGGTTTTTGATAAATTCAGGTTAATTATGTCTTATAGTAATGATTACCTGCCTAACTAATTCTATATCTTGTTTATTATGATGCTTTTTAGTTGTTTGGGGAAGTGGCCTAAAATAAAAGTGTTCAGGAAAAGTGTTTTTACAGGTTTGCTTGCATCTATAATCATTTTTCCATCCTGCATACCTCATCGCAAATTAGTATATCTTCAGCACCAAGCCGAAACGGCCGATACAATACCTTATACATTTACCGATTATATTATCCGCCCTGGCGACATCCTTCACATACAAGTGATTACCCTCGATGAAAAATCTGCCGAATTGTTCAACACCGACCGCAACCAGCAACGAACCACACTGGGAGGAGGCATTGGTAGTATGTATATGTACCTGCAAGGTTACAATGTAGACGACCGTGGGAAGGTGATTATTCCCGTAGTTGGCGAAGTTGATGTTGCCGGCAAAACCATCAACCAGGTATCTGGCCATATAAGTGAAAAGGTTGCCGAATATCTTATTGGCGCCACAGTTTCGGTGAAACTGGTAAATTTTTCTGTTACAGTTATTGGCGAGGTGCGCAATCCCGGAAAGTATTATATTTATGACAACCGCATAAGTATAATTGATATCCTGGCATCAGCCGGCGATCTTACCGATTTTGGAAACCGCAACATTACCGTAGTGCGGCAAACCAACGAAGGTGCCACCATTGGAACTATTAATGTTGGCGATGCTCAAGCCATCAGAAGTGAGTATTTCTTTCTTCAGCCTGGCGATATTGTTTATGCAGAACCCTACAAGTTAAAACGGTTGGGAATATCTCAATTCCCATTTTCTCTGGTAATCTCATCCGTTTCATTTGCATTGTTTCTTATCACCTATATTGGCAACAACAGATGATTAACCCCTGAACTATCATCCCGAATGTAAATCAACGTCAATACTAAATGAATAAAGACCCCTTTCGCGACGAAACCCTGGATATAAAAAAAATACTGTTTAAATACATCAGGTTTTGGTATTGGTTTGTAATAAGTGTTTCGGTAGCACTTACCATTGCATATTTTGTAAATAAATTTGCAGATACGGTTTTTCGCACCCGTGCTACCATTCTCATCCGCGACGATCGCAAAGGAGGTTTCAGGCCAGGGCAAATAATGGGCGAGCTCGACCTTTTCTATCAGCGCAACAACATTTACAACGAAATGGCGGTTCTCAGGTCGTTTAGCATGGTTGATTCGGCAATCCGCCGCATGGATGTAGAAGTAACCTATTACAACATTGGCAGACTGGTTGGCGAAATTCGTAAAACTGAACTCTATAAAAATACCCCTTTCATTGTTGACTGGGACAGGAGTCTGGCGGCTCCCTATGGCCGACCATTTCATGTTAAGATTCTTTCTGACGAATCCTACGAAATAAAGCCTACCTCCGGGAAAAGATTTTCATTGCGAAATGGGGCCAACCCTGTAACTGTAAATTTCAACGAAATTTATCAAGACAATGGATTTAAGATTAGACTGAGGAAAAATGAGAACTTTTCAACTGCAAGCCATGGCGGAAGGGAGTATTTGTTTATTATCAACAGTATACCTTCCCTTGCATCAAACTACCTTGGAAAAATGGGAGTATCACCGCTCAACGAAGAGGTATCCATTGTTCAGATGACCTTTGAGGCAACTCATCCTGAGCGAGCTATTGACTTTCTGAATACACTCAGCGATGTTTATATTCAGCAAAGCCTTTACGAAAAGAATGCTATTGCAGAAAACACTATTCGTTTTATTGATTTGCAGATTGATGTAATTTCTGATTCGCTGGTGATGGCGGAATCTACCCTGGAAAACTTCAGACAACGCAACCAACTGATGGAGGTTAGCGCCACAGCGCAGCAATTGTTTTCTGAAATGCAGCAGCTCGATAACCAACGTGCTCTGGAAAATCTTAAAAGACAGTATTACGAGTATTTGCTCGATTATATTGAAAATGAAAAGGATTTCAGAGATGTATTTAGCCCATCGGCTTTAGGTATTGATGATGGTTTGCTGAATAACATCATCAGGGATCTGAGCAGTCTCTTCACTGAAAGAGCTCAGATGCGCGAACTCAACACCCGCGAAAATCCGAACATTCAAAATATTAACAGGCAAATAGCCCTTAGTTTGCAGGCACTGAGTGAAAATATGAAAAGCATACAAAAAGCATCTGATATTCTTAATGCTGATATCGAAAAAAGAATTGCACGATTGGAGCAACGCATAAACCAACTGCCCGCTACAGCCCGCGAGTATATTGGCATACAGCGCCGGTTTAACCTAAGCAATTCAACCTATAATTACCTGCTCGAAAAAAGAGCCGAAGCCGGTATTGCCATGGCAAGCAATGTGCCTGACCATAAAATTGTTGACCAGGCCAGAGGCACCTCTATTGTTGCCCCAAAAGAAAGCCGTAACTACACCTTTGCCCTGGTAATTGGGTTTTTTGTTCCCCTGGCATTTATTTTCATGCGCGATTTCCTCGATTCCCGTATCCAGGATAAAAAAGATGTAACCGATGCTGTTAACTTCCCTGTTATTGGAGTGATTCCGCACAATAAAGTAATTGCCAAGCTCGATTCTGTTAATCTGGTAGTTTTTGCAGAAACCCGTTCGCCGGTAACCGAAGCCTTCAGGGCAATGCGAACCAACCTGCAATATTTTGCAACAGCGTCAAACCACAAAATCATCTCCATAACTTCTACAAGAGCCCGCGAAGGTAAAACTTTCTCGGCCATTAACCTTGCATCGGTACTGGCTCTATCCAACAAAAAAACCTTGTTGGTTGGAGCCGACCTAAGAAAGCCACGTATTTTCAATGATTTTAAAATTGTACAAACTCCGGGGTTATCAAACTACCTTTCAGGAAAAAATACCCTTGAAGAGATCATGCAGGAAGTGGATTATAGCCAATACCTCAATGTAATAGCATCAGGACCAGTACCCCCAAACCCCACCGAATTGCTGGAATCGGAAAAAATGAATGACCTTTTGGATCTACTGCGAACCATGTATGATTTTATTATTATAGACACACCCCCAATAGGAATTGTACCCGACGGGATAAACCTCATCAAAAAGTCGGATGTTGCCATTTTCATAGTCCGACAAAAATTCAGCGACAAGTCGAGCCTCGATTTTTTAAATGAATTCGCAACAAAAATTGATGCAAGAAATATCTGTATAGAAATAAACGATGTAAAACTCACAAAAAGCGGTTACGGATATGGTTACGGGTATGGATACGGGTATGGTTACGGGTATGGATATGGTTACGGAAACACAACTGATGATGCAGGTTTGATAAGCAAGCTTAAAACGCTTATGAATGAAAAAGTAACAAAAAAAGGCTAAAGCTAAACTCCACTATAACATCTTTCAAAAGAATACGTTTTTGAAACATGAACACGCGTATTCTGATCATAGTGCTTGTTGCACTGATTTTCGGTTGGAACCAGGCCCACCCGCAAAAAGGTCATTCGTACAGGAAATACGACCGCGAAAGATGCCGTCTTACCAGGCGGGATTACAATAGCAAACCTGATGAAGTACTTTCCCAGGTGCATGTAACCGAAGACAAATTTGTGGCCGTATTTAATGATGAAGAATGGTTCTACAGTTTTTTCCAGGGCAGTGGAAACAACCTGATAGCCAATGGCGAGCTAAGCCTTGGAGTACAATTGGTATGTACCAACTATTTTTCATGCACCCCGTTTTCCACTGACGAACGCGAGAGTTATTTCTACCATCTGGACCCTCTTTCCTACCGCGATATGAAGCGGCAACAGGTATCAAACGAATACGGATTGCATTTTGTTCCCTGGGTACGATTCCTCCACGGTTTCAGGGTCAGGAATTTGATCACGGAATAATAATTAGCCGGCGTGGAAGAGAATGTATATCGCATTGGTACGTAAAAATACCCTATAACGATTGGGAGCTCCTTGAACAGGCACTAATGCTTGATACACTTATTTACGCGAGCGACCCCTTGCCGGTTAATCCGCCTCACCAACCGGTTTCTCTCCAAATTACCCGGCAAACCGATGTAGTATTTCCCAAAAATGAGATTGTATTTTCGAAAGACTTGCTAAAAGATTTTCTTATATAAAGTCTAATTTGTAATTACACAATTAATTTAGTAATTTTGAAAAACT
>JBBISA010000010.1:0-83979 GCA_037441525.1 Bacteroidota bacterium
TAAAAACAAGTTATAATAACACTTCTAGTCATGTGGCAAGATGTAAATACCCTAGCTTAAAATATTTAATGAGGGTCATTTGAAAAAACGGCCAAAGACAAATTTGAGATAAAATTGCTGAAATCTTCCCTACTTTTTATTATTCTTGCATAGCAGTGGTACTTCCAGTTAAAGCAAAATACTGGTCTTATTCGGAGTTGATGGCAATGAAAACCGGTATACGGGATAATATATCAGGTTTTATTTGTGAACTAACTGATGAAAAATGGCCGGGCAGGCAAGTTGGGAGCACAGCGTAAAAATTGGAAATCAACCTTTGGTCATTTGCCCTTCATTCCCAACTACAATGATTTCAGCAGGTTCGGGCTGGGGGTTATCCGTTTGTTCTTCCAGTGATGCCTGAAAAGTTTCGGGAGCCACAGCCGGTTCCTTTTCAGCATCTTCAACCAGCTTTTCAATTTTGCTGAGTTCGTTCTTTTTCCATATTTCAATGGTTTTGCGAGCCACTTCAATTTCGGCATCGGTCATTTCGCGCAGGGTGGTGCGATTCACTTCAAGCTCCCTTGCAATGCTCCCCTTAATTCGTTCTTCAAGAAGATGAAGATTTTCGTAGGTTTCCTGCTCCAGTTTTGTCATTTCGCGCAGCCTGCTTTTGGCAAAAACATGCTCATGCTTTTCGAGCAAATCATCGTAGGGGCCACGGGGAGAGATTATTTTCGCGATAATGGGGGCTGTTTCAACGGCAATAAAAAGGAGAATAATAAAGAGGTTTGCCAGATATACAGCCCGGCTTTCGCGTGTGAGCGTATTCAATGCTTCGATGCGGGCTGCAAAACCGTCGTAATTGTCAATAGTGGTTTTTTGCGTGTCGAACTCCTGCTGACGCAGAGCATACAATTCCCTTATCTGGTTGTCGAGCCGGGCAATCTGTTCCATATTGCGATTGCGGGCAAAATCAAGGTCCTGCTGTGCTTCGGTAAGTTGCTGTTCCTTAATACGGGCATTACGACCAATGCCGGGTATTCCACTGGTGGCGTCGGTTTGCACCCCAAACCGCTCAAGATCGTACTCCTGTTGTTTCTGATTGCGGAATTCTACTTTTTTCCGTATTTCACTACGCAAACCATCAATCTGTGCCTGCCATTGCTCAATCTCGGGGAAATTGCGTTCAAGAGCCTCACGGGTTTCAAATGCCTGATTGGTTTTCTCCAGGTCGATAATCCGCAATATTTCGCGCTCAAATATTTTAAGTTCAAGGGGTTTTGAAATTACAAAAGCAAGTAAAACAGCCAGCACAAGCCTGGGAAATGCCATTCCGATCTCGCGCAGGAAATTTTGCCGCTTCTTCATCCCTGAAACAATAAAACGATCGAGATTGAAGATCATCAACCCCCAAACTGTGCCAAAAGCAATGGCTACCCATTGATCTCTGAAAACCGTATAAAGTGCATAAGATGCCGAAATACCTGCAAACAACCCAGTAAACATTACCGTTGCACCAATGCCGACATATTTGTTCGACTCTGAAGGGCAACGATGCAACAATGCCATGTGGGCTCCTGAACAAAACCAGAAAAAATTGCGGATTATCTTCATGGCAATGATAATTTTATGAAGTACGATAAAGTTACAGAATTATTGCTCAGGTTCGGGCAAAATGGCAATAACTTCATTTGCCTGAATCAATTACCAGTAGCGCCGGTTTTTGGCAGCTTGTTTGAGTTCTTCAAGTTTCAACCCATAATCGTACTGCAGATCTTCGTGAAGGCTTTTTAGCGTTTTTTCAATTTTCGCAATCTGACGCTGGTACATGTTCGAAGTAACATTGTATTCATGTATGGGATTGCCGGTATTGTTCATACACTGGCAGAAAAATATTAACAATTCTATTTCGGTGGTCTTGTTTCCCGAAAATCTGATATAATCATTCACCGCCTTCAGCGCCTTGCGATAGGTTTTTTTTGCCAGGTACATGTTTGATGCCGCCTGAGCAATAATCTGGAATACTTCTTCCTTCACATTTTTAATAAACATAACCTGGTCGTCGGCTTCGAACAAGAGAAAGGTGAGAAGTTCCTTGTTTTCCTTACGGAAAGCAGCCATTCGGGTGCAAACGGCCAGAAGTTCCTTCTGGGTGAGTTGAGCAAGGGCAACTTTAATGTCGGAAATGGTGGCAGGCTTCATTTGTGGTTTCTTTTCAGGTCGTCAATAATTGATTGAAGGCCGTTGATCTTTATCTCATATACCGTATGAAGCAACATACCCAGCTTCCCCGCAGGAAAACCCTGCCGGTGAAACCATTCGAGGTAATGTACCGGCAAATCGCTGATGATGTGTCCCTTATGTTGCCCGAAAGGCATTGGGGTTTTTATAATATCTACCAGAAACTGCGGGTTAATGTCCATGCATAATATTTTGAAGGCAAAGATAGAAAAAGGAGAATTGTCGCACTATTTACCCTGCCGTCATTAATAAAAAAAGCCCACCACCAAGCCTCATCTGCACCGGCGCTTTGAACAAAATTAAATTTCCAATTCAATAAAACACCCTGCCTTGCCACACCAGGGACAGGTGGAGCCCTGTCCCTGTGGGTTCATTCTTGGGTTTGCAGTGAAGGCCGGCCAGGCCCTGCAAATACTGGTGGGGATTACATAATTTCCTTTTTTCTATTTTTCGCCTTGCTTTTTGTATGATCAAAAAGCAACAGAGGCTGTCTCAAAAGTGGGGCAGCCTCATTAAGTTTTTCTAAAGCGGGGTTAAACCCGGCCAAGTCATTAGTTCATTGCATTCCTAATGACTATTCCGGGTTAAATAGCTTTGTTTAACCATGCCATTGAAACAACAAGTAATGCATAAATAGAATGAAAGGCTAAGTATATTCATAATAACCCGCTCAGAGCGGGAATAGTCAAAAACTCAGATGACTATATTTATTTCAACGCACCGGTTTTGCCGGTATTGAAGAATTGATTGATAGTATTCTGATAACGTTTGGGATAAAAACCGTTAATTGATGATTATGGTTTTGCAACAGGTTTGGATAATTACAAATTATCCTGTGTTGCGAGCGGCATTACAAATGCCACTCAGCCAGAGGAAACAGGGAAAAGGATGATATACCTGATTATTGTATAAGCTGCCCGATTATAAAAAAACCTGTTGTGCCATTGGGTAAACAGGTTAATAATTACTTTGGGAAGAACTTATCATTTAGAAGTCCGGGCAATATGGCGCCCTACCATTTGTCCTGAAATAATAGATGGTGGCATACCTGGCCCGGGTAAGGTAAGCTGACCCACATACCAGAGGTTTTTAATCTCTTTATGATGGATGCGAGGTTTCAGGATAGCAGTCTGCCGCAATGTATTGGCAAGGCCGTAAGCATTGCCCTTGAAAGCATTATAGTCTTTAACGAAATCGCTGAGGCAGAAAGACTTTTTGTAAACGATCGACTCACGGATATCAACACCCAGAATATGCTTCATCCTATCGCACATCATGGCGAAGTATTTTTCGCGCATCTCCTCACTGTCTTTTATTCCAGGAGCTAGTGGCATCAGCAGGAAAATGTTTTCCGAACCTTCGGGAGCAACCGATGGATCGGTTTTCGATGGGCAGGAAACGTAGAACAGGGGGTCGGTGGGCCATGCAGGCTCGGTATAGATCTCTTTGGCATGGAGATCGAAATCGCGGTCGAAGAAAAGATTATGATGCTGCAACCCTTCTACCCTTTTATTTAAACCCAGGTAAAAAAGGAGCGAACTGGGGGCCATTGTCCTGTTTTCCCAGTAACGACGGCTGTAATGCTTGTATTTCTCAGGCAAAAGTTTCTGCTCAACGTGATGATAATCGGCCCCGGCAATCACATAATCGAATTTGTAGCTGCGTTTTTTTGTAGTGAAACCTGTTGCGCGACGATGCACCACATCAATCCTTTCGACCGGTTCACCCGTTCTGAACTCGACTCCCAGTTCTTTGGCAAGAGAAGTAAAACCTACAATAATTTTGTGCATACCACCCATGGGGTACCAGGTACCCAGCTTCAGATCGGCATAGTTCATCAGGCTATAGAGAGCAGGAGTATTTTCGGGCGTTGCACCAAGAAACAATACCGGGAATTTCAGAATTTCGCGCAGTTTCCCGTTTTTAAATAGTTTTTCAATCTGTGATGAAATTGATGTAAACATTTGTAAACGGAAAATACTTTTGAGCACCCTTGTATCGGCAAACTCCAATATTGAAAGACCTGGTTTCCATACAAATTCTTCCATCCCCACTTTGTATTTGTATTCGGCTTCTGCCAGAAATTTTCTAAGGTTTGGGCTGCTGCCGGGTTCAAGGGATTCGAATAAAGCTTCAAGTTCGGCGTAACCGGCGGGCATGGATACGATATCGTCTTTCCCAAAAACCACATTGTAAGAGGGGTCGAGTCTTACAAGATCATAATAATCAGATGCCGACTTCCCAAACTCATTAAAGAAGTTTTCGAATACCTCTGGCATCCAGTACCATGATGGGCCCATATCGAACATAAATCCCTGAGTTTCGAATTTGCGGGCACGACCACCCAATCCTTCGTTTTTTTCAATCACTGTTACCTTAAATCCCTCTTTGGCAAGGGTACATGCTGCGGCGAGCCCCGAAAAGCCTGAGCCAATAATTCCTGCTGTTTTCAATTACCGGAGTGTTATTATTTTTTACTGATTGTTTTTTACCTTTAACAGCTTTTTTTTTCAATTGTTTTATCCCCAAGATTATTCATTAAAAAATCCGACATAATTCATTGATCCGCAAAAAATATACGGGAATAGCCATAGCCCTTGCATGGCCCCAAACCTGGTGCAAACGCCCCGGTGCATGGTACGATAATCTGATGCTCCTTCTGGGCTTCAGCAAAAATCATTATTATAAAGCAGGCCATGCAGCCCTGGTGCTTATCGAAAAATCCAACGGACAATGCCATTATTTTGATTTCGGACGATATCATTCTCCCTTCGGTTGCGGCAGGGCAAGAAGTGCAATAACTGACACCGAACTTAAAATGGACATTAAAGCCACCCTTTCGAAAGATGGAAAATCCCTTAAAAACCTTTCCAGTATTCTGGAATACCTGCATCAGAAGAAGGCTTGCCATGGCAATGGCGATTTATACGGGAGCTATTCAGAAATTGATTTTCAAAAAGCTTATTCCAAAGCCCTTGCCTTGCAGGAGCAAAGCCCCATTGCTTATGGCCCGTTTTTGTATGGTGGCAGTAATTGTTCACGTTTCGTGCAAAGTGTATTAATGGCAGGAAATCCTCCGGCAATAAACAGATTCCGGCTTCGGTTCTTAGTACCCCTTACCCCTACCCCGCTGTCAAATGTTTACGCTTTCACCGGAGCAGTGCGAATATCGGCAGCGCAGACCTGGCCGTTTTTTTATCCTGTAAGAAAGCTCTCGCAAAACGAATTGAAAACCACTAAACCCGCGCCGGTAAGAGTAGTTTCCATTCCGGAAACAGCTCAATGGCTTTCGGGCGAGGGGGCTGGCTCGTGGTTTTATCTCGAAAAAGCAACAGGGAACTGCATCAGGGTGGTAAGGTATGATGAGGAAGGAGTGATGGAATGTGATGCTATTTTTAAGGTTTCGGACAACCAGCAATTCGATATCGAAACCGGATATAAAATCACTTACAATAGTGATTGTCTCATAGTTACCATCCACCAAAACGGCTTAGTCATTCAACTGAAAAGAGCAAACAACAAAACTTAGTGTCCATCGAGCCCGTGGCGCATATAAATCAGATGCTCAATGGTTTTCAGGATTTCTTCCATGTATTCGTTTACTGCTTTAACACTTCCGGGCAGGGTGTAAACCAGGGTATCACCCATCAAACCGGCTACGCTGCGACTAAGAAGAGCATTGGGTTTCTGTGCACCATACTTTACTCTTATCATTTCCATTATACCCGGTATTTCCTTGTCGAGCCTGGGCTTTACAGTATCAACCGTAATATCGTGAGGGCCAATTCCTGTGCCGCCAGTTGTAATGATCGCATCGGAATTATTATGTAATGCGCTATCGAGGATCGAGTTAAGATAATTGGCATCGTCGGGGATGATCGTGTTATCAACCTCTATCAGCCGGGTTTTGGTACTAAAGTGTTGATGTAAAAGTTCGGTAACCCGGGGGCCGCTGCGGTCTTCGTATTCGCCCTGGCTGGCGCGGTCGCTAAGGGTAACCACCTTAAAACGGAACACCCTTGGCTGATACTCCAGCACATCGCCCGGCTTAAGCATCCCCTTTTTTATCACCCTGGCAAATATCCCTTCCTTAGGCATAACACAATTGCCAACTTCCTTAAAAATGGCGCAGGAGGTGCCATGGCACTCTTTCCCTATCTGAGTAATCTCCAGTTCAATATTCTTACCTACCAATCTGTCAAGGGGCGCTGTAGCAATAAGCTCGAGCCCTTCGGTGGTAATATTCTCGGCAAATTCGCCATACACAAGCTTGCGACCAGCCTGCAATGAAAACCTGTCGAAACTTTCTTTACCCAAAAGGCTAACCTGCCTGTGCCACGGGCCGCTATGGGCATCGTCCTGAACACCGTAACGGGTTAACTGAATGGAATGTACCGGCTTTTTTACGGTACCCTTTTGTTCGGAGATATTTACTGATAATACTTTGACTTGGTGCATTGCGGATAAAAGTTGACAGAACGCTGATTACGCAGATTGTTATGATTTTGGAAATGGAACGCAGATGACGCGGATTGTTATGATGATTTATTGAAATCGCCTCGTGGCTAAAGCCGAGAAACCTTGAAGATGTTTATTATGATTTTGATTTGTAATTAGTTGAAAAGACTTTTCTTTTAAATTCTGGTTTCTTGCCAAAATTAAGCAGTAATCCAACTTCCTTATCGGTAGCCTTCAAATAATTAATCAATTGAAATTCATGCTCCTCACATAAGGCTTCTGCAGCTTTAAGTTCGATTATTATCCGGTCATCAACAATTAAATCTGCAAAATACTCCCCCACTTTACTTTCCCCGTAAAATACCGAAATTGATTTTTGCTTCTCTACTAAAAATCCCATATCTGTTAATTCAAGAAACAAAGCATTTTCATAAACCTTTTCAAGAAACCCGTAACCAAGTGTATTGTACACCTTGAAAAAAGCCCTAAGTATCCTTTCTGTCAATTCTGAATATTTGTAATTATCATGTCCTGTGGAGTTCATAATAGAAAGAAAAGATGTAAGATTCATTTAATCAGTCGAATAGCACTATTCAATCCAATATAATCATAAAAATCAGCGCAATCTGCGTTCCATCAACTTTTGATTTTTTCGAGCAAGGAGATGTTTTCAATTACCATCTCCTTATCAACTGCCTTGCACATGTCGTATACCGTGAGCAAGGCCACGCTCACTGCAGTAAGGGCTTCCATTTCAACCCCTGTTTGCCCGTTACATTTAACAGTTGCTGTAACTTCAACACCTTCATCTTCCAGTGCAGCCTTAACTTCCACCTTTGTGATCTGCAGTGGATGGCACAATGGAATAAGATCAGCGGTTTTTTTTGCTGCCTGAATACCCGCAATTTCGGCCACAGTAAGCACATCACCCTTTTTCATCTGGTTTTCGCGGATAAGTTTCAGGGGTTGATGCTGCAACCTGATAAAGCCAATGGCAACAGCAGTGCGTTCCTGAATGGGTTTATGGCCCACATCAACCATCCGTGCTTTGCCCTGGTCATCGATATGTGAGAATTGATTCATTGGCTATCCTCCAATATTATGAAAACAATTGTTATGATTGATGGTTCCCTTCTCCGGCTTTGCAAAAAGTGCGGCCTCAATGGCCTGCCTTATGCCCATTGTCCTGATATCGTATTCAAGGCCGGAAAAAAGGCAGGGTTTCATTTTGCCTGTGGGGGTAAGTCTTAAACGGTTACACTGGGTACAATCGCCCCCGGTGCCTCCCTGCACTACTCCAAAGTGGCCGGCAGAAAGATTCATCTGGCTGATAAACCTTACCTGCAATCCATTTTCCTTACAATACTTTTTAACTGCCAGCGCATCTGGTTCATCAGCAGTTGATTTAGTAACACAATTAATTTTTACAGGATCAAGTCCGGCCTTTTTTGCTGCATCAATTCCGGCAAATACCATGCTAATATCTCCCCCACGCGTAATTTCTGAAAATTTAGTCGCATCAATGGTGTCGAGACTAATATTTACCCTTCTCAATCCTGCTTCGGCCAGTGGAGTAGCAAACTGCTGAAGCAAAACCCCGTTGGTGGTAAGACCAATGTCCTTTACCCCATCAACCGATGAGATCATTCTTACCAGGTCAACAATATCTTTTCTCACCAGAGGTTCGCCTCCTGTAAGCCTTATTTTGTCGATACCAAGTGGAACTGCTATTGCCACAACTTCCTGAATTTCTTCATAAGTAAGTATATCAGAATGTTTAACCATGCAAACACCCTCTTCGGGCATGCAGTAGCGGCATCGCAGGTTGCAGCGATCGGTAACTGCAATACGTAAATAATTGATGTGTCGGTTAAAAAGGTCTAACATTTACCAGCTCTTCTTTTTGTAGCTCAAAGGTACCTATTTCGACCCTTAAAAGGGCTTTAGAAATGCTAACCGCGTATATATGCGCAGAACCATGATATGTTACGGGCAAAACCTTCCCTTCAGTTGTAATATCGACGGGCAACCATTCAAGGCGATCGGCCTTTTTCCGGGTAAAGTTTTCGGCCATTGGCAGACTTAGCTCCACGGGTTTGTAATGGTAGCCCATCATTTTAAACAACAAGGGCTTTACAAATAATTCGAAATTGATAAAGGATGAAACAGGATTGCCAGGCAGCCCGATAACACACGATTTATCGGTTACCCCAAAAAGGGTGGGTCTGCCGGGCTTAACTGCAACTTTCTGAAAAAGAACTTCTACCTTGTTGCTGCGCATAGAATTGGGCACAAAATCGTATTCGCCCATACTTATACCACCTGTAAGCAATACCAGATGGCTTTGTGCAAGTTCCCTGGCAATGGCCTCTTCTGTTTCCTTTTCAGCATCAGGGATGATACCCATATAATGTGGAATACAACCCATAGCACGTACCTGTGCCATTAGTTGCCACGAGTTGGAATTACGAATCTGGCCGGTGGCCGGTTTCTGATGGGGTTCAACAAGTTCATCACCGGTAGAAAGTATGGCCACTTTTGGCTGAACAGAAACAAGGGGGTTATTTGCCCCTGCTGCGGCCATTATGGCAATATGTGAAGAGGAAATAAGCTGGCCTTTGTGCAGTAATACATCACCTACTTTCACATCTTCGGCTTTGTAAGCAATATTTGTCTGGGTTTTTGATCCGGTAAATCTAATCTTTTCATCCCCTGCCAATTCGGTTTGCTCCACCATTATTACCGTATCAGCGCCATCGGGAACCATGGCCCCGGTCATTATGCGCGAACATTCGCCCTCCGAAACTCTGAATTGTGGCACCTTGCCGGCCGGAATGGTTTCGATAACCTTCATTGCATTGCCTAAATCGCTCCGGCGACAAGCAAAGCCATCCATGGCAGACTTGTTGAAAGGGGGCATATCCAGATCAGAGATCACATCTTCAGCTAGAATCCTGTTGAGGGAATCCAACATGGCAACACGCTCAGAACCAATGGTTCGGGCAGAATCGATGATTATTTCGAGAGCTTTTTCAAAACTGATCATAAGCATATTCAGGTCTTACAAGATTTTTGTCCCATCGGGTGGTTACCGTAAAGTTAGGTCATAAAAAACACTTTACACAAAATAACCCTGCGATGAGCCAATTGACAGGGCAAAATTGCAAATAATCCGCCTATGAAACAGAAAAAAAGAACACTTTAATTCGCTCATAAGAATGGGATTGCCGTGTTAAGTACTACATTTGCCGGGAAAAGAATCTTGTTATTGCAAATGCTTAACAACTGGAAAATACGAATATTCCTTGCTGCACTGAGTGGACTTATACTCCTGTTTATTGTGGCCCCGTTGCTGGGAATGATGCTCAGGACAACTCCACAGGAATACGTTCGCACCATTCAGGACGCTGAAGTTATTGGAAGCATCCGGATCACTCTTTTTTCATCCATGATTGCCACCCTTGTATTTGGAGTATTATCGCTTCCGCTTGCCTGGTTTCTTGCAAGAAAAGAATTTATGTTGAAAGGCATTATTAATGGCATTATCGATTTACCGGTAGTGATACCCCATTCAGCGGCAGGTATTGCACTGCTGGGCATTGTATCGCGGGGAACTTTTATTGGTCAGGCTGGCGAATGGGCAGGAATAAATTTCGTGGGCGGAATGGCCGGTGTTGTTGTGGCCATGGCATTTGTGAGCCTTCCCTTTGCCTTGAATGCTGCACGCGATGGGTTTTCCGCAGTGCCATCGCGCCTCGAAAAAGCAGCCTTAAACTTAGGCGCTTCGCCCGTTAGAGTTTTCTTCACGATTTCATTGCCGCTTGCCCGTCGGTCGGTAATATCGGGACTTGCGATGATGTGGGCACGTGGGTTGAGCGAATTTGGTGCGGTGATAATTATTGCTTACCACCCCATGGTTACGCCGGTACTCATCTGGGAACGATTTGCGTCGTTTGGGCTTGCATGGGCCCGGCCGGTAGCAGCTGTTTTCATTGTTATATGCCTGGCGGTCTTTATTGTTTTACGTTGGTTATCAGGCAAGAGAGCTCATGTTAGAAATTAGGAACATAGAGGTAAAATTGGGAGATTTTCAACTGAAAGATTTTTCTCTCACGGTTGAAAAAGGGGACTATTTCTCCATCCTGGGGTTGTCAGGGGCGGGAAAAACCGTTTTACTTGAAGTTATTGCCGGTCTGGTAAAACCCACTTCCGGATCTATCTGGCTTGGGGGAGAAGACATTACTTTCCGGAACATTCAAAAAAGGCAGGTAGGTTTGGTTTACCAGGATATGGCGCTTTTTCCGCACTTGTCGGTTTATGAGAACATTGCCTATGCACTCCAATCAAAAAAAATAAACAAAACTGATAAGGCCCGCGCTATTGAAAAATTGGCACATAAAACCCAAGTTACTCATTTGCTGCATCGCTACCCTGGAACTTTATCGGGTGGTGAGGCGCAGCGTGTTGCCCTTGCCCGCACCCTTGCTGCTACTCCATCGGTTTTACTGCTCGATGAACCACTTGCCAGTCTCGATATTAAGCTGAGGCATGAACTGCGCGATTTGCTCCGGCAGTTACATGAGGAAGGAACTACCATATTGCATGTTACACACGACCCCATAGAAGCAGCATCATTAAGCCGGAAAACAGCAGTGATTGATAATGGCAGGCTTGTTCAATGTGGTTTCACTATGGAAGTGTTGCGCAATCCTGCAACTGAGTTCGTAGCCAGGTTCAGCGGTGTGAAAAACGTGTTTAATTGCAGGTTTGGAGAATCCAACGACCATGAAGGGCTTTTTGAAGCTCTTACCGTGAATGGAACATCCGTTACCCTGATAAGCCAGCCCCATAAAAGCACCGGGGTTATCCTGGTACCTGCCGAAGATATAATTGTTTCGGAGCAACATCCCGAAACCAGCGCTACCAATTGCTTTCAGGGCATAGTCACAGAAATCATTACCACCCAACACGGTATTGAATTAAAAATACAAACCCGTGATGAATTTTCAGTTTTGGTGAGCCGGAGATCAGTTGAAAAACTTGGACTCGAACCGGGAAAGAAAGTGTGGATTGCATTTAAGGCTTCAGCAGTAAAGATGCTATAGCTCTGCTATTAAATTCTGAATTGGGTGATGCATTTCGGATGCACTTTCCTGACATGTAAACCAGGTTACTCCCCAGTTGAATGTATCCTTCAGGGTTGCTCTGCAACTGATTGGTATATTTGATGGTAGGTTTTAATTCCGTCACCGAGATTAAAAAACTCAAGGGCTTTGGCTCTGATAATTGAGCGGTCGGTTTTCAACAGATCATCTATTTTACCTATGGCCCTCATCATCTCATCATCAGAAAAATCTCCGAGCACAAGGCAGGTTCTTTCATCCGCAAAAAGCATCTCAGTATCGCCTACCCCGGCATTACAAACCAAGGGAATACCCATACTCAGTATTTCGGCCTGCTTGGTTGGGCTGCTGGCCTTTTTCGAAAATACCGGCTTAATAAAAAAAACCGATAACCCTGACAAAGCCAGATAGGCAGGTACCATATTGCGGGTTGCGCAGCTAATCACAATATCGGTGTGTAAAACATTCTGTTCTGACGCAAGCTTTTGAATATGCGCCGGGTCATCGCCCGAAATAATAAGAAATTTCGCCTGAGGATATTTTTTTTTCAGAAGGCTAAAAAACCTTATCATCTCCCGGGTCATATACCAGGTACCAAATGAACCAAGATAGGACAGTACAAAATTATGCTCTTTCAGGCCCAAATTATCCCTCAGTTTTTCCAGAGTTTTATTTTCAACATTTTCAGGTGAGAATAATTGAGTATCAGTGCAACAGGGGATGATGCTGGTTTTTTGTTCCGCCTTATCGCCAAACAATTCTTTGATCACTCCGCGACCATTATGGGTAAGACTTATAACCGCATCGGCATAATGAAAAAAATCCTTCTCACGTTTTTTAAAATATCCATACATATACTTATAGGCAGGATTCTTCAGATTCCAAATACCCCCTTCAATGCGCTCATCGGCCCAGAAACCACGCATATCAAAAACAAATTTCACCCCGAACCGCCTTTTTAAGTCTAAGCCTGCCAAGGCAGCTATATAACTGCGGCAATGAACAATATCAAACTTTTCGGCCTGGTGAAACTGTCTGCACTTCCTTTTTATCCTCACTATATCCAAAATCTTTGATAACCCCGGAGGTTGTTTTGAAAAAGGCAGTGGTTGCCAGTGAATACCGGCATCTGATAAAAGGTTAGCCACTTCCAGTTTTTCAGCCGGGGCAATGTGGCTTTTTTCACAGCTTACTATGGTAATTGAATGTCCTAAACGCGATAAACCCATCAGATAGGGTATTACCTGTGATCGCCCAAGGGGGTCGGTCATGCCATCGTATGATATGTAAAGTACTTTCACTGTTTTACCTGCTATCCTCTTTTATTTCCAAACTGACCCATAAAAACCTATTGCCTTATCGAAAAAATCTTCCGAAATAAATAGCATCAAAAATAAATAACTTTTCGCGCTGTCAGGTGGTTGTCGGAGAAAGAAATCACAATCATAAAATGGTAGTCAAAACGCAAAAATTATCCTTCTGTTTATAATTTCATTTAGTAAATCTCCTAAAAACAATAACTGATCTAAAGGGGTAAAACATTTGTTCAGTTTATTTGAAAATTATCGGGAAATAACCTAAATTTGCCGTGGGACACTTGGTTTTAATTACAAAAAAAGGTATTGGTATGAACACTATCAACAACCGCACTGGCAGAATCAAGGCACATCTGAAATACAGCCTTGCCCAGAGCAGCCTGTCCAATACCAGGCTCTACAAAAGTATTGAAAGGCAAAACAAGGAGAACAAAGCCATGATGGAAATGTGGGACTATTATCTGAACTTCACCCGACTGGAGTTCTGATATCCCAACCTGAATGGAACAGGAAAAGCTTTGAAAATAACCCGGCATCAAGTACCTGCATTGTATTTACGGCAGAAAACCTTACTAAACAAAACGCCCTGGTAGTTTTCAGAGCTTTTTTGTTTTTATTAAACCCTGATTAATTTCAATTGTGTATTATTGTTCGAAATTTTTAATCATCAAACAACTGAATAATGAAAAACCCCCGCAAGCTAATTATTGGATTGATTGCCATTGCATTAGCAACATCATGCAACCCATCAGCACAAAAGAATTCATCACAGCAAACTCTCCCAAAACCCAAAAATATAATCATTCTGATTGGTGATGGCATGGGATTTAACCATGTAAAATCTGCCAATTATTATAACCATGGGACAGACAATGCCCAGATTTTTGAACAAAGCGACTGGACTCATTTTGCTTTAACCACTTACCCTTCAATAATCTCAACCCGCAGCGGCGATACGCTATTCAGCACGGGCTATAATCCACGGGAAGCCTTTGCCAACAGCAGATATGTTATGGCAGATTACACCGATTCGGGAGCAGGCGGCACAAGCCTTTCGACCGGCAGGAAATCATACAACGGCACGATTGCCCTTGGTATTCACGGCGATACGCTTGTGCACATGAGCCAGGCGGCGAAAGCTTTGGGCAAAGCAATAGGTGTAGTTTCGAGTGTACAGCTTAGCCATGCCACTCCGGCCAGCTTTGCCGCCCACAATCAACACAGGAACAATTATGCACAAATTGCCCGGTATATGTTTTTCAACACATCACTCGATGTAATAATGGCAGCGGGCAACCCCGATTTTGATAATGATGGTAACCCTGCGCAAACAGATGGAAGATATGCCGGAGGAAACGAAATATGGAATGCCCTGAAACTGAACGATGGACGCGCAGTATTTGAAACCCAGGAGGGAACTTTCAGGGTGCGTGATGCCAATGGAGATGGTACTCCCGATCCCTGGCACCTGATTCAAACCCGCGATGAGTTTAAACAGCTGGCTTCCGGCAATACACCCCGAAGGATTCTGGGTGTACCTATGGTAAACACCACTCTGCGGCAGGCTCGCACCTCCATTTCGGAGCATACCCTGCCATTTCAAACCCAAATAAACGAAAGTATCCCCACCCTTGAGGAAATGACCCGTGCTGCATTGAATGTACTGAATCAAAACTCCAAGGGATTTTTTGTTATGATTGAAGGGGGCGCCATTGATTGGGCAAGCCATAGCAATCAGACCGACAGGTTGATTGAAGAGCAAACCGATTTCAACAATGCCATTAACGCCGTTGTAGAATGGGTTGAAAAAAACAGCAACTGGAACGAAACCCTGGTAATTATAACCGCTGATCATGAAACCGGCTACATTTCCGGACCCGGCGAACCCTCTCCACGTTACCCCAACCTGGTAAACAATGGCAAAGGCAACCTGCCCGGATTGCAGTGGAATTCAGAAGACCACACCAACAAACTGGTGCCTTTCTATGCCAAAGGTCCCGGAGCAGAGCAGTTCAGATTCTTTGCCCGTGAAAACGACCCTGTGTATGGCCCGTTTATTCAGAATACCGATATAGCTGCACTTGTATTCCTGATGTGGGGTAAGCCACAACTATATCAGAGATAATCTGATGTGACTCTAAAAAGAAAAGCCTGCAAGCAGGTTTCTGATCTGCTTTCAAGCTTTTTCTTTAAGTACTAAGAAGTATTACTCATCAATATGAATGTCTACCGAAATGAATGCTTCATTTCCTGCCTTATCAAGAGCATAAATGGTAAAATGGTATTCACCATGCTCAGCATTTGCAGGTATTGGAATATCAAGGTGAATATGCCTGTTTCGGCCTGAAATATCCATTATGGTATCCCAATGCCATTCAATCCCGTTGAGCACAGATGATTTGTGAGAATGACCACCTGCACTATGAATATCAATCTTTACCTGCTGCAAACCAATATTATCAGATACCTCAGCATCTAAATGAATGGTTTCGCCTGGATGAAAATGATCGTCATCGGCCGGAGACAGCAGTTCTATTAAGGGTATTTCAGTGTCGTTATCTTTGTTGCACGCTTTAAAAAACGGCGTAATAATTATAAACGAAACAATTACCAGGGTTGATTTTAAAACATTGTTTTTCATACTAAAAAGATTTATTATTGTTAAGCAAACTTGAAATTATTTACTTAAAGATGCTGAGATGCGAAGTGTGAAATTCCTGCCGGGTTCAGGCAACTCAAGGATCCGGTAGAAACTGATATGGTTCTTATATTGCACATTAAATACATTGTTTACCATAAAAAACACTTTCAGTGGCGTGCCACCAAATGCAGCATTTATTCTTATACCCGTATTAGTAAGAAAATATCCAGGGGTAGCAGATTCGTTGGGCACCACCCTGTTTTGTGCTGAAGTGGCCCGGAATGAGCTGATGAGTTTGATCTCTTTAAGATTACTATTACGTAAAGGCAATTTGTAATTTATCTCGGCAAGCAGAGATGCAGGCGGAGTGAATGGAAGCGGAAAGCCGGTTTCAAGGTTCTGAGCCCATATACCCTCACCTCCAACCGAGGTGTGAAGCGATTCAGAAATGTGCCAGTCAAAATAAATCTCTCCCCCCGCATGAATTGCATCTGCCTGGCTGTACTGATAAATCTGGCCTGCACCCTGAAGGGAGGAGAATCTTCCGGTTGGACGCAGATAAATGTAATTAAGGAAATAATTTACAAAAGGGGTAATGGTGATGTAAAAATCCTGAATATGGTAAACAAGTCCCATGTCCCATTGAAGAGTTCGCTCAGGGATCAGGGAAGCATCGCCCATTTCGTGCCTGAGGCTGCCATGATGGATACCATTGACAGTAAGCTCAACGGGAGCGGGGTTTCTGAAACCTGAACCCAGATTTGTCTTCAGATTTAGGTTATCAGCTGGCACCCATGAAATACCCCCCGAAAAAGCAAGGTTTGCATATTTGCGGCTCAACTGAGGCGCCCGCTGCCTGAAACCACCAATAGTTTGCTCATCGACCCAAACGGGTTCCGAATACTCTTCAGATTCCATACCTGCGAAATCTACCCTGAGCCCGGCGTTTATAAAGAGATTGTTGTGATTAAGCTCCCTGTTGGCAAGCACAAACAGGCCGGTTTCGCCATAACTATAATCGGGAATAAGAAAGTTAAAGCCACCACGCTGGTTTTGCTGCATACTGCCATTCCACCCCAGAATTATCTGATATTTATCCCGGAAACGAGTATGAAATTTAGTAGCGGCAGAATAGCTATTTAAAATCAGATGCAGTTCCCGGTTGGTTTCAGGCAATGGTGCTAAGCCATGCCTGTGCGGAAGATTTAACTCCTGCCGGTTATTCTGTTGAAACCCCATATCAACTTCAAGTCGCCCCACTGCCAATATAATTTTGGAGTTTGATGCGATAATATAATGTTGAACATCCTGTCGTGGGTAATCAGTTTTTCTGGGCTCCCCGGGCTGGCTTAGTGCTGCCACTGGAAGCAAACCATGCGATAGAGGAAAAAACCCTGATTTCTGCCCATACCGCGAAAAAGTGATGGTACTTATACCCCACTCTTTTCTGAGCCCTCCCGAGATTGAGACATTATTGATTTCCCCTGAGGTGTTTTTAAGTCTTTTTGCGGCAAGGGGCAACACCCAACGGTTGTAAATAAAACTATCGGTCGGCACACGGTAATCTGCATAATCCTGCAGGGTTACCCTAAAGCGGAAAAAGCGACCATACCGGCTAACTGTAGACATGATAGTTGCACCCAGCAAATCGTTATTCGATTGTGCCCATAGTTCGCCACGGGCTTCCACTTTATTATCATCGGGCAACACTGGAGGTCTAATATTGAGCACCCCTCCGATAGCATCAGACCCAAAAACCAGCGATGCAGGTCCTTTGAGTACTTCCACGCGCTCTACCCCTGCATGGTCAATTTCGAGCCCATGATCGGCACCCCATTGCTGGCCTTGCTGCTTAAGGTTGTATTGTGCCACCACTACCCTGTTAAACCCAAGGCCCCTTATCACAGGTTTCGACATAGCGGCGCCAATATCCATTGAGTTAATCCCCGGAATCCGCTGAAGTGACTGCAAAAGGGTTATCTGAGAAGATTCTCGCAGATATTCACTTCCTACAACATCAATATTTAATGACTTTTCAGGAAAAACCCGCCCGGTGGAACTTTCCTGTACAATTACCTCTCGTAACTCAATATGGGTTTCGTGCAGAATTACGTGAACTTTTATAGTGTCGGAAGCCAGATTAATTTTTAAGTCCGAAGATGCATAGCCCAGGTGCTTTAACTGAATGGTATAGTTTCCATGCCTTATTTTACCAAAGGAGAATTGCCCATCGGGAGTGGTCTGTGTTCCAATGTTGAGTTCCATGATCACCACCGTAGCCCCTGAAAGAGCATCTCCAGACGGGGTTTTTATAATTCCTGCAATAACACCA
The DNA here is from genome assembly GCA_037441525.1 of Bacteroidota bacterium. Lineage (GTDB taxonomy): Bacteria > Bacteroidota > Bacteroidia > Bacteroidales > UBA7960 > SKVR01. The sequence goes on from JBBISA010000010.1 coordinate 18,094, forward strand.
TTTGCTGAGATATCATCAGAATTTGCCCAAGCCATTAAGCCAAAACTCCACAGACCCAACAATAGCCAGAGCAATATTCGTAGTACCTGGAACCAACTTCCTCCTGAAACCATAAAAAACCAGTGGTTAACCAATTAGAAAAAACTTGCAATCTATTTTAAAACACCAAAGAATTGCAATTGTTTAGCGTTTGCAACAATGTTGCAAATTTACAGGAAAATATTTTTCGGGGATATGAAACGGTAATCGGGCAGTGTTAAAGAATTAAAAGACATTATGATTATCCGCAATCCTGCACAATTGGTCGTAAACATCAACGCTAAAATGAAGAAAAAAACCGGCCTGCACGCAATGTACAGGCCGGTTTTTATAGACCTGTTTTCAGGATGAGATACCCATATTTAGTCAAAAGATCGTTTTGAATTCTGTACTATTCTTTTCTTCCTTCTACTTTTCCCTTGATAGAAAAGTAGCAAAAAATCAAGGCTTCGGTTGCGACACCAACAAAACTATACTCGAGTCCTAAAAGATTCAATATCCCGAAGAATCAAGTTTTGTTGTCTATTGAACCTTATTATGCTTTTCGGGATTGCGAATCTTTTTTAACGCACTTATCGCTTGTTTTGTAAGGTGTCTCCACCAAGGCCGTTTAAGTGGCCTGTGCTGTTTTATAATGGATTTCAATGTTCTGGATTGTCATTAGGTTGATTTATTCGTTTCAATAAATCAGGTCATCAAGTAGGAATTCTATTCAATGCACCCACTGGCCTTGGAAATTTTCCGGTAACAAGTCGAAGCGAACCGGAGCTTTTTAGAAAGTTTGCGGTTCCGCAAAGCAGGAATTACTTTAAATGAGTAAAATATTGTTTTGCGGGACATTCAAACTTTCAGCGTAGTGAGCTTCTGACTTGTCGGAAAATATCCGAAGCCTTGATTTTTTGTTGCTTTTTGATCAAGCAAAAAGCAAAGCCGAAAATAAAAAAGAAAACTATGTGCATATAAGGATAATAATAGCTTTCTTAGTTAGCTTAGGGCCAAAAACTAAAATTAAAATACATCAAAATGAACTGGGAAACCCATATTTAATTAATGAAATAATCTATAGGCTATAAATAAGACGCTTGCGATTACGAATGAAAAACAATCCGGAAAACAGTAAGCAAAAAAACCGGCCTGCACGCAAGGTACAGGCCGGTTTCTAAAGAGCAAAAAATTCTAATGATTATTCTGCTACTATGCGGTAGGTTTGCGTTGCAAGGTTAACTTCTACACGGAAAGTACCGGCTTTGGCAGGCATAACAACCTTACTGTTTTCACCTTCGACCAGACGGCTCATATAGTGGCCATACCTTGATTCAGAACCAAAGCGGGTTGCACGTGCTGAAACGCCATCAGAAAACTGAAGTGTCAGATTTTCGCGGCCATCGAGTTTAATGGTAGTATAGAACTTTCCGGGAGCTGTACTGATCATTTCAACAGGAGCACCGATAGCATCTCCAACCACAAAAAGCTTGGTGGGAACAGGTTCAACCCTGTATTTCAGACCAATGGTATCGGCAACGATCCTGTATGAACCTGCCACCGGGGGAACCGGTATTGCCGGTGGGTCGGGGATTGATTCAGTGGGCCGGTAGGAAAGGTTACCTATCCTTACACCGTCAACAATCTGCACCGGATTGGCATCGGTACCCCATTGAGGGGCCCACTGCCCAGGCACTGAAATAAATTTGAAGAAAACTCCTGAACCTGTCTTAAGATTAGTTACTTTGGCATAGGTGGCGGCCTCAACATGCTCCATTTCAATTGCTCCCCTGTTATTCCAACCAGCATCAGTACCATTACCGAGCAGCCAGATTGGCCTTACTTTAAATTTAAACGGGGTTACAGTAAAGGTGATAACATTTGAAAACTTAGTGAGGCTTTCTGCCCCGCCAGCAATAAAGGAGCGGATCCGCATATTTACAGCAGCTTGTTTTCCAGGCTCCAAACCAAGTACATTCATCGCGTTATTAAGCCTGTCAACTGTCAACTCGAAAACAAGGGTATCCACGGTGGCAATGGTAGCCGGCGCGGCGAAATTATTTCCGTCAACATCAAGTTCGATGGTATAACGGGGAGCAACAATACCGGGAAGTATATAATTTGCAGCATCCCATTCAACTTTGAACAACAGCTTGTCCATATTGATCTGGAGTAGCACATAGTTTCCACCGGCAATCGGAGATTTCAGTTCGGCAGGAACCAGTTTTGTAGTATCCAGCACCGGGTTTTCCTGTGCTTTCTCGCACGACCACATAAAACCAAGGCCTGCAAGAATAGCAATTAACAATAATATCCTTTTCATCTGAAAATATTTTTTAAGATTAATAACCTGGGTTTTGTTTTAAGTTGGGATTTGCGGTAAGATCGGCATTTGGGATAGGGAAAATGTTGTATTTTACATCAGTGGCACCACCTTCCCTTATCCTGTTTTTCCATGGCCATACATAAGTACCACCGGTAAATCGGCCGTAACGGATAAGGTCGGTCCTGCGATGTCCTTCCCAGTAAAGTTCGCGGGCACGTTCATTGAGTATTCCATCGAGGGTAATACTTGTAACGTTGTTTGAGGTGTTTCCAAATGCTCTTTCTCTTAGTTTGTTAAAATATTCACGGGCAAGATCAGCATTTCCACCGCCACCGCGCAGGTGAGCTTCGGCATACATCAGATAGGCATCTGCTAAACGAAATACCGGGAAATCAGTATCTGCAAATTGGATATTGGAACCGTTTGTCCCATCACGCCTTTTGTTAGTAAATTTAACAACAGAGTATCCGTTAGAGAAATCACTAAGGTTATTTATTTCAAGGCTTTGCCCAGTAGTGTAGAACATAGACCTCGGATCGCTGGGGGCAAAAAGGTTAACCAGGTTTTTAGTGGTACGCAAACCACCCCAGCCACCATCCATACCATAGTTAGCAGCAACCATACTACCACCAATGGATGCATGAATGATAAAATTGGTACCTCCCCAGGTTTGGGTGTGAATACCATCGTAGCGAATGGCGAAGATCACTTCGTTGAATCCGGGGTGTTGCAAGGGGTTGTTATCGGCCATAAATAAATGAGCATAGGTTGGTTGAAGCGTATAACCACCTTCAGTAATAACCTTGTTGGCATAGGTAAGAGCTTCTGTCCATTTTGGTGTGCCGGTATATACTTCAGCATTGAGATAAAGTTTTGCCAGCAACATCCAGGCGGCTCCACGATCGGCACGACCATATTCGTTCTGACGGGGGGCAACCATTTCACCTTCAATCTCCAAAAGTTCCTTTTCAATATAGTTAAACAGGTTGGAGCGAGTGGTCTGCTTTGGAGGGATAGAACCAACAACATCATTTTCGGTTACAAAAGGCACATTTCCAAACAGGTCGAGGGCGTGCCAGTAACTTAGAGCTCTAAGAAAGCGGGCTTCAGCACGGTAAGTTTTTATTTGGGCTTTCAAAGCTGCCGCCACACCTCTATCATTCAGTTTCCCTTCAGTGGTTTGGCGAAGGTATTCATTAGCAAGAGCAATCTGATAAAAGATACGGGAATACATGGCGGTAATAAATACATCGCTTGCACCCCACTGATGGTAAATTAGATCTTTGATTGTCTGATCATCCCAACCAATAACAGCCTCGTCAGTGGTAATTACCTGGTGGTAAAAATAACCCCGGAGGTACTGGCCAAAACCTTCATCAATACCGCTGATATCAGCGCGTCCGGAGGGACCTTCCTGACCGGAAACTGCCAGACCGGCATACAATTTAGCAAGTACCTGACGATAGGCTGCAGGATCATTATATGCTGTTGCGGAGGTAATCTCCTTATCATCGAGGGGAACAACATCCAAATCCCCGATACAGGCTGTAAACAGAAGCTGGAAACCAGCAATTACAGTTATTATATACAAAAGTTTTTTCATCGTTATCTGAGTTTTTTAAGTTAGAACTGAAGATTTATACCCAAAACAAAATTGCGGGGACGGGGATAGAAATTGTTGTCGACACCAAAAGCAATTTCCGGATCAAGACCCTTGTATTTTGATATAACAAAAGCATTCTGCACAGTTAACGACAGGGTGAGATTTAGCTTGTTCTGTGCCAAACTGGGGAGATTATAGGCCAGGGTAATGTTGTCCATTTTAAAGAACGAAGCATCCTGGATATAATAATCTGAAAGGTATTGAGCATTGGTAAAATTCACATCAAAGGCATCGCGGGTAATGTTACTTAAATATGGACCTTCCGGACGATGCAAACGGCTAAGATCACCGTTCATTGAACTAATGTTATTATACATAAAGTTTCCAATGTTGGCACGGCCGGCAAAGGAGAAGGTAAGGTCACCATATTCAATTGCCGAATTAATGCCAAAATAATAGTCGGCACTCGGTTTTTTAAAATGATAACGATCATCGTCAGTTATCTTCAGATCGTTGTTGCGATCAACGAATAAGCCCTGAATCGGCTTCCCATCCTGGTCGAATACCTGCTGATAAACGAAAAAGGTATTAGGAGCATATCCTTCGCTGTGAATTTGTATAGTACTGCCAACACCGCCGGAAATACCGCCGGTAAATACACCAAGATAGGTTGGATCATTGGAGAGGGTCAGCTTGGTAATTTTGGTTTCGCTAATGGTAGCATTGGCACCTAAACGCCATACCAGGTTGCTGGTTACAACCGGACGGGTATTGATGCTGAATTCGAGTCCGCGGTTTTCGAGATTCCCGATGTTGGTAAGAATGGAATTGGAGAGATTGGTGCCGGCAGGAATAGGTATAAAATTGAGCAAGTCTTTGGTTTCTCTGAAATAATAGTCCACAGAACCGGTAAACCTGTCGCTGGCAAAACCATAATCCAAACCTACATTAAAAGTTGTTGTTTCTTCCCATTTAAGGTTGCCATCATATCCTTCGGGTCTGAGCGTAGGAACTCTTTCATCCCCAAAGAAATAATACGCTCCCTGAATATTTCTCAGGTACCTGGGGAGGGATGGGTAATCACCCTGGTTTATCTCCTGTTGCCCGGTAACCCCATAACCCAATCGCAACTTAAGTTGAGAAATAGCAGAAACATTTTGCATAAAGTCTTCCTGATCTATTCTCCAGGCAAAGGCGGCCGATGGGAAAAGGCCCCACTTGTTGGACTCTGCAAACCTTGAAGTACCATCAGAACGGAGTGTAGCAGTTAAAAGATACCTGTCCATAAGGCTGTATTGTAAACGGCCAAAGAATGAAACAAGGAAATACTCAGATGCAGACCTGTCCTGGGCAAAAACCCTAAGACTATCTTCAGTCAAACCATTTTGAAACGCAAGATTATTGGGAATATTTCTGTCGAAGAAACTATCTGTTCGCCAGAAATGCTGCCAGGAATAGCCCCCCATGATATCGAACCGGCTTTGGGCAGATGGGATATCTCTCACATAGTTGAGATAAAAATCTATAAGTTCGTTCTTTTTCTCCTGTTCATACGTGCGGAACTGACCACCTCTTACATACGAGAATGCTGCATAATCAGGAATGTTTATCTCGCCTTTACTTTGTGAGTAATCATAGCCCAGGTTAAGGTTAGCCCTTAAATCGGGAAGGAAAGGCAGGCTGTAATCCAGCTGCGCATTCCCCAGAAAACGGTTTACGTTTGACTGGTCATCCCGCAATTCAAGCAATGCCACCGGGTTTGCTGTTGCCACAGGTTTGGGCAGGCCCGATTGTTCGTTGATCCAGGTGTAGAAACCACCGTAGTTCTGATTTCCAGACATTACAGGCTGCGTAGGGTCGAACATTACAGCAGCACCAATGGCTCCCTGGTTAGCAAAATAGTTGCGTGAGTTAATACCACGGGCATTAATGTTTATCTTCAGGTCATCGTTAAGCAAAGTGGGATTTAAACCAACTGAGAGTGTAGTACGTGTAAAGTTGTCGGTTTTAAGAACACCATCGTGAGAAGCGAATCCCAACGAAGCCCGGTAAGGAATGTTTTTGAACGCACCGGTTGCACTCAGGTTGTGGTCATGACCAATGGCATCCTGATAGATCTGACTCTGCCAGTCGGTATTGGCCTCACCCAGCATATCAAGTATATCCTGCCGGCTGGCAAAACGCTCCCGGATTGTTGACCGGAATTCATCAGCACCAAGAACATCAATGGTTTTGGCATTGGTTGAAAGAGAATAGGTGCCGGTATAGGAAAGTTTAAGTGCCTGACCTGCAGTACCTTTTTTGGTGGTAATAATTATAACCCCGTTAGATGCTCTCGAACCATAAATGGCTGTTGCCGATGCATCTTTAAGAACCGTGAAGGTTTCAATGTCGTTGGGGTTGATGGTACTCAAGGCACTACGCATGCCCGAAATACCCCGCGAATCAACAGGAATACCATCAATTACAATTAACGGATCGTTGAGTGCAGAAAGAGATGAGCCACCGCGAATTCTGATTGTTTCTCCGGTACCTGGCGAACCACCACCTGTAGTGATCTGTACTCCGGCCATTTTGCCCATAAGCAACTCGCCTGGTGATGAAATGCTACCACGGTTAAAATCGGCGGCTCCTACCACGGCAATTGAGCCTGTGGCATCTTCTTTACGCTGCACTCCATAGCCAATAACAATAAACTCCTGCAAAGTAGTAATATCTGCAAATAGATCAAAATTTACCACCACGGTACCACCGGCTGGGATGGTCACCTCGCGGGTGGTTGGCGTATACCCCAGAAATGAGGCTGTAATGATAACTGTTCCGGCGGGAGCAGTGAACTCAAAGCGCCCATCAATATTGGCTGTGGAACCGATAGTGGTACCTACAACAATTACACTTGCACCAGGCAGTGTTTGGCCTGTTGCCCGGTCGGTAACAGTACCGGTTACCCTTCCTGACTGGGCATAGGATGCCAGGTTGAAAACCAGGAGCATCATAGCAATTAAGCTGGCAATTTTCTTTACCATGTTTGTTTGGATTTTGTGATTGATAACTTGATTAATTGAATGTGTTAAGGTTGTTATTTGATAACTTAGGAAAAATTTGATGTAAATTTAATTAAATCTTAAATGTTAAAATATAAACAAAGCGTTAAGCCAAAGTTACTTTTCTATGAAATAGACAAGAGCAAAATTAAAAAAAAATAAATCACTTCATAACTATTTTCACTCTGACTATCAATTATTTGTGGGCGCTATCTTCGCAATCGATTGCGGGAAAATCTGAAAAATCGATTGCACAAATAGAGTTAAAAAGTATATAATATTGATTAATCCACTTGCTGGAATTGGTTAACACAAGGGGAAAATTTTCGTATAAACATTCGTTATTTATTTATAATAAATAATATTGTGAGGTGCTAAATTTTCGTACATTTAACCAGTTTCGTTTATTTTGGTTCAAACAAAAGAGGGGTTTTAACATAAAACATTCATGAAACAACACCTTACATCTATCAACGATATTGCAAAGGCACTCGGTGTATCGGCATCAACGGTTTCAAGGGCATTAAAAGATCATCCCGACATAAGTCAGGCAACTCGTGAAAGAATTAAGGCCTTTGCTGAAAAAGTAAACTACCGGCCCAATGCCCTTGCTCTGAGCCTTAAGAAGCAGGTTTCATTTACCATCGGAATTGTTATCCCTGAAATTATTCACCATTTCTTTTCATCTGTAATCAGTGGAATAGAAGAAATTGCTTACGGCAAAGGGTATCGCGTAATGATTTGCCAGTCGAATGAAGATGCCAAACGAGAGAGAACCAATATTCAGGCATTGCTCGATCACCGTGTTGACGGGCTTTTGGTATGCATGAGCAAAACCACTTCAGGTTTTTCTCATTTTGCCGATGCTTTCAATAATCAGGTTCCTGTAGTTTTTTTCGACAGGGTTTGCAAAGAAATTGATACCGATAAGGTAATAACTGACGATTTCAACGGGGCAAGGCTCATTACTTCGCATTTAATCGAAACCGGCTGTCGCAACATTCTTCATTTGGGTACCCATCCCCAGCTCGATATTGGTCAGGAAAGATTCCAGGGTTATTTAAAAGCACTTTATGAACACGACATCCCCTACAACTCTCAACTGGCGATTGTATGTGATACAATGGATGCAGTCTCCGCGCAAACTGAACTGATTAAATCTCTTCTACCACAAATTGATGGAATTTTCGCCGTAAATGATTCAACAGCTATTGCCGCCATGAGGCTGGCCAAGTCATTGGGTTATAAAATTCCTGAGAATATTGCAGTGGCAGGGTTTGGGGACGATCCCGTAGCTGCACTGGTTGATCCCTCCCTAACAACAGCCCAACAAAAAGGGTATGAAATGGGTATGGAAGCAATGAACCTTCTGCTTAATCGTATTTCGAACCCGGAAACAATCCATACCCCCAGAATTAAGGTATTTGAGCCCGCCTTGCGCAAAAGACAATCCACACGTTTTTAAACTCTAATCGTTAATAGTTTTCTTGAAATTCTGAACAAACATTCCCTTAACTTTGTGTATTACTTTGCCCAAAACGACTTTGCTTTTTTATTTACAACAATATTTGAACAATGCCCCAACCAATTTTTTCAAGATATACTATACTTCTTCTGGCCTTTCAACTTTTTCTTGCTTTTAAGATAACAGCTCAGATTAGCACCAATGAAATACCCTTAGGGATCATTGAGGGCATTAATCCCGACAAAATCAAAGAACAGGTTGTTGAATTTGATGTAAGCAAAAACTTTTTGAATAACCAAAGGGACAAAACTCCTAATTTTGCTGGTTTTTCCATAGCTGCTTCCATCCCATTCAGCAAAAAGGCATCACCTCTGAAACTCGAAACAGGAGCCATCTTATGGCATCTAAAAATCACCGTGCCCGGGGCAAGGTTTTTGGGGATTGTTTTTTCATCTTTCAGCATAGCCCCAAATGATAAGTTTTTCATTTATACAGCCGATAAAAACTACCACATTGGTGCATTTACCAACAGCAACAACTCCGATGATGGGTATTTTTCAACCCACATCCTTCCTTCCTCCGCCTTAATATTAGAGTATTATTCCCAAAACGGTGAAGCGCCACCTGATTTTTGGGTGGATGAAATGATTTATATTTTTGATGATGAACTGATTGGCGGAAACATCGAAAATCTTAAGAATTCGGGCACCTGCAATGTAAACATCAACTGCCCCGAAGGCAACGAATGGCAAAAGCAAAAAAGGGGGATAGCCCGGATTTTACTCCGATCGGGCTCAAGCTGGTTTAACTGCACCGGCACTCTCATCAACACTACCGCCAGTAATGGCACCCCCTACTTTTTAACTGCCGACCACTGCGGACCCAATGCATCAACTGCCGACCTGGCGGTATGGCAGTTTTATTTCAATTACGAATATTCGTCATGTACCAATGTGGGTATTGCACCGCAGAACATGATGCTTTCAGGTGCTCAACTTATCTCCAAGGCCCCCATACAGGGAGGAACTGATTTTAAGTTACTGCTTCTGAACGATCCCCCGTTAAAAATATGGAATCCCTATTATAACGGATGGACAAGATCATCCCGCAATCCTGAACGAGGTGTTACCATCCATCACCCCGCTGGCGATGTCAAAAAAATATCCACCTTCACTTCACCCCTTACCGACGCAACCTTTACCGGAGGCATGGCACTGGGTTACTGGAGGGTTATCTGGGCCGAAACTGTGTCAGGCAACGGAATTACCGAAGGGGGGTCATCTGGAGCACCTCTATTCGAAACCAATGGTCTTGTTACTGGAACCTTAACCGGAGGCAGTGCAACCTGCAATACCCTGTTGCTACCTGATTTTTATGGGAAATTTTCTATGCACTGGTCTGCCAACGGCGAAACCAACGACAAAATGTTAAAGCCATGGCTCGACCCCAATAATACAAACCCTGAGTCGGTTTTTGGGTATGACCCCAACAATCCGGCTAATTTTGTTATTACTGTTGTTGATCCTCCTTTGTCCGGAAATGTTGCCGGAGCGGGATATTTTATTAAAAATGAAAAAGTTACTTTAATGGCTATTGCAAAGGACGGTTTTACTTTCAGGCACTGGATGAATCATCTGGGGCAGATAGTATCAGTCGACTCTCAGTTTTCTTTCAATATGCCCGGCGATGAGGTAAAGCTGACTGCAGTTTTTAACACTACTCACGCCGACTCTAATGAAATAAACATCAGACCTCAACTTGAAATATTTCCCAATCCTTCCACTCATTTAGTAAATATCAAGTTCCGGCATATTGTGGGCGATGTAACCATTACTATTGCCACCATCAATGGCTTGGTGCTGAATACCCATACAATCACCGATGTTCAGGATCAACCTTTTACCAGTATAGATGTTACAACAATACCATCTGGTATTTATATTATCGAGGTGCAAAATAAAGAAACTATTCTCAGGCACAAAGTTGTAATAAGCAAATAAAGTCTTGAATGTCAACATCTGCAAGCCACCAAAAGAATTTTTTACTTGCCATCAATTCGAAATTTGTTAACACACCCTGGGCCGAGTTTAGTGAGCTGTTGAGCATTTTTTTAATTACTTTTGAGCCCGATTAAAAACCGGTTTATCTTCAGCAGATGTTTAGGTTGATGTGCCGGAAAACTCTTTCAAAACACTCAAAAGAAATGTCGATTAAACAGAAAACCCTTGATTTAAAGATTAGAATGCAGGGCGCCCTGTTGGGCGGTGGCGAAAAGGCAATAGAAAAGCAACAAGCCATGGGAAAAATGACCGCCCGCGAACGCATTATGGCCTTGCTTGACCCCAATTCCTTCCACGAGTATGATATGTTTGTTGAACACGCCGCCCGCGACTTTGATATGGATAAGAAAAGTCTGCCTGGCGACGGAGTTATAATCGGAACCGGAACCATCACAGGTTTTCCGGTTTGCATTTATGCCCAAGACTTTACCGTAGCCGGAGGTTCTTTGGGCATTATGCATGCCAAAAAAATAGCAAAAATCATGGACCACGCCATGAATCTCAAAATCCCCATCATTGGGATCAATGATTCGGGTGGCGCCCGCATACAGGAAGGGGTAAATTCACTGGCTGGTTATGGTGAGATTTTCTACCGCAATACCATGGCTTCGGGAGTAATTCCGCAAATTTCAGTTATTCTTGGTCCTTGCGCCGGGGGTGCTGTTTATTCGCCTGCCCTTACCGATTTTGTATTTGTCGTAGATAATATCTCCAAAATGTTTATAACCGGCCCTGAAGTAATAAAATCGGTGCTGGGAGAAGAGATAAGTATGGAAGAACTTGGCGGAGCCAGGGTTCATTCAGAAATTACCGGAAACGCCCATTTCTTCGCCATGAGCGAAATAGAATGTCTGCTGCAAATAAAGAAGCTCCTCTCCTACATACCCTGGAACAACGAAAAAAAAGCGGATTCATTTCCTAAAAAAGCACCCAAAACCCGCCAATATCGTATCGATGCAATCATGCCTACCGATCCCCGCGAGCCCTATGATGTGCGCGACGTGATCAGAGCCATCAGCGACGATAGTGAATTCCTTGAAGTGCAGGAACTTTTTGCAGCAAATATGGTGGTGGGGTTTGGCAGGATAAACGGCGATACGGTTGGCTTCGTAGCCAATCAACCGCTGGTACTTGCCGGTGTTCTTGATGTTGATTCATCGGATAAAGCCGCACGGTTTATCCGCTTTTGCGATGCCTTTAATATTCCTCTTGTAACCCTTGTTGACCTGCCCGGCTATTTGCCCGGTATTGACCAGGAGCATGCCGGTGTGATAAGACACGGGGCTAAAATACTTTACAGCTATTCTGAAGCAACAGTGCCCAAAGTAACTGTTATTTTGCGAAAAGCATACGGTGGTGGTTATATTGCCATGTGCTCCCGCCATCTAAGGGCCGACTTTGTTTTTGCATGGCCTACTGCCGAAATTGCTGTGATGGGGCCCGAAGGTGCTGCCAATATTATCTTCCGCAACGAAATAAAAAGTGCTCCCGATCCCGAACAGATGCGCAGAGAAAAAGTAGAAGAATATAAAAGGAAATTTGCCAATCCCTATGTGGCAGCAGCCCATGGTTATATCGACGCTGTAATAGAACCCACTGATACCAGACGTTTCGTTGTGCATGCACTCGAAGTGTCGAGCCGTAAGTCTGAAATACGCCCTACCCGCAAGCATGGAATTCCTCCATTTTAATTTAAAGCATAACAACTTTTAAGCAATACGAAAGATTTTAAACATGGAGAATGAACAGCCAAAAACGGAAGTTTACACCGATCTGGAGGAATTCATCATTGATGAAGGGGTATATAAAACCCGTACCAATAAAATGTACAGGCAACGAAAGCCCTACCAGCCCGAAAACCCTGCCCAGCTAAAATCATTTATGCCTGGAAACATACCCGAAGTTTTTGTGAAGGAAGGGGATGAAGTAAAACAGGGCGATATTTTGCTTATTCTGGAAGCCATGAAAATGAAAAACCAGATCATGGCCCCATACGATGGAATTATTAAAAGTATTCATGTTAAAGAAGGAGCTACTGTACCAAAAAACTTCATCCTGATAGAAATGGGCCAACCACAGTAAATGCCCGATTCTACCAGGCGTGTCGATCATAAGCTCTCTCCCGGGCCAAAGTTTAATCCAACAGGGTTTTATTTTGGCTTTTTTATTCACCTTTTCAATAATGCTATGAAATTAGTTTTTGCCACCCACAATATCAATAAATTAAACGAGGTAAAATTGATGTTACCCATAGAGCTGGAACTTTTCAGCCTCGATCAGGTTGGATGCACCGAAGATATTGCAGAAACAGAACCAACCCTTGAAGGCAATGCTATGCTAAAAGCCCGTTATATTAAAAAGAAATATGGATGTAATTGTTTTTCTGATGACACGGGTCTCGAAGTTGAAGCACTCGGTGGCCGCCCCGGTGTTTTATCGGCCCGATATGCCGGCGATAAGAAGAACAGCGACGATAATATTGCAAAATTGCTTTCGGAACTGAATGGGATTACCAACCGCAAGGCCCGCTTCAGAACAGTAATCGCATTGATCATTGGCAGCCAGGAACTCCTTTTTGAGGGGATTGCTGAGGGCGAAATAATATGGGAGAAAAAAGGTAAAGACGGTTTTGGTTATGACCCTGTTTTTTTGCCGGTGGGTTATGACAAAACCTTTGCGGAAATGCCCCTGGCCTTAAAAAACTCAATCAGTCATCGTTATAAATCTTTCAGGATGCTTGCCGATTATCTGGTATCCTACAACTATATATGATGAACTCCTAACGCAGGGCTTCTTCAATCAGATCACTTAGTAATTCTCTCATCGAAATGCCAATGTATGCTGCTTGTTGCGGCACTATGCTTCTATCCGACATACCCGGAGTTATATTGGCTTCCAGAAAGAAGAGTTTATCCTTTTTCAAAATATAATCTATGCGGCTTACTCCCTTTAGCTCAAATTTGTTGTACAGCATAGCAGTGGTTTGTTGCACAAGTTGTGTAATATCTTCTGATATGCGGGCAGGAGTAATTTCGTCAGATGCACCCTGGGTGTATTTGGCTTCATAATCAAAAAACTTTGCCCCCGATTTGCTTACTATTTCGGTAACAGGGAGCACAATGAGCTCGCCTCTGCAACGATAAACACCACAAGTCAGTTCGGTGCCTTCAATATATTCTTCGATAAGCGCCTCGTCGTCGTGCTGAAGACAAGTTCTAAGGGCCTGCAATAAATCACCCGATGACCTGACCAAGGATGTACCTAAGCTTGATCCCCCCTTATTGGGCTTCACAAACACGGGCAGATTTACATTTTTAGCGATCTCCTCTGCCGAAATAATTTCTAAGTTGTTTACCTTCATTGAACGGGCAACATTTACACCCCAGCTACGTGCAAGGGCATTGCAGAAAAACTTGTTGAAGGTCAGGGAGCAAGCCAGTGGGCCCGAAGTTGTATAAGGCAAACCGAGCATATCGAAATAGCCCTGAAGTTTGCCATCTTCGCCCGGTGTGCCATGAACGGTAATCAGGACACAGTCGAATCTGACTTTTGAGCCTGATATAGTTATTGTAAAATCGTTGCGATCGACCGGTAATTCAGAACCATCACCCGGCAGGTAAACCCATTTTTCGCGGGTTATCATAATTATGAAGGAATCGTAACGGGCTGCATCCATGTTATTACTTATTACAGATGCACTTTTTACTGATATAACATATTCGCCGCTATAACCGCCGGCAACAATAGCAATTTTTTTCTTCATTCTAATATCGATTTACTGATGAATCATTTCGCTGACCAGATAAGTTTTTCGGTTTTCCGAATCCCATTTTCCCTGAACCGGACAAAATAAATCCCTTCCGGCAGATTTGAAATAGTATAGGTTTTTATTTTTTCGCCTGCACCAACCGAAATCAGAACACCGGCGGCTGAATAAACCCGGATATCTTCACGGGCAAATGGGACTGGGTTAACAAGTTCAGACCAGTTTTGGCCCATACCGGGGCTATAGAGGATGAATGGCAAATCGAATGGCCAGGAAGTGGAATTTTTTTTAACCGATACAAAAAGGGTATCATTCATCGAAGCAATAGATGCAAAAAAGTCGCGATCGATATCTGGCGTTACATTCTGCCAATCAAAACCGTTTTCACCAAAATCAGAAAAGCCATTTGCCTGCCAAAATCCTCCTGACGATGATCCTGCAAAAAAGCCTCTTGGAGTGTTAACACTTCTGTCAAATTGCATTCCGTGCAAATATTCCCACCGGTTCAACCCATTTTTCAACCTAAATGTTCCGCCTGAGGTGGATGCAATGATGTCATTTAAAGAATTAATCGTAAAGGAATTAACTCCGGCATCACCGTAGGGTCCATCAGTTGGCATCCATTGCGCTTGCAAAGTGAAAAATGCAAACATTAAAACAGGGGCAATAATTAAAAATCGTCTCATGATGGAGTTTGAAAAAACCAAACCGGAACCTTTAGAATTATGGCAACAGTATCTTCAACTGCCTGAATATTCAGCTAAAGTAATTGAATTGAGTATAATTAGCAAAGATAAACCAGGATATTTTCATTACCAAAACTAAATGGGAAACCGGGGAAAAACCAGGCAAATAATTATTAATTTTGGCGCGGCAACTAACAAACTACCCATGAGCATAATAAGTTTTCTGAAAAGCAAAACCTTTCGCAATCATTTTATTCTTGCCCTGGCTGCTGGCATTGCTTTGCTTTGGTTCTCGCTGAAAGCACTTGATGTTTATACCCGTCATGGCCATACCATTGAAGTTCCTGATATTACAGGAATGGACAAGGAACAAGCCCAACGGGTATTGAAAAGATTGCATCTTCGCCCGGTAATTAATGATTCTATTTTCGATACTACCCGCGAAAAAGGGTCTGTGGCATCCCAAAACCCTGCCCCCGGTCAGGAGGTAAAGCGCAACCGGGCAATATACCTTACTACTGTTGCTATTTTGCCCGAAATGGTTGCAATGCCCGATCTCACCGACCTTTCTTTCCGGCAGGCTCAGGCATTGCTAAAAACTTACGGGCTCGAAGTTGGAAAGCTCGAGTACATTCCCAATATTGCACGAAACGCTGTTTTACAGCAAAAATACCGTGGCGGAAGCATTCAACCCGGCACACTCGTTGAAAAGGGAACACCTATCGACCTGGTTTTGGGCACCGGCGAAGGGAGTAATTATGTAAATGTTCCCTTATTGATTGGTAAAACCCGCGAAGAGGCAATAATGCTTATCAACAACTCATCCCTAAATGTTGGCCAGGAGATATATCTCGACGAAGTTATTACCAACGCAAGAGTTTTCAGGCAATCGCCCAATGTAATGGCCGGTCCCCAAAGGCTGGCTATGGGAAGCACTGTTGACCTCATTTACCGCTCAGCCGATAGTTTTGACTTCAGTGAATACACACAGGAGGTACTCGGGATAGAAACCCCTGACCTTACAGGTAAAACCCCATGGGAGGTAATGGAGATTTTGGAAAAAAATATGCTCATAATTGGGGAAGAAATCTTCGATGCCAATGCTACAACCCAAAATGCCCGGGTTTACAGGCAAAGCCCCAGTCGTGCAGAAAAACCTGAGATACTTAAAGGAACACAAATCAATGTGTGGTACCGGAAATCTGATTAACCGGAACAACATCAGGTTAAACCCTTCTTCCAGAATTTCATGGGAAATAATCATTTTTAAATGGTTTCTGACAATAAAAAGATATAAGGGATGTTTTTCTGATACAGAAAAAAATTGACCCAGCCCACCCAACATGACAAGAAAAACCAACATAGGCATATTAATCTTCCTAACCCTGCTCTCTATCGAAGCCGGGGCTCAGGAAATACTTCTGCCACTGCAATCCAACCCTGTAATTGAAGGAGCACTTACAACCGGCACCTTGAAAAATGATGCAGACCCGATACTAACTCTTCCTTTCAGGGAAGACTTTTCTTACCCCGGTCCGTTTCCTGACCCCCGCATCTGGAAAGACAACCTGATTTTTGTAAACCGAAGTTTTGCCCTTCATCCCAAAACTCTTGGAACTGCCACCTTCGATGCCCTGAATCAATTTGGGAAAATTTATCCACAGGCCCAAACCAATAGTTACCAGATAAGTGCTGATTTTTTAACATCGCATCGCATAAGACTCGATTCAGTTTTTTCGCCGGTTGCTAAACCCCTTACCCCTGCCGACAGTGTATTGCTTACCTTTTACTATCAGCCTCAGGGATTGGGTAGTGCCCCGCGACAGAGAGATTCGCTTGTGGTAGAATTTTTACACACTCCTGGTCATTTTATAACTGACCCCGAAAATCCAGACTCCAATATATGGATAGAGGATAAATGGGTAAGTGTCTGGAGAGCCCAGGGACAGGACCTAAATACCTTCAGAGCATCCAACAACAACCAGTTCTTTAAACGGGTAGCCATTCCCATAAATCATAGCGTGTATCTCCGTAAAGATTTCAGGTTTCGCTTCCGCAATTATGCAAGTTTTCCTCTGACCAAAACTCCCAATAATTTTGCAGGCAACACTTGTATATGGAACGTGGATTACATAACCATAGATCAAGGCCGCACCTCTGCACAAAGGTGGTATTACGACATTGCTTTTGCAGCGCCTGCTCAATCGTTATTGCGCGACTACCAGGCAATGCCTTGGTCGCACTATATAGCCCAGGCCCCTGCCCGGAACAAAACCGGGCTTAATGTTACCATCACCAATCTGGGTAATATAACCTACAACTATAACTACCGCTATTTTGTAATGGATGAAAATAACACAATTGTTCGCAATTACTCAGGCGGAACCTGGAATATTGCCCCATTTGCCCAGGCAGGTTATCAGAGTTATGCACCTCATGCCAATCCACCGGTTGCGGCAAACCCGTTTGGGGCATTAAATCCGGCCATAGGGCGCCAATTCAGGGTTTTTCATGTTGTAAGAGAAGGAAGCAACGGAGATAGTTTTGCCCGCAACGACACCATTGTATTCAGGCAGGTTTTCGACAACTATTTTGCCTATGATGACGGGGTACCTGAGAATGGATACGGACTCGTTGGCTTTAACCCCAAAGGGGCTGTCAGATTTGTGCTGGGGCATAAAGACACGCTTCGTTCGGTCGAATTTTTCTTCAATGCAACCCTTAATAATCAAAACCGCCAACTTTTCAGGATAATGGTTTGGAAAAATCTCCAACCTGAGGTTATACTCTATCAGTCATCTCCAATATTTGTAGACTATGGCAACTGGATGAACCAATTTGTAAAATTTGATCTCAGCCAACCATTGCAAGTATCTGATACAATTCATGTTGGCTGGCAGCAACTCACCAACGATTTTCTCAACATTGGATTCGACAATAATAGCGACGCCTCTGCCCATATTTTTTATAATGCGGCCGGAGAGTGGCTGCCTACTATATTCAAGGGGGCACTAATGTTAAGGCCGGTTATGGGCCAGGCTCTTTTTGCCAGTGTTGATGATAAATCCAATTCAAGCCAGCTTAATCTTTTCCCAAACCCGGCAAATTCAGGAATAATCTATATTAGAGAATCTAACCCAAATCTATCTGGTTTGGATGCAGGCATTTTCGACATAACAGGGAAAATGGTTTTAGTTGCCCCCTTTGATAATCAGATAGATGTGAGCGCATTGCGCCCCGGCATCTATTTTCTTAGAGTAAACGATCCAACGTATCAGAAACAATATTTTGCCAGATTCATTATTACCCGATAATGCTCCATGACTGAAATTACCGACATACTCGATGATGAACTGGAAAAGTTCGACAATGACGAACAGGAATTATTTGAACATCACAGGTTTATTGCCGACAAAGGACAAGGATTGTTGCGCATAGACAAGTTCCTGATGGCACGCATGGAATCGACCAGCCGGAATAAGATACAAAATGCAGCCAGAGCAGGCAATATCCTGGTAAATGATAAACCGGTTAAGCCCAACTACAAAATCAAACCACTCGATGTGGTAAGCGTGGTTCTGGCATTTCCTCCCCGCGAAATTGAGCTTATCCCTGAAAATATCCCCATCAACATTGTTTACGAAGACCATGACATATTGATTGTAAACAAAGAAGCAGGAATGGTGGTGCATCCCGGACATGGCAATTACACAGGCACTCTGGTAAATGCTCTTGTATACCATTTCAGGGATTTGCCCATGCAAAACGGCGAAACCATTAAACCCGGTCTCGTGCACCGGATTGATAAAAACACCTCAGGCATCATCCTTATTGCGAAAAACGAATTGTCGCAGGCCCGACTTGCCAAAACATTTTTCGACCGTAATATTGATAGGCTTTACCATGCCCTTGTATGGGGAGATGTAAAACAGGAATCTGGCACCATTACCGGACACATTGGCCGCAGCCTTAAAAACAGGCAGGTGATGGAAGTTTTTCCTGCAGGCGAACATGGAAAACCAGCCATAACCCATTACAGAGTGCTCGAACGATTTAGCTACGTTACCCTTGTTGAATGTAAACTCGAAACAGGCCGCACGCATCAGATAAGAGCCCATTTCAGGTACATGGGCCACCCCCTGTTTAATGATGAAACCTACGGCGGAGACCGGATACTTAAAGGGACTACTTACTCAAAATACAAACAATTTGTGCAAAATTGTTTCAAACTATGCCCACGCCATGCCCTTCATGCCAAAACGCTGGGATTTCAGCATCCTGTAAACGGGAATCAACTCTTTTTTGACTCTGAAATTCCGGCTGATATGCAGGGAACAATTGACCGCTGGCGTCATTATGCCAAACATAAGGCCTTTGAAGAAGAAACTCCGTACAACGACGCGTCATCCGGAGTTCCAGATTAGTTATTCAATAGTTAATTGGGTTGTTACAACCGTAACCTCACACCCCCCAGGTAATGCCGTCCGGCTTGAGGAAAATATCCATCTTCGATGGCAATTAGTCCGTTGCTGCCAACCACCCCCTTATATACCCAGGCATTGGTGATGTATTCAACATCGAAAACGTTGTTGATGGCAAAAGTAAACTCCAGTTCCCTGAATAAACTGTTTCTGAACACATAAGATAATTTAATGTCGTTAACCCAGTATGGGTCGAGTTTTCTGTTGCTGTTCATCGTGTTATCGATGTATTGACTTGAAACGTATTTCCCGGTTACCAAAACAGTGGCATTATTAAACGGGGTTAAGGTTACCCTCCCCCCGCCAACCAACGAAGGAGAAAAAGCAATATCGGTGTCGGTATAAGTCCGGGTGTCGGTGCCAGTCCAGTTCCTGTTTTCATCATAAACATCCGAGAACTCTGTAAATTCAGGAATCTTATTGCGCGATAATGCTAAATTTCCTTCAACAGTTGCAAACCGGTTTATTTTCCAGGCTGTTTCCAGTTCAACCCCCATCCGGTAGCTATCCTTAATGTTGGTTCTGGTAAAACCTCCCACGTCGTTGATTTCGCCGGTAAGAATCAATTGGTCTTTATAATCCATGAGGTACAAATTAATTCCTGAGTTAAACCCACCTGACCCGAAACGATAACCTGTTTCAATGTTTCTCAGTGTTTCATGCCTTGGTCGGCTTACTGGTGACGACTCTGTAAAATCTTTGCGTACAGGCTCACGGTTGCTGATACCGGCAAAGAGGTAGGTACTGTTTCGGCCATCAAAATTGTAAACAAGGCCGGTTTTAGGATTCCAGAAATGAAATATGGCCTGTTGGTCAAGAGTAACAATCTCATTGTTAACCATTGAAGGTCCGTCAAAATGGTAAACTATATTGCGATACTGCAAATCACCAAATACGAATAGTCCACTGGCAATTTCGTAATTCAGTTTTATAAAAGAATTGAAATCCTTTTTCAGTGCACTGTTTTCGTAATAACGAAAACCTTTATCAAAGCTTTTCGAAAGTTGTGCCCAGATTATCTCTCCGAAATGGTCTCCTTCATAAATGTTGTAGCCGCCACCCACAATGGCTTTGATGGGGCCGTTGCCATCATAATCAAGAGAGTAAGTTAATCCGTAAAAATGATTGTCGAGCCACCTTTGCTGTATGAGATCAGTTCTGTCAAAAACCTGGCTCTCAATAACAACAGCAGGCAATCCGTATTTACTGAAACGCTGATTCTGCTTATATTGCTCATAATAACCGCGACCATAAGTATAATGGAGTGAAGTGCTGGCAACTAACTCATGACTAAATCGGTGACTCAAATGCAATTGATAGTGATCCTGCTGATAATTGTCAGTTTCATTATCATAATACCTTATATTTCCTTCACTATCTCTGATTTCACCTGCGGGATTATAGGTTCGGTCAGTCTGCAGCAAACTTCCCGGCACCCCGTACCAGGCCTGATAGGTTTTTTCCTTTCCGCTGAAGGCAACGCCTTTAACAGATGTGTTCCGGCCAAAAAATCCTCCTGAAAGGTAAAAAGATGTCAGATCGGAAAAAGATCTGTCAATGTAACCATCACTTGAGATTCTTGAAAGCCGTCCATCAAACGACCAATTATTTACCATCAAGCCGGTTCCGAAATTTACGGTATTCCTTAGGGTATTGAAAGAGCCTCCGCTGGTAATCACCTCGGCATACGGATTATCCTGCAGGCCGGCTGTTTCAATACTAATGGTAGCCCCAAAAGCAGCAGCACCCTGGGTGCTTGTGCCCACGCCGCGCTGTATCTGAATATTGTCGGCAGAGGAAGCCAGATCAGGCATATTTACCCACCAAACACCATGCGATTCGGCATCATTTACAGGAATACCATTAATAGTAACATTAATACGTGTATTATCACTCCCTCTGATGTTCATCCAGGTGTAACCAATTCCTGCTCCGGCATCGGAACTTGTAATAAGTCCGGGGGTTAGCGATAAAAGGTAGGGCAGATCCTGTCCAAGGTTGTTGGCCTTGATAAACTCCGATGAGATATCGGTACGCACTGCCGGTGTCCGGTCGTCGGCGCGCGTTGCCTTTACGATTACTTCCTGGGTGAGCACCTGCCGGGGGTTAAGCAGAATTACCACCAGAGACTGATCGCCAGGGTTGACTTGAATGCGTGTTTGCTCATAACCAACAAACGAAACAACCAGGGTTATTGCATCATTGGTTGCTGTAGTAAGAGTAAATCTGCCATCAAAACTGGCCGATGTGCCATTTCTGGTACCATTTAAAACAATATTTGCACCGGGCAGTACACTGCCGTCAGATGCATCTTTCACAATTCCATTAATCTGAAATTGTGCGAATGCCTGCATGGTAAAAACAACCATGAAAAGCATCATGCTTACTTTTTTCATTTTACTTTTTGATTTTTTGGGTTCAACTTAAGGACGCCAACAGGGGAAACTGCATCCTTTTTAAGTCGGTCCCGTTCCCTTCGCCGGCATTACCCGGATCAGGTTCAATGGGTTTGATCTCAGCCCGTATATTTAGGGCACCCCTATTGCGACTTGCATTGCAAATGTATGTAGTTTTATCCAAAATAACAAAGTCTTTTAGTTTCAATCATTGTAATCAATAAAACTGTTTTTGGCTACTTTTGCACCATTCAATTTAGCCTAATACCTTTGATTATGGAAACCCGATCTCGAATTATCATTATTAATGGCCCCAACCTGAATCTTCTGGGTATGCGTGAAACATCTATTTATGGAAATACCTTCTTTGAAGATTATTTTAAAAAACTTCAACAATTATTTCCGCAGGCTGATCTTGAATATTATCAAAGCAATATTGAAGGGGAGCTGATTAATAAATTGCATCAGGAAGGTTTTAAGGCTACTGGCATTATCCTTAATGCGGGCGGGTATACGCATACATCAGTAGCACTTGGCGATGCAATACTGGCCATCAACACACCTGTAATTGAAGTTCACATTTCCAATGTTTTTGCCAGAGAATCTTTCAGGCATATTTCTCATATTGCAGCTGCATGTACCGGCAGTATCAGCGGTTTTGGGCTCGATGGATACAGGCTTGCAATAGAGAGCATTATTGGCAAAAAGGGATAAAACAGGCTGAAAAAACAAGGATTATGTTCGGAATCTTTTTGCTTTGAGCTCCGAAAATCGCTTCTTTTTCAAGATGTAGTAATCTGCTACTATACTGCCTCGATATACTTTCGTAGCGTTTATAAATGGCAGGGCCTTGCCGGCCTTTCTTTTTTTTCTCCAAATTTTCAATACAGAAAAAAACGCTTTCATTACAGCCAGAGTATCAGCCCGTTTTCCTTCGGCAAAAAATTTCATGGCAGCTAAGGTGTCCAGAATTGCCCTAACAGCCAGGACTAAGTAAAATTGCCTTGCGGGAAGATTTTTAGCCAATAACAGTAAGTTGTTACGGAAATTAAGGAATGTTTTCCGGGGATTTTTTTTTGGCAAAGTGCCGCCTCCAACATGATATATTATCGATTCGGGACAATACACCACTCTTTTTCCCATTCTTTTCAAACGCCAGCAAAGATCTATTTCCTCCATGTGAGCAAAAAAGTCGTCGTCAAACCCACCTGCTTCCTTAAAATCTTTGGCCTTTACAAACATACATGCACCGGTTGCCCAGAAAACATCAACAAAATCGTCATATTGTCCACGGTCTGTTTCTATATGTTCGAATATCCTGCCACGGCAAAACGGATATCCAAACTGATCAATATATCCCCCAGCTGCCCCGGCATATTCAAATTTTTCCGGATGAGTAAACCATCTGATTTTTGGCTGACAAGCTGCAACATCATCATGGATTTCCATATAATTGATTACCGGTTCCACCCAATACGGTGTAACCTCAATATCCGAGTTAAGCAGTATATAATAACTTGCCTCTATTTTATCCAATGCCCGATTATAACCACCGGCGTATCCAAAATTCTTTTCGAGCTGAATGTACCTAATTGCGGGGAAATGTAATTTAAGCAGTTGTTCTGCCCCATCAAATGAGCCGTTATCAGCTATGAATATTTCGGCCCAATCAGGACAATTGGAAATTACAGAGGGTAAAAACCTTTCCAAAAAGCTTCTCCCATTCCAGTTTAAAATAACTATTGCTGCCCTGATCAAAGAATAAGTATAAAACTGATTAGAAAATTGAATATAATACAACCGAAATTACCACAAGAAATTGCACAGCATGGTCATTTGTTAGTATGTCGGCAAAGATAATTAATAGTGGAAAACATGCAGCATAATGAAAAACTAAATAGAAAATCGTTGCAACAAATTGATTTTGTTTTACTTATTATTTTTAATGAAAAAATATTTCTGAAATAGCCGTAATTGTTGGGTGGAATAGGATTTTTTGTACTTTTGCCGCGGAGAGATGGCAGAGCGGTCGATTGCGGCGGTCTTGAAAACCGTTGAGGGTAACACCTCCGGGGGTTCGAATCCCTCTCTCTCCGCAAGCAATAAAAAAGCCCCGTTTTTGGGGCTTTTCTTATTTTATACATCTAATAATACTGCTTTACAATCAGGCTATTTTATTGCGCAACATCCAAAGCCCAAATGATTAAGTTCGCCAAATCCGCAATTATAACCTATTTGCAGTAATTCGGCGGGTGCTTTAACTTCAAAATCGAACAAAAAACCTTTTACAGATTTCTGATGAGGAGTATCAACCCTTACTTTTATTATTTTTGGTTTGGGCTTTCCAATTATTTTAAACCCGAGATCATTTAACCCTGATAGCCCACCTCCTCCGTTAGGCATGTATTTAATTAAACTGGCATACCGGGCCATCAGGTTTTTAAAAAAAACTTTATCAAAGTCCTTTGCATCAGGCGACAAGTAAACATCTGCGTTTTTGCCCGGCTCTGCAATCAACATTGGCGAAAGACAAGTAAATACTATACTTGTATTACTTTTAAAATCGGGTTGTTTTATTCTTTGAATGTCATCGATTCGGATGGCGGTTTTTCCTTTTGAATCGCCTATTTTGAGTTCCTGGCCTTTAAAACTCTCAATAATAATATTCTCAACATCCTGATGAGCGTAAAAAGATAAGATAAGGGTTGCATCAGCTCCTTCGACCAAAATACGATCCTCGGCAATTTTGCCGGGAGCAAAATATACATCTGAAAAAGTATATAATTTATACTCTCCTAAATGGTCGGTAAACTTATTAGCAACAAACCATTCTTTTAAATTACTGTTGTGGAAGTGGAGAACTTTGTGTACCCATGTCGAAACCTCACTCTGATAATTAATGGGTATTGAAAAGGGGGCATCACCCAATAATTTTAACTCGATCTTGAAACGCATAGTCTGGATAAGAAAATCAGTAATTTGAAGATTAAATAATATATTTAGGCGTTTAAAATTAACAAAAATACCATTCAGCGCAACAAAACTTTTCACAATTAACTATGAAACGAACATCCCGTTTAGGCTGCTCCAACGCCACTGAACCGAGCTTAGGAGCCCGGTGAAGCCAAAAAAGCTAACATGGAGCTCTCCTGTAAAAAGGGGATAAGCAATCCGACCCGCTCAAAATAAATTATTTATGGATAAAAAAAGCCATCTGAACCGAGGCTCAGATGGCTTATCTGTGTCAGATAAAATAAAAACTTATCTTACTATTCCCTGGAAATCGGCTACCTGGAAGTAGCGAATAAATTCACGGTCAATTTTTGCTTCTGCTTTCAGAGCAGGATTCAATTGAACAGCTTTTCTCAGGTTGTCGAACACCATGGTATTGTTCTGTCTGCGGGCACCAATAACAGCCTTCAGGTAAGAAACATGAGCGCTTTCAGGTGCACAGTCAAGGTTGGTCATTGCAGCTGCTTCATTTCCAGCCATCAAATGAGCAAGAGCAACATTGTAGGTGCAGGTGCGACCGGCAAATGAGGTAAGAGCAGCCTGATAATCACCTTTGGGAATCATAAGAATACCAACATTGTAATTAACGCGAACTCCTTTTCCTTGTGCAGCTTCGAAATACGACTGGGCATTTTGTCTGTCGCCTTTATTGGCAGCTACTGCACCAAGGTTATTGAGAACATTGCCATTGTTTGGGGCCAATTGGTTAGCTTTTTCAAGGTCTTTGGCAGCGTCGTTAATATTTCCAAGACGGATATTGATGTAAGCAGCATTATTAAAACCTCTGTAATCCTGCGGGAACAATTGCTGTGCTGACTTATAAATAGCAAGTTTGGTTTGCATATTCTGAGTAAGTGTTGCAGCATAGAGGAGTTCTTTCACATCAAGTTGTGAAGGGTTGGATGTAGAAAGGTTGGCAATTTCTTCGTCAGTTTTCTTGGGTTCAAATGCAGTAATAACAATCTCACCACGACGCAGAGGTTCAAGAAGTTTTTCGATTTCAGCAAAAATAATGGTCATGTCTTTGATTCTTCTTTCCCTTTCAGCAGGAGCATATTGCGAGTTGATAATGTTTGCAATAGCCTGCTTATCTCTGAGATTAGATGCATTGAGAACAGTCATGAAACCATCAAAATCTTCCCCTTTGGCGGTAACTTTAACACTTGGCCTTTGGATGGTGGTGAGAAGTTCTCTTTCAAGTTTGGTAAAAACAGTTGTTAGGTAATCATTGGTAGTTTTAGCACGGTTTTCAGACAATTTTTCATTGAATTTAACCTCACCTTCGGGAGATGCCCATGCGTTTACATCGATTGATTTGATTTTCCAGCCAAGTTTGATAAAATCGGCAAGTCTGGCAATTTTGTCGGCATTTTCCTGGTTACGGTTAAGAGCAGTCCTCCAGTTGAGGTTGTGCTTCATGTATTCGAAGTAAATATTGGCAGAGACTGTAACAGTTGTTTCTTTCTCGTAGCCGTGAGCAGCAAGAGCAAGGTCATATTCGTGCTGAATTCTCTGAGATGTATTGATTACTCCATCCGCCACTTTTCTCTGGGGAAGAGTTACAGCACTGGTTTCTCTACCTTCACGATAAACGCGTGCTCTGAGGAATAACTCAGACGCTTTCATGGCATCTTCAAAGGGAACCACATCAGAAATAGCAAATGTAGTTGCTCTCGACCTGCTGATCACTGTACCCTGTCCGGTTGTTTTTTCACCACGCAGATAAACAGTGCTCAATTCTCTTTGGCCACCTTCAAAAACCAAAACAGGAGTAATTTCAACTTTTGCTTTTGCATGGAAGTACTTTTCACTTACGCGACCATTTATATTTATGGCAACATTTCCACCATGATTTTCGAGGGGGTTTGTTTGCGGGGTAAAAGTTACTCCATCGCCATAGCCTTTAATCATCTTGTTTAAACCGCAACTGCCAAAAAATAGTGTCGCTACAAGCAATACTGTTAAAAGTTTTACGTTCTTCATAGTTTTCCGATTGTATTAAATTAGTCTCTGTTGATTGAGTTTAAGATTTCTAAAATAGTGTTCAAACCTTTATAAAATGAGCACAAATATAGGAAAAAATAATTTCACACATACATTTTTGTGCTCAATCTGGAAAGTAGTTCAACTTTTTTTGAATATTTCAGAATAATCTAATTAAACTACTCATTTCTAATAACATACAATATTTATTAACGTTTTTATTTTCTATATCCTTAGTTACAAAATAAACCCACAGACCGCATTTAGTCAACAAAAACAGGGTATGGATGTTTGTTTGGAATAGTATAACGGATACTTACAATTAAGTTTTAGGGTTTATACTTACTATTTATTACATTAGTCCCAGGCAAGCCTTGGTGAGGGTATATTATTTTTTGGAAATAATATTTGAGAGAACAGAAAAATGTATTACATTTGCACTCCTTTTTCCAAGGCCCGTTCGTCTAGCGGTTAGGACGCCAGGTTTTCATCCTGGTAGCAGGGGTTCGATTCCCCTACGGGCTACAGCAATTAACATAAAAAAAGAATTAAACTATAAGATCATGGCCAATCATAAGTCATCAATCAAAAGGATAAGGTCAAACAACGCCAAAAGGCTTCGCAACAGATATTATGCAAAGACCACCCGTAATGCAGTAAGAAAACTCAGAAGCACAACTGATAAAGTTGAAGCGATGGAAAAGCTGCCAAAGGTTATTGCATTGGTTGATAAATTGGCCAAAAGGTCTGTTATTCATAAAAACAAAGCATCTAACCTTAAATCCAAGCTGATGCGTCATGTTAATCATCTGTAGGAAGATGGTTGAGTACGGGAGGTTTTTTTAAACTTTAACCAAATGGCCCGTTCGTCTAGCGGTTAGGACGCCAGGTTTTCATCCTGGTAGCAGGGGTTCGATTCCCCTACGGGCTACACAGAGGTTGTTTCCACTAAAGGATGCAACCTTTTTCATTTTTGTGAAGTTCAGTTTTTCCTGATTCCTGTATTAAAAAATCAACTCTTTTTCAGCATATCAATAAACCTTAAAATTTGTATTTTCGTTGAAAGAGAAATCACAAAGTATGAGTATAGAGGAAAGGAAAAATACACAAATTAGGCAATCAGGAATAAAATCGTGGGCTGAGGATGACCGGCCCCGCGAAAAACTTTTGGCAAAAACACCTGCCGCCTTAAGTGACGTTGAATTGCTTGCCATTCTTATTGGCTCGGGAACACGAGAATTATCGGCAGTTGACCTCGCCCGGCAAATATATGCATCAGTCAATCAGAGCATTACTGACCTTTCGAGGCTAACCATAAAAGATATGATAAAATTCAAGGGAATTGGTGAAGCAAAAGCTATAAATATTGCAGCTGCTCTCGAACTGGGAAGAAGACGAAGGTTAAAAGATAGTTTTGCAAGGAAAAAAATCACATCAAGCCGCGATACCTTTGAGCTTATGCACCCTATTCTGAGCGATAGCAATTATGAAGAGTTTTGGATTATTACCATCAACCGGGGCAACATGATAAAACGAACACATCGCATTAGTGAAGGAAGCATTGCCGGCACCGTGGCTGACCCTAAAAAAATATTTAAAATTGCCCTCGAGGACAATGCTTCATCTATCATTTTATGTCATAATCACCCGAGTGGTAATCTGATTCCAAGTAAAATGGACCAGGATATTACCCAAAAATGCAAAAATGCAGGTGGGTTTCTTGAGATGCCTGTTATTGACCATATAATTATTGGTCATGACCACTATTACAGCTTTGCCGATGAAGGGATGCTTTAACAAATATTATCTTATCTTTAGAACCAGTTAAGACGATATTAAGATGATTCTTTTTTTTACTCCAAAAATTACCAACCGTATCCAGTACATTGTAAAAACTATTCTTCATGATATATGTGGCTTTGAATATACTGTAACCAATTCAGGAGAGGATTTTCTGAATTTCAAAGGAGCCCGGATTAATTATTCGGAGAAGGATATGCCGGTTGATTGCATTACTATTTATCCGTCGGGATTTCTCAGCGCGAAAGGAGTAAAAGAATTTACACCAGAAGTTGTTAATGGGGAAAAGTTTAAGAAGATTTTTCCTTTGAAAAAGGCAGACTCAAAATGCAACATGGGTTTTGACATCTTTTCAGCATCTTTTTATCTTTTATCGCGGTATGAGGAGTATTTACCTTTTCTTGATGACCGCTATGGACGCTTCGAAGCAGATCAAAGTCTTGCCTATCAGAAGGGATTTATTGACCAACCAATTGTGGACCTATGGGCCATGGAACTAAAAGATTTGTTACTGGCTGTTTTTCCATTTCTTGAAGCCAGAAAAAGAGAATTTTCCTTCATACCTACCTATGACATTGATGTTGCCTACGCCTATAAAGGAAAGGGGATTACACGCAATGCCGTTATTATAGCCCGCGATATTTTAACATTAGAATTCGCAACTCTTAAAGAACGTTTAATGGTACTTTCGGGACAAATACCTGATCCGTTTGACACTTATGATTACCAACTTGAATTACAAAAAAAATACAACCTTGACCCTGTTTATTTTTTTCATTGCGGTCAATTTGGCCCTCGCGATCGCACAATTTCTGTCCATTCTGTTGTATTTCAAAAGCTTGTAAAAAAAATAGGAGATTATGCCCGATGCGGAATTCACCCATCCTATTTGTCGAACTCAAGTTCTGAACGGCTTGCCTTCGAAATTGAGATATTGTCGGGATTACTTCACCGATCAATTGAGTGTAGCCGTCAACATTACCTGAAAGTTAAATTTCCAGACACTTACCAACAACTCATCAAATACAATATCTCATCCGATTTCACCATGGGATATGCATCACATACAGGCTTCAGAGCAGGGACATGTTCGGTTTTCAGCTTCTACGATCTTTCGTTGGAGTCGGAAACCCGTTTAAAAATTTACCCGCTTGCATTAATGGATGGGACATTAAGGGATTATATGAAGCTAAAACCTGCCGATGCAATAGAAAAAGTAAGAGAAATAGTATCAATAGTAAAAGAATTGAATGGCTGTCTTATCTCTTTATGGCATAATGATGCATTGAGTAATAGCGGAAACTGGAAAGACTGGAATATGGTTTATGAAAACCTGCTTGAATTTGTAAGTTGCGATAAGGAAGATTAAGTGGCATTTATTGTTTTTTAGCCGGAAAAACCAGGATATGATTAGATATTTTGAAAATCCTGAGATTGATTACAGGAAGTGGGACAGCTGCATAGCTAACTCAATCAATGGGATAATTTATCCCTACTCCTTTTATCTCGACCAGGTTAGTTTTGGGTGGAGTGCTCTGGTTTTAAACGAGTATGAGGCCGTTATGCCACTTCCGGTAAAAATTAAAATGGGGGTAAATTACATTATTCAACCACCATTTGTGCAGCAACTTGGAGTTTATTCGCCCTATCCAATTACCGAGGAATTACTTGAAGAATTTCTGAATGCCATCCCCAGGAAGTTTTCTTACCTTAATATTAGCCTCAATACCTTCAATCCTTTAACTACCAAATTTTCTGACAAAGTAAGCAGAGGGATTACTTATGAGCTTGATTTAATTGAACCCTATGAAGTAATACGTGCCAAGTATTCATCACAAACCATCAGAAACCTCAAGACAGCCGCACGAGAAGGTATTTCGGTTGTTCAGAATAATGAACCAATTTCTACAATCGAAGCATTTAAAATACATAATGCAAAAGAAAACTATAATTACACCCCTGAGCATTACAACGTGCTTAAACGTCTAGCATACTCATTGATATACAAAGGATTAGGCACTACATATACTGCATACGATCAAAAAAATAACTTTTGCTCGGGGATAATTTTTTTTACAAGCCATAAAAAATCCATATTGATATTTTCGGGCAGTTATCCGTCTGCCAGAAAAAATGGTGCTATGACAGCTATCATTGATAAGTTTATTAAAGACCATTCCGGTCAATCGCTCACTCTCGATTTTGAAGGATCAACCAATAAAAATCTTGCCCGGTTTTATGCTGGGTTTGGATCGAAAGAATGTGTATTTTTACAAATAGAAAACAAACGATTTCCACCCATATTTAAACCCTTTGCCAACATTTACCTTTGGTTGAAACAGCTTACTTAAACGAAAAACTACCAAATTGCAAAAGCTATGATAAACATTCTTGGCAACCAAAACTCCCTCCTTAACCAATATATTGCAGAAATCCGTGATGTGGAACTGCAAAAAGACAGCATGCGCTTCAGAAGAAATATGGAACGACTGGGGGAGATTTTTGCTTATGAAATAAGCAAACATTTAGAATGGCAGGAGAAAGAAGTAATAACACCTTTGGGTGAGGCGAACTGCAAAATACTAAAGAAACAACCTGTAATTGGAACAATTCTCAGGGCAGGTTTGCCCATGCATGGCGGCATTCTCAATTTTTTCGATCAGGCAGAAAACGCCTTTATATCAGCTTACAGAAAGCCCCATAAAAATGGTAGTTTCACAATACAAATTGAATATGCGTCGTGCCCCGAACTCGATGATAAAATCTTGATTCTCTCCGATCCCATGTTGGCCACAGGAGCTTCGATGGTATTAACCTACAAGGAATTGCTGCAAAAAGGGAAACCCGCCCACACACACATCGTTTCAATTCTTGCAAGCGTTGAGGGGGTTGAATATGTAAAAAAACACCTCCCTTCAGGTAGTTTTACCATGTGGTTAGGGGCAGTTGATGATGAACTCACAGCTAAGGCATATATTGTTCCCGGACTTGGGGATGCAGGCGACCTTGCTTTTGGCAATAAACTCTGAAAACAAGCTGTTTGGCAAAAATGCATCAGGTAGCAGTTCGTAACTATTCATCAAACACGACTACAAAAATTTCTGAATAAAATCATCTAACCCTACTCCATAAACACCAATGAAAACGCAGATTGTTGTCATCGAAAACCTCAAAGTTTCACTCTCATCCATAAAAAGTCATAAACTGCGCACCTCATTAACCGTACTCATTATTGCTTTTGGCATAATGGCTATTGTAGGGATTCTTACGTCCATAGATTCAATAAAGGCCTCAATAACGTCCAGTTTTTCCAGGCTGGGTGCAAATAGTTTTTCCATAAGAAATCGCGAAATGAGAGTGTTTGGCGCTCGCAGTAGCAGCCAAAGCTACCAGATTATTACCTTTAATCAGGCAATGCAGTTTAAAGAGGAATTTACATTTCCGGCCTATGTTTCCATCTCGATGTGGGCAACAAGCACAGGTAAGATAAGATTCGGATCAGAAGAAACCAATCCCAACATTACAGTAACAGGTTCAGACGAGAACTACCTTGTTACCTCAGGATCTGAACTTGGTAAAGGGCGGAATTTTTCTCCTCACGAACTCGAATCGGGAGCAAATGTTGCAATTATCGGAGGCAAGCTTGAGAAAACTCTTTTCAAGAACAATGAAA
Organism: Bacteroidota bacterium; assembly: GCA_037441525.1. Classification (GTDB taxonomy): domain Bacteria; phylum Bacteroidota; class Bacteroidia; order Bacteroidales; family UBA7960; genus SKVR01. The sequence goes on from JBBISA010000010.1 coordinate 50,410, forward strand.
ATTCGCTTGGGAAATATATTTCAATAAATAATAAAAGGTTTCAGGTGATAGGGGTCATGTCAGAACGTGGTGCTGGTATTGGATTCAGTAACGACCAGAACTGTATAATACCAGTTTCATCGGCCCGGCAAAACTTCTCACGTCCTAACACAAATTTTAATATCAATGTGAGCACCATTAATATTGCCGACATGGAAACCGCCATTAGTGAAACCACTGGTCTATTCAGAATGGTCAGAAATTTAAAGCCTGCCGAAGCCGATAATTTCGAAATAAGCAAAAGTGACAACATAGCCCGTATGCTTATTGAAAACATTGGCCTTGTAACGAGAGCCGCAACAGTTATCGGAATCATAACATTATTGGGAGCCGCAATAGGTTTAATGAATATAATGCTGGTATCGGTAACCGAACGCACCAGGGAGATTGGAATACGTAAAGCCTTAGGCGCAACCCGTAAAACCATAAAGCAGCAATTCCTGGCCGAAGCCGTGGTTATATGCCAACTTGGCGGAATTGCCGGAATAATCCTCGGAATGCTGGCAGGTAATGTTATTTCGCTAATAATTGGCAACCCATTTATTGTTCCCTGGTTGTGGATTATTTCAGGAATATTGTTGTGTTTTGCAGTGGGAATTGTGGCTGGATATTACCCGGCGGCGAAAGCATCAAAACTCGACCCAATAGAATCTTTAAGATACGAATAGCGATTTTTTTTCGCTTAAAATCATTTTTTTTAATTTTATATATGACAATTTTAGTGTTTTAATAGTTTTTTTACTACTTTTGCCGCATTATCTTCCCTTTATTTTAAGAATTTAACTATCAATCTTCACCAGAATGGACAAAATCAAGGTAATTGTAGTTGACGATCATGACCTGATATTACTGGCTGCAAGACAGATATTCTCCAAAATCCCTGACATTAAACTGGTAGGTGTTGCCAGCGAAGGAGCAGAAGCTTACCAGAAAATCAAAGACCTTAAACCTGATGTTGTCATTCTTGATGTAATTATTCCCGGAATTGATGGTATTGAACTTACCAAGCGTATTGTTTCAGAGTTTCCTTATGTTCGCGTTGTATTACATTCATCATCAGTAAGTGAGGATATGATAGTTACTGGTTTTGAAGCCGGTGCAATGGCTTATGTACCAAAAAACTTCAAACCTGGTCAGTTAATCGAAGCCATTCATACAGTGATGAAAGGAGAGCATTACAGCAAAGGTTTTGTTTCAGAAATACTTATTGAGAATTTTTTGAAAAGTAAAACAAAGAAAGACGGGCAGAATAATAAACTAACCGACCGCGAAACAGAGATTTTACAAGCCATTACCAAAGGATTAACCAACCAGCAACTCGCTGATAACCTCCATATTAGTGTGCGAACTGTAGAAGCACACAAATCTAATATCATGAAAAAGCTCAAGATTAACAGTACTGCCGAGCTGGTAGTTTATGCCATCAAGCATAAAATAGTTAAAATCTGAGCCATCTAAGGCGCAAGTTTACTGTTTATTTTCAATGAAGGGTATTCATACTTTTTATGAGAACCCATTATCAGGCCTTTGACTGCTATTCATTACCTTTGCTTCCGTTTTTAACTATAAATAATTAACACAATGGAAAGACAATCTTCAAACAATCATGGTCTGATTATCTTCCGGCGCTGGAGCCGCAAATCCTATGCGGTTTTTAGTAGTCTTAGCAAGGTAATTCGCATCGGTATTTTGAGTCTGGTCTATTCCATCCTTGCTTTGCCCGGCCATACACAGCAGCGTGCTGACACGCTCACTGGCCGCGATTTACCTTCTGAACAACAACTCCAGGAAGTGGTGGTAAGTGCACAACTCAGCCCGGTTGTGCAATCGCAACTCATGAGAGTTGTTCAGGTTGTTTCACGCACCGAAATTGAGCAGGCGCCTGCCCGAGACCTGGCCAGCCTGCTCAGCAACCTGCGCGGAGTCGACATCAGAAAACGCGGTACCTATGGAATGCAGGCCGATATAAGCATCAGGGGTGGAACCTTCGACCAGACGCTAATTCTCATTAATGGGGTCAATATAACCGACCCCCAAACTGGTCATCACAATCTTAATCTTCCGGTCGATTTACAAAGCATAGAGCGCATAGAAGTTTTACAGGGCGCTGGTGCCCGTATTTTCGGACCCAATGCATTTAATGGTGCTATCAATATTATTACTCGCCAGCCTGGCAACCAGGATGTTTCTGTTTCTTTGGCGGGTGGCGAATTCGGATACGGCGATGTATCAGCTTCATCGGGCTTTCGAACCGGTTCGCTAAAACACAGGATAAGCATTTTCGGCGCGAGAAGCGATGGGTTTACCGAAAATACCGATTTCAATTCATCTGGTCTGTTCTATCATGGAAGAATGGAACTTGGGTTATCAAATCTTGATTTTCAAGGAGGATATAATCAAAAAGCCTTTGGGGCCAATAGCTTTTATACACCCCGCTTCCCTAATCAGTTTGAAGCTACACGTACCGGTTTCACTGCCTTAAGGTGGTCGCCTGTAAATTTAAACTTCAATGCAACAGGCTATTGGCGCCAACATCACGACAGGTTTGAACTATTTCGTAACACCCCCCCGTCATGGTACGCAGGTCATAATTATCACATGAGCAATGTTGCCGGTCTGGCCCTTGGTCAATTATTTTCAAGCAGTTTCGGAATCACTACTCTCGGCTTAGATTATCGCTTCGAACATATTTATAGCAACGTTCTGGGTGAAAAATTAAATCAACCTATTCCTGTAAAAGGCTACGATGGTGTCCTTTTTACCCATTCATCCCAACGGACAGGTGTAAGTTTTATGGTAGAACATAATTATTTCCATGGCCCCTTTTCTGCATCAGCAGGTGTGCTTACCTATTTTAATACGAGCCTTAAACAAAGGGTGAACTTTTTCCCGGGGCTTGACCTGGCCTGGAAATTCAACAACCATATAAGATGGTTCTCAAGCATCAATCGTACACTTCGCCTGCCTACATTTACTGACCTTTATTACAGTGGACCAGGCAACATTGGAAATCCAAGCCTGAAACCTGAAGAAGCTGTTTCGTGGGAAACAGGATTAAAATGGAATTTCGGTAGTTTTTCAGGGGAATTTGCTGTATTTGAGCGACATGGAACCAATATGATTGATTGGGTAAAACAACCCGGCGACGAAAAATGGCGTAGCATGAACCACACAAAAATAAAATTATCGGGTTTTGAAGTTGGCTTCAAAACACCCGTTAAGATTAGAAGGATATCCCAATTGAATCCGCAGCTATCCATTGATTATAGTTACACAATATCAGGCAAATCAAGCGGAGAACTTATATCGAATTATGCATTGGATCATTTGCGCAATAAAATTGACCTGATGCTACGTTTACCAGTAACATCAAATATGGGTACTTCCATTAATGTATCGTGGATTGAAAGAGCTGGAGGTTATATGCTATACCGAAATGGGGTATTCGGCGAAATAATTGGTTTTGAGCCTTACTTTATGACAGACCTTAAGATATATTACAAGATTTGGAAAACAGAATGGTTTGTTGAGTTTTCAAACCTTCTGGATACTCATTATGTAAGTATAGCCAATGTGCCTCAACCTGGCCGATGGGGTAGAATAGGTGTAGCAGCAAGGTTTTAATAAATAGTCCGGGATGAACGCTTAGTTCCTGCCCGGACTTCCCTTATTCCTTAGTTAGCTATATATCAGCTTGTTGAACAAGGAATAAATGCATAAGCCAACCTTAATTCTCTGTTTGTAAATAATCAGAGGCAAATAAGTAGGTGCACAGGGTAACAACCTATCATTTATACCAGTTAATACTATGAACAGGTTTACTAATTGCTCAAGATACAGACAATTATTAATCCGTTAACAATTAACAAAAATCATAGAAATAATCCCTTAGCATTAATCTAAAATATCCATCCGCCGGCTGCGGTAAATACATTCGGTAATTTCGCAAAACTGGCATGTATAACCCTTAGATTTTACACCGGGTCCAAACCCTATGATGCCGCTGACTGACTTGATAGGTTTCATTAAAGATGACGGAGTTAAAGATACACCGGCCGGATTAGGGGGCAATAATCCGAAAAGAAGCTGTTGCTCGGCTACATTCCATCCACAGTACCCCGGGCTGTATCGGTTAGTAATACCATAACCCAACTCGCGTGCGATATCCTGAAATCGTTCCTGAATTTTATCCATGGCGGTTTCTACGATGAGCGAGCCGGCCACATCGGCAATATAAGCTTCGGGCAAGTTACCCGCATCGTTTTGCTTGCGCGAATAATGCTCAAGGATATTGCCTGCCGTGCAAACAAATATTCCAACTCCCATGCACTTGTTCAGATGGGTAGCGATGATCTTTCCGGTGTTAAAACATATTCCATCAAAAAAAATACAACCTTTTTGGGCAGCAACATCAAGACCTTTAAAAATGTACAGACTGCCCCTGATGCCTTTCATGCTTTTAGCATTTTCGAGAACTTCATGAATATACTGAGGAAAGGGCTCAGGAGCAGGGCCTTCAAACCCTGCCATTTTTTCGATCTGATGCCCGGTAATTCCAAGCTGAGAAAATTCAAATTCAAAATTATATGTGTCGGAATAGCGGTGTCCCATCTTTAAGAATTTAAGCAATAACAGAAAATTAAATGTATTTTTGGCAAGAACTATCTGATGAAAAATCCGATGGTTAAGAAAGCATCGTTTGATGGTTTTCCTACTATCCTGAAAAGGAAAGGTTATTGCCTGAGCTCATTGAATTTCTACCGGAGTCAAATTTATAAAAAACATGATTAATGACTCATTGATAAAATATACCCCGGATTAGCCATTCGCCACTTTTTTTAAAATGACCATTATTGGAAATATTTCAGTTATGGCTAATGGCAATAATATTTTAAGAATAACAAATTGCGGTAACCAAACCCAATACAAAAAAATTGTAATTTAAATAATTGATAACCAATCAATAGAATACAAAAAACAGAAGAAATTTTTAAAATCATAATATTTTGGGTAACAACAATAATCTGAATGAATTGAGTTTGATGCCGACCAATTAAGATGAAATTCTCAGCTGCAAGCATTGAGTGTGAAAAAAAATCACATCTCCAAACTTCTTTCAAACATGAATTATTTTATAATGAAACAACAGGTATTTTATACAAATACAATTAAATTACCGAGTGAAATAGCCTGTTTTAGCTATTAAAAAGGAATTGAATCACTTAGTTTATTAATTTTGTTTTTACTATCTAAACAATTTACTAAACACAATATTCCTCTTCCCAAATAAACCCTAAATCCAAATCCAAGCCATGAAGAAAATCAATAATCTCTGGAACCATTTAGGCCTGAAACATAAATTTAGTTTGGTATTTACCCTTTTGCTCACCCTTTTTCTTATTGTCATGGGTATTATTGTATATCAAACCCGATTAAACTATCAGCGAAATCAGTCATACAATACCATGCGGGCTCATACAGCCGACCTGTATACCCATGTAGAAACATATTATTTGGTTAAAAAGGACCAAGCTCAAAAAACAGGAATTACCATTCGTGGAATTCTGGATCAGTTGCCCACTGACGAAACGGATTATTCGCTTATATCTGGTTTAAATGCTCTAACCAACATTTCAACTGAAAATACTATTACCAATGAAGACATTGATTACCTGGCCAATAGACTTTCCCAGACCAGTTATCTCCAGGTAGGATTCGCAACTATAATTGACACAAAGGGTGTTTTCTTGGTTCATCCAACCGAAAAAGGAAAAAATATTGAAACAACCAAGCTATTTGCTGATTTAAGTAAATCGAACCAGGGAGAACTTTCTTTTCAGTGGCCTGAAGGCTCTTCGAAAAAGGAAAATCATGCAATCTTTTACCGATATTTTCAGCCCTGGGATATATATATTGCCACAGTGATTAATACTGATGATGTTATTTATAAACCCCTTGGAGCTGTGACCAACCTTATTTTTATAAGTTTACTGGTTGGGGTTGTTTTATTTTATCTTGCCGTCAGATGGCTTATGTTGCTCATTAGCAACCCCATTGCACAAACATCAGACACGCTTCAGGTACTTTCGAAAGGGAAGGAACATGCTGAACTCAATACAATCCGTGTTGACGAAATTGGTGTTGTATACCGGCACATCAACAACCTGATAAGAGGCCTTAAGGATACTGCCGAATTTGCCCGCGAAATTGGCAGAAAGAATTTCGACCACCCATTTACCCCTCTAAGTGAGGACGATGCTTTGGGCAATGCCCTCATTGAAATGCGGGAAAGCCTTAAAAAAGCTGAAGAAGATGAAAAATTGCGCAAGGTTGAAGATGAAAAAAGACGTTGGACCACTGAAGGATTGGCCAAATTTGGTGAAATCCTCCGAATTAACAACGACAACATGGAGGCTCTTTCTAATAACATCATTAAAAATCTTGTGAAGTATCTTAATATCAATCAGGGTGGTTTGTTTATTCTGAACGACAGCAACTATGGGGAGAAATTTTTGGAGCTTACAGGATGCTATGCTTTCGACCGGCAGAAATTTCTTAAGAAGAGGATTGAAATTGGCGAAGGAATAACAGGTACTTGTGTTCTTGAAAAACAAAGTATCTATCTGAGAAATATTCCGGAGAATTATATCAATATTACCAGTGGGCTTGGCGATGCATCGCCAGGGTTTCTCTTGGTGGTACCACTTAAGCTGAATGAAGAAGTTCATGGTGTGGTGGAACTTGCTTCGTTTAATGAATTTCAACCCCATGAAATTGAATTTGTTGAAAAAATCGGTGAAAGCATTGCATCGACTATTTCGGGAGTTAAAATTGCAGAACGCACATCCCAACTTCTTGAACAGTCACAGCAGCAATCGGAAGAAATGAAAGCACAGGAGGAGGAAATGCGTCAGAATATGGAAGAGATGCAATCCACCCAGGAAGAATTGCAACGACGCAATGAAGAAATGAAAAAAATTCAGGAAGACCTCGATAAGGAGTCAGCCTTGTTGCGAGCATTGTTAGAATATTCTGAAGATACTATCTATTTCAAAGATAGAGAAAGTAAGTTTTTGCGCGTAAGCAAATCTCTGCTTAATCATTGGAGTATTGAAGGACAGACACAGATTATGGGCTTATCAGATTTTGACCTTACAACTTTCGAAAATGCAAAGCCCAAATACGATGCCGAGCAAGAAATTATGCGTACGGGCAAACCCATTAAAATTGAAGAAAAAGATATTACCATTGATGGCTCAGTACGATGGATTTCGACTGTAAAAATGCCTCTTTACGACCAGAAGGGCAATGTTGTGGGAACCTTTGGCATTAGCCGTGATATTACAGATTTCAAGAAAACCCTTGATAAGGCAAGGGAAAATGAAACAGAACTCATGTCCAAGGTCAACGAAATAGAAAATCTGAAGCAAAACCTTGAAATGAGTAACAATCAAATGAAACTTCAAAAAAATACTGTCATCCGTATTTTGAATGAAATTCCTCAGAAAGTTTATCTGAAAGACAAAGACCTGAAATTCTTGTTTGTTAACCAGGCTGTTGCCGATGTTTACGAAAATAAAACCATTGAAGACGTGATTGGCACCACCGATTTTGATCATTACGAAAAAGAATTGGCTAAAACTTATGAAAAATCTGACAAAGAAGTAATTGAAAAGGGAGAACAGACCTTTGAGCAGGAAGACATTGTAAAAGGAGATATTAAAATTGTGAGGTCGAATAAGAAGCCCTTTTATATAGACTATCTTGATCAGACAGGCTTGTTGGGAATTCAGACGGATATTACAGAAATTGTAAAATTCCGTGAACTGGAGAAGGAAAACCATAAACTCAAATCGGAACTTGACAAGCTCAAAGGAAAGAAAACGTAATAAATTTTATCAGGCTTATTTCAGTTTTGGCACCTCAGCGATGATAAAACAATGGTTGTAGGGCAATAATCTGTTAATCAAAATCAATTAAACCAATTATCCGGATATTTAAGAACCGATAGGCTTAAAACCCAACTTTTTTTTGCCATGTTGACCCAAAAATATATAGGTGCCCATGTCAGCTCATCAGGAGGAGTGGAGTTTGCACCCATCAACGCGGCAAAAATTGGAGCAACAGCTTTTGCCCTTTTCACCAAGAATCAGAAACAATGGTTTTCAAAAGCCCTGACAAGCGAAAATATTGAACTGTTTAAGGCAAACTGCATCAAGTATGGCTATGGGCCTGAGCAAATACTACCTCACGACAGTTACCTTATCAACCTTGGGCATCCGGAAGATGATGGACTCAGAAAATCGCGCGCAGCCTTTCTGGATGAAATGACACGGGCTGAACAATTGGGTATTACAATGCTTAACTTCCACCCGGGCAGCCATTTAAAACAGATTTCGGAGGACGAATGTTTGCAAAGAATTTCCGAGTCAATCAACATCACCCTACAGAAAACAAAGGGGGTAACGGCAGTAATAGAAAATACGGCCGGACAAGGGAGTAATGTAGGATTCAGGTTTGAACACCTTGCCCGAATGATTGAACTGGTTGATTACAAAAACCGTATTGGTGTATGTATTGATACCTGCCATAGCTGGGCAGCAGGATATGATTTCGGATCAGCCGAAGGTTACGAAGCTGTGTGGAAAGAATTTGATGCCGTGGTAGGGCTGGAGTATTTAAAGGCAATTCACCTGAACGATGCAAAAAAAGAGCGCGGCAGCCGCGTTGACCGACATTCGTCTATCGGAGATGGATTTCTTGGATTCCCTGTTTTTTCACGTATTATGAAAGACCCCCGACTCAACGGAATTCCCATTATTCTGGAAACCCCAGACGAAACCAAATGGGCTGACGAAATTGCATGGCTTAAAGGTGAGATGAAATAACTTTCCGGATTAATTTCGGACTATCTCAAATTTCTTAACATAATCACAGTCAATGGTAATGCATAGTCAAGCTCCTATTAAAACCTTTATGGGGATATTATAGTTCTGAAATAGAGAAGATACTCACTCCGGTGTAGCACCAATTTGTATGTACAGAAAATATTCAATACAAAATCATGGCCTTACCAGAATGTTGATCAGGCTAACCATTTCCTGACAACTGATAATTATGGCAACGATAGAATCTTAGCCATCTGCAAAAGAGACAAATCAAACCCACTCGTAAGGGGTTTCCTGATAAACATAATAATTGAGCCAGTTAATAAAGAATAGATTTGCACCAGCCCGCCATCGTACCAAAGGACGTGCATCAGGATTATTGTGAGGGAAATAGTTTTCAGGCAGCGCAGTGTTCAGGCCGCGGGCTTTATCGCGCACATATTCGGTTTTAAGTGTATCGGGGTTGTATTCGAAGTGCCCCGTAACAAAAACCTGCCTGAAATCGCGCGATGCAACCACATTAACCCCTGCCCGGTCAGAGTAACATGCTAATATAAGCTCCGGATGTTCCATAATATCTTCGCGACGGGTTTCGGTATAGCGAGAGTGAGGCACATATACTATATCATCAAAACCTCTGAACAAGGGCAATGATGGCTCTGTGATTCGATGTTCAAACACCCCAAAAAGCTTGGCAGGGAGAGAAAATTTTCCGATTCCGTAATGGTGATATAATCCTGCCTGAGCACCCCAGCAAATATGCAATGTATTAGTTACATGAGTTTTACTCCATTCCATAACCTGCTGAAGGTCTTTCCAGTAGTCAACCTGCTCAAAATCGAGATGCTCAACCGGTGCACCTGTGATTATGAGCCCATCGTAGCGATTATTTTTTATCTGATCAAAGGTTTTATAAAAAATATTCATGTGCTCTTTCGATGTATTCTTCGACTCATGTTTGTCCATATAGAAAAACTCAAGTTCTATCTGTATAGGGCTATTGGAGAGCAACCGGATAAAATCGGTTTCGGTAACAATTTTAAGTGGCATCAGGTTGCATAAGACAATTTTAAGTGGACGTATATCCTGATGAAGGGCACGCCGCGCTTCCATAATGAAGATATTTTCATGACGAAGAATATCATTGGCAGGCAGGTTATCGGGAATATTTATTGGCATTGAATAAACCTTATTTTATATAATTGTTAAGGGTGCAAATATAACCAGTAAATACTAAAAGATTATCTGCACCACTGGCAAAAATTTGCTTTCTATTTCATTTAACGCCATTCCTTTTCCATGCGCCTGTATTCAAATCGTTTCCTTTCTTTCCTGATATTTTTTTCGCATCGCAAACTATAATGCGGAATCATTTTCCACAGAAATTATCAGGAAGCTGGCCCTTATAATCTTTACTATTTACAAATAAAATTTGTGATTAAGACCCGTACGATTGAGAGAGGTAAATGGATTGACAGGCATAGAGCAATTGCAGAATGGACATTAAATGGATGGGGACAGATTGATGTTGTAAATTATTAATAGCCATTGGCACGATTACTGACGGCATTTTAATTAAAAAATGCAGCCCGACAGCATGGGTGAACTTCGGAAACCAAGCAAATATAATTTCTGTATTTTTGTCCAACTAACCTTAGTGCTCAGCAGTTATAATATAATCCCATGAATGTAAAAAATCAATCCTGCAATTATTTAATACTTGCCATGATGGCAATACTTCTTATGGCCGTATCCTGCAAAAGATGCATTGTATGCGAAACCAAAGACCAGAACAATCAAACCATAATGGAGGTTGAAATGTGTGCATCGGGCAAAGGTGCCGCACAAAAGATCAAAGATTTTGAAAAGGAAATCAAAGAAGGCAATCCCAACGCTGTTTGCAAGGAAAAATACTGGTGATGAACAAGCCTGAGTAAATCTCTGAATATTTCCGGCATTTCATGTGTTTATTTTTTAATTTTTCCATCCGTAAATAATTTTTGAATTAAGGTCGGATAGCTTGTTCCGTCATTACGGGAGAACTCCCTTTTTGCTATTTTGGCTTCGCCGAGCTCGTAAACCCGGTTCATGGGTGTTTGTGTTTTTTCGCAGACATGTTCGTTTCATAGTCAGAAATTGCAACCGGTTATTCGCTTAAATCAATAATTTTAATTAATTTAAAGAACTGGAAAATATTCACCTGCCACGGTCTTAACACCGGGTAATACCTTTTAAAATTGGATGGCTACAAAAAAATATGACTTGATCACAAGATTCAGAACCATGCCTGAAAAGCACTGCTTTCTGACCCTCATCATTCTCACACTGGTTATAACAGCCTGCAAATCGCCTTCGCGTGTAAACGGTAAAGATGATCACAACAATCGGGCAAAAATGGAAATTGACCATACTCCGATGATACTTCTGGTAAACGGGGAAATTTTCTCCGTCGATTCAGTCGTGATTATTGATGCAACCCTAAGCCCTGGAACCCTGCGCGAGCGCAACAAGCACCAGGGAGATACCACCCCGAGCGATATGCTCATAACATTTATGAACAATAACTTTGAAAAGTGTATGCAAATAGGCATCGATAATCCACTGGTGCGCAGGGTGGAATTTTCAAATAATCATCAATCCCTGCAAACCCAAACCATTGAGCTCGAACGCGCTCATTTCTTTGCAAGAGTGCAATACACATCCTGCATGCAACAGATTATGGTTCAAAAAGTTACTCAGCCAGGGTTGAAAACTTTATTAATTCATCCTTTACCCTTACCTTGATACCCGCCTATGAAGATTATAACTTTTCATAATCAATTATATAAACTACTAATTCTCCTTGTCTTTCCGGAATTACTGGCAGCACAGGTTTTCCCGGTGGAAGTTCTTAAATACAGTGGCCCGCCCGACAAGTTTTTGAACATTGTTATTTTGGGCGATGGTTATACTTCGACCCAACAGGATAAGTTTATGCTTGATGCGACTAAAGCCAGCAACGGTTTTCTCAGCGAAGAGCCATTTAAAAAGTATCGCGACTCCATCAATATTTTTGCTGTTAAAGTAGTTTCGAACGCTTCGGGGGCAGCTATGAACCCCAATAACCTGATCGACAACTATTTTGGCAGTTCATACTGGTCGTACAACATTGAAAGACTGTTGGTTGCATGGCGCAGCAATTTGGTATTAAATGTTCTCAATACCAATACACCATTTTATGATGAAGGGGTAATCATGGTAAACGACAGCAAATATGGGGGTTCGGGTGGCCAGTTTGCAGTTTTCTCCACTCACACCGATGCCATTGAACTCATGCTTCACGAGTTTGGCCATTCGTTTTCTGATTTGGCCGACGAATACTGGGCCGGACAACAATATGCTGCGGAAAGGGCAAACATGACCCAGGTTTCTAATCCTGCCACCATAAAATGGAAGAATTTTCTTTATACCAATGGAGTGGGCATATATCCCCATGAAGAATCGCCCACCTGGTACAGGCCCCATCAAAACTGCAAAATGCGTTATCTCAACAGGGATTTCTGCGTTGTTTGCATCAATAAAATGACCACTGACATTAAGGCATTGATCAAACTATCGCCTATGGGCAAACCGGTTTCCTTTTTCGTGGCCAATAACATCAAGGTTATTCCGGGTGCACAAGTGAGTTTTTACGATCTTTCATCCAATGCTCCCAATAAATGGGAATGGACTTTTGCCGGGGGCACTCCATCGGCAAGCAATGAAAAAAACCCGGTAGTTACCTATAACGAACCAGGCACCTGGTCAGTTAGTCTTAAGGTAACCAACTCAAACGGCCATAATACATTTACCCGCTCTAACCTTATTGCGGTTGCAGGCGTAACCAATATTCCGGACATCGAATTTGTGCAGTCGGTAACAGTTTATCCCAACCCGGCAAGCGAGCATGTTACCGTAACCCTTCCCGACCATCGCTTCTCCCCTACTAATTACAGGCTTATAAACCATGCAGGGCTTAGTGTTGAAACAGGAACTTATACGGGGGTGTTAGATATTTCACACCTATCAAAAGGGGTTTACTTTCTTCAGCTCATTGATGGCCAAAACACCATTACGAAAAAGCTTGTGAAGCAATAAAAAAGAATAGGTACAATATGGTGAACCTGAATAATTTCAGAAAATCAATCTTCCGGTATATTCTATCTACTGCCGCTTAAAGCCGGCACCAATAAATTTTAGCCCTTCTGAAATATTGTTCCGCCAGTAGGTCCAGTTGTGGTCGCCATCGCGAACCCTGAACTGGTGTGGTATTCCCTGCTTGCGCATGGCAATGTGGAGCATGGCGTTGCCTTCAAAAAGAAAATCATCGTCGCCATTATCTATATAGAATCTTACCCTTTTTATCTGATCGGGAGGCAACGACTGCATCAGATTAATGATAGAGTGGCTTTTCCAGTATTCAGTGATTCGGTTTCCATCGGGATCAACCCTAAAAAGTTTTCCAAAAAGCAAATTGTAGTTGTCGACAGGCATGGCTTTTATCTCATCATCAGTAAATACTGCGGAGCTAAACGCAGCGCAGGCAGAAAACATATCAGGGTGCTTAAGGGCATAGATCAATGAACCATAACCACCCATTGAAAGACCCGATACCGCCCTGTACTCACGGTTGTTGCGTGTGCGGTAGGTACGGTCGATAAAAGGGACGAATTCCGTTATCATAATATCTTCGAAAGGATTGGAGCTATCCTGTGCGTTGATGTAAAATGAAACCCCGGCATCGGGCATTACGATGATCATGGGGGGGATTTCGCGGTTGGCAATAGCACGATCGGCAGTGGCATTAACCTCGCCAAACTGCAGCCATGCAGTTTCGTTATCGCTGTAACCATGCAACAGGTAAACAACAGGATAACGGCGGGCTGATTCATCGTAGCCAGGCGGAAGGTAAATTGCATAGTTCACATTCCTTTTGCCCAGTTCACTTCGCATAGAAAGGCCCTCGATAACTTTTCCCTGCTGGTAATAACCTGAATTACTTGTGGTTTGAGCCATCAGGCCTGTTTGCAGAATCGCAAAAACCACCATCAAAACCGCACCTGCAAAGCGCTTTTCCATTTATTAAAATTTTAAATTAATGATGTTGTTAAAGAATATAAAAGTAAGCCATTCCAGTGAATTAGAAAACATCTGGATTTAATAATATTTACATATTTTATTGCAGTCTTGAAAATGAAAATGGGCAACTATTTAACATTATCCCAATGCTTTAACTTAAACCGACTCTTCGATAATATGAAATTTACCTGGTCAAGGCATTTTCAAGCGAATTTTTTCAAACCAAACACCAGGCGTAATTCATTTTATTCTTTTGGTATAAAATTGTGGTTATTTTTGCCAGTCCTTAGAATTCAAAATAAACACATAAACACATAATAACTCAAGTCATCAAATTTGACGAAACAATTATGAATACCGGCGATAGAATCAAGCATATCAGGGAAGATAAAAAAATCTCCCTTGTTCAATTGGCACAGAAAGCTTTTATTGACACTCCTCATCTTGAAAAAATTGAAAAGGGAGAAATAGCTCCTGCACCCGGAACGCTTATAAAACTATCACGAATACCTGGGGTAAGACTGGGCACATTTCTCGATGATGTAACCGATAAAGGTCTGGTGATCGCCAAAGCCGGACAACCGGGGCCCACCCTTAATATTACTGCAACCGGCTCCGGAACCCGCGATAATCTCTCTTTTTTGTCGCTGGCCCGCGAAAAAAGCAACCGTCACAGGGAACTGGGTAGTTCACTAATTAAATCATAGTTATCTCTAATATTTATACTTCAAAACCAGAACCAACATGAAAAAGATCAACACCAAAACCGGAATCTTCCGATCCTTAATCAATAAGGGATTGGTAATTATTTTTGCCACCGTAATGATGGCATCCTGCCAAACTGCGCCCCAAAAAGAAGAATGGGTATCACTCTTCAACGGAAAGGACCTGGAAGGATGGGATATAAAAATAAGGGGATTTGAGATGACCGATAATTACAAAAATACTTTCAGGGTTGAGGATGGAATTCTTAAGGTAAGTTATGATGAGTATGAGAACTTTAACAATGAATTCGGGCACATCTATTACAACAAACCCTTTTCAAGTTATAAGTTGCGGGTTGAATACCGTTTTGTGGGCGAACAGGTACCTGGTGGTCAGGGATGGGCCTGGCGCAACAATGGCATTATGTTTCATTCACAGCCTGCCTGGGAAATCGGGCTTGATCAGGATTTCCCCATTTCGCTTGAAGCACAGATGCTGGGCGGCGATGGCGTTAACGAAAGACCTAACGGAAGTATTTGCACTCCAGGTACCACTGTCGAAATAAACGGAGTAAGAACCTGGGACCACTGCATCAGCTCAAACTCAAAGACCTTCCACGGCGATGACTGGGTAACTTTCGAACTGGTTGTGTACCGCGATTCCATTGCCCATCATATTATTAATGGCGATACCGTAATGACCTACACCCGTTTTCAGCTCGAAAGCGATGGCAGCCCCCTCACCAAAGGCCACATTGCCCTTCAGGCTGAAAGCCATCCCACACAATTCCGCAAAATTGAGATTATGGAATTAAATTAAACATCACGGATATCTGACAAAAGCCTGCAAAAAACACTTATTTGCAGGCTTTTATATTTTAACTATCACAACTATTGATTGGTCAATTTAGCCCCATAGAAGGTTCCAGAAAGATAAACCAGATTGAAACAAAATCATTTATATGTTAAACAGTTAAAAAATATCTATCCTGTTTAAATTTTTCTACCTTTGATGTACAATCGTTTACTTTGATTAAATATTCCACTGCTCTAAAAAAAGCAGTAAATTGGGTTAATGTTAAGAATTCTCATAATCATATTATCTCCTTTTGTTTTTGCACCCTGCAAACACTTCCCCTTCCAGGAAGAAATCCCTTACACCAACGAAAACATAACTATCAGGTCAACGAATACCCTGGTTAACTATCCGCTTGCCCCCGCACAGGTTATTGATGGAATAGCAGATGATGATGCCTAGGCCTATACCATCAAGTGCCATTCTAACCAGGTTTGGATACCCTGTAGTGCTGAAAATAAACCTAAAGTTTTATATAGCATACATAAAGCTGAACAGCCCGGAAAAGAAATTAAATACAGGAGCAATAATTACAAATCGTCCCACTTAATTATTTTATAACTTAAAAAAATCTGTTGTGAAAAACTTTTATCAAGCATTGGTTTCCGGAACATTCAGGCTCAGGCAATACCTGCTCGACCATGTTCCTTACAAGATCATTTTTGTTGTAACCGGCCTGTTGGCCACCATCTGGTTCTTACTACGAGTAATTCCAAAACCTTCAAGAGCAACTTACCCTTGCATGCAGGCTGCAGCCCCCATCATGTCGGGGCTTGTGGTTTACCTGCTTACATTTACAGGATCGTTTTTTGCATTCAGGAAAGCCAACAGCCTTATGCAAAACCGTAACTATTTAAAAGCCACGCTCCTCATTAGCATTGGTGTAATTTCAGCTACTGTTTTTTTTGTTATTTCCAACTATAAAACCAAATCTCTGGCATTATCAACTCAGATAAGCGCCCTGGCTACTATAACGGCTGAGCCACCCGATGGTGCCAACAACCCCATGGGAGAAGGGATGGGCATTTTTCCGGGCAGAGTAGTTTGGGCATGGGACTCCAAAGCTACCAATGCAGCCTGCAATAACACTCCGGGTAACGCCTTCTGGGATTTAAAAAACAACAACACTCTGATCATTAAAGAAATGGTTGACCAGTCAGTCATTGCCTTAACAGGTGCCGCCAACATTTCATCGGCATGGGATTCAATTTTTTATAACCACAACCGTAACAAACACAATCAGGCAAGAGGTTACCAGAACAATGAAAAGATTTATATTAAGGTAAACCAGGGTACAGCGCAATGGGCTTTAACCACACAGGATAAAAACGCTGGATATGCCTGGCCCAACCCCTGGCCATCAAACCGAATGGTAACGAATAATTTTGCCGCAACAGAAACCGGACCTTATGTTGTTTTGAATATACTGCGCCATTTGGTAAATGTGGTTGGTGTGCCCCAGCAAAATATTGCCATTGGAGACCCAATGTCGCACACTTTTAAACACAATTTCGATGTTTGGTTTGCTGAGTTCCCCAATGTAAAATACACCGATAAGTTTTCAGCAAATCATAACAGAACAATGATATCTGCGTCCACAAAATCATCGATGAGGTATTCTGATGATGGAAGAATAATGACTATTGCTGTTACTGAAAAATATTTCCCCATAATGGAAGAAGCCGATTACCTTATAAATGTAGCATGTTTAAAGCCCCACCTTCGGGCAGGAATTACATTAACCGCCAAAAACCATTTCGGGTCAATCTCCCGTTCAGGAGCCGCCCATCTTCACCCCTCGCTCATTTTCCCCGATGAGGCAGGGAGACCAGCCGTAAATCAGGGATATAAAAAATACAGGGTAGCGGTTGATATAATGAGGCATAAGTTTTTGGGTCAAAACACCCTGCTTTATGTTGTTGAAGGTCTTTTCGGCGGAGGGCCAAGCGAAATTGGCCCACCCGTAAAATGGAAAATGCAACCCTTTAATAATAACTGGTGTAACTCGATTTTCATGTCGCTCGACCAGGTTGCACTTGAATCGGTATGTTTCGATTTTTTGCGTGCTGAATTTAATGGAATAAATCAACCCCAGGACTGGCCAAACGCGCTGGGTGTTGATGATTATTTGCACCAGGCTGCCGACTCAGTAAACTGGCCCAAAGGTATTATTTATAATCCCGATGGCAGGGGGCCCTTTAAAAGCATTGGTGTGCACGAGCACTGGAACAACAAAAACGATATGCTATATTCAAGAAATCTGGGCACCGGAAATGGCATTGAGTTAATTAAGGTTGGTCAGCTTACTTCTTCAAGAACAGACCTTCTGGCCTCAAAAGTAGACTTTGAAGCCTACCCAAATCCCTTCTCAGATCAATTTACATGCTCCTTTACCCTTCAATACAAAGGTTTAGTAGATATTAAACTATTTGATTTGCAGGGAAGAGTTGTTGCCAACCTGACACAAACAAACTTTGAACCCGGCTGGCACGAAATAACCTGGTCGGCTGCCAGAGAGGTTATCAAATCAGGAGTTTATCTTCTCACGATGAAAGTATCAGATGGGATACAGAGTGAAACAAAATCCATACGGATGCAACATTTAAACTAAAAGCTACGAAATGAAAAAAATTAAGATTTTGTTTTTTGCGTTATTGATTTTCGTTGCTTGCAATGACAAGAACGGAAACGGAGATGAACACCCGGCAGGATTGCCAGGCAACTTTGTAAAGGACATTTACATTGCAGATGATGGCATAAAGTACTTTGCTACCGATAAAGGGATAGGGAGTTTTGACGGAGTTTTATGGAAAGTATTTCATAAAAACCCGAAAATACCTACAAAAGGAATCCTTGCCTTAGACTTTGAACCGGCTACCGGCGGACCTCGGTTGTGGCTGGGTTCAAGTACCGGAGTTGTATCAGCAAAATTACCGATAGATAACAATTCATCTGCTACCCTATACAATAAAGCCCTTATGGCTACCATGTTTCCTGGCCAGATTGGCTTGCTGGGCGACACCATTTTTTCATTAAAGGTTGATGACAAGAACATAAGATGGTTTGGCACTGAGGGCGGACTGTCGGCATTTAGAGGCAACAAGTGGCCAACCATTGACTTCGCTGCGGGCGAATATCATGCAAATTTCTTCAAGCATAACAGGATAACATCCTTCGATTATCGCAACGACACAGTTTATATTGGCACCATGGGAGGTGGAATTGCCAGAATGGTAACATCATCTCCCGATGCCATTTCAGGTGCATCTCCCTATGAAACTCCCTGGAGTATGATCCCAACGCAAAATATAACTGCAGTGTTTATCGACGGGAATACTCAATGGTATGGGTCTGATAACGGTCTGGGGAAACATGTAGGTACAGAGGCCAAAGGAAACTGGGATTTATTCTATACCGACGATGGTTTGGTAAACAATTACATTCAGGCCATTAACAAGGATAAAAACGGAAACCTTTGGATTGGTACACGAGGCGGAGTTTCCAAAATGACGGGTGGAACCTTCAGCAACTATACAACAGTGCAGGGCCTTGTAAGCAATAATGTTCTGTGTATTGCGATTGATAAGGACGGAACAATCTGGTTTGGAACCGACAAAGGTGTTTCACATTTTAATGGAACAACCTTTACCAATTTCCAGGCAGTCAATTAAAATATTTGATCCAAGAACTGAAAAGACTCCGGATACAAAGGCCGGATAAGTTAAATAAAGGCCGCCATCAAAACAACTCCCAAAGTTTTGATGGCGGCTCTGTTTTTTTAAAGAAATTATAAGCCATAATCATGGTATCGGAGGAACTCTGTTATCAAAATCAAAACATAATAAAATTTTATCTTACTTTTTTCATAAATTAGCATTTTGTTCGGGCTACTTAATAGTATTTTGCCATATTTCCACCTTAAAAAGCACAACCATGAGCCAAAAAGCCCTTTTACTGCTTTGCGCTTTAATGCCCCTGGCAGTATTCTCCCAAACATTTTCATCTGTTGATCCTGTCTCGGCTGCCGGGGTGGTAAGAGTTTCTGAGTTTACCCTGGCCCCACGCACTTTGCACCCGGTTGCTACTATGGCCCGGAGCCGTGGCGAGCAACCTTCTGCCTTCTCAGGTGTTACCTACACCCTGCAACCCAATGTTAGCAGACTCAGCACGTCACAGGTAAGTTCAATAGGGACTCGTATGCCCCAGGATGGGTTGCTCGATATATCAGGACGACCACCTTTCAGGCCAAGTGCCGACTCCATCTATTTCGATCCGCAAAGCGACCTGGTTTTTCAACCCCTCCCTCTGGATGACAACCAAATGGTTGTTGTACGCCCCGGATTATCGCAGGTTTTTCAGGATATTCGCTTCCCGAGACAGGTTGTGCCAGTAAGACTTGCCAATACTTCCTTTACTGCAACCGATGCATCAGGCAGGCAGGTTGGAATATCGGCATCGGGAGCAGGGGAAAGTTATGCAGTGAATCTGAAATTCGACAATACCCGGTTTGAGCTAAAGGCCAACAATAAAGATTCTCTCATAATGATACTTACCGGCGAAATCGTAATTACCAACCCCCGGATAGATGGTCAGTACTCAAAAAACGATGGTTACGCTATGATTTTCAAGGCATCGGAGCAAATCAACCTGAAAGTGGAAACCAAAATGAGTTTTGGCCGCGAATCAGAAATTCCGCTTTGGGGAACCGAAATAGAAGCAGGAAACATTGGCAAATGCAAACTCCTGCTTTCAATGGTATTAGATGTAAACGGGCAGATAAACCTGAATGTACACATTGACCAGGGAATTGACCTTGCACTGGGTGCTACAGGTGGAACTTATTGGTATGTGCCATCGTCGCTTAACAAAGTTGCCAATATACAGCACTATTGCAATATAGCTTATGAAGTAAAAACGCAGATGACGGCGTTTGCAGGAATAAAGGCCGCTACCAAAATCTCCATTAAAGGCTACAATGTGCTCGATATGTATGTGAAAGCAGGCATGGAGGGGATGGTAGAAACTACTGGGAATGAACTTCTTGCCGATATTGGTTACAGGGTTAAGTCGGCCGGGAAGATAGTTTCCAAAAAGTTTACACTGGTAGACCATTACACAAGTTTGTGGAAATATCAAATTGCCAATACCGCAGGTTTTAAAATGGTGGTGCATGAGGCATGTGCCTATGGCGATTTTGTGGCCGGCCAGATACAGGATATTAATAACAGACCTTACACAGGCCCCCTCGAGATAAGAATAAAGCATCGCGATGGCATCACTGCTGCCTTTATTGCAAATACCAATGCAGAAGGGGTTTTCCTGCAATCTGGAATACCGCTTAAAAATGGCGATAAGGTGAGCATAAAAGTACCTGGTTCGCCTTCGTGGAGTTCGGAGGTGGCTGCGACCATTCCCTTTAAGGAAATAAGTTTGCTTTCAGCTGATTATTTCTCCGAAAGAGCCATACTTATGGTTGCAGCATCAAAAAGCGAACGGGCAAAACTGGCTGGTTCGGCTTCTGCCCAGCGTGTCATACCAGCGCAGGTGGCAGGGATGGCCCCAGGCCGTGACAGAGCTCCGGCCGTTGCAATAGCATCCTCGGGCAACATCATTGACCGGATTAATCAGTTTCGGCAAAACCTGGTGGTTTACAGCGGCCCGGTTACGTTTTGGGTAAGAGAGAGTGAAAATCAGCGTCCACGCCGGGAAGACGCACTGCAAGCCACCATCACCCAAAACCCCATGGGTATGGCCCGCATTGACGGGCTCAATTTTAAGCCGGGGCAATGGGTGCAGGCAAGGATAGAAACTGAGGGATTTACTATCACTTCAGCATGGGTACCTTCCGAAGGGCTGATGATTTCTCCCATTGAGCAAATGAGTCTGACCACTACAACCAGTTTGCCAACAAAAACCGAACGTTATACATCAACTGGCAGTTTTATTCTGGTAAGTTCACTTGAGGGAACAAAATCACCATCAGGACAGATAACCCTGATAAAAGGCTTTGATTCTCCCCATAGTCCTTTAGCAAATCCCGTAGCGGTAAATCACTTCCCCGATGCACGACAGGCTGCCCTATGGTTTAACAAGACCATTACCCTTGAGCCATTGGCACAACATCCCGGAGCGGCCCTGGCAAACACCGGACCCTGGGAATCTTCGGTGGGTTATCGTAACCCTGATTTTGTTCTTCCATCCAAAAACGGAAGGCATCCTTTCGAAAAAGTATCCTTTACTTTTAAGGGAAAAGAACTAGGATACAGCTACTTTATCAGCCAGTGCCAATCGTGCTCATCTCCGGCAGGTGTAATAGAAAACATTGGAAACAATCCCGCCATGCGCGACAATCTTATTAATAATCCTGGAGTACTTGCCCCCACCCAGACTCCTTCGGTAAGGCCTCAAAACATTCGCAACCCGGCACCAGGACAACCCAGATAATCATTAGTTTTTTTATTAATCTACTTAACACCAGTTCACATGAAGAAAATTTACATTATCAGCAGTATTGTTTTGCTCATTGTATGGGCGTGCTCAACCCCCAAAAGTCAGCAGGAAATCACCAATACCATGAAACTCGATTTTTCCAATGCTAAAGAAGTGATCCACAAGGACGTTTACGGTCATTTTGCCGAACATCTGGGGCGCTGCATCTACGATGGTATCTGGGTAGGTCCCAATTCAAAAACACCTAATTACAAGGGCTACCGGCTCGATGTGCTCAATGCCCTGAAAGAACTCAAGGTACCAGTATTGCGCTGGCCAGGCGGTTGTTTTGCCGATACATACGATTGGCGTGATGGCATTGGCCCCCGCGATAAGCGCCCTACCTTACAAAATACTTTCTGGGGTGGAGTAATCGAAGATAATAGCTTTGGCACCCATGAGTTCCTCGATTTGTGTGAGATTCTTGGAGCCGATGCTTATGTAGCTATAAATATAGGGAGCGGCACTATTCGCGACATGATGGAATGGCTGGAATATATGACCAGCGAAAAGGACCTTCCCATGGTTAACCTTCGCCGTGCCAACGGACGCGAGAAACCCTGGAATGTTAAATTCATTGGTATTGGCAACGAAAGCTGGGGATGTGGTGGTGAGATGACTCCCGAATTTTACGCCGACCTTTACCGCCAGTATTCGATTTTTGCACGCCAGTATGGTGGTGGCACAATGGTAAGGGTAGGTTGTGGCGCTTACAGCGAATACACAAAATGGACCGATGTGGTAATGGAAAAGTCCGGTCGATTTATGGAAGCCATTTCGCTGCACCATTATACTCTTCCCACGGGCAACTGGGATGTTAAGTCGGCAGCTACCGGTTTTGGTGAGGACCTATACTTCAGCGCCCTGCGCAACGCCCGCAAGATGGATGATCATCTGAAAAATCATATTGCCATTATGGATAAGCATGATGCAGAAGAAAGAGTTAAACTGTATGTAGATGAATGGGGGATATGGACAGATCCTGAACCAGGCACAAACGGAGGTTTCCTGCATCAGCAAAACTCGATGCGCGATGCACTTATTGCTTCATTAACCTTCGATATTTTTCACAAATACCCCCGCCGAGTTGAAATGGCAAATATTGCACAAATGGTAAATGTGTTGCAGGCCATGATTCTTACAGAAGGGAATCGCATGATATTGACTCCAACTTACCATGTGTTTAATATGTATAAGGTACATCAGGGGGCAACAATGATTCCGGTTTCTATCCAGACAGAAAACTATACCTTCGATGCAGAATCAATGCCTGCCATTACGGGCACAGCAACAATAAAAGAAGGAAAGGTAAATATCGGGGTAAGCAATCTTCATGCTGAAAAAACTATGACACTTGATGTTGATATTTCAGGCGGAAACCTTTCTGCAGTAAAAAAAGCGATCATACTTACTGCACCATCCTACAACTCTCATAATACCTATGATAATCCCAATGTAGTAGTGCCCGCTGAATTTAGCCAATGGCAGTTAAACGGCGACAAGTTGGTTCTTACGCTGCCACCTTACTCATTGGTAGTAATTGAAATGGAATAAAAAACAGTGAACCGCAGAGATAACAAGGGTAAAAAGAAAAGATTATTGTTCCCTGATGATTCTTTGCGGTTCATCTTTTTCTCACCAATTGCGATTCAATTTCTTCAAGCGAACCCCCTTTGGTTTCAGGCATAATTCGCCAAACAAAAAGTAATTGGAGCACCATCATTACTGCAAAAAAACCAAAGATGGGCGCCTGACCAATTTTCCCAGCCACATAAGGAAAGTTGCCTGCAATTGCAGCGGCAAAAATCCAATGAGTAAAACTTCCAAATGAATTACCCCAAGACCGCACTTTGTTTGGAAAAATTTCTGAGATAAATACCCAGATGACCGCTCCCTGGCCCATTGCATGAGAGGCAATAAATACAAAAAGAAGAACAGGAAGCAACAGGGTTCCCTCGCCGGTATCGGATGCAAAGAAAAATGCAACCGACCCAAGGGAAACAATATATCCAATTGAACCAACATACATAAGAAAGCGTCGTCCCAACCGGTCGATTAACGCAAGTCCCACCATGGTAAATACTATATTAACCATACCAATACCCACCGAAGATAGCAGTGCTGTGTTGATAGCCATCCCCGATGATTCAAAAATACGTGGGGCGTAATAAATAACAGCATTGATGCCCGAAACCTGATTGAAAAACGCAAACAAAAATGCAAGCATAATGGGCAAAATGTACCTGCCGGAAAAGAATTCTTTCAGCCCAGGTTTGTAGTCCGATGTTCTGCCAACCTGAATCTCAGCCAGTGAAATAGCGGCACGCATAGAATCGATAATGCCAAGGATTCGCATTGCTTCATTACTATCGCCTTTTTTCACCACCAGCCAACGAGGACTTTCGGGAACCCAAATTAAAAGGATGGCAAACAGCAATGCCGGAAAAGCTTCCACACCGAGCATCCATCGCCAGGCATCAGGCGCATTGGTGCCAATAAGCCAGTTGGAAAGGTAAGCAATCATAATACCCAACACAATATTAAACTGAAAAAGTGCAGTGAGACGCCCCCTTTTTTCTTTGGGTGAGATTTCGGCAATATACATAGGCGCTACCACTGATGATGCCCCGACACTCAAACCCCCAATAAATCTAAAGAACATAAGCCACCAGATATCTGGTGCCAAAGCCGAGCCGATGGCAGAAATAAGGAAAACAAGTGCGATGATTATCAGGGTCTTTTTTCTTCCGAGATAATGTGCCGGAATGCCTCCCAACAAAGCACCAATTACGGTACCGTAAAGGGCCATCGCTACCATTTGACCGGTCATAGTATCGCTCAAATTCCAGAGCGCCTGAACAGTTCGTTCAACACCCGAAATCAAACCTGTATCCATTCCAAAAAGAAAACCGCCCAGCGAAACGGACAGCGACCAGAAGTAAATTTTTTTGTTCATCACAGTTGATGGCAATTAAGGTAAAAGGATTTAGAACTAAAAAAGGCTGGTATTGGTTGAATACCGGCAAATCTGTCAGACAAACCTCAGACTTATATCGAGTGCCTTTACCGAATGGGTAAGCGCCCCCACCGAAATCATATCCACCCCGGTACGAGCCACATCTGCCAGGTCTTTCTGGTCCATGTTGCCCGATGCTTCAGAAAGCGCCCGGCCATTGATGAGTTTCACAGCCAGAGCCATGTTTTCAAGACTCATATTATCGAGCATGATTATATCGGTACCTGCATCAAGAGCCTGCTGCACCTGATCGAGATTTTCAGTTTCAACCTCAACCCGGAGTGTTCGCGGAGCATTTTCACGGGCCATTGCCACTGCCTGCCTTATACTCCCTGCCGCTTTAATATGATTGTCTTTAATAAGGATACCACCAGCAAGGTTCATCCGGTGATTATATCCCCCTCCACATTTTACGGCATATTTTTCCAGAACTCTCATCCCCGGGGTGGTTTTTCGGGTATCTACAATCCGAACAGGATATTCTTTTACCATTTCGACCAGCGATGCGGTTTTGGTTGCAATACCCGAAAGGTGCTGTAAAAAGTTGAGCGCCACTCTTTCACCTGCCAGTATTGCGGGTGCCGAACCTTCAATTTTGGCAATTATATCCCCTACTTTAACCCGTTTCCCGTCGCGGTAACTGGGAATAAACTCAACAGAATGGTCAAGCAACTCAAAAACCCTTCTCACCAGTTCCATCCCGCAAATAACGCCGGGTTCCTTGGCAATAAAATGCCCTTTAACTCTGGCATCAGGGGTTACCACACTTTGAGTGGTCACATCCCCGGTGCCCAAATCTTCGTCCAGGGCAATGGCTATAAGCTTTTCGGTGGTGCTGCTAATATACATATTGCTACATTAAATAATATTAAAATTCAAATTAATACTTTTCAGGTGATTACCAGAGAAACTCCACCGGATCTTCATTTTCTTCCCTTAAATAGTGGGAACCTATGCTTTCGCGGCGTGCCAGGGCGGCGAGTAATACCTCACGGGCTACTACTGCCATGTTATGCAGTTCAAAATGGTCGGGATGAGAAAGTACCGCATTTGCTGTTGTTTCAAGAACATTGTTCATAAACCCGGCGGCATGCAGCAATCCCTGCGGATTTCTAACAATTCCGCCATGGGTCTGCATCATCTCTCTTAAGGCTGATTTAAGTCCATGCACAGGTGCATGAATTTTGCGGGTTTTGTATGATATTTCGGCATCAATCTCGGTTTGAATCTTTTCACTTCCATGAATGGATTGGGCCACCTGCGATGCGAAAACGATACATTCGAGAAGCGAATTGCTGGCCAAACGGTTGGCACCATGTACTCCGGTGCAGGCCACTTCACCGCAGGCATACAATCCATGAATGGTAGTCATACCGTTCTCATCGGTTTTTACCCCACCCATAAAGTAATGCTGGGCTGGCACCACAGGTATCATATCGGTTTCCATGCGGAATCCCTGTTGCCTTAGGTGGGAATAAATGGTAGGGAAGCGTTTTTTCAGAAATTGCGCCGAACGACAGGTAATATCAAGAAAAACATGCTCCTGGCTCGATTCGGTCATTTCGCGAAAAATTTCCCTGGCAACTACATCGCGAGGGGCTAAATCTTTGAACCGATGCCTGTTTTCCATAAATGGCACACCCAAATGGTTGCGCAGAATGGCACCTTCACCCCTTACAGCCTCCGAAATAAGAAAAACCGAATCGTTTATTCGTGGGTTAAAAAAGGCGGTAGGATGAAACTGCACAAACTCCATATTATCGAGCCGCGCCCCGGCCCGGAAGGCAGAGGCAATGCCATCGCCCGTTGTAAAGGACTTATTGGTTGAAAACCTGTAAATTCCGCCTATACCACCCGTGGCCAGCACAAGGTTGGGCGCTTTGAAAATCCGGAATCCATTGTTCCAGGCAACTATTCCGGAAACCGAATGGTGAACAGACGTAAAAATATCGGTAATGAAATGATGTTCGAAAACAGAAATGTTTGACCGGTCATGTACCAGTGCGATTAGCCGCTCCATAACCAATTTTCCGGTAGCATCGCCACCACAATGCACTATCCGGGCCACACTATGGGCACCCTCGCAGGTGGTCTGCCAGTTTCCGTCCTTGTCTGTGTCGAAGGGCACCCCCATAGAAGCCAGCAGGTTAATTTCCGATGGTGCATTTTCCACCATCATTTTTGCTACTTTTGTGTCTGATGTTCCGGCCGAGGCCCGCAAGGTATCGCGAAGATGTATTTCAGGATGGTCATCTTTCCCAACAGCAGCTGCAATGCCTCCCTGAGCAAGGGAAGAATTGCACTTTCCTAATGCTGACTTCAGCACTAATGCAATCCTTAGCCTTGTATTGAGCCTTAAAGCAGTATAAAGCCCCGACAGACCGCCACCCGCAATCACCACATCAAAAGTATCTGTGGGGATTTCATGAATTGGTTGATTGACAAGGTATCTGCGCATTTTGCTTCAGGTTTAAAAGTTATCTGGTTGCATCGAGCATTCTTAACAATGGAACCCTGGCAGCATCCATCATTTCGGTTGCCAGTTCAATCTCTTCATCCATTTCCCTGAGACTCTTTAAAACATGCCCCAGGGTTGTCCTTTTCATATTGGGACATACGAAATTAAGGGTCAGGCTGACGATTCTCTTTCGCGGGTTGCGTTGCACCAACGGATGAATAATCCCGGATTCAGTCCCTACAATAAAAGTATGATGATCGGTTTGGTCGATGTAGTTGATTATCTGTCCCGTACTGCCAATAAATGCCGCCTCATTTCTTACATCTTCCCTACATTCTGGATGGACTACCAAAAGAGCATCGGGGTATTGATCGCGGGCAAGTTTAACATCGATAGCCATTACCTCTTCATGAACCGGGCAGAAGCCGTTGAAAAGCACAAATTGCTTTTCGGGAATCTGTTGTGCACAATATGAGCCCAGATTTTCATCGGGAACAAAAATGATCTTTTTTTGATGCAAAGATTTGATAACCTTAATGGCATTGGACGATGTGCAGCAAATATCGCTCAGGGCTTTCACCTCGGTAGATGAGTTTACATACGAAACCACAGTTGCTTCAGGGTGCTGTTTTTTCAGGTTCAGCACATC
Source organism: Bacteroidota bacterium (assembly GCA_037441525.1). Taxonomy (GTDB): domain Bacteria; phylum Bacteroidota; class Bacteroidia; order Bacteroidales; family UBA7960; genus SKVR01. The sequence goes on from JBBISA010000010.1 coordinate 78,606, forward strand.
CTGCTCAGTTACCATGTCGGCCATTGGACAACCAGCGTCGCTTGCCGGTAACAAAACTGTTTTTTCAGGACTAAGGATTTTGGCTGTTTCGGCCATAAATCGCACTCCGCAAAAAACTATAACATCCTGGGGTAATTCGGCTGCAAGCTTACTCAACTGGAAGGAATCGCCCACGTGGTCGGCTACATCCTGAACATCAGGTATCTGGTAGTAGTGTGCGAGAATTACTGCATTGCGTTCTTTTTTTAAACGGGCTATCTCCTCGCTGAGGGTATTTTCTGACATGATTAGAATTTGGTGAATTGCTGCGCCAGAAACATCCCGGCCGCAATGAATGCGCAAAAGTACTAATTTTGGGGCGATTGGGTAAAAAATATGATTTGGCCGGCAGGGTTGAATGAAACAAAACAGGCTGTTAATATTTCAAACTCTGGCTTAAAATATTCCAAAGGCAGAAAGAAATGATAAATTTGTTACCCATGATTAAAATACATTTTTGAAGTCATTGCCCATGGTATGTAAACTTTGATTAAATCAGCAATAATAAGCATCCTATAAAAAAACCAATTCTGATGGGATAGAATTCAGAGCCACCAATCGTTTCACAATCAATAAACTAAAAAAGCTTCACAAAAAAAATGAAACCCAGATTTCCCAAGCCAGGCCCCGGGGCCCTGATAACAGCTGCATTTATAGGCCCGGGTACTGTTACCACATGCACTTTGGCGGGTGCAAGCTTTGGATTTGCTTTATTATGGGGGTTGGTTTTTTCGATAGTGGCAACCATCGTACTTCAGGAAATGGCGGCACGACTGGGGATTATTACCGGCCAGGGTCTTGGTGAGGCATTAAAGGGTCAATTCAGCAGGGGGGTTCCCAGGTTAATTTCCTTGATGCTGGTAATTTCGGCCATTACTATTGGCAATGCGGCTTTCCAAACAGGAAATATTCTGGGTGCGTCAATGGGTTTACAATCTGTCTCAGGAAGTTACTTGCCCTTAAACAAGCTATGGATAATACTGACAGGAATTTTAGCATTTGTTATTCTTTATTCAGGCAGTTATAAATTTATTGAGCGAACGCTCATTACAATGGTCATTTTAATGAGCATAAGTTTTTTTGCTACTGCTGTATTTCTTGCACCACCGCCAACTGAAATACTCAAGGGATTGTTTATACCATCAATGCCCAAAGGATCAATTGTAACACTTGTGGGCCTTATCGGAACCACAGTGGTACCCTATAACCTGTTTCTTTACGCATCAGTGGTAGGCGAAAGGTATAAAAACACCGACCAAATTGGGGAAGCCCGAACCGATATGTTTGTTTCGGTAATTCTGGGAGGGCTCATCTCAGTATCAATTGTAATAACCGCAGCCCTTTCCTACAAAGGTACCGGCCAAATCCCGGCCAGTGCAACCGATCTTGCAGTTCAGCTTCAACCAATAATGGGAAACATGGCAAGGTACTTTATTGGAATGGGATTATTTTGCGCCGGAATTTCCTCAGCTATTACAGCCCCCCTGGCCGCAGCATGGGCCACTTCTGGTATTTTGGGATGGGAAAAAAGTGCACGCTCATTCAGATTCAGATTGGTTTGGATGATAATTCTCTCTTCAGGCATCCTTTTCTCATTGTTGGGGTTCAGACCTCTGGAAGCCATTTTGTTTGCCCAGGCTGCCAATGGCATTTTATTGCCAGTCATTGCAGGTTATCTACTCTGGGTGGCAAACAGCAAAAAATTGCTTGGCCACGGCACAAATGGCATTTTCTCGAATATTATGGGTATAATTGTAGTGCTTTTAACTGTAATGCTTGGCATCAGAAGCCTGCTTCAGGTTTTTGGTATGCTGTAATAATTTTGTACCAATGGGGATAATAATTGATATTAACTGCGACCTTGGAGAAGAAATCCTGCATGATGGACAACCTGTTGAACCATTAATTATGCCCCTGATCAGTTCTGCAAATATTGCCTGCGGAAAACATGCAGGCAACAGAACTGCAATGGAAAGTTCAATAGCCCTTGCCAAAGAGTATGGTGTATCAGTTGGCGCCCACCCATCCTACAACGACCGTTCAGGCTTTGGACGAAATTTTGTGCCTATGGAAATGAATGCCCTGAGGGAGCTTTTGCTTGACCAAATATTACTACTTATGGAAGTTGCTGATAAGTACGATGTACCTGTTGTACACATTAAACCTCACGGGGCCTTATACAACGCAGCCGCAATTAAACCCGAGGTAGCTGCTGCAGTTGTGCAGGCCATTCTGCTTACAGGCAATAAACTGATGGTGTTTGGATTACCGGGTTCAATGCTACAACACGAAGCAATTACTTGTGGATTAGCTTTTGCTGCTGAAGCTTTCCCCGATCGTGCATACACAAACAATGGCACGCTGGCCAGTCGCAACATCCAGGGGTCAGTCATCCACGATGCCAACAGTATTGTAGAGCGAACTCTTACTATCCTTAAAGAACAACGGGTTAAAACAATAAACAGTAAATGGCTTGAGATAAACCCCGGAACTTTGTGCATTCATGGAGATAACCCGAATGTAGTGAAAATACTCACTGAATTAAGGAAAGTATTCCACATTGAAGGAATTGCCATTCAACCCTTTAAACAGGCCAACTGATGGAACTTACCTATATCAGACTTATTCCGGCTGGCGATTCGGCTATGTTGGTTAAAACCGGAAACGATATATCGCCCCAAACCAATCTGCTGGTCAGGCAAATGCACCACATCCTGCTGCAAATGGGTATTGAAGGGATTACGGAATTTGTCCCTGCATACAATACACTGATGGTTTATTACCAACCATCTCTTATCAATTACCAAACCCTGAGAAAGAAAATTCACCTGGCCGAATTACAAATATCATCTTTTGAACTTCCACGGCCTCACAACATAAATGTACCGGTTTGCTATGGAGGAGATTATGGCCCCGACCTTTCATGGGTTGCCGCCTATAATGGAATTAGTGAAGAGGAAGTAATAAAAATCCACACCCAATCCCTATACACAGTTTACATGCTGGGCTTCACCCCCGGTTTTTGCTACCTTGGAGGGCTGCAAAGCCAAATATCGTGTCCACGCAAAGAAACACCCAGAATGATAGTACCGGCAGGTTCGGTAGGAATTGCAGGAACCCAGACCGGCATTTACCCTATTGAAAGCCCTGGTGGTTGGCAGATTATTGGAAAAACCCCACTTCTGCTTTTCCGCCCCTGGCATCAACACCCTTTTTTGATGGAAGCGGGCAACACAGTGCAGTTCTATGCTGTAAACCCGGATGAATTTCAGAAAACAGCCACTCAGGTAGCCCTGGAAACAATGGAGCCCCAAAACAAGGAACAGTAATTGGAAACAGGAAACCACATAGAAATTCTTAAACCCGGTATGCTGACCACCGTGCAGGAACTGGGCCGAAGGGGATATCAGTCGTTTGGGATGCCTGTATGCGGACCTATGGACGAACTTTCGCACCGTGTTGCCAATCTTATCAGCGGCAATCAACCCCAGGCAGCCACCCTTGAAGCAACCATACAGGGTCCGGACATTCGTTTTACCCAAAACACAACCTTTTGTATTTCGGGGGCAATGATGGCACCCCGGCTTAACGGTAACAGCATTGAAAACAATATCCTTTACCATGCCAGTCAAGACGATGTATTAACCATGGGGTATGCGACTTTGGGCTGTCGATCATATATAGCCTTTTTGGGTGGTGTTGAAGTACCTATGTTAATGGGAAGTCGTTCTACTTATCTTACTGGAAAAATTGGCGGCCACCATGGAAGAGCGCTTCGAAAGGGGGATATTCTTCCGATAGGTGTTCCTACTCCCAAACTTTCTGCTTTCAAATTGCCCAGTAAAATAATCCAGAGTGTCTTCACCCCTGGCCCCATTAGAATTTTGCCCGGCCCGGAGATTGATCATTTTGGCTTCGAAGCCCTTAAAAATCTTCTCAACACCACTTATACCATCCAGCCCAACAGCAACAGAATGGGATACCGGCTTGCCGGCGAACCTCTTTTGCCAAAACCTGGTATGGCTGATGTAATTTCTTCGCCGGTACCGCCGGGAACCATACAGGTACCCCCCGATGGCCAGCCCATCATTCTGATGGCCGACCGGCAAACCACAGGAGGATATCCGCGAATGGCTGTTGTTGCTTCAATTGACCTTCCTGTACTTGGCCAGATGAAACCAGGCGACAACCTGACATTTGCCGAAATTAGCATCGCCGAAGCACAGAAGTTAATAATAGAAAGGAATGCATTGACCGGATTTAGCCATTAAGAGTTTGGCATAATAACGATTTTTCCGCACTTAACCTTTCCGGGCATTAGGAGTAAAAAGCAAACCAAGACGAATTTGGGAGCCGATGGAATTTCATTGATGAATTGTCTTTGCAATTTTATCGATAATTGAGAGTCAAATCCCAATTTCATCCTGTTCATCATACAATTCAACATATTCCCAGACATTGCCAAGGTGGTTGAGAAACTTCACGAAATCTGTGTATGATATTACCAGAGATCCAGTATTTATGCAGGGATGAAAACTAATGGAAGAGCTATGCTGCAAATTTTTATCAAGAAAAACATGCACATGCCGACCCACATCGTTTATCAGAGCCAGGGGGCTTACCGAACCAGGTGTTATGCCTAAGTATTTCTTCATTCGTTCAGGAGATGCAAAAGTGAGTTTCCCCTGCCTGAGTCGCTGTTCCAGGTCGCGGATATTCAAATCCTGTCTATGGTCAAGTATTACCAGGTAATGTCTGTTGCCCTTATGGTTGCGAAAGAACAGATTCTTGCAATGGGTTGCATCAAGGTCTTTCCAGTATTTTATGGCTTCTTCAATAGTTGGGGCTGGGGGATGGGCATGGTATTTGAATGTAATGTCCAACTTTTTCAGCAGCTCATATAATGCGGGGTCTCCATTCATGACTATCTTTTTTATGCCGACAAAAATAGAAAAAGTTTACCGGGACATCCAATAGTTATTAAATTCACTTTGCTGAGAAGCTTTAGCTTTCTGACTTTACAAACGGAAAAGACTGATTAATTAGTGTTTAATCCAACAACCCAATTTAGAATCAAAAAGATTTATCAACCATGCTTAATATCTAACTTTCTCTTAGCGGGACAAATCTTTAAATTATATATCCCAAAATCACCTGCTCAGTATCAAACTTCTTTCACATACAACAACAAGTTTCAAAATCATATTCAAATTAGTTTTTAGATTGCATGGATAATAATTTTTCGCTTTTACCTGCATTTTTTATTTTTTTCAAAATTTTTATCACTATTGTCCGATAAAAAAATAGAGAAAGAAGGTAATTAAACCTCCCTTCC
>JBBISA010000011.1:0-77967 GCA_037441525.1 Bacteroidota bacterium
CCCCGTTTGGGGACTGCAAAGGTAATCAGTTTTTTTTCCCCGCAATGACTTTTTTGGAAAATCAAAAAAAACTATTTCTTTGTTTTTTTGAGCGGACTTTTCCGTTTGCGGGCTGCAAATGTAAGAAAGTTTTTAGAATTCTAAATTAGATTGGAGAAAAAAATTTAAAGAATATACAACAGGTAGATTTAAGGTATCTAAATGATTGTTTTTCTTGGTGTTGAAAAAAAAGACCGTAGGCAAAAATCTTTAAAAAAGCCCAATTAGGTTGGGGTTAAATATATTACTTTTACGTCATTATTGTTTAATCGAATGACAATGAATACTCCAACATTGGCAATTGTGGTTCCGTGCTATAATGAATCAGCTGTGATTAATCAAACAGACAGTGCACTTGGAAGGGTAATGGAATCGCTTTTAAAAAAAGGGAAAATCGACGAAGAAAGCTTTATTCTTTATGTTGATGATGGGAGCAAGGACAATACCTGGGAAAAAATTGAACTACTGGTGCGCACAGAGCAAAACAGACAAGGATTAAAACTTTCCCGGAACTTTGGTCATCAATCGGCTTTAATGGCCGGTTTGAATCAAATTAGGAATTCTGTGGACTGTTGTATTACCATTGATGCTGACCTGCAAGATGACGAATGGGTAATTGAAAAGATGGTAGAAAAATATACCAATGGCTATGAAATAGTATATGGTGTGCGAGAAAAACGAGACTCTGACACTTTTATCAAGAAATATACAGCCATTTTCTTTTACAAACTAATGAAAGGTATGGGGGTTGAGCTAATACTCAATCATGCAGACTATAGGCTTGCTGGCCGCAAAGCTCTTGATAATCTTTTTCTATTCAAAGAAGTAAATCTTTTTTTGCGCGGAGTATTTCCATTGTTGGGGTTTCCGGGAACGTCGGTTTTTTATGACAGGAAAAAAAGAATGGCCGGGGAATCAAAATACCCGTTTGGTAAAATGTTGGGACTGGCTCTCGACGGAATTACATCCTTCAGTGTTAAACCATTAAAGATGGTGACTTTTTTTGGGTTTATAGTTTTCTTTATAAGTATAATATTGGCGTTTTACGCACTATATTCATATTTATATTTAGGTACTGTTCCGGGTTGGACATCCATTACACTACCCATTTATTTTATCTCCGGGATTCAAATACTCTGTATTGGGATATTGGGCGAGTACCTTGGAAAAATCTATAAAGAAGTAAAATCGAGACCTTTATTTATTGTTGAAAACCATATACGTAATTCTGATTTGGCCAATAAGTAAAGAGATAGTTTTTATAAAGGACTAATTTACGGTAAAACTTATCAATCTGCTATTGCGGGTTGATGGGAACCATCCTGTTTTGAGAATAAATTGTATCTGGTAATCTCCTTTTTCCAGGGTATTAAGAATTACATCTACATAATTAGCCTGATTAAAATATACAGCATTAAATACAGAATCATTCTTTTCAATCTCCTTACCCTGCTGATATAGGATGTATCCTACCATGGTAGGCATTATTTCATTTTCAAGGAAAGTTATGGGGTAAGGATAATGGTTCTCCATTGAAAGCCTGAATGTGTGTTGATTATTTGTAGTGATCAATTCAGGCTTCAACAGTACTTTTTTGTATGATCTGAAATTTTCAACCTTTGTGTAATACCTTACACCTCTTATTGTAATAATTGAATCCATATTGGTATTCCATTTTCGACTTGATACAATCATAACGTTCTGGCCTTGCAAATTGGCTTCCATACTCATAAAATCGAATTCGCTCATTTGAGTGGGGTTAAGAGTAAAAGTAGGATGTCCGCCCGAATAAAAAGCAAACTGCGAGGTGGGTTGATACCTTTCAGTGAACACTACAGGATAATCGCCAACTACTGATAGTAGTTCTTTGCTGAATGTTTTATACCCCCCCAATTCGTGATATATTCTTGATTCCTTGATTAACCCGGGAAATAGAAGTAATCCCCTGAATACTATTGCCAGGAGCAGAGAAAAAGGGAGGAGCCTGAACAGCCATTTACGAATTTGTGGTTGTTCGACCATTGCCTTGTGCGACAATACAATTAATGGGGCAAAGCCTATAATTGTCCAGTTGGCTTCGATATGATGGTAAATAGCGATTAACTGAAAAAAAATATACATAGCAACCAGGTTGAAAAGCATTGTTTTTTCAAACCTTTGGTGGATGTTTAGCTTTGTAATTGCCCAAAACATAACAAAGCCTGCCAATGGACCTGTGACAAGAAGCTGCCCCGGAATAAAATCGATCAAATTTACCAGGTTAAATATTCCCTTCCCTGGCCTTTCGAAGATGTGAAATCTAAAAGTTGGAAAATTGTTGCTAAACTGCCACCAAAGATGGGGAGTAAAAAGTAGAATTGATAGAAAAATCCAAATCCATGTGCGCGATTTACTAATCAGAAACCTGAAATTAAAAAGGAAACTGAATGCAATTAAAATGATTCCATGATACTTGGCATACAATAGCAGTGCGGTGTTGAGGGCCAGTAAAGCAGTTATCCAGAAATTATTATCATTTAAAAACCGGCGGAAAAGCAGGTAAAACGTAACCGAAAGAAAAAAGAGAGCAATATCGGGAGCAGCAAGAATGCCTACGACCTGAAAAGAAACGATTGATATAAGGATTGCATAAAAAAGCAACAAGTCCTTTTTGAGCAATAATTTTTCGAGGAGGAATATTCCCCCGGTTGTACCCAGAACAAAAAACAATCGGACGCCCAACTCTGAAGGAAACAGAGAATACCCTGCCCTAATCATCAGGCTAATAAATGGCGGATGATGATAATGCCCCCAGTCTAATTCGGTAGAGCAAACCCAGTAATAGGCTTCATCAAAAATTAACCTGGTAAAACCAGCCTGCAACAGGTTAATTATTATCCAACCCAAATAAAAGAATATCCGAACCCGAAACAGTTGTTGATCACTTAATTTCAGGGCGCCCAACCGATCAAAGAATGTAAACATATCTATTTTTTTCAATAAAACTGATTCTTGTGCTAACACGAGAAATTATATCTGGGAAATTGAACCCCAAAGAACTAGTACCGGGTGCAAAGGTAAAAAAGTCTTACATTATGACTGTCGGATTTATTATCTATTGTTAAACAGATACATTTTTCAATATCCCATCATAATAATTCTCATAGAATAAATGAATTACAATGAAATGAAACCATCGGGATTTTATTTAACAGATGTTCTTTGTTTTTTTGTTTTAATTTTGAATGGATGTGTTTTCACGCATATTGTCCAGCAAGCGAAAACTAAATTTTTAACAAGACAAAAATAAAAATCAAATTATGGAAGTACTCGAGATTGCCCGATGGCAGTTTGGCATCACAACAATATATCACTTTTTTTTTAGTCCGCTCACCATGGGGTTGGCGGTTTTAACTGCCATTCTGCATACTTTTTATTATCGAACCAAAATAAACGACTATAAGCTTCTCACGAAGTTTTTTGGCAAGCTATTTATAATCATATTTGCTCTGGGTGTTGTTACAGGTATTGTTCTTGAGTTTCAGTTCGGAATGGCCTGGTCGCAGTATTCGCGTTTTGTAGGGGATATTTTTGGTATCCCACTGGCCATCGAAGCCCTGATGGCATTTTTTCTGGAATCGACATTTATTGCAGTGTGGCTTTTTGGATGGGAAAGATTGCCCAAAGGAATACATCTGCTCAGTATTTGGTTGGTAGCTATTGGATCGAACCTATCGGCCTTGTGGATCATAATTGCCAATGCATGGATGCAGGTTCCGGTGGGATATGTATTGAATGAGGGCCGGGCTGAACTCAGCGATTTTGTTGCCGTAATGCTCAATGAGCAAATGTTGGTTATGGCTCAACACACCATTATAGCAGCCTTTGTTTCAGGAGGGCTGTTTATGCTTGGTATAAGTGCCTGGCATATTTTGCGAAATAATCAGGTTGAAATTTTTGGTAAATCGGCACGGATAGCCCTGGTTTTCACCGCAGTTTCGGCTTTGTTGGTTGCTACCACCGGTCACAAACATGCACAGCACACCGTAAAACATCAACCCATGAAAATGGCAGCCATGGAAGGATTATGGGATTCGGAACAACCTGCGAGTTTTTCGTTGTTTGCTATTATTGATCAAAAAAATCAAACTACAAAGCGTGAATGGAAACTTCCTTATATGCTTTCGGTATTGGCCTACAACAATTTAACTACCAAAGTCAAAGGCATGAAAGATTTACAGAAAGAATATGTAGAGGCCTATGGAGAAGGCAATTACCTGCCACCTGTAACAATTGTTTACTGGAGTTTCAGGCTAATGGTAGGTTTGGGAATGATTTTTATTCTTTTTTCGATGTTTGGTCTAATTCAATGGTGGCGCAACCGGCTTGACAGCAGCAAATTATACCTAAAATTGGCCACAGTAGTAATGTTTCTGCCACTATTGGCAAATTCTCTGGGTTGGATGGTGGCCGAAATGGGCCGGCAACCCTGGGTGGTTTACGGGCTAATGCTAACAAAGGATGGTATCTCTCCTAATGTAACCGCTGGGTCGATGCTGTTTACCACCATAGTTTTCACCCTTTTATATGGCTTGCTGGCGGCAGTAGCGGTATACCTGGTTCATCGGTTTGCCAAGCCCGGGGTGAATGATGGCAGCGATGTTACCCATGCGTACTAAAAAAAATGCAAACAATTAAACTTATTAGAAAATGGATTATCAGGTTATTTGGTTTGTTTTAATATCGATTCTTTTCATAGGCTACTTTATTTTGGAAGGATTTGATTTTGGAGTAGGTATTCTCATGCCTTTTATCAGCAGGGACGATATAGATCGCAGAGTAGTTATCAATACTATAGGGCCGTTTTGGGATGCCAACGAAGTATGGTTAATAACAGCCGGTGGCGCCATGTTTGCTGCTTTTCCGCATTGGTATGCTACATTATTCAGTGGTTTTTACATCCCCTTATTTCTTATGGTAGTTGCCTTGATACTGAGAGCTGCGGGCTTTGAATTCAGAAGCAAAATGAAACAGGTTTGGTGGCGCAAATCTTTCGACCAGTTTATATTTTGGGGAAGCCTGGTACCGGCATTGCTATGGGGTGTAGCCTTTACTAATATCGTTCAGGGGTTACCTATTGGGGCTGACATGAACTTTACCGGCAACCTATTACATATTTTAAACCCCTATGCTCTTATGGGTGGGTTGGTGGTTGTACTTATGTTTGCTCTACATGGAGCATTATTTCTGAGCCTGCGAACCACCGGTGATTTGAAGGAAAGAGCAGAAAAAATTGCCCGGCTTCTTTGGATTCCTGTGGCTATAATTACTTCATTATTTGCAATTCTGGGTTATTGGAATACAGTGTTGTTTCAGGGACTCGGCCTTGTGCCCGGAAGTTTTCCAACCCTTGCCATTGTAAGTTTTATTGCCTGTTATGTATTTATGAGATTAAAAATGCAGGGGTATGCTTTCGGACTCATGGCTTTTACGATAATGATGGGTACAGCGGTAATTTTTTACGGATTATTCCCCAATGTGATGCCATCATCGGTTGATCCAAGTTACAGTCTTACTGTTTATAATGCATCATCCAGCCCACTTACCTTAAAAATAATGACATTTGTTGCCATCTTCTTTGTTCCCATAGTTTTGGCTTATCAAGGATGGAGTTATTATGTTTTCAGCAAAAGAATTACACGCGATGCCATCCCCAGGGATTAAACCTACCCGCAAGTTAACACTTTGTTAATGTGAAAATAAGCGGTAATACTAATTCTGAATCGGCAATGAAAATTCATCGGAAGCTTTTTGGGCTTGCGTTGAAAATTCATGGCTATTTGCCAGTAGTTGCTATTATTAGCTTCCTGAATACCTGTATCGTCATCGGGCAGATGTACTTTGCCAGTTCTATTATTGCAATTGTTTTCTCAAAAGGTGAAATGCCTTCAACAGATCAAATCTTTTGGCTTGCAGGATTTATTGCTGGCAGAAGTGTTATCCTTTGGATTCGCGAACGTTATACCCAAATCAGGGCAATACAGATTAAATCGAGAATAAAGAAAGACCTTTTTAACCATATCCTTAACCTGGGGCCGTCGTTCGCAAAATCATCAAATACCGGAGAAACCATTGCCACCCTTACAGATGGAATTGAAAAGTTTGATGATTATTTTACAAAGTATGTTCCATCGGTTGTACAGGTTATTATTTTACCCATGGTAATCATTCTTTTTACTCTGTTTGTTGATTGGCCAAGTGCTCTAATTATGCTTATTACTGCACCGTTGATCATATTTTTTATGGCTTTGATAGGTACCTTTGCCAAAAAACTTACCCGGCGTCAATGGAAAGAAATGCGACGTCTCTCATCCCATTTTCTGGATGCATTGCAAGGGTTAAAAACGCTTAAGCTATTAGGGGCCGGCAGCCGCGAAACCAAGAATGTAAATGATAGCAGCAACGGTTTCATAATAGTTACCATGGGTGTTCTCAGGGTTGCATTTCTTTCGGGTTTAGTATTAGAACTGGCGGCAAGTATAAGTATAGCCCTGGTGGCTGTTCAGATAGGGATACGCCTTGTTGAAGGATTTATGATTTTTCAAACCGGTTTGTTTATTCTGATGCTTGCTCCGGAATTTTATCTGCCCTTTCGGGCATTGGGTCAGCACCACCATACTGGGATGGAAGCTGCTGCTGTTGCCCATGGATTGTTTTCGATCACCAGTATAAATGTTAATCCAAAGCAATCTCCGGATTATGCATTATCCATTCCATCAAACCCATGTATTAAGTTTCAGGATGTTCATTTCACTTATCATGATGGTAAATATGCGGTTCTGAAAGGCATAAATTGTGAACTCAGGCCAGAAACCCTAACTGCGCTTGTTGGGCCAACCGGCGCGGGCAAATCGACCTTTGCAGCATTAATATTAAGATATTTAAGACCTGCGTCAGGGATGGTACTGGCTGATGAAATTCCCATAGAACAGTTTGATAATGGCCAATGGCTTGAGAAAGTTGCATTTGTTCCGCAGCACCCCTGGTTCTTCAATGCATCGGTTATTGAAAACCTTTTAATGGCCAATCCATTAGCCACCCGGGAAAAAGTAATTGAGGCAGCCAGCCAAGCTGAAGCGCACCATTTCATTGAACAATTACCCCAAGGGTATAATACTCTTTTGCATGAAAATGCAGCAAGATTGAGCGGGGGCGAAAAACAACGGCTTGCCATTGCCCGGGCCTTCCTTAAAAATGCCCCGGTGCTGATTCTCGACGAGCCTACATCAAATCTTGATCCTGAAAGCGAGCAACTTATTGCTGATGCCACCAACCGAATTGTTAAAAACAGAACTACCCTTATTATAGCCCATAGACTCAACACTGTAAAAAAGGCTGATCAAATCCTTGTATTTAGTGATGGCACCATAGTAGAAAGTGGCCACCACAATCATCTTTTAGCCAAAAATGGAATATATACAGGATTTCTCGATGCTATCAATCAAAACAATATCCCTCCTTTATGATTGGACGGCTCATAAAATATATTGATGGCCACCGGTGGCAATTTACATTGGCTTTATTGCTCGCCATTGGTACTATATTAGCTGGTATTGGATTGATGACTTCTTCAGGTTACCTTATTTCACGGGCGGCTCAAAGGCCACACATAGTTGATCTATTTATGATTACAGCTGCCGTTAGGTTCTTTGGCATTTCCAGGGCAGTGGTAAGATATTTTGAACGGCTTGTTTCCCACGATCTCACTTTCAATATTCTGCACCAGATGCGAATAAGTCTTTACCGCAAGCTTAACGTCCTGCCCCACAAATGGCTCATGGGGCAAAAAACCGGAAACATATTATCCGGCATAATAACAGATATAGACACTCTGCAAAATGTTTACCTACGCATTATATCGCCTATAATTGTGGCAATTATAATTTCGATAATCACCCTTTCCGGAGTAGCTTTATTTAATTTTTCGCTGACATTGGCCATTCTCTTTTGTTTTTTGATAAGTGGATTGGCTGTTCCATTGCTTGTTTCCCGCTTAACAAAAGGCCGCGGAAAAAAAGATGTTACCACCAGGACAAAACTTAAAACCTTCCTTGTTGACCAACTTCAGGGGCTAAACGACCTGACCTGGCTTGGCCAAAAACAAAATTCACGCGAAAGGTTTAACGAAATGCAATATGAACTCGACAATTTACAAACCAGGAATGCATCAACTGCCGGCCTTGCTGAAGGGATAAATAGCTTTGTTACGGGCTTTTCGATGCTCATTGTGTTTATAATGACTGCACCATTGGTGGCTGATGGCAAAATTGAAGGAGTTTGGCTCGCAGCACTTACCCTGGGTGTATTAAGCAGTTTTGAAGCATTACAGGGATTGGCAAACGCGTTTATTCAATATGAATCGGCTCAGGAAGCATCAAGACGATTATTTGCAATAACCAGAAAGACCTCGAATAAATTGAATCACCAGGCCGAATTAGATGATTACTTTCCGGAAAAAGAACTGGAGATTGATTTCAGAAACGTCTCCTTTTCATACGATCACGAACACATTACCCTTGAAAATATTTCTTTCTGCATACCCCAGGGAAGCAAAACAGCAATCGTAGGCCCCACCGGAAGTGGAAAAAGTACTTTGATTAACCTGATAACAGGTTTGTGGGAACCAGGAAATGGAACAATCACTATCAACAATCACGACATTACTACTCTGAACAAGTCTTCTTACCGGGCATTTTTTGGCGTAATATCTCAGGATGCTTATGTCTTTAACCGGTCTTTGCGCGAAAACATTAAACTTGCCAAACCCGATGCCAAGGATATTGAAATTGCTGATGCTCTTGAAAAGGCCGGACTGAGTTCATTTGCTCAGAATCTGGATGCTGAACCTGGGAATCTGGGCATTCGATTATCAGGTGGAGAAAAACAATTATTGGCCCTTGCAAGGGTTCTTCTTATTAATCCTCGTATTTGGATATTTGATGAGCCTACCGCACATACAGATGTTATTACTGAGCGGAAAACCTTAGAAACCCTAAGAAAACTGGTACAGGACAATACCATGCTGCTGATAACGCATCGGCTGGTGGACATGGAAAAAATGGACCAGATAATAGTAATGCATGAAGGAAAGATTGCCGAAAGGGGTAAGCATCATGAACTTCTTGACAGGCAGGGTATTTATACCCGAATGTACCAGCAACAGTCAGGGATCATCTCTAAATAGCTTGCATTTGGTCTCTTAAACAGAATGGGCCGTGGATAATTTAGAAAACTACAAATGTGGCGATGGTTGCAAAGGATAATTACAATTTCGTTTATCTACCATGATCCTCCGGCTCCGCCTCCACCAAAACGTCCACCCCCAAATCTGCCAAATCCACCTCCGCCAAAGCCGCCACCGCCAAAGCCGCCACCGTGTCCAAAAGAGCCTCTTCCTGAACTAAAATTACCGAATGAGCCCCTGTTGCCTCCATTTCCATGGCTTAACAACCAGAATAAAGTCCAAAGGGGAATATCCTTACCAGGGCTGAAAAATCTTCTTTTGCCACGGGCCAAAAACACAACCAGAAGAATAACCAAAGCAAAAGGTAAGAAAAGGGCACCCGGCGGTACATCTTCCTGTGCATTGTAATCGGATGCTGCAAACTCGCCTGCTGCCAGTTGCATTATTACATTGGTTGCTGCATCCAGACCCTGGTAATAGTTTTCATTTCTGAAGTTTGGCAGCAACTCAATCTCAACAATGCGTTTGGCAGTGGCATCGGGTATTACCCCTTCGAGCCCATAGCCGGGAGCAATAAAAACCTGGCGTTTACTTTCGGTAATAGATACAGTTATCACAACACCATTATCAGAACCTGCCTGTCCTACCCCCCATGCTTCGCCAACCCGGGCCGAAAAATCGGCGATCTCCAGTCCGGAAAGATCATTTGTAATGATTACGGCAATTTGTGTTGAGTGGGTAAGGGCATAATTGGTTAGTTTCTGCTCCAGAGCATTGGCCTGCTGCTGCGAAAGCAACCCAATATAATCGTTTACCAGACGGGGTGGCGATGGCTTTGGAGGCAACGACCATGATTGCACAGAAAAAAGTGTAGCAATTGCTGCTAATCCAAGAGCAAAAAGGTTAGGTCTAACTTTTTGGATTGCGAACATCATGTTGATATTTAGAGAATTCTATTAAATAAAATTGTAAATCAATACTTTCCAAATGAAATATCATCAGGAAGTTCATTAACATCGCCAGATTGCCTGGGGAACCACTTTTTTAGTTGTTGTCCGGCCTGGGTAATGGCTTCAACCAGACCAAGGCAGTATTGTCCCTGGCTAAATTGGCCTGCTATGTTTTCTTTTATGGCAGACCAAAAATTCTCAGGCACTTTTTCATTGATGCCGGCATCGCCCAAAATGGCAAATTTGTGGCTTTTTACAGCAATGTAAAATAACACCCCGTTGCGTTGGGCGGTTTTTACCATTCCCAATTTCTCGAAGAGTGTGGCTGCGCGATCAAGTACATCGCCATCGCAGACATTTTCGATGTGAACACGAATTTCACCCGAAGTCCTCCCTTCTGCTTCAGCAATGGCATATTTTATAACATCTTTTTCAGCCTGGCTGAAAAAATCAATTGCATTGACTCCCATCGTTCTTAAAATTCAATCACAGGAGCCACATCGGCACCCGGGCGGGCTTCGAAATAGGCCTTGCGTTCAAAACCAAAAATGGATGCATAGATGTTTCGTGGAAACTGCCTGATGTTGGTATTGTAGCCCTGCACCATTTCGCTGAACTTGCGGCGCTCGTTGGTAATACGGTTTTCGGTGCCTTCGAGCTGTGCCTGCAATTCAAGAAAATTCTGATTGGCCTTTAGGTCGGGATATCGCTCAACTACCACCATTAGCCTGGCCAGTGCCGATGAAAGTCCCTGCTGAGCCTGTTCAAACTGCTGAAGCGATTCCGGGGTTATTTTGGTGGGATCGATGGTTACCGAAGTGGCTTTGGAGCGAGCTTCAATAACACCTTCGAGTGTTTCGCGCTCGTGTGATGCGTAACCCCTGACTGTACTCACCAGGTTGGGTATTAGGTCGGCACGGCGCTGATAAACGTTTTCTACCTGCGACCACTGTCCTTTTACTCCCTCTTCCATGGAAACGAAGGAATTGTAGGCGGTGCGGAAATTTCCATAAATTATAAGGGCTACCAGAACAATTACCCCAATGATGATCCATTTTCTGTAAGGCTGAATAGATGCCATATTTATTTAGTTTTTAAGTTGGTGATTGCCCGCAGGCGGAATGATTTGTTTTCAGGTTGATAATAAAAGGCCGGGGATGGGCAATAAATTAAAGGCCCAGCCATTCCCCGACCAAAGGTTTTATCAGATAAGTTCTACGCTTCTTTTTATGAAAGATGTGAGTTTTTCTCCTTTGAGAAGGTTTTTTGACAATAAGGCAAGATCGATAAGCTGACTAATTAATTTACCCTGAGTGCCTTCTTCCTTTTCATCGAGGATGCGTGTGGCGATGGCATGGTTTACATTCACCACAAGGTTGTATGAATCGGGTAAGCTGCCCATGTAGCTCATGCCACCGCCAAGGGCTGACATATCCTTCATGCGGCGCATAAATTCGGGTTGAGTAATCAGAATGGGCTGATCGGTTTCGCTCATGTTTTCAAAAGTAACATGGAACGATTTGTTTTCGAGTTGCTTTTCTATAAGCTCTTTGAGTTTGTTTTTTTGATCGTCAGACAATTTGGAAGGCAGTTCATCGTCTTTTTTGATGAGCTTTTCAGGTACATCAGCATCAACCCTGGTAAAACTTACTTTTTCGAGGGTACTTTCGAGCATATTGATGAAATGACTGTCGATGGGGCTGTCCATCACCAGAATGTCATATCCTCTTTCTTTGGCGGCATCAATAAAACTATGTTGTTCTTCCTGGTTCGATGCGTAAATATGCACCAGCTTATCATCCTTATCGGTTTGCTGCCCTTTAACGTGGCTGGCGTATTCCTCGAAAGTGAAATATTTGCTGTCAACATTTTTCAGCAGGCAGAATTTGCGGGCTCTTTCCTTAAATTTCTCATCGGTGATCATTCCATACTGGATGAAGATGCGGATATCGTCCCATTTTTTTTCAAAGTCTTCGCGATTAGCCTTGAAGAGCTCTTCGAGCTTGTCGGCAACTTTTTTGGTGATGTGGCCGCTGATTTTTTTCACATTGCCATCACTTTGCAGGAAGCTGCGCGATACATTGAGGGGAATGTCGGGTGAATCGAGCACCCCGTGGAGCAATGTCAAAAAGTCAGGTACTATTCCTTCTACCGAATCTGTAACAAACACCTGGTTGCAGTAGAGCTGTATCTTGTCGCGCTGCACTTCGAAATTCTGCTTCACCTTGGGGAAATAGAGTATGCCCGTAAGGTTGAAGGGGTAGTCAACATTCAGGTGTATGTTGAAAAGCGGCTGCTCGAAGGTCATGGGATAGAGTTCACGATAGAAGCTTTTGTAGTCTTCATCCTTAAGGTCGATGGGTTTCTGAGTCCAGGCAGGTTTTGTATTGTTTATCTGACGCGGCTTTTCGGTAACCACTTCCTTATCTTCCCCTTTTTCGTCTTTTTCGGTGTTGTAATCCTTTTCGACACCAAAAATAATGGGGATGGGCAGGAATTTACAATATTTTTTCAGCAGATTAAGGATGCGGTACTCTTCCAGAAATTCAAGAGAGTCATCGGCAATGTGCAGCACCACATCGGTACCACGCTCCTGCTTTTCGGTTTCGGTGAGCTGGAATTCGGGATTGCCTTCACATTCCCATTTCACTGCCTGCGCCCCTTGCTGCCATGATTGGGTAATGATCTCTACCTTGCGCGCTACCATAAAAGATGAATAGAAACCAAGTCCGAAATGACCTATGATGCCATTGGTTTCGCCGGCACTCTTCACCTTATCTATCCACTCTTCGGCGCTTGAGAAAGCGATCTGGTTGATGTATTTTTCAACCTCATCGGCGGTCATTCCAATCCCTTTATCGCTGATGGTAAGGGTCTTTGCATTAGCATCAAGCTTCACAACAATATTAATATCTCCTATGTCGCCCTTAAACTCTCCCATGGAAGCCAGGGTTTTCAGTTTCTGGGTGGCATCGGTGGCATTGGAAACCAGCTCGCGCAGAAATATTTCGTGATCTGAATAAAGGAACTTTTTAATAATAGGAAAAATGTTCTCGGTCTGAACGTTAATCTTACCTTTTCGCATGGCTTATTAAGGATTTGTATTTGACTTTACATTATCGAGGTGAGCCAGTCAAAGTGTGTGCCACCCGATGACGACTGACATTTTGACCCTAAAGGAGTATAAAACTTCTGACCCTTTACCAGGTATTAGTGCGCTAAACGGGGACTCACTGCGACTGGATAAATTAGTTTCATAATCACACTGCGAGCAAATTAAAGGATTATTCCATCCATATTTCCTGTAATTCAAAATCTACTTTGCTGTTCTCATTTGTTGGGTTTGGCATCAGGGTTACCTGAATAGTTTCTAGATCTTCAGCCATCAAAGCCCGATGGTTGCTTATACCTGAGAACCAAGGTTTAAATTCGGGATAAGGCCTGGGGATCATGGCAAATTTACCCTCGACAAAGTCTTTTAACGCAATCCGGTAAACATCCTGCCTGTTTGTGATGGTTATGCTGCCTGTGTATGCATTGGCATTTTTATCAATCAGGCTAATTTGCAGGTTTACATTATTGCTATGGTTACTTTTCCCTTTTACAACAAGAAAATTTTTCTGGTTAAGTTCGGAAAGCCTTCCTTTTACCTGATCTCGGAAGAAATACCTGAATGAATAAATCTGGGTGTTTCCGGTGCCATCCTGGCTGGCAGGAACCGAATCAAGGTTGAAATTCAATACTCCTTTCCCCACTTCGGCAAGGGGTCGCAGCTGAATTCCTCTAACCCAGGGCCGGAGGGTTTCATCATTATTTTGCCATGCACACCATATTGGGACCGACTCTGAAGATGGCACAAAGTGCAACTGAAAGGAGGAATGGTCATAAAAATCCCAGTCGCCGGGTCTTCCTTTCTTTGCGGCAGGGAAACTCATCCAATAGCTCTCAAATTTAACCATTATGTAATAATGCAAAATAGCATGCTTAGCGACACCAGGTTTTACCAGTACCTGAAACCTGTCGTTTCCGGTATAAGCAGCTTCTTGTTGCCAGCTTCCCTGCTCACCCCAAAAGGCAACAAAAACTGACTCTGGCTTCTGGGGGCTTATAATCTCAAATCTGATTACCGCTTCATGGCCAGCAGTATGCTTTTCAGGAGTAAGATTTTTAATCATAATAACCTTCAGATCGGCCCTGGGAGCCACGTATTCGTTCAACTTCATATTTTTAAAAGAGAAATCCTCTTTTACAATGGTATTATTTCCTTTAGGTCTTAACAGGTAAACACCAGGCCTTATTTCAAAGGCCCCTGCCCTGGCGATTGTCGACCATGAGTTCCCTACATTCATGGGGCTAATGCTAAAATCACTGCCTAATCCGGGGAGTTCTATTCTCATAGCCCTGTTTCTGTAATTTACAGCAGCTACCTGCCGTTGCGCACTGGTTCTGGCATAAGGGTCATCAACCCAGTATGCATCGGGCATCACTTCCAGACGCCAGACACCATTTTGGAGCTTATCCAGAAAGTAAGCCCCTCTCCCGTCATAATGCACAAGGGGAGAACTGCCATAGCCGGCAATTTCGCTTACGTTCTGAACATTCGCGGGCTTTGAATTGGTGTGATTTGAATAAAAAAACTGCTTATTGGAAATAAGCTCTACAAGATTATTCTCATAGTCAATTCTGAAATTTCCAAACTGATTGTTTTGGGGAAACTTGCCAAAGTGGGCATACCGGGGTATTTGTTGAAATATGGCAGAAGCAATTTTAAGGCTCAAAGCCTTTTGAGGAGCATAGGGCAGACTCATGTAGTGAGTGCCATAGTTGGTATTGTAAGGAGCAAGAAACATGGCATCGTAATCGAAATGGGTAGCTATCTGCATGCCCACCTCACGGAAACTTCTGGCCATTGCAGGATACATATAGTTACCGCCTACATCGGCTGCATCAAATTCATAAACAATTTTAGCCTTATTTCTGAAATCGGCATCGTCAGCAAATGGGATAAAATATTCGCTTACATGAGGCAGAAAGTTGCCGTTGATCTGCCGTCGCGCTACCAATCCGGTGGGGTACCATTGAAAGGTACCACCCTGCACATCAGCTTCCAGGTATGCCCGGTAAAGATGGATACTGTGGGTCATATTGTAAAATATAGGGGTAGTTGTGCCGGTTCTGCGCATTGAAGCAATCATCCGGTTGATGAATGTAACCACTTCGGCAACTGTTCCCGGATGATGTGGTTCGTTGCTGACTTCAAATGCAATCACATCAGAATCATTTTTGTAAGCTATTCCCGTGTAGGGATTTACATGATTAAGGAACTGGTAAAGATAGTTTTCCTGTGCGCGGATGGCATCGGGATGGGTAAGGCAGGCAGCTTTCCCATATTTATGGGCAAAACCAGGGGTATCAAAGTCGGGTTCGGGCCAACCATTGCCCCAAAAGGCGATTGGGGTGATCACGTATTTCATCCCTCTTTTTTTCATTTCACTTATGGTGAAGTCGAACAGCCTCAGATGCTCATTTTGCAAAAGATTGCCCAGCGTGTCTGAAATTTCGGTATCCCAAACATGAACCCTGTAAAGATTGAAATCGAGCCGGGCAAAATGGTAAATGTCCTGCCTGATAGCTTCTTCATGCGAAATACCCAGTCTCTGGGCCATGCGGAATGCATGGGCAAAAGGGGTGGAATAGTTAACCCCAAACCCATGTATCTCGCTGTTATCAGCGCCCCACCTTAATACTCCGGAACCATCGACATAGGATTTGTTTTCAGTAGGCTGTTGAGGGTAAATGTAACCCCCTGTAGCCAGAATTAAAATGGTTGTTATGGTAAAACTGAAATTTCGCATGGTAGTAAAGATTTATGAAACAGTTGCTTCTGAAACCCAATTGCAATGCTAAGGTAGTTATAAAAAACAGGCAGGCTCACCAAACCTGATTGACTTCCCACTGAAAGTTTAGTTTTGCAGGTGAAATCCTGAGCAGTTTTTTATACCTTTGCGTTATAAATACGCTAAGGTAGGCATTCAATCATTAATATCCACATAATCAACAGTATGACAAACGTAATTAATCGCTCAGCCGACAATATCCGTATCCTTTCGGCAGCAATGGTAGAAAAGGCCAAGTCAGGCCATCCAGGAGGCGCCATGGGCGGTGCCGATTTTGTAAATATCCTGTTTTCGGAGTTTTTGAATTACGACCCCGACAATGGTAAATGGCAAAACCGCGACCGGTTTTTCCTTGATCCCGGTCACATGTCGCCCATGTTGTATTCCATTCTTTGCATGGTTGGTTACTATAACATGGATGATCTTAAAAATTTCAGGCAATGGGGAAGCATAACTCCCGGCCACCCCGAAGCAAATCATGAAAAAGGGGTAGAAAATACTTCGGGGCCCCTTGGCATGGGACATACCAATGCCGTTGGAGCCGCAATAGCCGAACGCTTTTTGGTTGCCCGCTTTGGCGAAACCCACGCCCATAAAACATACGCTTTTATTTCGGATGGCGGTATTCAGGAAGAAATAAGCCAGGGCGCAGGCCGTATTGCCGGTTACCTGGGACTGAGCAACCTGATTATGTTCTATGATTCCAATGACATTCAGCTTTCTACCGAAACCAATGCCGTATCGCACGAAGATACGGCAATGAAATACCGCTCATGGAACTGGAATGTGATGACCATTGATGGCAACAACCCAGAAGCCATCAGGCAGGCACTGAAACAGGCCAACCAGGAAAAAGACAGGCCCACTCTGATTATCGGGAAAACCATTATGGGCAAGGGAGCTGTGAAAGATGACGGCAGTTCCTACGAAAGACAGACATCCACCCACGGAATGCCTTTGTCGGAGGCAGGTGCATCCTTCGAAAAATCCATTGCGAATCTTGGTGGTGATTCTGCCAATCCTTTCGTGGTCTTCGATGATGTGAAGGAATTCTGGAAAGATGTGAACGAGAAGAAAAGACAGATCGTTAAAGAAAGTAAGGATCGCGAAAATAAATGGGCTGCAGCTAACCCTGAACTTTCTGCAAAACTAAAGGGGTTCCTTGAAGGCAAACTCCCCCAAATTGATTATTCGGCTATTGCCCACAAGCCCAGCATTGCTACCCGCGCTGCCTCAGGCAATGTGCTTGCTTACCTGGCCGACAAGGTTGAAAACATGATTGTTTCGTCAGCCGACCTCTCCAACAGCGACAAAACCGACTCCTTCCTGAAGAAAACAAAACAGTTTGTAAAAGGCGATTTCACCGGCTCATTCCTGCAGGCTGGGGTTTCGGAATTAACCATGGGAGCCATTGCCAACGGTATGGCGCTACATGGGGGAGTTATACCGGTGTGTGCCACATTCTTCGTGTTTTCCGATTATATGAAACCTGCCGTCCGCTTAGCTGCCCTTATGGAGTTACAGGTAATATATGTGTGGACCCATGATGCCTTCCGGGTGGGCGAAGACGGTCCAACCCACCAGCCTGTGGAGCAGGAAGCACAAATTAGATTGCTCGAGAAACTGAAAAACCACAGCAAAGTCAGGAGTTTTCTTGTTCTTCGCCCTGCCGATGCTGCCGAAACCACCGTTGCCTGGGAAATGGCCCTCGAAAACAAACATACACCCACTGCGTTGCTGCTTTCGCGACAGAACATCCCCGATATTGCCCGCCCAAACAGGGTGCAGGAAGCCGCCGGAGCCACAAAAGGGGGTTACATTGTACTCGCACCTGAAGGCAAACCCGATGTGGTGCTTGTGGGTAATGGTTCAGAAGTTTCAACCCTTTACCATGGAGCCCAGATGCTTAAGGATAAAAAAGGGCTGAAAGTGCAGGTATCGTCAATTATCTCAGAAGGACTTTTCCGCGAGCAGGATGCCAGTTACCAGGAGAAAGTGCTCCCGACAGGTGTTCCCACCGTGGGCCTCACAGCCGGTTTGCCTGTTACCCTTGCCGGACTGGCCGGCACCAATAGCTGCATTATCGGTCTTGACAGCTTTGGCTATTCTGCCCCAGCTGGCGTTCTCGATCAAAAACTGGGATATACCCCTGAAAATGTTTACAAGGTAACAACAGAATTTCTTGTCAAATAATTGTCAAGAACGTATTTCTTCAAGCCCTTCTGCAGTCAGAAGGGCTTTTTTTTGGGGGGTATGCAAATCATTTTAACTCCCTTGGTTTCTTTAATTAAAAAGCTTGGAACATATCTATTCGATGTTCAAAAATTACAGAGTTTCGATAACCTTAATTCATCCTTGTTTCGGTATATTTTCTTTTTGAAGGCATAGAGATGGATTTTTAATCAGGGATGTGAAGATTCTATATTGATCTATAGTTGATGGATATAATGAAAACATGATTATCCGCAAATTTGCCACTACAGAAGTGACAATATGGTATCAATATCAGCATAGCATCCTGAAAGGACACCTTATTTAGGCACAAAGGCAGCGCCTTGGGTAAAATCCGAAAGAACTCTGGTGGCTGGTAAGGGCAGCTTGGCGCAACAAATGGTTGAGAGGGTAGAGACGATGAAGAAGGTCTATTGGTTGCCAGGTGCCAGGACTTTCCATCTTTCGCAAAAAATGGAAACGTCCGGCTTACATAAAAAAAGGCCTTCCCGTTGCGCATTGCGCAACGGGAAGGCCTTTCGATTTATTCCCTAAATATTATACTGACAGATATTAGCGATTGATGATTACTCTTTCAACAGCAACACCTTTTTCAGTCATTACCTGGATAAAATAGATACCTCTGTCGAAACCGCCAACAGCAATCTGAGCTCTGTCAGAACCTACTCTCTGGGCATGAACAACCTGACCCATAGCATTGATAACTCTCAGTTCTCTAATTTGGTTTTCAGAAACTACATTAACATAGTCGCGGGCGGGGTTGGGATATACACCAAGATTGTTGGAAATTACATCACGAACACTTAATACTTCGTCGTTGAACCATTTATTAAGTGAATTGGCTAAACCGGTGATGGTAAGTTCCCTGTTGGGGCCACCGTTTGGAAATTCGTGCTTATCATTGTTCCATGAACCATTAATTCTGAATTTGAATTCCAATTTGGTGCCATCTACAAGTTTGTCCAATTTAATGGTATAGGTATGGTCAGGATCGCCTACAGGAGTTAATCTGTAAGCTTCGCCACCACTCCAATCATTGAAATTACCGGCAACATCTACAAAATCGGTAGCAGGGTTGAATTTGCCTAAAGAAGCCCAATAGCCCATTTTTACGCTAAGCACAGCGGTGGGGGTAGTGGCTGCAACGGCCAGGTCAGCATCGGCAACAAGCAATACGTTGTCAATATAAACCGTTGTTGGACTTGCTAAACCACCCAGCATAAATTGAACTTTCTGGTCGGTAGTAGCGATGATTTGGTCAAAAATTACATCGAATTTATAAGTAGCGGGTTCTGTGGTGACGGGGAAGGTCCAGTCAGAACGTCCATTTCCGCTTCGTGAGTCATTTGTTCTACCATAACGATTGTAGTTGTTTCCTGCTGTATCTTCAAAGTCAACATTGAAACTGCGTCCTTCAGAAGCCCAGGCTACAAACTGGAAAGTATATGGAATGTCCTTTTTAGCTTGCAAATTGTTTTGGCTAAATTGGTATCTCCAAGTATCTCCAGAAGCAACAGGAGTATGCACTGAAACACCATCAACAACGGTATGAGATGGAGAAGCATCGGTCCAGCCGCTCCAGAAGCGACCACCACCTCCTATTACTTCGTCGAATAGCCCGTTACGAATAAGATTCATTTCCCACACTGTTGCGACCTGTCCGCTAATCTTGATAGTGATTTCGTCAAATGCACCACCATTATCAGCAGCATCAGCAACCACGGTAACCATACCGTCAGCTACAGCGGTTAGCAATCCGTCGTTAGAAATTCTTGCTATACCGGTGCTTCCTTCTTTGATAGACCATTTAGCAGTTTTAAGGGTTGCATCCTCTGGAACTACTTCAAGTGATAATTGCAAGGTACCATTATCTTCGGTTACAAAGCGTCCTCCTTTGATTTTAAGTTCATCTACATAAACAGTTCCTCCAAAACCTTCAAACGTCACCAATCCAATTTCATCCATGGTATTCCATGATTCGTTCCCGGGTGGTGTCCCTATGTTAGCCCAAACGGCACGTTTTCTGGCTGCATCGCCAGGGTCGCGGTCAATAACTGTAACGTCAAAGCCGATTTTTTCTCCTCTATCAACAATATTACCATCTTTGTCTTTCAATGTAGCATAAGGAATGAACATTTCAAGGGTATAATCCGGGTCATTCACTTTAAATGCCCAAATTGAATTATCACTGTCTGTAAAAGGGGTCCCATTGATGCGCGCCTGCACAGGTGTTGGAGCAAACTGATAGTGCCCGGTACTGCGGCCAGACATAGCACCTAAACCATCAACAAGTACATAGTTTACATCGAAATAGATTTCAGGACTATCATATTCCCAACGGTTACCGGATACCGCGTAACTGGGGAGCCAATGATTATCCTTAACTGTAACAAAAACATACACACCATTGTCATCCCAAAGCATACGCCATGTACTTTCGCCAGGCGCACCAATTGAAGGAACCTCGGTTCTGAAAGGTTTGTCAATGTTATAAACGTGGGCGGTCTCCCAAATCTCATCGAGCACACCATCGATAACAGGAGCAACACGGGTTTTAGCAATAAGACCCTCAGGTTGCTGAGCGAAGGTTACTGTAACGAACAGGGCCATAGTTAAAAAAGTAATAACTTTTCTCATAGTTCTGGTTTTTGATTAATAATTAGTTTGATTTAGATTTTTAGATTGTAGTGTAAGTAGTACACGGTACAAATATATTTATTATTTTTATCATCCAACAATTAGGCTCAAAATATTTGCCATGACCTTTTTAATTAATTTTTTAAAACTAATTTTCAGCAATTTACCATTAAAAAACTTATCTAAATTATGAAAATCACACCCCTTATAACTGTTAACAGTTAATAATTGAACACAAATATGGTGTTTTTTGTACACTAACTCTTCTTAAAATTAACTTAACATAGAATTCTCTAACTTTGCAAACTATCAATTAAAAACGCACGATGAAACATATTCTTTATCTGTTACTCTCTTTATATTTTTCAATTATACCGTTTTATAGCGATTCACAGGTTTTTGTTGATTGGGGCAGTGAATGGAGCTACTTCAAAGGGGTTGCAGAACCATCGCAACCTCAGGGATCATGGAGAACCAATTCTTTTAATGCATCAACATGGGCTCTGGGCAATGCACCCTTTCAGTATGGGGAAGGTACCTATGGTACCGTATTGGATGATATGCAGGGCAATTATTCAACCTTGTTTATCCGTAAAGAATTTTTCCTGGAAAATATTGACGAGATAGATAACTTATTGGTGGCTGTCGATTACGATGATGGTTATGCCCTATGGATTAACGGCAGTTTGGTAATAAATCGCAATGCCCCCGCACGGCTTGAATTCAACCAGTTTGGTACGATTGATCATGAATCTGGCAATTATGATATTACAACGCTGACCATAGGTGAGCTAACCCTGATAAACGGTATCAATGTAGTTGCCATTCAGGGTTTTAATTATTCGCTATCGAGCAACGATTTTTACATCAATGCTTATTTGGAGGGAAAAAAAGGGATGCCTGTTGCCGGGAATGTCAGGGTTGATACCCGAAGCGGATTCTACACCGAAGTATTTACAACACAACTTACCGGAACCCAACCCGGCGACCCAATACATTATACCCTGGATGGTACAGATCCGCGTATTTCTTCAACAGCCCTAAAGGGTACTTCGCCTGTTCAGGTGACCATTGATCCCGACAGTAACCTTGGCGAAAGAGGTAAAACCGGGGGTGTGGTATTGCGGGCATCAATCATAAAAACCGGGTTTTTGCCCGGCATCCCCACTACACGCAATTATATTTTTCTGAAGAAAGTAATAACCCAGACCCATCCGGGAGGCCCCTGGCCCACCGGCAACATTAACGGCCAGATAATTGACCTGCCAATGGATGCCCGTGTAACCAATGATGTGCGGTACAAAGAATTGATGGACGACGCTCTGCTTGATATTCCTACGATAGCAATAACTACGGCGCCAGATAACCTTTTCAATCCAATAAGTGGCATTTATGTGAATGCAAAATATCATGGCCGAACATGGGAAAGACCTTCCAATGTAGAACTCATTTACCCTGATGGCCGACCCGGCTTCAATATCGATGCAGGTTTGCGTATCAGGGGAGGATGGAGTCGTCACCCTGAATTTCCTAAACATGCCTTCAGACTTTTTTTCCGATCTGAATATGGTGAATCAAAACTACGCTTCCCCCTGTTTGGTAATGATGGCGTAAGCACTTTCGATAAAATAGATTTTCGTACCAGTCAGAACTATTCATGGAGCAAAGGCGGCCCTGAGGGGGTTTATAATACCATGAACCGCGATGTTTTTTCGCGCGACATACAGCGCGACATGGGGCACCCCTATACCCGCAGCCGGTATTATCATCTTTATATAAATGGCTTGTACTGGGGTATTTATCAATCTCAGGAAAGGGCCGAAGCCGACTTTGCCCAATCCTACCTGGGAGGTATCAGCGATGATTACGATGTGATAAAGGTAGATATTGGTGAAAACTGGAATCTTTACACCATAGAGGCAACCGATGGTAATACCGATGCCTGGGAAGCTGTTTGGAGCATGACCCAAAAAGGATTTGCAGCCAATGCTGATTATTTTAATTTGATAGGCAGAACCCCGGCGGGAGAACCCGACCCATCAAAAACAGTATGGGTCGACATAGACAACCTCATCGATTATATGCTGATCATTTTCTACACCGGCAATTTTGATGCACCTGTATCTAAATTTTCAAACAACTACAACCCCAATAACTTCTTTGCGATTTTTAACCGCACCCGAACCGACCAGGGGTTTAAATTCATCATTCATGATGCAGAGCATACCCTTTTGGCCAATCCGGTGGGCCCGGGGGTTGGACTTAACGAAAACCGAGTAAACATTGGCAACATAACTTTTGGTCAAATGAATGTTACCTCTTTTAGCAAATTTCATCCGCAATGGTTGCACCACCGGCTAACATCCAACCGCGAGTATCGCATGAGGTTTATTGACAGGGCTTACAAGCATTTTATACAAAATGGGATATTGCAACCCGACAGCAATGTGAAACGCTTTAAAAGCACGGCCGACCAACTGCAGCTTGCCATCATTGCCGAGTCGGCACGCTGGGGCGACGTCTTTGTTTCGGTACCACGTACAAAGGACAAAGACTGGATACCAGCTGTAAACCAGGTAATCAATGATTATTTCCCCTATCGTACTGACATTGTTCTTGGACAGTTGTTACAACAAAGCTTATATGCTATGCTTAAAGCACCTGTGGTAAAAAATGCCGGGGGTGAAGTAATAAAAGGGACAAAGTTGCGTATAGCCGATGAAACAGAGATTACCCTGGAAAACATCAATACCAACGGCACCATATTCTACACCTTCGATGGAACCGATCCGCGGGCCGTTGGCGGCCAAACATCTTCAACAGCCAAAGCAACTTCCAGTTTTGCCACCCTGAAAGCAATGCCGGGAACACAGTTGAAAGCCCGTATCAGGTGGGTAGATCTCTGGAGTCCACTTCATGAGATTTATTTCCAGGATACTTCAGTTTTTGATTACCTTAAGGTTACTGAGATGCACTACAATCCCACTGACGAAGGAGATTTGAACGGTCAGGAACTGGAATTTATAGAGTTGAAAAATACCGGGAAACGCCCCATTGACCTTTCAGGAGTATCGTTTACCGAAGGGATACAGTATACGTTTGCTACTGGAACAATTGTCAATCCAGGTGATTTTGTGGTACTTGCATCGAATAATGAAGCTTTTTCAGGTTTTTATCAGATGCCGACATCTCATCAGTATGCAGGCAGGCTTTCCAATTCAGGCGAAACAATAACCTTAAAGGCTTCAACCGGAGAGATTATTTTCTCCTATAGTTATTCGGACAAAGCCCCATGGCCCATTGAAGCCGATGGCAAAGGCCCGTCTTTAGTATCGGTGGAGGTAAACCCACGTGGAAACCCCGATACTTATGAGTACTGGACTCTCTCCAAATATAAAAGCGGTTCACCCTATGCCAATGATGAAGCTTCCCAACTTATAATAACACTTCAACATTTAATAGAAAATCAGGCACAGGTTGTACTTAACCTGGATGAAATATTCGACACCCCCCCTGGCTCCAATTATTACCAATTAATAAATGATCGTCCAGCCTATGCAGATGCCACCCTGTTGGGAGGTTTGCTTGCCCTGAAGCCACTGAAACGAGGGGATACCCGCATTCACCTTACCATAACACCCGTTTCTGGTGCACCCTGGACCACCGCTTTCAGGGTACTTGTTCACCCACAGGCTCACCAGTTATCAAAGGGGGCCTATACTTTCGCCCAATGGCAGACCACCGAACCTGAATACTCTTACCCTGCAAATATGCTATTCCTTCAATCCGACATCAATGATCCCGGATTAGCCCATCCCCTGCTGTTCCCCTATTTTGTTGCCCACAACGACTACCACTCGAATGACCTGGACAAAATAGGGTTTCCATACTCCTTAACCGGACGCACACGGCTCAATGCCCTGGGCAGTGAGGGCATTTCGTTTATAAATACCGGCCGACAGCGCGATTTGGGTGGAGCGATGCTGGCCCTTGATACTCGCGGCATTACCAGCGCACAAGTCGATTGGACAGCAGGCACCGTGCTGCGAAACGATCGGGTGTATGCCCTAAGGTTGCAATACCGCACCGGCACCCAGGGTGAATGGCGCGACCTGCTCATCAACGGACAGGTTCAGGAATACATTACCCAAGCCAATGGCCACTCAAGACAGATGGGACCTGTAATGCTTCCGGCCGAGTTGCTCAACCTTCCCAACCTGCAACTTCTATGGAAGTACTACCATGTGTCGGGCAACAGTGGCTCACGCGCAGAACTGCGACTCGACAATATTTACATTACATCCACAGTGAATGTTGATGAAATTGATACACCGGGATTCATTATATATTCCGCCGGAAATAAACTTTTCGCCAGTGTAAATCAGCCACAGAATGCCTTTGTAAAGGTTTACAACCTGATGGGCCAGGAAGTATTCAGCGCACCAATTGCAGACTCAGGGGTGCAGGCTTTCGAAATGCAATTATCGACCGGCATATATATAGCCCGCATTACCAATGGGTTTTTGGTGGAAAGCCGAAAAATTTTAATCAACAGCAGGTAAGGTTTAGCCCGGGTGGTAACTGCAATTCCCGCCCGGACTTTTCTAAGGACAGGATAGGAATCAAAACTTCAGACCTTACTTGTGTTTGACTTAATGAGATAATTCAGGACGGGTGGGAAGTGAAAGTCCCGCCCGGACTTATTTCATGTCAGGAAAGCATCATGGAAAGGATTTTAAGATGCGGATAGTTAGGATCGAGTTGTTTCAATTCCTGAAACAGCTGAGCAGCATCGTTGCGTTGTTCCAGAACCAGGTTCACCATGATCATGGAATGAAGATACGCCGGGTCAAACCTGAACTGTTCATAATACTCCACGAACCAACGCCTTGCCTGCTCAGGCTCCTTGCGTTCGAGATAAAACTCGGCTAAAAGTCTTCCTGCAATATGCGACCGGTAAATATTCATTGAAGCGAGGAGAACATCGATAGCTTCATTGGTCCGGTTAGCAGCCCCAAGGGTTTGGGCATGCAGAACCTGGTCGCGGGTCTGAAAGGGGATATAATCATCGAAGTAGTATTTCCTGGGTGGCACCTGAAGAAACTGCCGCGCATTGGCAGCTTCAAGGGCACCGGCAATGGTTTTGGCCTGTTCATTCTGGTTATTGTACACAAGAGCGGCGTAGAGTTTTCCCATTACATTGGGTTTGCGGTCTTCGGGGGCTAAATCCAAGGCTTGTTCAAAATACTTTATAGCTGAGGAAAGATCACCTTTTATGAGGTAAATTTCACCAATTCGGAACCGTGCAAAGAAAGATTCTTCAAACTCCAGAGACCGCAAATAATAATTCAGTGCCCTGGGCAAATCGGAAAGCTGGAGCAAGCTGGATGCTGCATCGCGGTAATTTTCAGCGATGTAAGGATTCATTCGCAGCAGCGCTTCATACTCGCGATAGGCCAATTCGGGCCGTCCTATCTTCTCATATCTACTGGCCAACTGAACCCTTGCCGTGGTAAGGTCCAATGATGGATTTCTCATAACGTTAAAGGCCAGCGAATCGACAAAACCTCGGGTACGATAGGTTTGGGCGTAGCTTACAGACTGACTGTCGTCTTTCACGAATGGCCAGTGCCGCATAAGTTGTTGAATGCGATGGTGAGCAAGAAGCCGGTCGAGATCGGTAACACCCCAGTTGTTTTTGTAATATTCCCGTGAAGGGATTTGTTTCCGTTGTTCGCCTAATACCCCCGAAGCAGCAATGGCGTTGAAAAATGCCTCAGCCATGAGAAAATTCCCTTCAATATTGGGGTGAACATGCTCAGTCATATAATTGTTGCCAATGAGCCGGTTAGGTGAGTTCTCATTAAAATGATCGAGCATAGGTACCTTGTACGCGTTGTATTTTTTGGTTAGCTCCCCTATGATTTGGTTTATATCTTCACTTGCTCTGAAACGCAGGCAATCGAGATCCTTTGCACGGTAATAGAGGTTAAATGCACTCTCATAATCGCCATCAGCTTCCGCCAGCCTGGCCCGGTTATAAACGTCAGCAGCAGCCTCAAGGGTATCAGTTGCCATGGAATTGAAGGGTTCCATACCGTTGATGTTACTTACCATTTCACTGTAAAATACAGGAACCCCTTTTTTTGCGGCATGATTAAGAACTTCGCTCATATTTTGACGATAATGGCGCATGGTAATATTGTATTCATTGCTGTGAAGCAAAATATCGGCATTGGCCACAATCCGCTTCATGAGTGTACCCGTCGTCTTTTCGGCTCCGGCCCTGGCAATTTTCATGGCTATGCTGGTAATGCCCTGGCGAAACATCTGATATGTCCTGAAGTCCATAAACCACAAATGAAGTTTTACAAGGGATCGGTTTCTGCTCATGGTTTCGTTGGAACCTATACCAAAAGCGCCATAGAACTCATTGTGACCTTCGTAGATGAGTATGGCGTCGGGGCTCCAGGCAAGTATCTGACCAATGAAATCGCGAAGGGTAAAACTGTTGATGGCCGTAATAGATGTGTTTACCATTTCAATACGCTTGCCGGGCCAGGCATCTTCCAGCTGCTGGTGCAAAATGCGGGAAAACATAATATTGCGGTCGTAAGGAAAACCATAAACCACCGAACTGCCCATTACAAATACCCTGAAGGTATTTTCAGGTTTTTTCTTCAGAAAAATATCGTTGGCCGGAGACGTATATTCCAGTTTCTGAAAATATTTCCTGCCGATCTCCGGGTTCACGATCATATACTTTTCATACCCTTCAACCTCATTGGGAATAAACAATTTAAGATTTCCGCCATACCCAAACAACCTTAATAACACTTCTAACATAATCAGAAACACGATGGGCAACAACAGGGCAATAAGTTTAAAAACTCTCTGCCTGCCTGGTGAAATTGCCTGGGCAGGTTTTTTTTCTGATTTTTTTACAGGTTTTTTTGCCTTAGCCATGGGTATAGATTATTGAAAGTGGAATAGTTAATTGATAGCCAACACTGCAAATTCAGACGTAGTGAAAATGTATGTTCCGGCGCCGAAATTACTACTTCCTGAAAAACAACGGAAAAGTTGGTTAAAAAAAGTTGTGCGCTGAAAATATAACTATCATATTATCAATAACAAGAATCGAAAACAATACCCATGTATATGTTAAGGGAAATTCATAATCAGGAATAATGGTGTATATTTGACAACCCCAAACACCCTATACATTTAACATATTAGCCACCAAATTTCTTAAAGAATGATTAAAAATTTACTAAAGAACGCTATAGTGTTGATTTTTATTCTTGTATTTCAAACACTAACTGCTCAGATACCTGAAGGGGGAGCGCAATTGAATGCCACCACCGGCACTACCTTCCAGAGAATTGGCGGTGGGACACTCACCACAGTATCTGTAACAGGTCAATCATTCACCACAGCATTGCGAATGGTTACAGGCAGCCCTATGAACAATGCATGGGACTCGCAAATCCGTTTTCCGGCCGTAGCCGGAATAGCTTCAAACGACGTTATCCTGGTAGCCTTCTGGGCACGTACCATTTCGACACAGGTTGAAACCGGTGAGGGCCAACTGATTGTGGTCATTGAGAATAATTCAACCTATGCGAAAGAGATATACCAGCAAGTTAACATAGGCGCTGACTGGAAACAGTATTTTGCCCCGGTAAAAGTGGTTTCGACATTGGCATCTAATCAGGTTTCCTATGCCTTTTTTACTGGTTTTGCTAACCAAACCATCGAAATTGCAGATGTTAAATATCTGAACTACAAAAACACCCTTACTCTTGAAGCACTTCCAGTAACAGAGATAACCTATATAGGCCAGGCCCCCGACGCCCCCTGGCGCCAGCCAGCACAGGAAAGGATCAGTCTTTACAGGAAAGGTACTGTTACTTTCCTTGTAGTAGATGAGAATGGAGTACCTGTACCCGATGCAGAGCTTTCCATTGAAATGACCCGGCACCAGTTTGGATTTGGCACTGCTATTCCCGCCTCAAGATTTCTCACCAATGCTACCTTCAGAAATAAGGTGTATGAACTATTCAACGAGGTTGTTTTTGAAAACGATCTGAAATGGACCAATTTCAATCCGGCATCAACCCTGAACCTCCGCAATTCTCTCGACTCCCTTGAAAAACGCAACATCCCAGTTCGCGGACATACTGTTGTATGGCCTGCATGGCGATGGCTGCCTACCTGGCTAAGGCAATATGAAACCGACCCGGTTGCCCTGCGCATGTTTGTTGAAAAGCGCATTGAAGAAGTAGTAACCTTTGGCAAGGGGAGGCTGGTGGATTGGGATGTGCTCAATGAACCCTACTCCGAAAAAGACCTGATGACCATTTTGGGCAACGATGTAATGGCCGACTGGTTTAAACGGACCCGAATCTATGACCGAGGAGTAAAACTTTATATTAACGATTATGCCATACTGAGTGGCGGCGGTTACAACCAGGTAAAACAAGACTTCTATTTCAACCTGGTTAAACAAATAGACAATCAGGGTGGCCAAATTGACGGCATAGGTTTTCAGGGCCACTTTGGCGGCGATCTTACCTCAGTGCAGAAGGTTTATGATATTATTGACCGCTATGCCGCCTTAGGTAAGGAGATTAAAATTACCGAACATGATATAAATGTTACCCAACGTGCTGTGCAGGCCGATTATACCCGCGATTTTATGACCATAGTGTTCAGCCATCCTTCAGTTAAGTCATTTCTTTTCTGGGGTTTCTGGGAAAGCAGCCACTGGATGCCCAATGCAGCCTTTTATAATGCCGACTGGAGCATTCGCCCCCATGGCGAAATGTATAAAGAAATGGTGTTTAACCAATGGTGGACGCCAAAAACAGAGCTTGCCACCGATGATGAAGGGATAGCTGGGGCCGAAGGTTTCCTGGGTACCTATAAATACACCCTCACTGTTGAAGGTGCAGAACGAACCGGCACCTTTACCATTGAAAATTCGAACCACTCTGAAGCAGGAAACCCAATCATCCTGTCGCTTGATGCGTCTGTTCCTGAACAGATAAAGGTTACCGCCGCCAAACCAGGGGTACTTTGCGAAGGGGAGACCATTATACTCAGCGCACCGGTTGTAGAAGGCTTTGAATATGCCTGGTATCGCAATGAGGAGGTGCTTGCAGAAACCAACTCAACTTTGGAAACAGGAATCGCAGGCGCTTATAAAGCAGTAATGACCAAAGGGGATGTAACCCTGGAATCACCTGCCTTTGAAGTAGTTGTAAATCCCATCCCTGAAGCATCAATCGCAGTAACAGGCCAGTTGGCATTTTGTCCAGGGGGTTCGGTGAAACTTACCGCCAATGCCGGGACAGAACTTACCTACGACTGGATGCGCAACAACGTAAAAATTCAGGGGTCAGTATCAACTTTAGTTGCAAAGACTGCCGGTACATACACTCTCGTAACTCATGCCAAGGGTTGCAAAGCAGTTTCAGAACCTGTTGTGGTTCAGGTTTACGATGCCAACGACGAGCAATGCACCATCGGCATTTTCGAAAATAATGAGAGCGTTCGCATTTATCCCAACCCCTTCAGGGAATCTTTTACCCTTGAAATTCCCTACCATTTACCAAACGGTATCATTGAAGTGTATAATACCGTTGGCCAGAGGGTATTTGTTTCCGAAATGTCGGCCACCGAAACTCAATACCGTATCCCGGTAAGTGAGCCCGGATTTTATACCGTAAAGTTGAGTAATAATGAGGGAAGCAGAACCTTCAGAATTGTAGGAAATTAATCTAATAAAACCTAAGAATGAAAAATCTGAAATATTTTCAGCTCACAATTGTATTGTCCTTACTTTTCGTAATAACCACATCGGCACAGGGATTTCTTCATTGCAACGGAAGGTATATTTACGATGGAAATGGCAATGAAGTAATATTGCGCGGTAAAGGCACCGGCAACTGGATGCTGCAGGAAGGCTATATGATGCAAACATCAGGAGTGGCCAATACACAGCATGAATTCAGGGCAAAGCTTATCGCAACCATAGGTGAAGAAAAAACAGACCAGTTTTACGACAAATGGCTGGAAAACCATTTTACCCGCACAGATGTAGACTCCATGAAATCATGGGGATTCAACAGTGTAAGGGTGGCCATGCACTACAAGTGGTTTACCCCACCCATTGAACAAGAACCGGTTCCCGGCGAAATAACCTGGATTGAAAGGGGTTTTGTAATGATAGATTCACTATTGGATTGGTGCGGTGACAATAAAATGTATCTGATACTCGATCTGCATGGTGCACCTGGTGGTCAGGGGAAGGATGCTGCTATTTCGGATTACGATCCCACCAAACCATCGCTCTGGGAAAGCCAGGCCAACAAGGACAAAACCATTGCCCTGTGGCGCAAACTGGCCCAACGGTATGCCAATGAGCCATGGATTGGGGGTTACGACCTTATAAACGAAACCAACTGGACCTTCCCTGAAGGCAATAATTCCCAGCTTCGAAAACTCATGGTTGATATTACTGCCGCCATTCGCGAGGTTGACCAGAACCACATAATTTTTGTGGAAGGAAACGGCTTTGCCAACGATTTCAGTGGCATGACCCCACCCTGGGACGACAATATGTCTTATAGTTTTCATAAATACTGGACTTATAACACCCAGGAATCCATCAACTTTGCCATAAACCTGCGCAATCAGCATAATGTTCCTATCTGGCTGGGCGAAACCGGTGAGAACTCCAATGTATGGTTTACCAGCCTTATTGCGCTGGCCGAGAAAAATCGAATTGGCTGGGCAATGTGGCCGGTAAAAAAACCCGGAATCAACAACCCACTCAGGGTAATTGTACCTGCTGCATACACCAACCTTATCAATTACTGGAAAGGCACAGCCACTAATCCCGGTGTTGATGCAGCCTTTGCCGCTGTAATGCAGTTTGCAGAAAATCATCGTATTGAAAATTGCGTTTTCCAGAAAGATGTTGTAGATGCAATGATCAGACAGCCCCATACTAACGAAACCATTCCCTTTACCCTTTTTGATGTTGGAGAGCCCGTTTTTGCCACCGACTACAACCTGGGGCGCAGTGGATATGCATACTGGGATACCGATTCAGCAAATTTTCATCTCAACACCAATACTTATGTAAACTGGAACCAGGGATGGGCCTATCGTAACGATGGTGTGGATATACAAACCTGCACCGATACCGACGTAAATAATGGATTTAATGTAGGATGGACCAATACTGGAGAATGGATGGAATACACAGTTGTTTCAGATATTCAGGCAGCTTTCAGGCTGCGGGTGCGCTCTGCATCGGGAGGCAGTGGATCGAAGATCCGGCTGGAAGCCAACGGAACACCTATTTCGCAGGTACTTACTCTCCCCGGGAGTGGTGCGTGGCAATCATGGCGGTCAGACAATTTTCAGGGTATTATTTTGGAAAAAGGGGTTAACAAAATCAAATTCATATTTGAACAAGGAGGTTCCAATCTCAACTACTTCATGTTTCTTGATCCCGTAGAAACCTCTGCTGTACCTTTCAGAAATCTATACGCCTACTCATCGGTTGATGGGCGCACAGTAACCCTGGTTCTGAACAAACCTGTTACAACCCCTGAAGGTACCGGACTCTCCCCGGGGTTTTCTTTAACCTGCAACAACGAACCCTTCGAAATAAAATCCATAACCATTGATCCAAGCAATACCCGGGTCATCAGATTCGAACTAAACAATGCCCTGTTTTTTGGTGGTATAATAAGGCTTTCTTACAACGGGCAAACTTTTTTTCACAATGAGGAGAATCTTGAGAACTTCACCAACCTTATTGTTACCAATAATCTGCCTGTAAGATTTACCTTACCAGCGCGGGTGCAGGCTGAGGATTTTGCCGTAAACTTCGGTATGGTGAGCGAAACATGCACCGATACAGGCGGTGGGCTTAATATGGGTTATGCCAACCCTGGTGATTATCTCGATTACAGGGTACATGTTCCCAACGCCGGCAATTATACCATCAACTTCAGGGTAGCCACAATAAGAGCATCGAGCCAGCTTACGGTAATGGTTGAATCTGGAAACACCTTTTCTGAAGTGGGTACCCTCACCATTACACCAACTGGGGGTTGGCAAACCTGGGCAACATTGCCCCTGAATGTAACCCTTCCGCAGGGGCGTTATACTTTGCGGTTGTTTATCAGATCAGGAGAGTTCAACATTAACTGGTTTCAGGTGAATACATCAACGGTTGATGTGGAAAAGATTCCTGAAAAAACCTTCAGGCTGGCCCCCAATCCTGTGAGCGACCAGGCAGTTCTTTATGCTCCTGAAACAGGCATTTCACCCAATCAGGTTGCCATATACAATATGATGGGGCAGCAGGTTCTATTGCAGGAATATTTACAAGGTATAACCGAAAAACTTGCTGTTGGACATCTGAAACAGGGCATTTATATTGTAGTTCTGAAAAGAGACATGATGCCCCTGTACTCATCCAAAATGATCATTCAGAAAAATGATTAAAAACATAACCCAAAGCCTATATCCGCCATGAAAAAAAGCTTGCCATTACTTTTCATGTTCCTGTTTCTGCTTTTCCCCTGGCAGTTGCGCTCCCAATGCTGGGAACTAATCTGGGCCGAAGAGTTTGATTATACTGGTTTTCCCGACTCAAGCATCTGGAGTTTTGAAGTGGGTGGTGATGGCTGGGGGAACAACGAACTGCAATATTACAAAGCCAATGACCAGGACAACTCGTGGGTGAAAGATGGGAAACTAACAATAAGGGCCATCAATGAATCGTTTGGCGGACGCAACTATACTTCGGCACGTATTGTAACCCGCGACAAATTCAGCGTGCAATATGGCAAAATTGAGGCCCGAATAAAACTTCCCTTTGGGCAAGGTATCTGGCCTGCTTTCTGGGGTCTGGGGCAGAACCATGCAAAGGCAGGTTGGCCGGCCTGTGGCGAGATAGACATAATGGAAATGATTGGCGGCACCAACCGCGACAATCAGGTACATGGCACTTTGCATTGGGATAACAATGGCTCCCATGCATCGTATGGTGGCAGTTATCGTTTGCCATCGGGTATATTTGCCGATGATTTTTATCGTTTCTCCATTGTATGGACACCCCAGTACATTCGTTGGTATGTGAATGATATTCAATTTCATGTTACAGATATACGACCGGCTGGTCTCAGTGAGTTTCACCAGGATTTCTTCCTTATCCTGAATCTTGCGGTGGGGGGCAACTGGCCCGGGGCTCCCAACGCTTCAACCATCTTCCCGCAAGTTCTCGATGTTGACTATATCAGGGTTTACAAAAATAGCAGTTCCATAGTAAATGAAGTGCCTGTAAAAGGAATAGCAGAAATGCCCGGGAAGGCAGAAAACATCGAATTTTCATTGCCCGCAATACCACACTGGAGCTACCAGTGGGTGGTTCCTGCTGATGCAAGGATCGTTTCGGGCCAGGGTACCGAAAAAGTAACTGTTACCTGGGGTTGCTCCCCGGGCCAAATAAAGTGCCTTGTTACCGGGGAATGTGCCACGTGGGAGTTTAAAAAAAATGTGGAAGTAAAAACCACTATAACCGGCCCCATGTTTATTGCCGAAAACCAGAAAGGGGTTAGGCTGCAAACCCCTGCTATGGCCCAAACCACCTTCAACTGGATAATACCCAACGATGCTGCCATAGTGCAGGGAAACCAAACCAACTCCATAAGCGTTGACTGGGGTACTTCATTTGAAGATGTGATACTGCAAACCGAAAATGAATGTGGCCTTACCCAAGCCACCTTTAAAGTAGTAAAAGCCGGACAGTACCCATTTCCTGATATTTACACCCCCCACCCTATTCCTGGCATGATTGAATCGGTAAATTTTGATTATGGCGGCAGAAACGTTTCATGGTTCGATTCAACCAATGGTAACCAGGGCAACGGCCCCAGGGCGGATACCGATGTAGACACCCAATACAGCGACAATGGCCAGCCCAATGTAGGCTGGATAACCAATGGTGAATGGCTGGAGTATTCAGTAAAAGTTAAAACCGAAGGATATTACCGGGTAGATATGCGATTGGCCACAGCCAATGCAACGGGTGGCCCGTTTTCACTCAGGTTCAACAGCAATAACAAAATAACCGGTATCATCATTAACAATACCGGCGGATGGGCCAGTTTTGTAACCCGAACAGTAGGAACCATCTATCTTACCCCCGAAGACACCCTGATGCGGTTGCATTTTAATACCGGTGGTTTCAATCTGGGCAGAATTACCCTCACCCACGATCCTGTTTATGGCGTTGAATCAACTGGGGCGACAAAGGCTGTCATTTTTCCCAATCCGGCAAAAAGTTCCATAGTCATCCAACATGATGTACCCCTTGCAGCCATTACTATAACCGATATTACAGGTAAAATAATGGTAAGGGAGACAGGACTTTCGGCCACATCATACCCCATTGCAACAGATTTGTGGTGGCAGGGAATATACCTGTTAAAACTGGAAACCCTTCAGGGGGCTACCGAGTTTCACAGGTTTGTGAAAATGGATTAAGGTATTTTGACTTTTATTTATACTTTTAGGCAGTTTTTGCATTTTGTCCCTTCGGTGCTGAACTGATGAGATGAAATATATAGATAACCAGTAACATCAACCTTCTCAAACCACCAAACCACCCTTGCTATGATACTTCAAACCATCGACTGGATCATTGTATTGTTATTTTTCATTGTTCTGCTTACCATTGGCTTTCTGGCATCGCGGCAGGCAGGTAAAAGCACCACCAACTTTTTTCTTTCGGGCCGCAGCATGCCCTGGTGGTTACTGGGTGTGAGTATGGTGGCTACCACCTTCTCAGCCGATACTCCCAACCTGGTGACCGACATGGTACGTACGGGCGGGGTGGCCAGCAACTGGCTGTGGTGGGCGTTTCTGCTCACAGGAATGCTTACTGTGTTTGTTTATGCCAAATTATGGAACCGCTCAAAAGTAATGACCGACCTTGAATTTTACGAACTGCGCTATAGTGGAAAAACGGCGGCTTTTCTGCGGGGCTTCAGGGCAATATACCTGGGATTCTTTTTCAATGTAATGGTGATAGCCAGTGTATCGCTGGCATTTATAAAAATAGCCGGGGTTATGCTGGGGCTGCAACCCGCCCCGGCACTTATTATTGCTGCTGTTATCGTGGTGTTCTACAGCGGATTGGGAGGGTTGAAATCTATCCTTTGGACCGATCTGTTTCAATTCAGCTTTGCTATGTTCGGAGCAGTGATAGCCGCTGTGTATATTACCCGGTCGCCTGAAGTGGGCGGATTGCAACAATTGTTTTCCCATCCTGCCGTTGCTGATAAACTATCCTTTATTCCTTCGCTGTCGCAGCCCGAAATCTTTCTGAGTATTTTCCTTATCCCCCTGGCTGTACAATGGTGGGCTGCATGGTATCCAGGCGCTGAACCGGGCGGTGGCGGTTATGTTGCCCAGCGTATGTTATCGGCAAAGAATGAAAATCATGCAGTGGGAGCTACCTTGCTGTTCAACTTTTTTCATTACGCACTTCGACCCTGGCCATGGATTGTCGTGGGTCTGGCATCGCTCATCATCTTTCCTGACATACAATCGATGGTTGACCGTTTCCCCGAAGTATCAAAGCAATACATCCAAAATGACTTTGCCTACCCGGCCATGCTGCGCGAGTTTTTGCCGGCCGGTTTACTGGGCCTGGTTGTTGCATCGCTCATTGCGGCTTATATGTCAACCACGGCATCGCAGCTAAATTGGGGCTCATCGTACCTGGTGAATGATTTTTATGCCCGGTTTTATAACCCCAATGCCACTGAAAAGCAAAAAGTAACCTTCGGACGTTTCAGCACAGTTATACTAATGATATTCTCGGTTTTATTGGCCCTGGTTCTGCAAAACGCTTTGCAGGCATTTCAGTATATGCTGATGATTGGTGCCGGAACCGGACTAATTTATATTCTCAGATGGTTCTGGTGGCGCATCAATGCCTGGAGTGAACTGTCGGCCATGGTTGGTGCAGCAGTATTCTCCATTATTTTTATCCTTATAGAAAATTTTGGTATGACCCGAGGTGCTGATGGCTCTCTTGATGTAATGGGTATAGGCACCACTGCGGCTTACTGGAATATTATAAAATTTACCGGGGTGGTGTTTCTTACATCAACCACCTGGATTGTGGTTACCTTTCTTACGCCCCCGGTAAAAGAGGAAACTCTACGCAATTTTTATCGCAAAATACGCCCCGGCGGCCCCGGATGGAAAGCAGTTGTGGAACGCGCCCGGGCTGAAAACGTTGAGTTGGTTAAGGAGAGTGACCTAAGGTGGGATGTACCCACGGGTATTTTGTGTATGATCCTGGGGTGCATAACCATTTACAGCATCCTGTTTGCCATTGGCAATATATTGTATGGAAACCTTGGACAGACCCTTATATTTACCGGTCTTACTATTGCAGCTGCACTTTTACTGATAAAAAGCTGGAAAAGACTTCGCTCGAAATAGACAGGTTTTCCCATCTTATTATCCTGATATTATGAACATTGTTGACCCGGCAGCTATTGCAGGAAAATTCAATTTTGCCGGTTCTGTTACCGATG
Organism: Bacteroidota bacterium; assembly: GCA_037441525.1. GTDB lineage: Bacteria > Bacteroidota > Bacteroidia > Bacteroidales > UBA7960 > SKVR01. The sequence continues at coordinate 37,619 of JBBISA010000011.1, forward strand.
TGGCACCCCTTGGCTCAGGTCATATACACAAAACCTGGCTCATAAAAACCAGTTTCCAAAAACATCCCGGGTATATCCTTCAACAGATAAACCACAAAGTTTTCCCTCATGTGGAAGAAATGATGAGCAACATTGTACGGGTTATCCGATATTTAAGGGAGAAATCTCCAAAAGGGAGCATAAATAGCGTTCTTGAGATAATCCCAACGGCAAATGGTGGCAGTTTTCTCAAAGATGAAAAGGGGTTTTACTGGAGAATGTACGACAAAATTGACCCCGGAATTAGTTACGATATTGTACCTGATGCCAAAATTGCTTATGAGGCAGGCCTTGCATTTGGTTATTTTATTGCACGATTGGTTGACTTCCCTGCTAACAGTCTTTTCCCGGTTATACCCCGGTTCCATTCCCTTCAATGGCGGCATGAGCAACTCACCCAGGCAGTAAATGAAAACTTCGCCAAAAGGGTGAGCAGGGTTGAAAATCAATTGGAAATGGCTGACGAATTTTACCAGAAACTGGCCGGAATTTCTGAAATAGGGATCAATGCCATACTTCCTTACAGGGTTACCCACAACGATACCAAACTCAACAATGTATTATTCGACCATGAGGGCAATGCTGTATGTGTTATAGACCTCGATACGGTAATGCCTGGCCTGGTGTTGTATGATTTTGGAGACACCATCAGAACCGCTGCCAATACCGCGCCTGAAGATGAGCCCAACCATGACAAAATCCGATTTAATCTTTCAGTATTTGAAGCCTTTAGCAGGGGATTCATCAAGAAAACATTACAGTTTCTCACTCCATTGGAAAAGGAAACCCTGGTATATGGCGGCCAATATATGACCCTGATCATGGCTATACGCTTTTTGACTGATCATTTGAATGGAGATGTATATTATCCCATCCGTTTCCCGGAACATAACCTTGTGCGGTGCAAAGCCCACTTAAGATTGCTCAGGCTAATGGAAGCCCAGCATCAGCGATGCCGCGAAATTCATGAAACTATTTTTGATGAATTAAAGGGGTAAACCAATGTCGCCGAGATTAATCAGGCATAGTAATAAAACGGCGAATTGAACACTGAAACAATATTATGCATTGCAACCTGAAAAGAGAATAAAGACTTACACCTGATTAACTACCATACAACATAAATTTAACCCAAATAAAACTGATCGTCAAAACATGACTTTCGAAATTGTAGATTTCTTAATAGCCCTGTTGTGATCTATTGAGCTTACTTATTATCGGATTAAAAGCTTTGGTAAATACCAAAACACTATCCCCGATGGTTAAATTTTCCATGTCACTATCAAATGCAATTACTTTAACAATTTGATTGCTGCCCGAAATAACCGTAACAATATTGATATTATCCTGCCTGTCAATTCGTGCAATCTGTCCATTGATTTGCACTTTGCCGCTGATACTGCTGTCTGAAAAAACCTCATCCGGGCTGCCGATGCGCTGAATTTTTCCGTTTTCAATGCTAAGAACAGAACTTGCTAAACGAAACACTTCATTTAAATCGTGGCTAACCATAATGGTTGTTGCATTTAATAACTGGTGTGCTTGCAGTATTTCGTTTTGCAATGCAGATCTCATTTCGGCATCAAGAGCTGAAAGAGGTTCATCCAAAAGTAATAACAGGGGCTTGCGGGCAAGTGCGCGTGCTAAGGCTACCCGCTGTTTTTGCCCCCCGGATAGCCCATAAGGTTTTCGCTTTCGAAATTCTGATAAACCAAATATTGATAAAAGTTCGGATGTGGTTTTTTCATTTTTGTGCGATTGTGCGAACTGAATATTTTGCTCAACAGTCATATTGGGAAAAAGAGCATAATCCTGAAACATGAAACTGATACATCTTTTTTGAGGAGCAATGTTTATCCCCTTATCCGAATCGAACCAGACATTATCGCCAAACTTTACAATTCCTTTATTCGGAACAGTTAGACCTGCTAAAATTCTTAAAAGGGTTGTTTTGCCAGCACCCGAAGGTCCGAATAAGGCAATCATTTCGCCCATTTCAATGTTTGTATCCACCACAAGATTCATCTTACCGTTGGCGGTAAACATCATTTTTTCAATATTTACATAAATTACATCATTTTCCATGTATCATATTTATTATTAACGCTGTAAATAGTTGTAAGCAGCACCAATGACACAACAAAAAGGATAAAGGCATATTGATTGGCTGTGGCAAAATTAAGGGATTGCACTTCGTCATAAATAGCAATAGAAGCCACCCTGGTTTCGCCCGGCATATTGCCTCCAACCATTAGAACAATACCAAACTCGCCCATACTATGGGCAAATGTGAGAGCGACAGCGGTGATTATTGAAGGTTTTATATTGGGAATCAAAACCCGAAAAAATGTTAGCATTTTTGACTTGCCAAGGGTGTACGATGCTTCACGCAAGCTATCGGGCAATGCACGCAGCCCATTATGTAGGGGTTGAATCATGAAAGGTAGATTGAAAATTACCGAAGCAATAAGTACTCCCTCAAATGTAAAAGCCAGCCGTAAATCAAACGTTGTGGCGAGCCAATTGCCAAACCAGTTTTTAGGGCTATAAATAACTAACATATAGTAACCAATAACCGAGGGCGGCAATACCATTGGCATACTTACTAGGGCCTCTACCAACGATTTAAGTTTAAATTGTGTATAGGCCAACCAATACGAAAAAGGCAGCCCTATGATTATCAGGATAGTTGTGGCAGAACCAGCGAGTTTAAATGTTATCCATAATGTTTGAGCAAAGGATGCATCCATAATTTAGGGGTTATTTTTTTCTGAGAGATATTTCATTGGCTTTCACCATGGCTTCAATTTCATCACCCGGTGATATGTTAAGCGAATTCACTGCACGAGTGGTTATAACCGATACAACGGAATTTTTTTGAAATTGCAATGTTATTTTGCTCAGCAGTTCTCCACTTTCAACTCTAATTACAGTGCACATCATACGATTCCGGATACTTATTAACCCCTTTAAATCCCTGGCAAGCGATACCTCGGTTTCTTTAAACAGAAGGTCGATGGTATTGCCGTTGTAAAGCCAGGCGGGTCTTTTTATTGACTCAATAAGCAAGGCTGAAAAGCATTGCCCGTCAACATCTACATCAACCAGTAAAATTGCTCCCGATTGCAATATTTGCGTTATGTTTCCTGTCAGTGTATTCATATTATGGGATTATAAAACCATATTTTTCGAAAATAGGTTTGCAATCAGCACTCAAAATGAAGTTCATAAACTTTGTGGCTTCGGGATTATTTTGCCAGCTTTTCAATAGCACCATTGCTTGTTCTACCGGTTTATAACTTTTGGTATCGATTATATAATAGGAGCCTTTCATATCGGGAGCCAAAGCCAGAGCAAGTGCCATAAACCCAATTTCTGCATTGCCCGTTTGGGCAAATTGCGCAGCCTGAGCGATATTGTCGGCATACACAATTTTACTTTTAACCCTGTCGAAAAGGTTGTAATACTTCAGACATTCTATGGCCCTTGCACCATAGGGGGCAACATCGGGTTTGGCTATGGCGATGCGCTTAACCGCATTGTCTGCAATTATATCAAGGCCTTTCGATACATCAACAGTATTGCTCCAGATTACCAGTTTTCCGAAGGCGTAGGTTATTACCTCGCCCTTGACCATGCCTTGTGCTTTTAAAAATTCCCGATATATTCTGTCGGCAGCCAGAAACAAATCAAAATCGGCTCCGTTGGCAATTTGTTGAACCAATGCACCCGACGAGCCAAAGTTCATGATGATGTTGACTCTTGGATTATCATTTGCATATTTTACTTTAATTTCTTCGAGAACATAGCGCAAATTACCGGCTGCGGCTACTTTTACGGCTTGGGCCTTAAGGCTGATACTAAAAACCATCAATAAGATTATTAATACTTTCTTCATGTTATTTTGTTTTAAGGTTACTTATTTGGCAAACTATCTATTGTCGGGATTAGGCGGTGTTTTATACAAATGAAGTTTTACGGTCCACATTAAATATGCCCATTGTTGCCTGTGAGCATCAATGTTTTGCATATTGAAATACTTTGCAGTTGAACCCGAATTGAAATATCGACTATATCCAACCTGGATGGCAATTTCTTTCGATATAACATAGTTGAGTACAACATTGAGCTCTGCTCCAAGATATTTTTCTGTTTTAACCTTGTTATAAAAAAAGTCTTTTTCGAAATAGAACAGGTGCCCTGCAATATCAACAGAAAACTTACGGTTAATATTCAGGGTACTCCCACCATAATAATCAATTAAACCTTGCCTGGGTAGTGTTACAAAATATTCCATGTACCCGTTGTAATTGTGAGGTGCCCCATACAATCGGTTAAATGTGTTCGATTGAGCAGCATTCGCATCAGCATCAGAACCCGAATAATAGTCAATACCAATATTTGCGGATAGATTTTTAAGAAAACCATACGATATTTTGGTAGCCAGAAAGAACGATTTTAAATCGGCAAAACCATTGTCTAATGCTTTGTTTGGGTCTTTACCTTGTTGCAGGTAAGTTATCAGGGAAGCCCCAAATGCCGACGAATCGCTGGCATATACAAGATTGCCCCCGTATGTTATTCGCGGATAAACTATATTGAAATTGGCTCCGCTCAAACTGCCACATTGTATTATCTCCTTGAGCAGTTCAATTTTGGCAGTTCCCAAAAAACAGTTGCCGTTCTTTTTGATAATTATTTGACATTCGATTTCAAACATGGCTACCGGCAATTGCAACTACCATCCTTACATTCGCATCTGATGCCAATAATTACTTCGGTTGATTTGATCACAGCAAATGCTTCATCTCCTTGCTTTAAATTCAAATCAGCAATAGCACCTTTGGATATAATGGCAGAAATAATATTATCATTTCCCAGGTCGAGAACTACCTTAGCGGTAATTAATCCTTCATCAACTTTAATGATTTTCCCTTTGAGTTGGTTTCTTGCACTCAATTTCATAGTTCTAAAATTATCAGGTGAGTATTACTGGCTTCAGCAAAACAAGCAATGCACCATTTTTCACAACAATCAGAATATGAACCATTAAGCCTTTCAATAATAACTTAAAAGATTACATTTATGTAGAAAAAGAAATAAATTTCTGACATAAATGTATTTTTTCGCTATGGCTTCCAACATAACATGCTTTTAGCGTACATGTAAAATATAGAATCCGGACTTTATGTGTAACTAATAAACCCAAATTTGACATAAGTCATTTTTTCTAATGACCGCCATTAGAAAAATATCAGTATAAGTTATTGATAATAAGTTTATTAGAACGATAAATCGCATAAGAAAAACTATAAGTTGTAATCAGAAATACTTACAATTCATGTTTTTCTAAAGCAGCCTGTACCGGCCGTCTGGTAGGGTTAAACCCGGCTAAGTCATTAGTTCACTGCGTTCCTGATGACTAATCCGGGATAAAAATTGAATAGGTCAGATAGCATATAATGTCAAAATGGGAGAACTCCCTACTTATCTTTACATCCACAACAAGAGCCTGGGCATCAATTTTGCGCTAAAAAAATATTACAACATGTAATTGTGTTGGCTGCAAATAACACCAGATAATAATGCAGAAAACAGGATTAAACCAGATTTCGCACCCCGGGAGAAATCATTAAGAATCAGGTATTCAACCTGGAAAAAGTGATGCCGGAAACTACCTATTCTCCCCTGCCATACTTTGCACAGCTCTGCGAATACCGGGACTAAGGGAATCAGTGTAGTGAGATTGAGTAATAAAGGACAATTCGGATTTGAGCTCCGGATATTTTGATGCGATGCGGCAAATAGTCCTGAAAGCAAACAGCCTCAGAGAAGGTATTCTACCGGTTTGCTCCCAGATGGTCATACAAAGGTCGAACAAAACCCCTTCGTGCTCTTCCGGAACTTCCAGTTGCTCAATAATTCGCAGTATTTCACGCTGATGGCCGTCGTTCTTGCCAGGAATTGCCATAATCATCTGATGGATAAAAGGGAAAAAACGCTGGTCATTTCTTTTCATAGAGTGGAAGAGCACCCATGCAGCCCGCCACGAAACCAGCTCAATGTTCTGGGTTGCCAAATCCAATGTTTCGTCGAAACATTCAGTACTTGAATTGACCAATGCCACCATATCATCTTTCCTGAACCTGCCAAGCAGTTTTTCGCGCATCATGTCGTCTATATTTACGAAATATGAATATCTTTTCAGCCTAAGCAAAGGTAGAATAAACCACCCTAAGCAAATAATACAATTTAATGCAATATACTTTGATGGCCGTGGTTAAAATTAAATGCTCCAACCGTTGATTGAAGAAGCAATATAAAGCAATTCAACCATAATTGCCCAGTTTTTTACAAAGTGCATTACTTCGAGCATTAACATTTCGCGGTTTTCCTCTTCCCAGAATTTATGCAGTGTAAAGGAGGCGATGATCAGAAACACTGAAAGAGCAATAATCCCTTGAGTTATAAAGAAACCTGTAATAAGAGTGAGCCCTCCCGAAGTGAGTAACACACCAGAGAGCAGTACCATTGTTTTGGGGGCAAAAAGCCCTTTTTTGCGGGCATACTCCTTAAGGATGCGGGTATTATAAAAATGATTCAGTCCATTGAGGAGAAAGAAGATTCCGAGCAGAATGAGCAGTATTTGTTTTAACATATCCTAAAAGTCAGAAATTTAACCCAGATTTGTAATTAGTCATTTTTTTTTAATTACCGTCATTTGAAATTTATCCGCCTAAGCCTTTGAAAGTAATATTTTTAGTTTGACAAATCGCTTAAGAAAGATTAAAATTTGTGATGAAACCTGCATGTTTTTGCAAAACACAAACACCGATGAGAATAAGTTTTAGAACATGTGTGGTTCCATCCGACCTTAACTTTAAAATTATTTACGGATGAAATAATCAAATCTGAGATTTTTAATAATTGTTTAAACTATGCACTTAAGTTCGTATATTTGTTAATTAATTAAAAACAGGGAACGGCAATATCAGCCTGCACTACACAACAATTGCCATGAATAACTCCGAAGCCTTTCATAGTATTGAAGTAGTAAAAGAAGATGTGATTAACACATCCCTTGTGGTATCTTCGGTATTGGGCCTGATTGCCTATACTTTTTCCAACACTGCACGCTATTTTAATACGGGTTTCAACGTTTCACTAATATTTGAAACAGCAGTAATTGCAACACTTCTCATTATAACCTTTTACAGAAAAAAGCTGAGCAATATTACAAAAGCTTTCATAATGGTTATGTTGTTGTTGTTTCTTTCTTTGACCGATGCCTATTTTTACGGATTATTATCATCTACCCGGGTTTATTTGGTATTACTCCCTTTTTATGCCATAATTTATTTTCCCTTTGTGCATGGCCTGGCCATTTACTTTGTTACAATATTGTCTTTTTTAATAATAGGATATTTTCATAGTAACGGAACCCTTGCCATACCGCAGGGATACGAAGCCCATGAATATATTGTCAGGTTTCCTCCGTGGATTATAATTGCTATACATATAACCCTGGTTGGTATGGTAATAATGTTTATAACGCGCAAGTTCTTCAATACCTTTTCTGACCTGATTACTGCACTTCACGGGCAAAACAGCAAAATATCGGAAAACGAAAGAAATTACAGAGAAATCTTCAATTCTACCAACGAAGCCATTTTTCTTCACAATGCAATAGATGGAAAAATATATGATGTAAATAACGTAATGCTAAAGATGTATGGTTACGATACCAAAGAAGAGGTATTGAAGCTTACTGTTAAAGATATAAGTGCAAAAAATGATAATGAAACAGATGAGAAAGCCCAAATGCTTATCAGAAAGGCTGTTGAAGAGGGAGCCCAGGTGTTTGACTGGGTTTCAAAAAAGAAGAACGGTGAATTGTTCCATTCTGAGGTATCTCTCAAGAGTTCGGAAATCGGGGGGAAGGGCAGAGTATTGGCGGTGGTGAGAGACATTACTGAGCGAAAAAAATCTGAATTGGCTCTGAAAGAGAGCGAAGAAAGGTACCGCACTATTATTGAAGCCTTTCCCGAAATAATAATGGTAAGCGACCTGGCCGGAAATATCGTTTTTGCCAATAAACGACTTGAAGAAGTGGCAGGTATTTCCCCCGAAGATTATATCAACTATAAGCGCAAAGCACGTATCCATCCCGAGGATGATGCCATGGTGAGAAAGGAAATTGCCACAATGATAGAGAGCGATAGTATGCACACCCCCCTTATCGAAAACAGGTTTATTGATGCCTGGGGAAATATACACTGGTTCAGCGGGATTATATCGAAAATCTATATTAACAACCACCTCTATTTGCAAACCATTACCCGCGATATAACAGATAAAAAACGAGCCGAGGAACAATTGGACAAATACCGCAATCATCTGGAAATTCTGGTTAAGGAGCGCACAGAGGAACTGGAAGCTACCAATGAAGAACTTTCGGCGGCCAACAATGAACTTATCAGCCAAAGAGAGGAGCTGGAAACGATACTAAACAAGCTGCAAACTACCCAAAAACAGCTGATTCAGTCAGAAAAAATGGCATCGCTCGGTGTATTGGCCGCCGGAATTGCCCACGAACTAAATAATCCTCTCAATTTTATAAAAGGGGGTGCCGATGCACTCAACATTTTAATTTCAACCCATTATGAATACAATGCTGAAATTCAATCGCTTATCGATGTGGTGCATGAAGGGGTAAAAAGGGCTGGTAAAATTGTTTCCGGACTCAACCATTACAGCCGGCGAAATGATAAGGCATTTGTGGAAATTGACGTGCACAAAATCATCGAAAACTGCCTTTTGATGCTTCAAAACCAGATAAAAAACAACATAACAGTTGAAAACGCTTTTACTGAAGAACCCTTTGTGCTGAAATGTAATGAAGGTAAAATTCATCAGGCAATTTTGAATCTGCTGACAAATGCTGTACATGCCATCGATGGAAAGGGAAAGATTATCATTAAGACCAGCCGCACCGCCACTGATCTTCAAATTGATATTACAGACACAGGCTGTGGCATTCCCAGGAAAAATCTGTCGAAGATACTTGACCCGTTCTTCACCACCAAAGACCCAGGAAAAGGGACAGGCTTAGGACTGTTTATTACGCACAATATCGTAGAGGAACATGGAGGAAGTATGCATTTTGAATCGCAAGTTGGGGTTGGTACCCAGGTACAACTTTCATTCCCTGTAAAGCACCCTTAATTGCGACAATAAATGGCATATATTGCTAATTACCAAAAGGCAATCTTTTGGTTGGAAAAGCAAGCTTCTGTATTTTTAAAAAGACTTTTCTCTCACCAAAACTTCATCACAAAACCGTAAATTTAAATAGCTCATAACTGAACTTGTTTGCACAAAATAATTTGCGGTACCCTAAAAATTCAGAAAACCTATTCAACTTCAACCGGTACTGCCTTTTTCTCTTTATACCCCAGGTTCATCCAGGCAATGATCATTCCGGCAGTAACAAACATGATAAGGCTATAAATTGCGGGTGAAATTGCCATTACATGATTATGTAGAAGTGTGCTGGCAATCATAATGCCCAGGGTCCCATTCTGAATTCCCGACTCAACGGATATGGTAACACTTTGCGCAAGGTTGAGACGGAAAAACCGCGCCGTAAAAAAGCCTAAAAAAAGCATCATCACATTAAGAGAGAGTGCAATTGGACCTACATCGCGAAAAGAGCTGACAAAAATATCGCGATTGGTATTTATTGCTGCAAAAATGATCAGAAACAACAAAACGCCAGAAACAATTTTTACAGGCTTTTCCATTTTATCAGCAAAGCCTTTTGCCCTTGACCGGATAAACATTCCGATAATTACAGGCACAAGCGTTATTATTGTAAGCTTTATGATTGTTTCAAATACAGGCAATGGGACATATTCTCCCTGCTGAAGAAAATAGGCAAGTGAAAAATTGATGATAAGTGGAATGGTAATCAGCGCAACCAGACTCGAAATAGCGGTAAGAGTAATTGACAAAGCGGTATCCCCCTTCGAAATATGGCTGATCAGGTTTGAAGTAGGTCCACCCGGGCAGGATGCAAGCACCATTATACCCACTCCCAAATGCAGATTTTCGAGATCAAAAAGCAAAACCAAAATAAAACCTACCAGGGGCAGTAAAATTATTTGATTGATAAATCCGATGGTTGCTGCCTTTGGATATAATACCACACGTTTAAAGTCGAATGGTACCAGTGAAAGGCCCATACCAAGCATTATTACCCCAAGCGAAATGGGCAAAAGCAAATCTGTAAGAAAGTTCGTTTCCATTACTTGTGTTTTTTGGATTATTTATCCCTTTTATTTTTACAATCGGGCAAACAAATGTAGGGATTTTGAACGAACGATCGACTAAATAGTGATGATTTCGGCCATCTGAACTGCCAATTCATATTTTCTGACAAGAATAAAAGCCTGGCTTTTAATTACTTAAAAATTTGTTTACCAGAAATCTTGCCATTAATGGTTTGGCTAACTCATGCTACCAACCGATCTGCAAATGACCCTGTCAATAGAATCTGTTTTTTACACAATTGAATTCGCAGTGCAAATAATCCGTTGATAATCCTTTCCATTAAGGTTACCAAATCAATTACCCTAAAGTTCTCAGGATTATTAAACCCGGACTAGTCATTAGGAATGTAATGTACTAATGACTTAGCCGGGTTGTATCTATTCAGCAACAGACACTACTTCGAACTTAAACTGATCGGTGAAAACTCTTCCATGAAGATCAGTAACACGCACCTGAATGGTATTTTGACCCAAAGGCAGTCGGGTGGGCATTCTCACTTTCCAGAGATGATAAGTTAAAGCCGGATTTGACGGCCTTACCCCTACGGGAAGTTTTTCGGCTGAATCCCATTGATAACGCAATGCTGAAACAGTGGGATCCTGTTCGATAACATAGCGCATTGGGCTCCAGTTTCCATCATTAATGCGGTATTCGACCAAACAGTTTTCACTCCCCTGAAAAACATTTGCAAAAAACTCGCCTCTGAATCTGAAATTGTGCGGAACCACCTTGGGCCCGTAAAGCTGCATTCGGTAATCGGGGTTGTAACCAGCCGCTTTAAAATCGATTACATATTGATTGCCATCGAAATGAATAAAATTATAGCCTTTGGGAGTGCCGTCGCGCATAATGGCGTCAGGAATACCTTTGCTGTCAGGAGAGCCCGACCACCAATCGCCCGAAGCAGTAGCAACATTGTAATGGTGATGGGGTTTTTCCTGCAACCATCCTTCGTTAGCACCAAAAAAATGATGGCGTTGTGTATGTGTATGACCTGAAAGTGAAAGAGTAAAGGGGCGATCTTTCAAAATTTTAAAAAGCCTTTCGCGATGGATGTTTAAGAAGGTTTCGCCATGAGGAAACTCATTAAAAACAGGGATATGAGTGCTTATTACAATAAGATAATCCTTTGGAACATACTTCAATGTATTTTCGATGAATTGAAATTGATCTTCTCTGAATCCGCCCACATACGATGCATCGCTGTAAGGATTGGGGTAAATAATATTATCGAGGGAAATAAAATGAACCTTTCCATGATTAAATGCATAATTGGCAGGGCCATATACCCTTTCAAACGATTCATCGGCATGAAAGGGATTGGTTACATCAAAATTCATATCGTGGTTGCCCATCACATGAAACCATGGTAACCCAATTCGTGCAGTGGCTTTATTAAGAGGTTCAAAAAAATCAGGACGATCGCCCACAAGGTCCCCCAGGGTAATTCCAAAGTCAACTCCCTTAATTCCAACCAATTCTTCTACTATTGACCGATCATAAAATCCGATTTCTTCTTCTGAATAGGGTTGAGTATCTGAAAAAACAGCGATGGTAAACTTATCGGAAGGATTACCTGAGACCAATCCGAAATTGATTGAAGCAGGCAAGGGGCCGGTGGGAGCAACACCTTCATATCTTAACTTAGGCGATCCTTGAGGCTTGTGGATATAAAAAAACTGCGGTAGCCTGTTTGCGTTTACCGGGTAATTATATCCAGAGGGCTTAATAACAGAAATGATGGCATCATTGCTAACTGTAATCTGATATTTTCCGGTGGCATCGGTCAATACCAAATCAACCCCATTGCTTACTGCAACTCCTGCTAAGCCGGGTTCGCGCCTGTCTTGCCTTCCATTGCCATTTAAATCGTGAAAAACAACTCCGGTAGCAGTTTGTGTATTCTGGCCAAAGGCTATAGTTATTAATAAATTGATCAAAATGATAGTAAATGTCTTTTTCATCAGTAAGTAATTTTTTAAATTAAAGCAGGATCGTTTATCCCGTCAATGCGGGAGAACTCTCATGATAAATTTTGGCTTCGTGGAACTAATAAACTCTGTTCACCCGTATTAGAGCTTAACGAATCGCTTGTATCTCAATTCTTATTATGTTTAAAAAGGATAAATACTATTGCTCCTTAAGGCAAAACTGTGCCTGTCTGAAACAATTTCTAAATATAATGGGATTAAAGATTTCTGGCAATACTTTGTGCATTTCTTCTCACAAGTCTTTCAAGGTTGCGGGTAAGTTCATTGCTGTGCACAAGGGAAAAGGTATTAAAATGATCTTGCCCCTTGGATACTTCTTGCAATGATTGATCGAAAAGCGTATAACTGAAAATATGAAAAAGGGTATTGAAAGGGACCTCTTGCCACCGAAGGAAATACTCGTTGTAAACCAATAAATAATCGGCCTTATGCTCGGCTAATAAATTGATAAAGAAATCCTTATATTTATCGTTAATGGTGGCAGAAATTTGCCCGGGTTCACCATGAAAGTGAATGTGACCACGCAAATACTTTATCTCTTTATTGGTTGGCTTAGTAATAAAACTTATCCGACGTATTTCGAGCGCCTGCACCTGATTATTAAGCTTTTGGTTGAGTAATGAATCAATTTCTTCCAAGGACACCTTTAGCTTTTCGGCGATTTCCACCTTAGGGAAATAATTGGAAGCAACATTGTCGCCAAATCCGATAACCAGAATGGTAATGTCAGGTTTTTGTGAACCATTTTTTCTGTACTCGTTGGCAAAGGCTTGAAGGTAGGCGAACAAAAAAAACGAAAGTGCCAGCATTACAGTTTTGTTCTTCATTTCAAAATATTGTTTCATTCAATAAAAAATTGCAAACCAAAAAAGAAATGTACCCGTTATTCGGCTACCGGGATAACGGGTACTGAGCAGAATTAGAAGTAATATCGGCCACCAATTTGCAATTGCCAGGGTGTCCCACCTGGAAACGCAACACCAACATTGGGGTTGATTTGGTAATTGTATCGCCTTGTGGTTGGGTTAAAACCTCTAATGGTTTGAAGATTCTGATGACCAAGAGCTTTGTTTGAGCCCCACTCTTTGTTTATCAGGTTTGCCACATTGAAAAGATCGGCGGTAAGTTCAAAACCACTGTTGTTGGTGAATTTGAACTTTTTTGCCAGGCGAATATCCCAGGTTCCATAGAAACCATTAACCCCACCATTTCTCTCGGCAATTTTGCCCAGATTGGCCCTTATGTAGTCTGCAGCAAGGTTATCGGGGTTGTTCAAAACACTTCTCATGGCTTCGGCAATTGTGGGGTCGGTGGCGGCATTGTCGGGATCGAAAACAAAAGCAATATCGTTTGAGTTTACAAAGTCGCCATTTACATTTCCGCTCACCCTGAGGGTATAGCGGGTACCGCCCATACCAGAATAGCGTACACCCACCACAATGCCATAAAAGCTTGGCAAGGTACCAAAGGCAACCACTTTATTTCTGAAATGGTTATTGGAGTAGGTCATTTGAGACAAGTCGCGCGGATCATCAACAACCATTTGAAACAGGGTGGCGCTGTTTGCTACGTTGCCATTGTATGAAGTGTTGTCTTTGGTATCATTCCAGGTATAGCTCATAGTAAGTTGCCCATCTTTAAAATAACGCACCGAAGCATCGGCAATAAAGGTGTATGAATCTATTTTTCCTTCGCTCACAAGCTCAAGCACACGGCCCACACTTGTAGTTTTCCTTCCAGCACGCCAGTTTACAGAACCATTGGATGCTGTGATGGCCGATACAGGGACAAAAACACCACGATTGGCCTCATTATCAATACGGAAGAAGGGCTCATCAACCATATTTGCATCAATATACATATAGTTATTTCGGGCAAAGGCGGCAATAAAATTTGCCCCAATCCGTAGCCTGTTTCCAATAAATTTATTGTAAGAAACATTCCCTTTATAAACAGTTGGAACCTTCAGATTTTCATTATTCATGTTGATGGTAGCCACTTTGGCAATCCCGGGAAGATTGAATAATTCGATTCCTGGCGCAGATGCCGGATTGTTGCGGTAGGCTACAAAATCGGGAGTGGGTACCTGGTTGCCGCGCAAGTCAACGGCAAATATTTTTGTGCCATCAAACTGAAGGTTGTTAACCATAGTGTAGTTGTTGAGTGCAGAGCCAAATATTCCACCACCAATTTTTATCAGATCGGTTTGTTTATCATTTATATCCCAGGTAAATTGTAATCTGGGCTGTAGCTGAAACCCTTTTGCGCCATTATCAGTTTTTAGGCCTAACTCATCAAAAACCAACTGGTTAAAATTGGGAAAATTAAAATATGAGGTATAGTCGGCACGCAAGCCAACGGTTAAATCCATACCGCGATAGGGATTAAACTGGGCTTCGCCATAGATACCTGAGCCCAGGATGTACTGATTTACAGTAGGGTCTTCAAAGGCAACTTCTCTCTGGTAATTGAAAGCTACTTTGTTGTTGAAGTTATTCAACCCGGTAAAGAAAAAGCGGCCATTCATTTCGCTTGTTGCCAATGAACTAAGATAATTGAGCAATACATCAGCACCAAAGGTGAATTTTACAGCGCCAGCATCGTAATAAAGATTATTTACCAGCTGAAATACATTTGCTTCAAATGTTTCGGGCAAATAGCGCTGTCCGCCAAGCTGAATTGTTGTATTTACAGACTTTCCGTCTACCTGCGACTCAACGTTTTGCACAATGGCTCTTGGAATATTTGAGGATGGTAATTGCTCGCTGGGTCTGCCATCATCGAGGGTATAGAGATATTGAAATTTCAACTCATTGGTCATGCGGGTACCTAAAATAGACCTGAGGGATGCCAGCAAACTGTTGGCCATGGATAGGTGAGTTCCATATACTTCGTAAAGGTTTACAGCACTGTTGTCGTCAACACCCTGGTTGTTTTTGTCCCAGGTAAAGTTGTTTCTGATGGCGAGAAGGTTGGTAGGATTTATTTGCCAGTCGCCACGCGCAAAAAATGAATGGGTAAATCGTCTTTTATCGAAACTGCCGGTTTGGGGTGATTGGGCTACCCCATATTTATCGCGTGCAATTTGCAGGTATCTGTCGAGTGATGTCTGAGAAAGATTGTACCTATTTTCGTCTTCAACTGTTCTAATATCGGCAATAAAAAGCGGGCGCGCATCGTACTGTCCATCGTAAGTAATAAAAAAGTGCGCCCTGTCTTTTACAATCGGGCCTCCTATGGAAAACCCAAATTGTTGAACAGCAAATTCATCATCGCGCTTATTTCCGCGCATATCGTATTGGCTCGAAAGCCAGTTGGCTCTGTTGTAGAGAAATGCCGACCCACTAAGATTGTTAGTCCCCGATTTTGTAACAGCGCTAACAATACCGCCACCACTGCGACCATTGATTACACTATAGTCGTTGGTAACAACCTCAAATTCTCTGATGGCTTCAATAGAGATTGAGAATGGCCCCCGGTTGGTAGTACCGCTCGAAAGTGGGCTGCGATTGGTCATACCATCAATAACATAATTGGTTGAAGAAAACAACTGCCCCAAAAGATTACTTCCACGGCTTACAGGCGAAAGGTCAACCAGGGTGGTAAAATTCCGGCCATTTACAGGTAGAGTTGAAAGATCATTGGCCGATACAGAGGTAGCTGCGCCCATGCGGTCTTTCTGACTGATAAGGGGATTGGCTGCAACCGTTATCTCTTGCAAGGTTTGAGCAGCATCTTCCAGAAGAAAGTCCACACGAAGTAAATCGCCCTGATTAAGACTATACCCTGTGGCTCTTTGACTCCCAAATCCTAAATAAGAAACAGTTACTGAGTAGTTTTCGCCCAGGGGCAATTGTTGGAAAATGTACGATCCATTCACTAAAGTGGTGGTTCCGATAGAAAAACCTGTTGACTCATTTCTGATAACAACGGTCGCTCCGGGGAGCGGAGAGCCGGATTTGTCGCGCACAAAACCTGTAATGATAGCGTTTGTGCGGTGGGCAATTAATTGCCCGTAAAACAGGGCAAGCATAAGTCCAAAAAGTATAATTCTTTTCATGATTGTTCGGTTAAAATTGTTTCGTTTTTGTTTTGAATACATTGCGGCTGGAAACATACAATCAGGTCTGAAGAGTATATTTTCAGCTAAAACCGATGTAAAATTGATCCTTTTGCCTTATGTAACTGTTAAATGAAAATTATCAATCCATTATGATACCCTTACCCCATATTCATAAATAAAAACTCCATAATTAAACATATCAGCCACTTACATTGGCGCGGCAAATTAATTTTTTGTTATCAAGTTATCTAACTTTAAAATAAAGTAAAATGATGCCGTTAAAGAAGGGTTAGACTTAAGCAAATATTTTCAAGAATTGTCATCGGATGAGCCATTTTTTAAGCCATCATATTAACAAAGTATATACAACCCCAAAAAAAGGCAACCGCAAATAGCTGCCTCATACTCAATAAATAACTCACAATCTGTTTATTACATTTTAAAAAAGGGCCTGACCGATGCATGGTGGCTGGGGCTGCGTTACTGGCTGAGAATCGGTAAATTGGAAACTTCATTACATTTACCATTCATTAACAACCTGAACAGTTGTAAACTTCATTTGGGCACAATCAATAAAAACTTCACAAGGATAGCTATGAATAATCAGGTAAAAAAGGTTGAAATGGAAATGGTGGAGCTTAACGGCGAAAGCCACATTAAAATAAGCAATCACAATATTATGCGTCCATTCTTTATGAGCATTGTTAGCGATGCCAATCACTGGATGTTTATTTCGTCGAATGGTGGGCTTTCGGCTGGTCGCAAAAATCCTGAGTACGCTCTGTTTCCCTACTATACCGATGATAAAATCACCGAATCGGCCGATATTACAGGGAGCAAAACCATTTTTCAGGTTCGCAACGGAGAAAACATAAGTATATGGGAGCCCTTTTCTGAAAGGTATACCGGAAAGTACAACCTTGCCCGAAATCTTTACAAAAGTATCTACGGCAACAAAGTTACCTTTGAAGAGATCAACCACGACCTGAAACTTACCTTCAGATATCAATGGAATTCGGGGAAGGAATTTGGGTTTATCAGAAAAGCAGAGTTGATCAACAACGGCGATAATGATTGCCTGTTAACCGTTCTTGACGGTATTCAGAACATAATGCCCAGCGGTGTGCCCAGCGATCTGCAACGTGCCACCAGCAATCTGGTTGATGCCTATAAAAGAAGCGAGCTTGAGCCGGATTCGGGGATGGGAATCTTTGCCCTGAGCGCCATTATTGTTGATAAGGCAGAACCCAGCGAAGCACTTAAAGCAAATATTGCCTGGGCAACAGGTCTCGAAAATCCGGTTTGCCTGCTATCATCCCTGCAGCTGAATAACTTCAGAAACAAGCAAAATATTAACGCTGAACAGGATATTAAAGGCGAAAAAGGAGCTTACTTTGTTTGCGCCAGATTCTTGTTGCCTTCAAAAAAAGAAAAAAAATGGATGGTTGTGGCAAATGTTAACCAAAGTCACAGCCAAATCATTCGTCTTATAAATACTCTGCAGGAAGATAAAACCATCCAGAAGGCAATCGAAAAAGACATCAATTCAGGCACCGAAAGTCTTAAAAAACTGGTTGCAGCTGCCGACGGGTTTCAGTCTACTGCCGATAAACTGAAAGATACCCGCCATTATTCCAATGTATTGTTCAACATAATGCGAGGTGGTATTTTTGATGATAATTATCAGATTAAGAAGTCAGATTTCGCCATTTATCTATCTAAGGCCAACAAAGAAATTGCCGCCCGCAACCAGGGGTTTATAAGCCAACTTACTCCTGCTTTCAGCCTTTCCTCGTTAAAAGAACAGCTCACCCAAACAGAAGATGCCGGTCTTATCAGGCTTTGCATCGAATATCTGCCCCTTAAGTTTAGCCGCAGACATGGCGACCCCAGCCGCCCCTGGAATTACTTTACCATCAACCTGCAAAACGAAACCGATGGATCGGAAATACTTGATTACGAAGGCAACTGGCGCGACCTGTTTCAGAACTGGGAAGCTCTGGCACATTCCTATCCGGAGTTTATCGAAGGGATGATCTTCAAATTCCTGAATGCCACCACATTCGATGGTTATAACCCCTACAGGGTCACCAAGGGGGGGTTCGACTGGGAAACCATTGAACCCGACAACCCCTGGTCGTACATTGGTTACTGGGGCGACCACCAAATTATTTATCTGCAAAAATTCTTCGAAATCATTGAAAAACATCACCCTGGAACCCTGCAATCACTTTTTGGCAGGGAATGGTTTGTTTATGCTGCTGTTCCCTATACCATTAAACCATACGACCAAATCCTGAAAAACCCAAAGGACACCATTGAATTCGACCACCATTGGGATATAACCCTTCAGAAACGGCGCAACGAACTGGGAGCTGATGGAGCTTTGCTCACCCGTGGGAACAACGAAATCTACAGGGTAAATTTCCTGGAAAAAATACTGGCAACAGTACTTACCAAAATGTCAAACTTTATTCCTGAAACAGGCATCTGGCTCAATACCCAGCGACCTGAGTGGAACGATGCCAACAACGCTCTGGTAGGCAATGGAGTATCGATGGTAACACTATACTATCTGCACCGTTTCCTGAAATTTTTCCATTCGGCTCTGCAAAAAACTGAACTGGATGAGGTACACCTTTCGGGAGAAATGTCAGGGTACTTCCTCAGAATAAAGGAAACCTTTGATGAGTTCAACCATTTATTGGCTGGCCCTATAAGCAATAAAAACAGAAAGATAATACTCGATCGGATCGGAACAGCCGCATCTGAATACAGACACCATATTTACAAAAATGGGTTTAGCGGCCAAAAAAAGGGTATTCCTGTTGATGAGATTAAACATTTTACTCGTTGTGCCCTCGACTTTATTGAACATTCTATCCGTTCCAACAAAAGGGCCGATAACCTTTACCATGCTTACAACCTTATGACCGTAAGCGAAAGTGAAGTTTCGTGCTCACATCTCAGCGAAATGCTCGAAGGGCAGGTAGCAGTGCTCAGTTCGGGATACCTCAGCCCTGAAGAGTCTCTTGAAGTTTTGGATGCACTGAAAAGTAGCGCATTATACCGTCACGATCAAAACAGCTATATTCTATATCCCAATAAAAAGTTGCCGGGATTTTTACAGAAAAATAGTATCGACGAAGCCGATGCCCGGTCGTCAGAACTGATTAACAAGCTGGTAGCTGATGAAAACCGCGAAATAGTAGAACAGGACATTAATGGTGGATACCATTTTAACGGCAATTTTAAAAATGCCCGCGACCTCGAAAACGCCCTGGGCAAAATGGCAGAAGGAAAATATAAAGAGCTGATTGCAAAAGACCGAAAACTTTTGCTCGCCATTTTCGAAAAGGTATTCGACCACAAATCCTTTACCGGCAGGTCGGGCACCTTTTACTCCTACGAAGGGTTGGGTTCCATTTACTGGCACATGGTTTCGAAACTGTCGCTCGCTGCGCAGGAGTGTTGCCTGCAAGCCCTTGAGCAAAAGGCACATCCTTCCGTTGTCAGTAGACTTTTTGGCCATTTTTATCAGATCCAAGCCGGAATTGGGGTGCATAAATCGCCCGATCTCTATGGCGCCTTCCCCACCGACCCCTATTCGCACACCCCGCAACACCGTGGAGCTCAGCAACCCGGAATGACGGGTCAGGTAAAAGAAGATATCCTTACCCGGTTTGCAGAACTGGGAGTTTTTGTTGATAATGGTCATATCCTGTTCAATCCCCACCTTTTAAGGAAAGACGAGCTGGTGAGAAATCATCACAATTTTGAATATATCGATGTGAAAGGCAATGAAAAGCAAATAATTCTTAGCCCCGGCCAGCTTGCGTTTACCTATTGCTCAGTGCCTGTGGTTTATTCATTGTCAGCAGTCCCGAAAATTGTGGTGAATTATTCCAACAGAAACGCCGAAGAACTGACCGGCAACCAGTTAACCTTTCCAATAAGCAGACAGATTTTCAATAGAACCGGGGAAATTGAAAAGGTTGAAGTTTCATTAACCCAAATTACACATTAGAAATTCGTAAATATTTAGGAACATGAAAAATCAATCCATTCACCCGGTATTAAAACAACTTCCTAATCGGGATGAACCAAGGTAAATAGTGTGGGTATAAAGTTCTTCTAAGGCTTAATAAAGGAATTATAAAATCTAAAACCACAAACAAAATGAACAACAACACAACAAATCTTTCAGTGAAGGAAAAGATTGGTTACGGGCTGGGCGATACTGCATCGCACTTTGTATGGGATATGGTAGGATTCTGGATACTGATCTTTTACACCGACACCTTTGGTCTTTCAGCTGCTGCTGCCGGCACCATTCTGCTAATAGCACGTTTCTGGGACATGGTCAGCGACCCCCTGATGGGAATCATTGCCGATCGCACCAACACCCGCTGGGGGAAATTCCGCCCCTATCTGCTCTGGATGGCACTACCCTACAGTATTCTGGCAGTACTCACATTCTCAACACCCAACCTGGGCCCTACCGGAAAGGTGATCTACGCCGGGGTAACCTATTTTCTGCTTATGACGGCCTATACCGCAATAAACCTCCCCTACTCATCCTTAGGCGCAGTTATGACCTCCGACTCCTACGAAAGGGCCGGACTGAACTCCTACCGTTTCATTTTCGCCTTTGCTGGCCAGTTTATCGTAACGGGTTCGGCCCTTTACCTGGCAACTTATTTCGGCAGAGGAGATATGGCAACCGGGTATCAGTATACCCTTACCCTGTTTGCGCTAATAAGTTTCATTCTATTCATGGTAACCTTTAATACCACCCGCGAGAGGGTTGCCCCTGCCCCTGCCCAGCAAAACAACCTGAAAGAAGACCTTAGAAACCTTTTCAGAAACCGCCCCTGGGTTATCCTTTTCCTTGTGGGGATTATCTCATTTATCATGTTCGCCCTGCAAAACCTCTCCATTGCCTATTACTTCAAATACTATGTGGGCAAAGAACAAAGTGTGCAATTATTTAATGTTATTGGTACCGTGGCCCTTATAGCAGGTATCCCTTTTTCTAAGCCTCTGGCAAAACGATTTGGAAAGCGGGAAGTTTTCATGGCAAGTTCACTATTATCAGGCTTTTTCTTCATAATGCTTTATTTGCCCGAAAGCGAAAATCTGTTTTCGGTTTACATCTTTAATATTCTTGCCAAATTCACCTACGCTCCGGCAGTACCATTATTATGGACCATGCTTGCCGATACCGCCGATTTCTCTGAATGGAAATTTCATCGCCGGGCCACCGGTCTGGTATTTTCTGCTGCCACCTTTGCGCAAAAAGCCGGATGGGGTATCGGTGGTGCATTGGCAGGATGGCTGCTGGCAATATTTAAGTTTGTTCCCAATGCCGAAGTTCAAACAGAAACTTCTCTCACAGGCATTAAGCTCCTGATTTCGGTAATCCCAGGAATTCTCTATATGTCGTGCGCAATTTTACTTTACTTCTATGCCCTCGATAAAAAAACCTGCCTTGAGATGGAGAAAGACCTTGAGCAACGCAGGGCACAGTTCTAAGGATCACTTTTGCATTACAAATCAATTCTTTACCCTAAAAATAATCAAACCATGAGGCGAATTATCAAACTTGCACTAACATTGTTGATGGGGATTTTGGTTTTCTCATGCACAACCGTTCAGAAACCATCAGAAAAAACTGCCGCAGACATACTGGGCGATCCTGAATATCAGGCCATCAGTTACGGAGGATATCGTGAGAATACCAGAGATGTTCAGCCAACCATAGCCCAGTTAAAGGAAGATATGAAAATACTGTCGGCTATGGGTATCAGGATTGTACGAACCTATAATGTGCATTTTGATGAGGCTGCCAACCTACTCCAGGCTATGCGCCAGTTAAAGGCCGATGACCCCGGATTTGAAATGTACGTTATGCTGGGCGCCTGGATTGATTGTAAAAACGCCTGGACTGACCTGCCCGACCGCATCCGCGACCAGGAAAGCGAACGCAATGCAGTTGAAATAGACAGGGCAGTGGAACTAACACAACAATATCCCGATATTGTAAAGATCATCGCCGTGGGCAATGAAGCCATGGTGCACTGGGCCTGGAATTATTATGTGGAACCAGGCATTATTCTGAAATGGGTAACTTACCTCCAGGACATGAAAAAACAGGGAAAACTCCCGGAAACACTATGGATTACAAGTTCTGACAACTTTGCATCGTGGGGTGGCGGCGGCCCCGAATATCACAAGGAAGACCTGAATAAACTCATCGAAGCTGTCGACTACATTTCCTTGCATACCTACCCCATGCACGACACCCATTACAACCCACAATTCTGGCGTATTCCTGAGGAGGAAAAAGGACTTTCAGATATTGAAAAAATTCATGCGGCCATGGAAAGAGCAATGGAATATGCCAAATTTCAATACCAAAGTGTGGTAGAATATACAAAAAGTATTGGTGTAAATAAACCGGTACACATTGGCGAAACCGGATGGGCAACCATATCCAACGAACATTATGGTGATGATGGTGCCCGGTCGGTCGACGAGTATAAATCTGCAATCTACTATGGGTATATGCGCGAATGGACCAACCGCGAAAAAATAAGTTGCTTCTATTTTGAAGCCTTTGATGAAAAATGGAAAGATGCTGCCAATCCGCTGGGCTCAGAAAATCACTTCGGACTAATAAACCTGCAGGCCCAGGCTAAATTCGCCTTATGGGAGCTTGTTGATAACGGAACCTTCGATGGCCTTACTCGCGATGGGAAACCCATTACCAAAACTTTTAACGGCAATAAGCAAGCCCTTATGAAAACTGTTAAAGTTCCCCCATCCTTAACCCCCTAATGGTATAAACAAATTATATACAGAAAAAAATTCTCGATTAGCTCTTATATAATTCCAAAAGAGCAGTGCCACCTATTAATGCAATCGTTTGCGGAAGGTATTCCCTCCGTTTTAAATTCTAAAATCGGGCTTGTACATAATATGTATATAATACCTGCAAGGTAAAGCTTATTACATTTAAGTGCTTGTTGCGAAACATAACATTTTCATACACGCTCAATTTGTCTAAACTCAAACCTAAAACAAGAAATTTATGAAGCGAATTATTTTAATGCTGCTTTGTCTGAGTTTCCCGTTCTCTCTTCTTGCCCAGGGCAACCGGGTAATAACAGAGAAAAAAGAAGACGGGTGGAGGCTAAAGGTAAATGGGAAACCATTGATGGTAAATGGTATGAACTGGGACTATTTTCCCATTGGTACCAACTTTAGCTACAGCTTGTGGAACGAACCCGACGATTTCATCAGAAAAGCACTGGATGATGAAATGACCCTGTTGCAAAACATGGGGGTAAATGCTATTCGCGTTTATACCGGTATTCAACCCAAATGGATCACCTACATCTACCAAACCTATGGCATTTATACCATGCTCAACCATTCGTTTGGCCGATATGGGTTGACCCTGGATGGTACCTGGGTGGCTAATACCGAATATTCCGATCCCCGCACCATCAATCTTCTCATAAAAGAAGTAACTGAGCTGGCAGCCCAGTACAAAAATACCCCAGGACTGTTGCTCTATCTGCTTGGCAACGAAAACAACTACGGGCTTTTCTGGGGTGGTGCTGAAACCGAAGATATTCCAATGGCTGACCGTCAATCAACCATAAGAGCTCGTTACATGTACAAGCTCTTTAACAAGGCATCGCTGGCTATGAAAGCCATTGATCCCAACCACCCAATTGCCCTGTGTAATGGCGACCTTCTGTTTATGGATATCATTGCCGAGGAGTGCCCCGATGTGGATATTTTTGGGGTTAACGTGTACAGAGGAATGTCATTCACCGATATGTTTGACCGCGTTAGGAACGAATATGGCAAACCCATACTGCTGACCGAGTTTGGCTCTGATGCGTTTAACGCTGTAAACATGGAGGAGGCCCAAAGAGAGCAGGCTGCTTACAATGTTGCCAACTGGAGAGAAATTTACGAAAATGCCTCCGGGTTCGGCAAAGCCCAAAACTCCATTGGCGGGTTTACATTCCAGTTTAGTGATGGATGGTGGAAATTTGGCCAGACAAAAGACCTTGAGGTACATAATACCAACGCTTCATGGCAAAATGGCGGGTATGAATTTGATTACCGGCCTGGTCAGAATAACATGAACGAAGAGTGGTTTGGTATATGCGCCAAGGGGCCAACTGATGTAATGGGATTTTATCAGTTGTTTCCCCGCGCCGCGTATTATGCGCTTAAAGAAGCGCACAAACTCGACCCTTATGCGCCAGGAACAACCCTGGAAACCATAAGACAACATTTTTCGGGAATTAAAACCGGCGATGCCTTTTTGAGGGCACGGGGCGACAGGGCATCCCTTGAAACCGAAAGAGGACGGCTGATCCGTTTAAGTCGGTTTTCAGCTGAGCTTTCCACCTTCAATACCGGCGGAAGCCTCATTAGCACTCCAAATGACCCGGTTCCCGGCGGCAATACCTATCCCAATCAATTAGGGTTCGACCACATGCAGTCATTTTATGTTGGCATTGAAGCAAATCCTGCCAGCAACTTCAGGGCAAATGTTGAATTTAACGTACTGGGCAATGTAGCCCAAAACCCTATCGACCAGATATTTTATGAAAACAGAGGCCACCCGGTGGAAGTAAGCTCCAGAAATGGAAATGTAAATCTGGAGTCGCTGAACAGAATACAGGTTTACCGGGCCAGCTACAAATGGGAACATAAGTGGTTCAATCTCGATGGATTTTATCGCACCGGTCGCTATCACTGGGGTTATGAAGGTGATTTCTTTGGCCTTTATCCCGAAGCTAACTATGGCCCCAATATCGATATTTATAACGGAGTAGCACCTTTTGGCTTTGAGTTTGAAGGTAAACGCGAATTAAAAGACCTCAAAATTGCTTTTGGCCCCCAGTTGTGGTGGGGAGCAAACCCTGCACTGCTGATGAAATACACCAGAAACCTGGCTAATTTTAATATTACAGGTATTTATCATGAAGACCTTGACCAACTTGGGATGACCGAAAGCTCCTTTGCCATTCCTCAACCCCAAACAAGGCGGGTAACCCTGCATGTAAACAGGGAATTTGGCAAACTTGATATTGACATAGGAGGCATTTGGGCCGGCCAACCCTTGCAGGGGCGCGAGTTTCAGATTTTCAGGGAAGAGAATGGAGTACAGAATGTATATATAGATAAGATCAGACCCAAAGATAACTGGGGAGGAAAAATAAAACTAACTTATATGGGTGGCCGTATAAACTGGTATGCACAGTCATCCTTAAAAGGTCTTGTAGCCCAGGGAGGAGCAGATCAAACCCTCACATTTACCGGTTGGCGTCTGAAAGATAGTGGAAGTGGAAACCAGATGAATTTTCTAACAGGGTTTGCCCTATTGATGGGCAACCTTCAGATTGCGCCTAATTTTCTGTGGCAAAAACCTATCGAAGGGCCTGTTCCTTCTACTGCACCAGCTCCAGCCCGGCCACGAAACATTCTAACCGACCCATTTGTGGTAAGGGCCAACCGCGAGCAGGTTTCAGGCGAATTACTCCTTACCTACGATCCTACCCCCGGCACCTGGATGTATGATTGGGACAGCGACCGCTCAGAAGATGCCCGGCTGGCTGTGAGCATGGGTCTTGTTTACAGGCATTTACCCACCACTCTGGATGCAGCAATAGGCATTTTGCCTGATGGGCGCACCACATTTGCTTTCCCGGGCTCTCCACCGGCCAAAGACCTATGGGAGGTTCATGCACGGGTGGTTTCCAAGTTCAGCAAACAAAACGGTTTTATTGCCAATATTTATGGTGGCGATGCCCAGGCCAATGGTTCTGATCCGCGCAGCATCAGCCGCTTCGGCGCTGATGTGCTGATGCTTAACAGGAACCTGAGAGTAAATTCTTTTATTCGTATCAACGACTGGGGACCCTTCGATTATCATCGCGACTTTAACCTTACTTTCCCACTGCAACTCATGGCCGATGTTTCGACCACCCTTGGAAGGCCTACCTGGATTGAGTTTAAGGAAACCCGTATTGGTGTTAGGGCCACATATCGCACCCTTGACAGGTACTCTCCCCGCTACTCGCCCACCCAAATAGTTGATGGGAGCGGAGCTTTGGTTCCCGACCCAATCGCCATTGGTTTCGACAAAGGCAATGAATGGGAGATCAGAACGTATATCTTAATCAACATTGGCAACTAAAACATTGAAAAGATGAAAACAAATAAATTTATCCGCTTCAGGCAACAAATTGGGGCATTGGCACTTCTAACCCTTTTCATTAGTTGCGAACGCGATATTACCGAACTGCAACTGGCAAAATTCCCCAATAATCCCGAAGTTTTTATCGATGGATTCAGCGCCGGTTTAAATTATGCAGCCTTTGGGGGTTCAGTACCTACGGCTTTTGATGTCGACAATAACGTTACCTTCAACAACTCGGCCGCTTCAATGAGGTTTGAAGTGCCCGATGCCGGCGACCCCAGAGGTTCTTTTGCAGGCGGGGTATTCTTTACTAATGTACCACGCGATCTGTCTTCCTTTAATGCCCTTACCTTCTGGGCAAAAGCCAGCCAGTCGGCTACAATTGGCGAAATTGGATTTGGCAACGACCTGGGTCAGAATAAATTCATAGTATCTGCATCAGGGCTGACCATTGGCACAGGATGGAGAAAATATATTATCCCTATTCCTGATCCGGCCAGGCTGGTAGCTGAACGCGGGATGCTCTGGTATGCTGCCGGCAATATTGATGGTAAGGGTTTTACCTTCTGGATTGACGAAGTAAGATTTGAAAATCTGGGTACCATTGCACACCCACGCTTTACTATACTCAATGGCCAGGAACAAACAGAAACATCTTTTATAGGTCTTTCAAGGGTTATTGCAGGCTTAACGGCTACATTCAATATGCCCAACGGCATCAATCAATCCTTTACTATTTCACCATCATATTTCCAGTTTGGATCAACCAACCCTGCCATTGCCACTGTTAATCAATCAGGAAGGATTGAAGTAATCGGCGGCCCTGGCAATGCCCAGATTACTGCCCAGGTAGGCGATATTAGAGCAGTGGGTTCATTAACCATAAATTCTATCGGCGTTTTCCAAACCGCTCCAACCCCAACTCAGGCACCCGCAAGTGTGATTTCTCTTTTCAGCGAGCATTATACCAATGTGCCTGTTGATTATTACAATGGATACTGGGAGCCCTGGCAAACTACCCGGTCCGCCGATTTTCAGGTAGGTGCTGACAGGATATTGCACTACGTTGATTTTAACTTTGTGGGGGTTCAGTTTTCATCGCCAGTGATAAACGCAACTTCAATGACCCACCTGCATGTTCATGTTTTCTTCCCTTTCACAGTGGCTGCCAATACGCAATTCAGAATTGAGCTAGTCAACCAGACCCCACAAATCACAGGGCTGTTTACCACAACAATTACTCCGGCACAATCACAACAATGGATAAGTCTGGCTATTCCGTTGTCATCATTCTCAGGATTAACCAACAGAACTTCGCTATGGCAATTGATTTTTGTTGATGTGAACGCTAATATCCCAAACTTCTATGCCGACAATATCTTTTTCTACAATGCTGGCGGCGGCACCCCAGTCAATACCGAACCAACAACAGCGGCACCCGCACCTACACAGCCGGCAGCAAATGTTGCGGCCCTTTTCAGTGATGCCTACACTATGGTGCCCGGCACCAATTTTAATCCCGGATGGGGGCAGGCTACCGTTGTTACTGAAATTCAAATCCAGGGAAACAAAACCCTAAGGTATAAAGGACTCAATTATCAGGGAATTGAACTGGGATCAAGCCTGAATGTATCTCAAATGGGATTTCTGCACCTGCATTTCTGGTCGGCCAACTCAACACAGCTTAAAGTTTTCCTCATTAGCCCCGGGCCGGTCGAAACTCCGGTTTCACTTACGGTGCCCACAAGCGGCTGGTCAAGCATCAACATTCCTTTGTCATCCTTTGCACCGGTAAACCTCAGCAATGTGTTTCAGCTAAAATTTGAAGGCAATGGTGATATTTTTCTTGACAATATTTATTTCTACAAAAATTAACATTGGCAAGGTTGTTTTTCAAACATTAAAAATAAACGTATGAAAACCATATATAAAATAAAAAAAGTACACATCTCCATCATTTTAATAGTGATGCTGACAGCTTTTTCGGGATGTGAGCGCGATGATTTTCAGAAACTACCCAAACGCAACTGGCAGTTGGTTTGGAGTGATGATTTTGATGGTGCTGCTGGTCGGCTGCCCGACCCTGCGAAATGGACCTTTGATATAGGTACCGGAGAAAATGGCTGGGGAAATCAGGAGCTGCAGAGCTACACCAACAACCCCGCAAATGTCGCACTCGATGGCAATGGGAACCTTGTTATTACGGCAATACAAAGCGGAAACCTGTTTACCTCGGCCCGTGTTAAAACACAAGGATTGTTTTCGCAAAAATATGGCCGGTTTGAAGCCAGGCTAAAAACACCCTACGGCCCCGGGTTATGGCCGGCATTCTGGCTGCTGGGCGATAACATTGGTACTGTTGGATGGCCCCAATGTGGAGAAATCGATGTTATGGAACTTAGAGGGCAGGAACCCCATATTATTCACGGTACTATTCATGGGCCCGGCTATTCGGGCAGCAATCCCATTTCAAAAAGCTTTACCCTTTTCAATAAGAGGTTCGACACTGATTATAATATTTTTGCCATAGAATGGGACAAGGATAAGATCGATTTTTTTGTGAATGACTTCCTTTATCAGCGCATCAAAAATACCGATGTGCCCGGTGAATGGGTATTCGATCAGCCTTTTTTTATCATACTTAATGTGGCTGTTGGGGGCAACTATGTGGGTTTTCCTATTCCGCAAACCCCATTCCCGCAAAGAATGATCATCGATTATGTTCGGGTATATACTGAAGCCAAATAATATCTGTTCCTAATGACAAAAAGTAATGAACCAGAATATCAATCCCAAACACACACACCAGCATCAAAATCTTATGTTGCCGGTAGCTACACAAATACAGGACAAAATTTCCGAACAATACGGAGCACCGTATTCCCGGACTACAGGCCTAATTCATATCTTTGTTTCGTTGGTAATTATAATCGTTGCAATGAGCAGTTGTTCAGACCCTGAAAAATGGGAAGCAGAAATTTATGAAACTTCAGAAAGTGGCAACAAACTCACCCTTTTAACCCAATTCTCTGTGGTTGAAGATAAAGTTGAAATTGCTATTTTGCCCGATAAAAAGTACCAGACCATTACTGGCATTGGAGGTTCATTTACCGAGGCTTCAGGATACTTGCTCAACCAGCTAAGCCAGAAAAACCGCAACAAAATCCTTGATGCATATTTTGGAGAGTCGGGTGCACGCTACTCATTAACCCGCACCCATATAAACTCATGCGATTTTTCACTGGGAAATTATTCCTATGCACCTGTTGAAGGCGATAAGGAACTGAAGCATTTTTCCATTGCAGAAGATATGGACGATATAATCCCCATGATCAAAGATGCCATGGCTATTTCAAAGGATGGATTTAAGATCATATCATCGCCCTGGACTGCCCCACCCTGGATGAAAGACAACAACAGCTGGCGCGGCGGAAAACTTTTGCCGGCATATTATGACACCTGGGCAAAATTCTTCTCTAAGTACATAAATGCATACCGCGAACAGGGCATAGATATTTGGGCTTTTACTGTTGAAAACGAACCACTTGGCAACGATAGCAACTGGGAAAGCATGCATTTTACGCCCCAAGAGATGAATGAATTTGTTAAGAATCATCTGGGGCCGCGCTTGAAAGCCGACGGTCATACCACCAAAATTCTGGGCTATGACCAGAACCGCGATGAGGAGATGATTGAATGGGTTGATGCCATGTATGATGACCAAGAAGCCGCCCAATACTACAATGGGATTGCAGTTCACTGGTACGCCAGCACCTTCAGTTATTTCCCCGATGCCTTACAGTATGCATACCGAAAAGCACCAGGTAAACATCTGATTCAATCGGAAGCATGTATTGATGCCGAAGTTCCAAAATGGCAGAATGACGCCTGGTATTGGTCGCAGGAAGCTACTGACTGGGGCTGGGATTGGGCGCCTGCAGAAAAAAAACATCTCCATCCCAAATATGTGCCCGTGTTCAGATATGCAAACGATATTATCGGTTGCTTCAACAATTGGGTTGATGGCTGGGTAGACTGGAATATGGTACTCAACAGGCAGGGTGGCCCCAACTGGGCAAACAACTGGTGCATTGCCCCCGTAATTGTTGATCCTGAAGCCGATGAAGTCTATTTTACACCACTGTACTATACGCTGGCCCATTTTAGCCGATACATAAGGCCCGGAGCAATGAGAATCGGATTTAATAACCCTGATGAAAACCTGAAGCTAACAGCTGTTGAAAATCCCGACGGTAGCATAGCCGTTATAATCTTCAACCCCAACCAATCTGCAAAGGGTATTAAACTATCACTTAATGGCCAAGCCTTTGAATTTTCCATCGGCCAGAAATCACTTCAAACCATCGTAATTCATAAAACTAAAAAAGGGGTCAGGAATAATGCCTGATTCCCTTTTTGAAAAAAAACGCCTATGACAACCTATACAACACCCCTGAAGTACAAGATTCCCATCGGACAAAAAGCCGCCTTTGGTGCCGGAAACCTGGTAAACAACCTTTTACCCGGAGCACTGGGCGTTTTCTCCTTCTTTTTACTTACAGCCTACGGCATGAATCCTGTGCTGGCCGGCCTGCTGGGATCATTGCCCCGGTTTTTCGATGCCCTCACCGACCCTATTATGGGGTACATTACCGATAATACTAAATCGCGGTTCGGACGCAGGCGACCCTATATATTTGCAGGGGCAATATTGAGCGGCATTTTATTTGTTTTGTTATGGCAGCTCGATGCTGATAATTCGCAGGCATATAACTTCTGGTATTTTCTCATTGTATCGCTGATTTATATAATAGGAAACACCATATTTTCAGCTCCGCTCATAGGCCTGGGCTATGAAATGACTCCCGATTACAACGAGCGCACACGACTTATGGGTTTCTCGCAAACCATCGGGCAGTTTGCCTGGATGATTGTTCCGTGGTTCTGGGTAATCATCGCCGATCCTGACCTGTTCGAAACACAGGCAGAGGGTGTTCGTAAACTTTCTGTAATTGTCGGTGCAGCCTGTATGCTCCTGGGTATCCTTCCTGCTATTTTCTGCCGTGAGGTTGACCAGGCAAATCTTACCAACCGCGATGAGCTCACATTGCGAAACATTGCCAAAAACTTCAAAAGCCTTTTGAAGAATATGGTGCAGATTTTCAAAAACAAGCCCTTCTTAAGACTCTGCGGCGCCACATTCCTGGTGTTTAATGGTTATCAGATGGTGGCATCTTTCAGCTATTTTATCATTCTGTTCTATATGTTTAATGGCGACTATGGACTCACCGGAACCTGGCCTGCATGGTTCTCAACGGTTAGTGCGTTATGCACAGCTTTCCTGATTATACCCGTCATCACCAGAATGTCTAATAGCTGGGGCAAACGAAATGCATTTATAGTTGCAACTTTTATATCGATTGTGGGTTATGGTTTGAAATGGTGGGGATTTAACCCCGCTAATCCCTGGATGATCTTTATGCCGCTTCCTCTGATGGTGTTTGGTATCGGTGGCCTTTTCACCCTTATGATGAGTATGACTGCCGATGTTTGCGACCTCGATGAGTTGAACAATGGCATGCCACGCAAAGAGGGTACCTTTGGCGCCATCTATTGGTGGATGGTCAAGCTTGGACAGGCCCTGGCCTTGTTCCTGGGGGGATTGGTCCTTGAACTGGTAGGGTTCGACCAAAATGCAACTGTTCAGACATTAGAAACCATTACCAACCTGCGTATTGCCGATATACTGGTACCTTCAATGACTGCCGGGCTAGCTATCCTGGTAATGTGGCGATACGATATTACTGAGAAAAAGGCCAGGGAAATTAAGGATGAGTTGGTAAGAAGGCGTGGCGAACTTTAACCCCATATTCAACACAAACAAAAGAATCAATAACCTTTAATAAACAGAAAAATGTCATTCAGACCCGACCACTTTTTAACCTTTAAAAGAACAGGGAAATCAGCAGAAATCCCTTTTATTGAAGGAAAATCTGCCGATGATTTAAAAAACCTGTTTCTTGAGATACTCTATGGCGGAATTCATGGTTTTTGCTTTAGCCTTTATGAAGACGGGCAAAAACCGGGCGATATTATCGCCGAAGGGCAAATCAGGCGAAGGATGGAAATATTAAAACCTCACACCCAATGGATTCGCTCCTTTTCGTGCATCGAAGGCAATGAACTCATTCCCAAAGTTGCAAAGGAATCTGGCCTCAAGACCCTGGTAGGTGCTTGGCTGGGAAAAGATGAAGAAAAAAACCTGCAGGAGATCGAAAGCCTCATCAAACTGGCAAAGCAAGGCCTTGTAGATATCGCTGCCGTGGGCAACGAGGTACTTTACCGCAAAGACCTTACAAAAGAAGAGCTCAGGTATTTTATTCAATACGTTAAAAATGAAATACCTGGCATACCCGTTGGCTATGTTGATGCATATTATGAATTTGTTGACCACCCCGATATTTCTGACCTTTGCGATGTAATTTTAACTAACTGCTACCCCTTCTGGGAAGGCACCAGTTTTAAATATTCCCTGCGGCACATGCAGCACATGTATAATCAGGCACAAATGGCCGCTAAAGGCAAGCCTGTGTTAATTACTGAAACCGGCTGGCCAAGCAACGGCGAATCGCTGGGTGAGGCCATTCCATCCCCTGAACTGGCCTTAAAGTATTTCATAAATACCCATTTATGGGCTATTGACGAAAACATTGGTGTATTCTATTTTTCATCATTCGATGAATCATGGAAGGTAGGTGCCGAAGGCGAAGTAGGAGCCTACTGGGGAATATGGGATAAGAATGAAAAACTAAAATTTATCAATGAACACATTTCTTAAATTGGGTATCTCTCCGGCAAGGGCAATCTGCTATTCGGGCTTCAGGCACGGACAAAACCCCGGCGGCGTTTATCCTTCATATAATGAAATAAAGGAAGACCTTTTACTGATGCACGGGCATTGGAAATATTTAAGATTATTCGATTGCGACAAACATGCTGAAACTGTCCTGGAAGTAATCACCAGAGAAAAACTCGACTTTCGGGTCATGCTCAGCGCATACATTGTGGCCGAAATGAATAATTTCAATTGCCCCTGGAATGGTGGCATATACTCAGAAAAACAACTCGAAAAAAATCGCATCTACAATCAAAGCAGAATAAACAGGCTAATAGAAATGGCTAACCAACATTCTGACCTTATTTTTTCTCTTTCGGTAGGGAATGAAGCCTGCGTGGAATGGACCGACCACTATGTGCCGGAAAGCAAAGTGCTGGATTATGTAAAACAGGTAAAAAACGCCACAAACATGCCTGTTACCTTTTGCGAAAACTACGTGCCCTGGCTTACTAAGCTTGGCAAGCTTGCTGCTGAAGTAGATTTTATTTCTGTGCACACTTACCCGGTTTGGGAATACAAACATATTTCTGAAGCCCTTGATTATACCAAAGATAATTACTACTCAGTGGCAAAAAAATACCCCCACAAACCGGTAATCATTACTGAAGCCGGTTGGGCAACCCACTCCAACGGAAGGGGCATTAATCCTGAAAATGTTAATGAAAGCTATCAGAAAACCTATTTCGAAATCCTGATGGAATGGGCTGAAAAAGAGAATATCCTCACCTTCTTTTTTGAAGCCTTTGATGAAAGCTGGAAGGGCTCATCCGAGCCCCTTGAGCCTGAGAAACACTGGGGATTGTTTCACATCGACAGAACCCCTAAATTATCAGTAAAACATCTTCTTAAGCCCTAAACCGGATTTGTGTTTCTGATATGATGAATTTTAAATTTTTTTTCATAAAAAAAAGGTCGTCCACATTGCGACGCCTTTTTTTTCTACATTGCAGCCAAATAATTACCATCCACACTGTCATGACTAAAAAAAGGCTGTCACTTTTCTTTTTGGCCCTTGTTTGCGGAATTATGCCTGGACTGCCAGAAAATCTCCCGGAAAGGGGCGTTCCATTGCTGCAAAACTTCGCCCCTTTGCACTACCACAACAAGGGAAAGGTGTGGCATATCGGGTCGGCACCCAATGGCATTATCTATTTTGCTGCCGATGGGGGCCTGCTCGAATACGATGGCAAAACCTGGAATAGCTTCAGAGGAAGTAACGGCATTACCCGCTCTGTGCTGGTGGTTAATGATTCGCTCATCTTTACTGGCTCCGACCTCGATTTTGGCCTTTGGAAAAGAAACCGGCACATGGGCTTCGATTACACATCGCTATATCCATTTCAGAAAGAGGGGCAGAACATTAGTGAAGAGTTCTGGCAAATACATCACATTCGCGAAGTGGTTTTTTTTGTTTCATCCAGAAGTATCTATATCTATAAAAATGAGAAACTTATTAAAATTGCAACCCCCGACTTGTTTACTGGAAGCTACCAGGTAGGCGATGCCATTTACCTTACCGACGAGAACAACAATCTTTACTTGCTCGAAGATTTTTCGCTAAAAAAGGTTAGCGAACTTAAGGGCTTGGGAAATACAGAAATAATCGGTATCAGCCTTACCAACAGCGGATTGATGATTGTAACCCGCGACCTGGGGCTATATTTACTATCAGGCGAGAAACCAATAGCATGGATTACTGAACTCTCCCTGCTTCTGAAAACCGCAAAAGTATTCAGTTTTGAAAAGGTTGGCAACAACCATTTTGCTTTCGGGACTGTTCTCAAAGGACTGTATGTTGCCAACGGAAACGGACAAATCATCCACCATGTAAACAGGCAGAAAGGTTTGCCCGGCAATACAGTTCTTTCGTTGCATTATACCAGGGCAGGCAGGTTGTGGATGGGCATGGATTACGGTGTTTCATCGCTCGATATGAAAAATAATTTCACCACTTTTTACGATTACAGGGGCGATTTTGGTACAGGTTATTCAGCCCTGCTAAAAGAAGGTATTTTTTATCTGGGAACCAATCAGGGGCTCTATCGATCCTATTGGCACGACTTAAAAAACAACAGGGAAATTTTCAGATTTGACCTTGTCCCTGAAACAGAGGGACAAGTATGGACATTGAAAAACATTAACAATACCATTTTGATGGGGCACGACAAGGGATTGTTTGTTGTTGCAGGGAACAAAGTGGAAAAAATTGGAAGCGAAGAAGGGGTATGGACAATAACAACCTGGAAGGATTTTTTACTTACAGGCAATTACAATGGAATATCCATTTTTCGCAAATCATCTGGCCAATGGGTTTTCCTGAAAAAAATGGACCTCATCCTTGGATCGTGCAACCAGCTTGTAATTGAAAATGAGAATATTTTATGGGTTAATATCCCAAATTTTGGCATTATCAGGGCGGTAATCAATGAAAACCTTTATCCTGAAGAAAGATTGATATTTACCGCTGATACTTTTGCCGGGAACCATATCTTTTTGATGCAGAACAAGGCAGGCATCCATATTTTAACTGACACTAATCAGTATATTTTCGATCAAGGTAAAAAACAATTTATACATCTTGCGAATCAGATTATCTTTCCCCGCGTTAATGGACAACTAGCCGGCGTTTATCTGCCAGTTCCCTTAAACAGTGAATACGAATTCTATCCCATTTACAATGGGTTTGCACTAAACTACCTGGCAGGCAACAGTGAGTCAGTAACAGAAAATTTTCCACTCACACTGAGAAAAATCATGGCTTTCAACAACCATGAGAAAATTCTATTATATCCCGGGGCAAAAATCCCCCGACATCTCAACAATATACATATTGAGTGGATCATTCCTAATCAGAACAATGTTAAATATCAGTTTAAATTGAACACCTGGGACGATTGGTCGCCGTTATCTGATGAAAATACCTTTGAAATTTTAGGCCTTTCAATGGGAAATTATCAACTTTCTGCCCGGGCAATTACTAATAATTCAATTGTTGACCAACAGCAGATTAGCTTCCGGATTGCAGCTCCGTGGTATTTAACATTGGTCGCAATGCTTTTGTATGCCATAATTTTAGGATTAGGCCTGGCAGGCATTTACAGATGGCAAACCATCTCATTGAAAAAACAAAAAAAACAAATGCTGATAAAGCAGAAAAATTCCCTCAGACAACAAACCGAAAAGCACAGGCAGGAAATTATGCTTTTAGAACAGAAACGGTTGCAGACCGAATATGACCAGCTAAAAAAACAACTAAAAAGCAAAACCATAGAATTAGCTAATAAAGCCCGGGACAATGAAGAAAAAAACCGGTTATTGTTGACCCTGAAGGAAAAATGCGAAACTGCCCAGGAAAATCCCGCATTATTCGATACCAAATGGGCAGAAATGCAACGAATACTCGACTCATATCTTAAAAATGAAGATAAAACCTTTGAAATACAAATGGACGAATTGCACCAGGAGTTCTTCACCAAACTTCGGGAGCAGTGCCCCGACCTGTCGCACAACGACCTGCGCATGTGCGCCTACCTTAAAATTGGACTTAATTCAAAGGAGATAGCCGAGCTGCTAAACATTCAACCTTCGAGTTTCTACATAAGCCGGTCGCGACTGCGCAAAAAACTCAACCTGAAAACCGAAGAAGACTTATTTAGCTATTTAAACAGAGT
Organism: Bacteroidota bacterium; assembly: GCA_037441525.1. Lineage (GTDB taxonomy): Bacteria > Bacteroidota > Bacteroidia > Bacteroidales > UBA7960 > SKVR01. Next base: position 74,844 of record JBBISA010000011.1, read on the forward strand.
TTAGGAAACTTCAGTAATTCATCGGTTTAACCGAAAGAGTAATCATGTTGGCAAATAATTCAATTTCATATTTTATAGTGGGAAAGGTATATTATCAGATATCGATGCAACTGGTTTTTAGGGTCTAAAATTCAAAAGTTCCGGACAAAGATAACTTTAAGAAAGACCCCCGCTAATCATCAATGAAATCTTCAAAACGAGAAACATAAACCCGTAGCCATTAATTCGGTTGCGAATCCTATTCTTTTATACTTTGAAATGTACCCTTGCCATATTCGCCAGCATTGGGGGGGGTGATATTAAATCGGGTAAATCGACTTTTATTAACAATATAAGCTATCCAAAACCACATTTCATTGGCAATAGGGTTGTAGATATTCAAAAAAAAATTGTGTTTGAATAAAATAATATTGTTTGATTTGTTCAGATACTATTGATAATTTTCTTACATTTATTTGCTCAGGAACAGAATATTAAAGTGTTGTGGGAGGCGTTTCGATGACTGATTTATCTGCACCGGATAAATAATTTATTGAAAGGCTTCAAGGTATTGTGTATGCTCATTTAGCTGAGTCAGAATTCGGTGTTTCTGAACTTGCTTCCAGCGTTGGAGTGAGCAGGTCAAACCTTCACCGTAAGGTAAAAGAAATAACAGGCAAACCCGTCAATTCCTTCATTTCCGAAATCAGGCTCAATAAAGCTTTTGAAATCCTAAAGCAGGGAGAACTCACTGTATCTGAAGTTGCGTATAATGTAGGCTTCAACAGTGTACCTTATTTCGTAAAATGTTTTCATGAGCATTTTGGATATACACCAGGAAAAATCACTCACTGTCGTGCTTATGGCTTGAACCATTACATACATTGGCTATGGAAAAAATTAACCGGTAAAGATAAAATTATTGATTATCAGCGTACTATTGTATTTTCCTTGCTTGCCTTTGGTTTTCTTATTGTAATCAGCTTGATGATATTCAGAAAGTTTCGCACCGATTGGGCAATAAATGAGGCATTGCCCGAAATTGAAATGCACCTGAAGGATTGAAATTACCAGGCTGGCTTTTACAAATTGAAAAGCATCCATAAATATGTCTCTAACCATCAACAATATAAGCTTCTCGATTCCCTCGCATCAGCGCATATTACAATACATACAACCCCATCCGGAGCAGATGTTTACTGTAGGGAGTATTCAGATGTTGATGGAAACTGGATTTATCTGGGCTTCACTCCCATCGATTCTATAAAAGTTCCACAGCGCACCTTGTATTTGTTCAAAATGGCCAGGCAAGGTTATGATACTATTTTTGCCGTTGAGTATACCGGGATAGAAAATGTATCAACCTATCGCTTTTCAAGAAATATATTTCCATCAGGAACCACCCCCAACGGCATGGTGCATGCATGCCAATTCTATGGCGACACTACCCATGATTTTTTTATCGATAAATACGAAGTTTCCAACAGGGCCTACAGCGAATTTGTTGACCGTGGAGGTTACCAGAAAAAAGAGTATTGGAAATTCCCTTTTGTTGATGGCAATAAAACACTGGCATGGAAGGAAGCAATGACATTGTTGGTTAACAGAACTGACCAGCCAGGTCCATCAGGATGGCAGGCAGGCGATTTTCCTGACGGAGAAGATGATTACCCCGTAACCGGAATCAGTTGGTATGAAGCTGCCGCTTATGCTGAATTTGCCGGTAAGGAACTGCCCACCATCCACCACTGGGAAAGCGCAAAGGGATTGCCTTACTATAATTCCCATGTAATAAACCAAAGCAATTCCACAAGACAGAGTCTTGCAAAAGTGGGCACCTTTAAAGGGATTAATGCCTTTGGCACTTATGATATGGCCGAGAACGCAAGGGAATGGTGTGTTAACGAAAGTGCGAACAAACGGACAATTCGCGGCGGAGCATGGAACGATCCATCGTACACTTACCCGCATTTGGTCTGGATACCACCCTTGGACAGATCAGAAAAAAATGGTTTCAGGTGCGCTAAATACATTCAGAGAGAAACTATACCGGAATGGTCTTTTGCTCCTGTATCGCCTGGTCATTTTTTCGACTCTACTTTCTGGTACCGGGCAAAAACTGTTTCTGATGAAGTTTTTGATGTGGTAAAAAATGCATTCTTCTATTATAAAAAAGATCTGGAAGAAAAAATTGAAAGCAACGACGATACCCACAAAGACTGGAAACGCGAAAAGATAAGTTTCACCACCGCATACGACGATAAACGGGTAATCCTTTATTAATACATTCCGAAAAACGCCCCACCCCCTTACCAGACAGTTATTGTTTTTCCGGCGGTGGACGGGGGTGGCGGTGGGCCAAGTGACGTAATTGCTAACCATTATTGCCGCAGTTTTGATTTTATTATTAAATCGGGTCGTACCCTTGCATATCCGGTTTATTACGGAACGCGAGAAAGAGAGAAGGACGCAATTGATGATACTTTTCCTAATCAAAGGTTAACCTTCATTATCAAGGACTTTAGCAGAGTGATAGATTATCTGGAAACCCGTACCGATTTCGACTCCTCCCGCATTGCTGCAATGGGTGTTAGTTTTGGAGGTATATTCTCATCGTTTTTGCCGCCTATTGAAAAAAGGGTTAGGGTTTCAATTTTAAGTGGTTTTGTTGGTTGTCCTAACATTGAAGACGGGAAAACCAAAACTATTGATGTTATGGATCAGATAAACTTTGTGGTGCGCACCAACATCCCTGTTCTGATGCTCAACGGCAGGTATGATATTTTTTATCCAAACGAGGTTACTGTAAAACCCATGTTCGATTTACTCGCTACCAACCCCAGGGATAAAAAACTGGTTATTTACGATACTGACCATTATATTCCTTACAGAGAAATGGTAAAAGAAACCCTGGCTTGGCTCGACAAGTATCTGGGTAAAGTTAATAAATAGGGGAACTGTCGTCTTCGCAGGAATTTCCTATCCTAAAAAATCTCCCTACTTCTGCCAATTCTACAAATTTTACAATCAGTTGTACAATATTGACAATTTTTTGTCAGGACTTACATTGTATTTGACATAACTGTTAAGTAACGCCCTGTCACTCTGGTTACCTTTATTTAGTTATTTTTTTTCGTCTAACTTA
>JBBISA010000012.1:0-70571 GCA_037441525.1 Bacteroidota bacterium
CTATATATTTGACAAATAGTTTCCCCGCCCTTTTTTGGCGGGGTTCGCTTGAACATACCTTATGAGAAGTATTGTTACAATGATCATCCCAATTCCCTTGAGTACCACAAAAATTATTTCCTGTGCCAAGGAAAAATCAGTTTGTGAATCCATCGCTGAAAGAACAATCATGGCAATAATCACCACAATATCCTGAGCGATAAGAAAACCTATGGAAATTTGCCCATGTAGTGTTTGTATCTCTTTTTTGTCAGAAAGAAGTTTTACAATGATAATTGTACTTGAGAAAGTAAGGGCCACGGCAATATAGATACTGGTAAGATGGCTGTATCCGATTGCCAGACAAATAAAATAACCAAAGAATGAAGTAAAAATAACCTGCCCAAGGCCAGTGGCAAGAGCAACCTTTCCGCTTGTCCTGATGAGGCTAAGGTCGAGTTTCTGTCCTACCACAAAAAGCAACACTGCATACCCAGCTCTGAAAGAAGGTGTATTTTTTCTACCGACCTTAGTAAGCTTAACCCGTAGGGCCCGACTACCAAACCCACAAAGATGAAAGATACTATAAGGGGTTGCTTTAGCAATCGGCCAATAAAACCAAACCCCACGGCGATACCAAGAATGGATGCAAACTCATAAAAACTGTCGGCTATATACTCCATGATTGTATCTCCCTTTTTGTGAATTGTCAGATTGTTAAAACTGATTTTAAGTTGCTTCCCTTTAAAGCATAAGCCAAATGAAGCTTGGGGAATTTAGATTATCCGGGCTTAAATATTCTATCTATTTCGCCAATAAATTCGTCATGTATCTTTTCATTGCTGGCAACAAGCTCACGACCAAAAATAAAGTTGGCACCACCTTTAAAGTCGGTAATTTTCCCCCCGGCCTGCTGAACGATAAATGCCCCCCCTACAACATCCCAGGCATTAAGACCATATTCAAAAAATGCTTCAAACCTCCCGCAGGCAACCCAAGCCAGGTCGATGGCAGCAGAACCAATACGTCTTACACCGTGGGTATTTCTGAGGCACCAGGTAAAAAGCTCCATATACTTTTCCAATCGCGAATAATCATAATATGGAAAACCGGTTGCCAGCAGGCTGTCGTTGAGTTTATTAGCGCCTGAAACTCTGATCTCTTTCCCGTTCAGATAGGCTCTGCTCCCTTCCCATGCATAAAAACACTCATCGAGATTAATATCGTACACTACCCCCATAATCATCAGGTTATTTCTCAACAGACCTATACTTATACTAAAGCAAGGTAACCCATGGATGAAATTGGTAGTACCATCGAGTGGATCAATTACCCACATAAAACTTCTCTGCCGGGTTTCAACTGTTTGTTCTTCGGTTATGAAACCACAGTCGGGAATAATTTTTTTCAATCCCGCAACCAGCAACTCTTCTGATGATTTATCAACATAGGTCACAAAGTTGTGGGTACCTTTAACCTCAATGGTATCTTTGTTTATACCGGTCATCTGCTCCCTGATGAATTTCCCGGTTTCACGTGCCATATTTTGTACTTCATCACAAGCTTTTTTCAGGTCAATCCTTTGATTTTGTGTCATATATTTAAATTGAATGTTATTTAATCGGTGCTGGTAAAAAAACTCCGTCAGTATCGATACAGCTCAAAGTAATGGTTTCTATGGTATTTACCCGGGCCGAATCGTAAAGTGTTTTTACCTTAATATAGTTCTCGGTAAAACCCGACATAAAACCATTTTCATTCTCATTCTCCCATAACACTTTATGCTGTTGGTTTATATTTTCGCGATAAAATACATCTTTTTTGCCGGTTGAAAGTTGTTGCATTATCCGGCTTCGCCGGTTTCTTTCAATCATTGGTACCCTGGCGTTTAGTTTGATAGAACGGGTGTTCTCGCGTTCGCTATATGTAAAAACATGAAGGTATGATACTTCTGTTTTTCGCAAAAACTCGTACGATTCACGAAACAACTCATCGGTTTCGGTTGGGAAACCTACAATAAGGTCGGCAGCAATACAGGCATGCGGCATAAGGCTTTTTATCTTTTGCACCCTTGAAGCAAAAATAGCAGTATCATAGCGACGTCCCATATCGCTCAAAATCTGGTCGGAACCCGATTGCAAGGGGATATGAAAATGAGGCATCAGAGCAGGGGTTTGGGCAACAATTTCAATGATATCATCATGAAGCAGGTCGGGTTCGATGGATGATATGCGGATGCGTTCAAGTCCTTTTATTTCAACCAGTTCCTGGAGAAAACCATAGAAATTCTGACCATGTTTCCGGCCAAAGTCACCGATATTCACCCCCGAAAGGACAACTTCCTTAACATTGGTACCTGCAATTTCGGAGGCAGTGGCTATGGTCTGAGCAATATTGTTACTACGGCTGGGCCCCCGGGCTAACGGAATGGTGCAATAAGAGCAAAAATAGTCGCAACCATCCTGTATTTTGAAAAACGATCGTGTGCGACCATCCAATGAATACCCAGGGACAAATGCTTCAGGTTTATTGATAGCGATATCCTGTTTAGGGGCATTGTTACCACTGGTATCAAGCTGGCGTATGTGCTCAAAAAGGTTGAATTTATCAGCATTTCCCAGCACAATATCAACTCCGGGTATTGCCTTTATCTCTTCAGGGTTTATTTGTGAGAAACACCCGATAATGGCAACATGGGCAACAGGATTCTGGCGAAGCACTTTTCTGATCAACTCCTTGCAACGCTTCTCGGCATTGCGTGTTACCGAGCACGAATTGATAATATAGATATCGGCAGTTTCCTTAAAATCAACCTGCTGGTATCCTTCCTTGCCAAATTGCCTGCTTAGGGTTGATGTTTCACTGAAATTTAATTTACAGCCAAGGGTATGAAATGCTATTCTCTTCAAAACGAATAATATAGGTAAATATGAGTTTTATACACAAAAATACCAAATTCACACAACATTTAATTGCTGATAATCAGAACAAAAGAAAATTTTTTAATTTTTTTCCTGAAAAAATTTGGTCAATTCAAATTACCATATTAGATTTGCAGTGTATTAGTTTTGTAGCACAGTAGTAATTTATAAATCCAATATGCCATGATAGAGATTAGCAATTTAACCTTTGGTTATAAAAAGAAAATGCCCTTATTCAGGGATTTGAGTTTAAAACTTGAGCCAGGGAGTATTTACGGCCTTTTCGGGATGAATGGTGCCGGAAAAACCACACTTCTGAAACAGATTGCTGGTTTATTATTTCCTCATCAGGGACAGTGTTTGATCTTCGAAAAGGATGTTCGCCATCGCACCCCCGAAGTGCTGGCTAATATTTATGTAATTCCTGAAGAATTTGTTTTGCCTCCTGTAAGTATTTCAAGCTTTGTTGAACTTCATGCCCCTTTTTATCCGCGGTTTGATTACACACTATTTGAAAAATACCTTAAAGAGTTTGAAATTACCAACGGAAAAAGTCTTACAAAATACTCATACGGGCAGAAAAAGAAATTTCTGATTGCCTTTGGCCTGGCCACCCAAACCAATGTTTTACTGATGGACGAGCCTACCAATGGGCTTGATATTCCATCAAAAAGCCAGTTCAGGCGCTTAATGGCTGCAGCTTCAACTGAAGATCAGTGTATAGTAATTTCAACGCACCAGGTCAGGGACCTTGCAAGTATTATCGATCATGTTATTGTACTGGATAGCGGCCAGATAATTTTCCAGCGCAGCACTGCAGAAATTTCGGAAAAACTTGCATTCGGCAAATTAAGGGAAGACTCAACCGAACAACTAATTTATGCTGAAGATGTGCTGGGAGGGAAAGCAGCTATATATCGCAACAAAGGACATGAGACAGCCATCGACCTTGAAATCCTCTTTAACGCCATTGTCAAAGATTCAAAAGTAATTAACCAGGTTTTTTAAAAATATATTCACATGGAAAGAATCAATCAATTTTCAATACAGCGTTTTGCTTTACTTTCTCAACGCTATCTGATGTTTAACATCAAAACATGGCTTATCGGCCTTGGGGCTTTTTCGGGTATCCTTATAGTAATAAGTTTACTTCAGGCATATTTTTCAAATGGTATATTTCTTTTGGATGGGATGGCAACTTTCGGACAGGTCATGATATTTACAGGCGGATACGTAATAACATCCATGGCATACAATGAAATACATACCCCGGCCCGGAGCCAGTTTTTTCTAACGTTGCCGGCAACTACCCTCGAAAAGTTACTTTCGCACTGGATAATTACCTCAATTGTTTTTATTGTGCTGGCCAATGTTTTGCTCACGTTGGTTTTGTTAATTGCCAATGGGATTGCTTATATTGCCTGGGGTTCAGTTATTTCAGTTTTTAATCCTATTGCCGGCACCAACCTTAAGTTAATTGCCATATATCTGAGTACACAGAGTGTATTTTTCCTGGGCGCGCTATTTTTCCGCAAAAACAATTTCCTGAAAATTCTACTCAGTTTGTTTGTAATCGCAACCCTCATCATTATTATGTTAGTGATTTTTGCTTTCATAGTATTTGGGGAAACAGGTTTTCAGACAGATATGCAACTAATGGACTCAAATTTCAAATATTGGATTGAAGAAACGTTCCCTGAAATTATGAAGGTTGTTTTCTATGGGATCATGGGTCCATTCTTCCTGCTAATAAGTTATTTCAGATTAAAAGAAAGGGAGGTGTAATCATGGAATTTGCAGAAAGCCAACCCATTTACATGCAGATTGCAGATATTTTCTGTGAAAATATACTCATGGGTAAATGGAAAATAAATGAAAGGATACCCTCTGTAAGAGACGTGGCTATACAGATGGAAGTGAACCCCAATACAGCCATGCGTGCCTTTGTATATTTGCAGGAAAAAGAGATTATCTTTAACAAACGAGGCATCGGCTACTTTGTATCGGAAAGCGGTTATGAGAAAGCCCTCGAACTAAAACGGGCTGAGTTTATAGAGAAAGACCTTCCGGTGGTAATGAAAACTATGAAATTACTCGACATTAATTGCGCCGAAATGGAAAGATTATTTATGGAAAGCCACAAAAAATAAGTATTCACACACTTTTTAACCCATACGGATATGAAAACCAGCAATAAAATTTTACTGATCACCCTCGGGATTATTCTCGGATTTATGCTTGCCGGACTCATCATTACCAGAACAATGATTTTTTCATCCATTACCAATGGCGATGGAAACGTTACGGAAACAGAACGGCAGGTGGAACCATTTGCGAGCATAAAAATAAACGGAAATTATAAGGTAAATTTCACACAGTCTGATATTCAGTCGGTGATGGTTGTTGCCGATGAAAACCTGTTAGAATTTATAAAAACCGATGTTACGGGCAACGAACTTGTAATAAGGTCATCGCAACCCATCCGTTCATCTAACGACCTACTTGTTGAAGTAAAAGCTCCCAGACTGGAGCGGGTGGAAGCCAATGCAGCAGCCAGATTTTACACCCAGGGGCCACTAACACAAAAGGAACTAAGTGTTCTTTCGAACGCGGGTGCATTGATTGATATTGAAGGAACCTTCACACAAGTTATTGCCAATCAGAATGCCGGTTCGAGGATTGAACTGCGGGGGCAGACCGATAAATTCAAGGCAACATCAAATGCCGGCGGAACAATAGATGCAACCGACCTCGAGTCACAATCGGCCGTTGTAAATGCCAATGCCGGAGGCGACATAAGACTCAATACCCAAAGACTCGAAGCAACAGCCAATGCAGGGGGCAGTATCAGGTACATTGGCAATCCTATTATTGAAGCAGTAAATACCAATGCAGGAGGGTCTATCAGTAAACTCAGATGAATTACCTGTAAAGAGAAAATTGACTAACTTCGCACACCTTTACAAAGAAAGCTCCTGAAAACAGGGGCTTTCTTTTATTTATCGTTTTTACCATCATGAATAGAAAATACAAGCATCTCTTTTTCGACCTCGATCGCACGCTGTGGGATTTTGATACCAATAACCTGAAAACTTTCAACAATGTCTACTCAACATTCAGGCTTAACGAAAGAGGAATACCTTCACTGGATTCATTTCTGGAGATTTATCACCCAATCAATATTGTCCTTTGGGAAAAATACCGGGATCATATTATTGCTAAAGAAACCCTTAATTTCAGTCGATTTTACAACACACTTTGCGAATTTGGCATACATGATGAGCAACTAGCGCACGATATGGGGAAATACTACCTTCAAATAAGCCCACTGCAAACCACGCTCTATCCTCAAACCCTGGAAACGTTGCATCTCTTGAAAAGAAAATACCAGTTGCATATAATCACCAATGGGTTTGAGGAGGTTCAATACATTAAAATTGCACGAGCCGGCCTTGAACCCTTCTTTGATAAAATCATAACATCAGAAAGAGCTGGATATAATAAACCCGATAATCGCATATTCGAGTTTGCCCTGCTTGAAACTGGTGCAAAGGCATCAGAAAGCATTGTAATTGGCGATGACCCGGAGGCAGATATAGCAGGGGCAAGACAGGCAGGGATGGACCAGATTTGGGTGAAGCACCCTCCGGTGAAAGAAACAACAGAAAGGGCTACCTATGAAGTAGCCCAATTGAAGGATATTTTAGCTGTTCTGTTGCCCGGAGAAGATGTTAAAGAGTGGCAATAACTGTTTTGCAACCAATTACCTTATCGCCAGGTTTAACCAATACATTTGCATTCAGAGGCAAGAACAAATCAATGCGCGAACCAAATTTAATAAATCCCATTTCGCTTCCCTGGCTCACCTGATTGCCTTCCTTGCTGTAGCAAACTATACGACGAGCCAGAGCCCCGGCTATCTGCCTGATAAGGACATGGCCAAAAAGCTCATTTTTTACCACAACAGTGGTTCTTTCATTATCGGTGGATGATTTTGGATTCCAAGCAAACAGATATTTGCCCGGATGGTATTTAAAATACTCAACCATACCATTTAAAGGATACCAGTTTACGTGAACATTAACAGGCGACATAAAAATTGAAACCTGTATCCGTTCATCACCAAAATACTCTTTCTCAGTTGTTTTTTCAACGACAACCACCTTGCCGTCAGCCGGACAGATAATGCTATTTGCGTTGGGTGATACAATTCGCAGCGGCGACCTGAAAAATTGAAGAATTATCAGAAATAAAAGACCAAGAATTGCATACACCACGTAGTGGAGCCAGGTTTGTTGGTCATCTATTACGTTTAGCAACACAGTAGTTGCCGTAATAAAAAGTAAAGTTAAAAACAGGGTTGTAAAGCCCTCCTTGTGAATTTTCATTTTAGTAATAATTTGTTCAGATAATTAATTGTCAATCAATAGTATGGTTTACCAGGCTACCCACAGTAAATATACAAACACAAAAGGCAACGCCATTAGCACACCATCAAACCTGTCGAGTATTCCGCCATGACCCGGAAGAATTTTTCCGCTATCCTTGGCTTTGATGCTCCTCTTGAACATTGATTCGAACAGGTCGCCGTAAGTACTGAAAATAACCACCAAAAAAGCAATAACAAGCCAATTGAGGAGAGACAAGTCTTTGAAAAAATAACTGATTCCCCAGCCCGTGGCCAGGCAAAGAATTCCTCCGCCAATAGTACCTTCCCACGTTTTTTTTGGCGAAACCCGCTCAAATAGTCTGTTTCTGCCTATACTTGTTCCGACAAGATATGCACCCGACTCGTTTACCCAAATCAAAAAAAAGAAGCCCAGAACTATGTTATACTGATACACTCCTTCATCAAAAGAAGGATTTGGCAAATAGTTAATCAGGGCAAAGGGTACCGCAACATACAACAACCCGAAAAAAGTAAATGAAACATTGGTAAATGGGTGGGGAATATTCCTGTATAGCTCAAAAAGAAAAACAAAGAAAACAAATACGAAATTAAAGAGCAAAATCTGAATAGGGGCTATTTCAAGAGCAATAAGGGCATTGGAAAGAAAGAGAAACGCCCCAGCCACCACTCCCAATAATTTATTGGGCCTTATCTGAGCTTTTTCAATGAGTGAATAAAACTCCCACAATCCAATTATGGTAATTACCAGAAAAACCAAGGTAAATGCAAACCTGCTTAAAACGGCTGATACGATAATGAGCAGGACAATACCTATTCCGGTAATAGTGCGGGTTATAAGATTATTCAAAGTTCTCTCTGGTTAAAATTTGTTTAGCATTAATTACATCATCAGGGGCAACCAACAGTTCTATATCTCCGAAAAGGTAAGCCGAGTCTCTTTTGTTTATAATTAATGATTTGATATTATTTTCATCAAGAATTGCTTTTGCAAGCTCAGCTTTGTACTCTGCCCGAGTGGTATATATGCACTGCCAATCCATATTCACTGTTCATCTGTAAGCTTTTCGGATAAGGTAATTTTCGTTACACGATCAATTAGTTTCTAAAGTATCAGGTGGTGAAACAGAAGGCTGATCGATAAAAAATACAATCAGTTGTTCTGGGCCATGTGCACCCATTACAAGGGTTTTTTCAATATCTGCCGTACGACTGGGCCCGGTAATTACATTCACCATTGAAGGGAGTGCAGAGTCACGGTATTTCTCCTTTAGGGCTGTAAAAGCATGTTTAAGGTCATATACCAATTGATTACGCCAGGCGATAACAACGTGTATTGGTGGCCAGAAAAACCCTTTGCGTCCACTGCCAAGCCTGCTACTTACCATAATGCTTCCCAAGCGAGCAATGAGGAATTCACAGGTTGTAACTCCAAGTTGGGCATCGGTAAACTCATCGGGGGCATTAAAACAAAAAACGCCACAATCGTTAAGCATTTTTTGCAGGGGATGTTCATAGCAATGAACGCAGGTAATGTCTCTTTCCTTAAGGAACTCGGTAAAATTGGTGGCGAATTCATCAACCGAACTGCTGTATACAAACTGCCCTCCTACCCTTGCCAGAGCCTCAGCAAAATTCACTTCATCGTATTCTGAATCGGGTTGCTGATATATTTTATCGGAATAATCTTCGTCTAAATAGGGAGGATTCATCGGATTAACCAATGCATCCCTGATGGCCTTTAAAACTTTTTCCCTTGATGTGCTTTCCTCCATTTGCCCTTTCGTAAATAGGTCAGTTGCTTCAGTTTTATGATTTTTAAACCTGTGAAGTATTGTTTCCTGCGGTTGTTGTTTCTGTCGTATCGTGGTTGGATGAAGCAGAAATATCATCAACAGGGCTACCATTGCCTGATGGAGTCTCTTTGCCATTCTCAGCGATAAACGATTCGTGGTCATCAAAGGGTCGTTTCCCAAAAATCCGCTCAAGGTCCTCCCTGAATATGACTTCTTTTTCGAGGAGCAGATTGGCGAGGGCTTCAAGTTTATCGCTGTTTTCGGTAAGGATATTCAAGGCTCTCTGGTAAGCCGAATCAATAATTTGTTTTACTTCATTATCAATTAGTTCAGCGGTTTTTTCAGAGTAGGGTCGTGTAAAAGAATATTCACTCTGACCGCTTGAATCATAGTAGGAAATGTTACCTATTTTTTTATTGAGCCCAAAATAAACCACCATTGCGTAAGCTTGCTTGGTAACTTTTTCGAGGTCGTTGAGTGCACCGGTTGAAACCCTGCCAAAGACCAGCTCTTCTGCAGCCCTGCCTGCCAATGCCGATGTTATTTCGTCAAACATTTGCTCATAGGTGGTGAGTTGTCTTTCTTCGGGCAGATACCATGCGGCACCCAATGCCTTCCCCCGGGGCACAATGGTTACCTTTACCAAAGGGTGGGCATGCTCAAGGAGCCAACTTGTAGCAGCGTGGCCAGATTCGTGGAAAGCAACCACCTTTTTTTCATGGGGTGAAATTATTTTATTTCGTTTTTCGAGGCCCCCTATTATCCGGTCTACGGCATCGAGAAAGTCTTGCCTTTGAATTTCCTTTTTATTCCGGCGGGCTGCAATCAAAGCTGCTTCGTTGCATACATTGGCAATATCGGCTCCTGAAAAACCAGGTGTTTGCCGTGCCATAAAATCAGACTGTACATCGTCGGCAAGCTTTAGAGGCTTCATGTGTACTTTGAAAATTGCTTTGCGCTCTTCCAGGTCGGGCATCTCAACCTGAATCTGCCGATCGAATCTTCCTGCGCGCATAAGCGCCCGGTCAAGGATATCGGCACGGTTGGTAGCAGCTAAAATAATCACCCCAACGTTAGTACCAAAACCATCCATTTCGGTGAGCAGCTGGTTTAGAGTATTTTCCCTTTCGTCGTTGGCCCCGGTCACAGGATTGCGACCCCGGGCACGACCAATGGCATCAATCTCGTCGATAAAAATGATACAGGGAGCTTTTTCCTTGGCCTGCTTAAATAGGTCACGCACCCGCGAAGCGCCAACACCCACAAACATTTCAACAAAATCAGACCCACTGAGCGAAAAGAAAGGAACCTGCGCTTCGCCGGCAACGGCTTTTGCAAGCAGGGTTTTTCCGGTTCCCGGAGGGCCTACCAACAGGGCTCCTTTAGGTATCTGACCGCCAAGGTCGGTATATTTTTTTGGATTTTTCAGGAAGTCAACAATTTCCATCAGTTCAATCTTTGCTTCGTCGAGTCCTGCCACATGGTTAAAATTGACGTTTACCCGGGTATCCTTATCAAATACTTGTGCCTTGGATTTTCCAATGTTGAATATCTGCCCGCCACCAGGCCCACCAGCCATACGCCGCATTATAAAAATCCAGAAGACAATCAGTAGTCCGATAGGTAATAGCCAGCTCAGAATATCTGAGCCCCAGTCCTTACGCTGTTCGTAATAAACGGGGATGCGCTGATCGGGGGACAATTCAGCCTGTGCTTCATCAAGCCGGTTTACAAAATTATCAACCGACCCAATTTTAAAAGTAAAATGCGGCCCTTCGGTAAGGTTATTCTTCTCGATCTCTTCGTACCTGCTGTGTCGGTCATTTCGAATATAAACTTCGATAATTTCGCGGTTAACCACAATAACTTTTTCAACATCGCCGCTGGGAAGTAATTGATTTTCGAATCGTTGCTGTGAAATCTCAACTGTCGTTCCACCCCACTTGAAAAACTGCAATCCAATAAATAGTACCGCCAGCAAACCATATATCCAATAAAAATTGAAGGGAGGAGTTTTTCCTTTCCCTGGTGTTACCGGAGCATTTTTTCGACCATTATCCTGTGATTTATAATCTTTCTCTTCCGAGCTGCCAGAATTTTGGTTTAAGTAATTTGTTTTTGTTGTGTTCTCCTGTTTGTACATTCGTCGGAAATTATATAAATAATTATTGTTCCTTTTTTCAAGATTTGTTTGTTAATGGATAATTGCCTGCAATTCAGCTTAATAATCGGCAAAGCGTTTGAGAGGGGCATCAGCCCAAAGGTCTTCAAGTTTGTAATAATTTCTTACTTCCTGCTGAAAAACATGCACAACAACATTTAGATAGTCAAGCAGAATCCACTCAGCATTTGAAAAGCCTTCTCTTCGGCGGGGTTTTATTCCGGTGTTCAGACTAACCATTTCTTCTACTGATTCGGCAATGGCACTAACATGGGTGTTACTGGTTCCATGGCACACCACAAAGTAATCGCACACTGTGCTTTTGATGGTTGCCAAATCGAGGCAGGTAATTTCTTTTCCTTTCTTTTCCTGAATTCCTTTAATAACTTCTTCAATCAATATCTGAGTTTTGTCTGAAACCTTATTTGCTATCATCAAAAAATTTATTTGTTAAACTTCGGTTTGAATTCTACATTTGTAAAAGCACTGTTTTTCAGGTTTTACTTAATAACTAAAGGCAAGTGGCAAAGGTAACCAATTTTCAGAGATTAACCTTTTTGGAATATCATTTAGAACTATGCTTTTTGTTTTTTTAAACTGCTGATATGCATAATTATCAATCAGAAAGTTAATTTAATATTGATAACACCTATTCAGTAGAAATGTTTTGATAGGTTCTTTGCTCTATGGGGAGCTAAATTAATTATTCGATGGATAGACCAGATTTTTTAAACAGACTATTGTGGTTTGATGAACTTGATTCGACCAACAACAAATCAAGGGAACTAATCAGGGAAAACCGGGTTAACCATGGTTCGATCATATCAGCTTTTTCGCAGGTATCAGGCAAGGGATATGCTGGAAATAGCTGGGAAAGTGAGGCCGGTAAAAACATAACGGCATCCTGGATTTTGAGCCCAGGGTTCCTTGCCCCTAACCTTCAGTTTCGCTTAACTAAAGTTATATCGCTGGCAATCAGAGATTTTATCAAGTACTACCTGGGTTCACTTGCTGAAATTTGTATTAAGTGGCCCAACGATATTTATGCCGACAACAAGAAAATTGCAGGGGTACTGATCGAAAACAATATTATGGCCGAAAAAATCAGGGATAGTATCTGTGGAATTGGAATCAATATAAATCAGAGAAAATTCGTTAGCAGTGCACCAAATCCGGTTTCACTATCAATGATAACCGGACAGGAATATTTGATTGAAGGAATGATTGGTCATATTGATGATTTGATTTTTAAGTGGTACGAATTACTGCAAAGAGATGAACTGAAAATGATTGATCACAATTACCTTGGTGCCTTATACAGAGTAAATCAGTACTCTGAGTTCAAAAGAGATAACAACCTTTTTGGAGGCTACATAAGGGGCACAGACCCGGCAGGCCGGTTGATAATTGAAGGCAGAGGCGGGATTGTTACTGTTTTCGATTTTAAAGATATCGCAATGGTAATATGACCTATTGGGAAAAATGTTGCTGAAGTTTGCCTGCCAAAATATCCACAAAATTCTGCAAGGGGCGCGAAGCCATTACCTTAATAAAGGGGTTCAGGTCGGCATTAAAGACAATTGTAGCGTTGCAGTGGGCTTCGTCCTGGTGCCCCAGTATAACATCGAGAGTATAATCGATGGGGTTTTTTCCGTGCGAAACAATATGTACGTTTTCAGGCCTGGTTTTGGATTCGATTTTCATGCTCAGGTCGGCGAGCCCATCGATAGTGAAAGAGCACGAATCCTGGTTCGATTTCCAGTTTTTTATTTGTTCAGGCATTATATGCTGAAAATTTGTAAAGTCGCCAATAAAATCAAAGACGATGGCAGATGAGGCGGCAATCTCTACCCTTTGACTTCTGAACTCTGTCATTAAATGAGGGGATTTCTAAAAAACAATAATTATGGTTGAACCTTCTGTCCCCAGGCTGTTGGGTTTTCGCGCCATTTTTCGAGGGATTCAAAGTTGCTGTGGTGCATTAGTCCTTTGTTTACAGCCACCTTTATCAGGGTATCAAAATTTGTGAGGGTATCCAACCGACACTTGGCCGATTCCATGTTTTCGGTTGCCCTGTCAAGATCATAGGTAAAAATGGCTATCATGCCCAAAACGTCAGCTTTTGCATTTACCAATGCATCAACTGCCGCCAAACTGCTTTGTCCGGTTGATACAAGGTCTTCAATTACTACAACTTTTACTCCTTCGGGAAGGTACCCTTCTACCTGATTTCCAAGGCCGTGGTCTTTTTGCGAACTTCTTACATATACGAAGGGGAGATTGAGTTTAGCAGCAACTAATACCCCATGGGCAATTGCCCCGGTTGCAACTCCGGCAATTACCGCGGCATTAGGATATAATTGTTTTACCCGTTCGGCAAGCGATTGACTAACAAACTCTCTTACCTCGGGGAAAGACAATATTCGGCGGTTGTCGCAGTAAATGGGTGATTTCATTCCCGATGCCCAGGTAAAAGGCTGGTTAACATTTAGTTTTACAGCCTCAATCTGTAACAGATACTCGGCTACTTTTTCGTTTACCATGAATATTTTGATTTGGGTGGAAAATTGTGGCGCAAACGTACGGATTTTTTATTAATAAATAAATACGCAAAGATTGTATTGGTGCGGGTAAAGCAAACAAAAAGCTACATTTGCCTGTAATTTTATACCGGTAGCCACCGGTCTAACCGAATACCCCCCCTAATGAAACAAAACAAATATGACAAAAATATTTTTCAACAACAGCACTATTTTACTAACAGACGAAAAGCCAGACACAAATGATTATTCCTTTGAATTTAGGAAAGTTGCCCAAATGGGAGTTTACTGGCTGTTAAATCAGGTTGCCTGTTCAGATTTTCCATCAGAAATATATATCTGGGGAGAAACGCCTGCAACAATATTGGCCAGATTTCAAAAAGAGCTCACAGTGATTGTTGCTGGTGGCGGGCTTATAAGAAACCCTGGAGGGGAAGTACTTTTTATTTTTCGGAAAGGCAAATGGGATTTTCCGAAAGGGAAGCCCGAAGGCACTGAAAATATAGAGAATACTGCCCTTAGAGAAGTTGAAGAAGAGTGTGGATTAAAAAAGCTCCGGATTATTGCACCACTGCCCGACACATATCACATTTACTCCTTTACTGAAAAGGTATTTGCCTTAAAACAATGCAAATGGTTTTTAATGGAAACTTCTGCCAACGGAAGGTTGACATTACAAACTGAAGAAGGAATTACAGATGCACAGTGGATTGCATTGCCTTTCCCGGAAGAGATAATTAACGGAGCTTATTTTTCCATAAGGCAATTAGCAATTTGGTACCAGCAAAATTACCTGCGTCTTCCCGGACGTTGGGGTTGAGGTAAAGGCTGAACCATAAGGCGATCAAGAACCTGAACCAGTTCATCAGAGGGTTTGGGTGCCGGATAACT
This sequence comes from Bacteroidota bacterium, assembly GCA_037441525.1. GTDB lineage: Bacteria > Bacteroidota > Bacteroidia > Bacteroidales > UBA7960 > SKVR01. Next base: position 14,697 of record JBBISA010000012.1, read on the forward strand.
TATTATTTTGCCGTCCTGGCCTATCAGCATATAAGTTGGAAAAGTCCTTACCTGAAAGGCATCGAGTAATCTGAAATCTCTGTTAAAATAAAGGTTTTCCCAAGGCAGATTGGCATTGTTGAGCATGGAATTAAAATCGCGATTATGCCTGTCGGCCGAAACACCAATTACATTAAATCCATTATTATAGCGCTTCAGCAATTCAGTAATTGCTGAAAAATCAACCTGACAGGTTTCGCACCAGCTGGTCCAGAACACCAGCAGTGTAGGTTTTCCCGAATAGTTACCCGGGAAATTTATTTCAATTCCCTGTCGGTTGGCAAACTGGAATGAGGGTGCTGGTTCACCGGCCCGAAGATACGTTAACTGGTGCAATACATTTTTTGATATAATTCTGTGCTGCGGAAACTTACTGTTTTCGAAAGTAAATCTTAGCATTGATTCAATATTCGCAATGTTAAAATCAGGGTTGCCATGCATGGATTGTAAACCCTTGATCATAACCAATTCGCGCAGCACTTCATTCCTAAGGATGGTATCTTTTCCCAGGGAATCCATCAATGCATGATAACTTCCCAGATTATTTACTGTATGCTGCAAGTCGCGAATGGTAATATTGCGGCTACCGGCGAAGATAAAGGTTTCAAAAACAGTATTGAACAGGTTCATATACTGCGTATTGTTATACAAAACCGGTTGACCAATAAAATAATCGCGAACCAGTTCATTAAACCTTACCAGATTGGCAGCATGACGGTAGTAACCAATTTTATAGCGCTTATATTCAGAAAAGTAGCGATTCTGTTCTGCTAAAAACTGTTTATCTACCTTCTCTACGATTGACCTAAAGACCTCTGTGTTGCGATTGGTATAAATAGCAGAATATCTTTCAGCAAGCTCCTGATAAAGCTTGTCTTCGAGCATTTCAATGTTATTGTTGAGAGAATGCCCGGCAATTGTGAATTCGAAGAACCAGGGATTAAGCCAGGGGTTGATACGATCATTTAACCTGTCAAAATTCACTTCATTAAAGGTAAACTGGTAATTTTTGCCAGGTTCGGCGAAAAAGCCCATTCGTGCATGATCTATCCTGAAAAAGAAATAGCCCGCTTCAAAACGCGAAAACCTGAAACTGAATTTTCCTTCATTATCAATGGTGGATGATGAAATTTCCTGCTCACGATAGGAAATCAGATCACCGTATTCCATAAGCCTTATTTCACGCCCGCTTGCCCCGGGGAACACTCCGTTTAGAGTAATATCAAAGCTTTGGGCCCACAGGGAAATTCCAGATAAGACAAAGATGAGTGGCAGAATGAATCGCATCATTGGAACTAACTTGAACAGATATGTAAAGGGAAAAACAAATACAATGGGAGGCACATTTCAATTTTCGGGCCAATAAACCATTATTCTATTGGTTAGGTAACTAAAAAGCCATAGTTCGAGAAACAGCTTCAGGCACAAACTGAGAGATATCGCCCCGATTGCGGATTATATCTCGTACAATTGATGATGTAAGAGCAGTATGCTCGGGGGTGGTAAGCAAGAAAACAGTTTCAATGCCCGGATGCATTTGTTTATTCATCTGGCCAATGCTTCTCTCAAACTCAAAATCGGCTGAAGTGCGCAATCCTCTTAGTATATAGCCAGCATTGACCTTACGGCAAAAATCGACAGTTAAACCGGTGTAGGTAGTAATTTCAATACTCGTAATGCCATCAAAAACTTGTTTGAGCCACTCAACCCTTTGGTCAACGCTGAAAAAACCTGTCTTTTCAGCGTTAACCCCCACCGCAATAATAATACGGTCGAAAAGGGGCACTGCCCTTAACACAATTGATTCGTGCCCCTTGGTAATGGGGTCGAAGGAGCCGGGGAATATTGCTATTTTATCCATATCATAATGGTTTTTGGTACTAAACTTACCCATGCTTAAGTTTCAAAACTACTCGTTTTCGTATCTGAAAAATGAAAAATGAACCTTACCATATCTGCGGGTTTCAAAAAACCAGGGCAGGGACGAAAGTTTTTTCCCTTCACCATGCTCCACTACCAGCCAGCCGCCGGGATTTACTAACCCATTTTCGAGCACTGAAGCAGGTATTTCATTTAAATCGCTGTAGTCATAAGGAGGGTCGGCAAATACAATATCAAATCTTACTTTGCAGAAACCGATAAATTGAAGAGCATCGGCCCTTACCGGTCTCAAATTTGACATTTGCAAATCTTGGGCAGTTTTTTTTATAAACTGAACACAATGGTTGTTTATATCAACGGCAACAATTTCCTTTGCCCCTCTTGATGCAAATTCGTAGGAAATATTTCCGGTTCCTGCAAAAAGATCTAAAATTGAAAGTCCTTCAAAATCAAAATGATTGTTGATAATATTAAACAATGCTTCTTTGGCCATATCGGTGGTTGGCCTTACCGGCAACTTTGAAGGGGCAATAATTTGCCGACGCTGATTCTTCCCTCCTATTATCCGCATGAGTTCAGGTTTAATAGGTTAAAGTAATAATGATGGGGAATATTGTCAAAACCGTCACAGTACTTATATAGTTCGCTGCGGGGTCCAAAAAAAACAGATTTAACGTATAGCCTGATTTTTTTGTAAAATTCTGATGAAATATTTACTTCCCCAACTATCATCGTATCAAGCTTTTCAGCATCAAGTCCAAGGTTTTCGAGTACAAAAAAGAGATAATAGAAAAAGTCGTCCCAGGTTTGATAATTGAAGGAATTGTAGAACTTAAATACACCTTCTTCAAAAACAAGAATTTCAAAATGGTCGGGTTTTATGTGTAATACAAGATTGGCTTGCACACCTCCATACCTCAGCAAGTATAGAACATTTTCAATAAGACACGATGCATGGTGTCTTATTCGACTACCCGGGAAAAGAAAGTTGATTTTCCGGAGTAATGCCAGCGGAAAGGGGTAAACAGCGAATGCCTGAAGGTTATTAAGCTTGTCGACCTTAACTTCTACATCGGTTTCAGGATACATATTAAAATCAACAAACTGATTTTTACCGGTAAACGTAAAAAGATTGGCCGGCACCAGTGTTACCTTAGGGCTTGCATAAGATACGGTTATGCGTTGATAGAAGGAACTGAGGAACCGACGGTTGTGGGCAAAACTCTCGAGCAAATTTCCAATTAACCGGGCATCTTTAATGGGTTCCATGGAGAATGATTCCAGGAGAGTGTATTTAAATCTGTCGGTATCAAGTATACAATAAGAAAATCCACCGGGCGAAAGCTCGATGGATAAGAAGTTCTTTCCGGATTGGCTTAACACATTGCCCGGATCCTGAATACTATATAGTTCCTGAACGGGATAATGCATTATATAATATGGAGATTAATTACTCCCAGTTACCGTCGGTTGAAGCTTCAACCATAGAACCAACGCGTAAACCAGCCTCAATATCGCGGGTATAATATACACGCCATCTATAAATGTCTTTCATATAATCGAGGGGTGAAGCAACGGCTTCGAAAACGGGAATCTTGGACAACTGGCGTTCAATGATACCGGCGCTCAACTCAAAACGTTTTCCAACAGTAAAGGGCACATAAGGAAGAGAATCAAGGGGATACCGGGTTCTGCGCAATAAACTGTCTGCAGCTCTTATCCAGACGGTATCACGCTGAACAATACCAAGTTTAACTGCCTGAGCTTCAGTAAGAGAATCTGGCACAGTACCAAATGCTCTGGTTACAGCGAGTGAATCGCTTTTAACAAATGTTACCAAAGAATCAAGATCGCTGTTGAACCTTCCATAGCGCGCACGATGCGCAATCTGTACCTGTCTGATATCTTTTAACCTTTGAATAATCATACCTTCCCGGCGAGAAACTTCCTGATTGAAGCGTACGGGCTCCATAATACTCTCATAAATTAGGTAACCTAAACCCACGATGGCAAGGGCGAGTACGATTTGAATGACAGTTTTCATAAGTGTTTTATTCGTTAATGTTTGTTGTTCAATCCTTGATTGATTTGTTCTTATGGTAAATAATGAATAAGTTAGATGTTCAATTACAAAAATTCGGAATTAAAAACAGAAGGAAATGTATTGCTGTTTTTGGAAGTGCAAATATTCAATTTTTTTTTGAAACCCGCTAATAAATTCTTAAAAAACATTTATGTTCAGATATCCTGGTCTTTCTATTGAAATGCTCTGTCGAGGTGATGGGTACGACGTTCATATTTCAAATCCTGCAATACACTTGCTTTAACCCTCAGGGTCATGTTGTAACTTTGCCTGAAACCAAATGGAATCCAATTAATCACAAGTTCCCAGCAATGAAGGTCTCTGTATATATCGAATGACGTATAGGTAAACTCTTTCTGTTCAAAATTATAGCCGCTGCTAAAACCGAATCGCCAGTTTGGCGTAAGGTTGAAATCTCCCTGGAAAGTAAGACTTTGTGTGATTCTGGAGTCTTTGCGCATATTGGGGGGTAAAAAGTTAGTGCCATAGTCCAACGAATAGGAAAAACGCAACGACCATGGGATGGAATAATCAATTTGTCCGGGTGGGCGGCCTGAAGGGGTTGCTGGTTGCTCAGGCTGCAAGGTTTCATCAGGGTTCATCTGCTGAAACCCTGGCATAGGCTCCTGTCTTTGGGGGCCCTTAAGTGCCTGCTTACTGCTAAGATTGTAATTAAAGTTTAGGCTCCACGAGCTGTTTCTTAGTTTTAATACCTGTTTGCCGGTTTGCCAAAGGAATGTATTGATAGGTCTTCCAAGTGTATCGGTTGCGTATGGTGTCCATGAGCCACCATAGGTAATGTCGAATTGTCCGAAAAGGCGTGTTCTGCCACCAACCCTTAAATCGCTGAGGTTTAAAGAATCTCGTGCAAAATCGTAACTCGATGAAACGGATAGATTATCGATAAGGGCAATTTTTCTTTCACCTTTAATGGTGTCCTTCCTGCTTTTTACTTTCATTTCCAGGTTATTGGACATGGAGAAGTTGAGAGCTCCTGAACGACCTGGCGAGGGTGGCCGGTAAAGACCAATATCAAAATGAGAGTACCGATCGGGCAGGGGTTTGTTTGGGTCCTGGTAAGTGCTGTAAATACCCCAAAAGGGATCGGCAAAATCAGGCCGAAAAGAAAATCCAATGTTGGGAGAAACAACATGCCTTAATGCCATTACCGGCCCCTTTTTAAACTGAACCAAACCATAAAACCTTGTATTAACGCTACTGCTGTAGCTAAAATCGCGGGTAGCCCAGAAACCTCGGAGAGTATCAATTTCAACTCTACCCTTAATTTTTCCATCATTATTGCCTAAATCATTGGGATCGACGGGGTCAGCTACCCAGTCCTTCTGAAGTTTCTGAAAAAACCATTTTTCGCTATAACTCATAGAATTGCTTAAGGTAAAATGCTTTAGCACTTTGAAGCTATGACTTATGGGTACAGAATGTTGAACACCGTTTTTCATATCAGCAAACATTTTGGGAGTAAACAATTCTTCCTCTTTGATTCTGATTTGGTTACTTGCAGTGGAGTTCAGGCTCATGGTTATTTCTTCGTACCATCTTATTTTTCCGATAGGCTGCCTTCGGCGCAACGGGTAGAAGCGTGCCACACTGAATGTGACATCGGGCAGACTCATATCAACCGCCTTTGTGATTGTATTCTGGCTATGTCTTGCGTTTACAGATATGTTGTAACGGCTGGCCCAGGAAGCAGAATAACTGATACTTGATGAGAAGGTATTGGAAAGATAATCCTGGCTTGTGGTGGGGTTAAAACGGTTGTATTGACTGCTTCCGGCATTAACATTGGCCCTGAAAACACTGTTTGGCCTGGCATTGGGGTCCTGGCTGTGGTTCCACATTACCCTAAAGTCGCGACTGCGTTCATACCCGGGCAGATTCCTTTCACCCAGTATATTAATGGCGTAGCTTAGATTGATGCTACCGGCGTATTTATATCTTACTTTATAAGTGGACCCAACCCTGGCCGCCCAGCTTCCTCTCGAGTAAACATCGCCCCTTAGGGACAAATCCATATAATCGTTGATACCCATGTAGAAACCACCATTTTCGAGATAAAACCCACGGTTTTCAGTTTCGCCGTAGGTAGGCATTAGGATGCCGTTGGCCTGGGTGCGGGTGCTGGGAAAATAACCAAACGGTAATATGAGTGGTGTCTTTACTCCGGCAATAGAAAGCCTTGGTGGCCCTGTAATAATCTTGTTACCAGGAATAAGTTTGGCTCTTCCAAAAGATATGTAGAAATGCGGATTGGGATCATCGCAGGTTGTATACTTTCCTGATTGTACATGAATAACCCTGTTTTCCATCATCTTAACAATGTCGCCATGTAAAAAGCCATCAGCCTCTTCAGTAATTACGCCAGTGGTACGCCCCTTTTTAGTTTCAAAATTATAACGTAGTTCCTTTGATTCAAAGTTCTGTTCTCCTTGCTTAAAAACAGGGAATCCGGCCAGCTGCCCTGTTGAATCTGGTGCGCCGGAGGCAAGCAATTCTCTTTTTCTGAAATCGATATTGATGTATGCTGCCGTAAGATGAATATCGCCATACTTCATATCAGCATTGCCATAAAGATGTACCATCTGTTTTGTGATATCGAAGCGAATAGAGTCCTTTGCTGAATATTCAACCTTTTGGTCGAGTATATTGCCCGAACCCGATTGTCTTGGCCGGGTATCAAGGGGGATATCATTGTTTCCCTCCGGAATGCTGTCGTAAAGGATATCGGGTGGGATTGGATGAAGCGTATCTAAAACTGTCGGGAGAAAATCTGGCGTGATTTGTGCAGCCTGCCGCACCGGGATTAAGGTATGGGCGGGTAACTGATGCATAATAATTGATATGCCGCCAGCCTGAACCCCATGGCCTAAACCCACGAAAAAACCGGAAACAAGGATTACAAAAATCTTAAACAGTACGTTTGTACTCAATTCTTTTTAATGTTATTTTTGCACAATATTAAAGGCTGGCAATTGCTGAATCAACAAGCTACACGCTTTATTTTTCAAGCGCAAAACTATAAAAAAACGATCAATTTACCTGTGAAACGAAAGATTATAATTTTTGGTATATTCTCCCTTCTTTTACTGAGTTTTTCAACAGTTAAAGCAGATCGTCAGGGTTTTGTCAGAAAAGTGGTAATAGACCCCGGCCATGGCGGACGCGACCCTGGTGCCATTGGAGCCCTGGCAAAAGAAAAAGATATTGTGCTGGCCGTAGCACTAAAACTTGGCAACTATATCAAAGAGAATTTTAATGATGTTGAAGTAATTTATACCCGCACAACCGACGAGTTTATTGAGCTTCATCGCAGAGCACAATTAGCTAATCAGAATAAAGCCGACCTTTTTATTTCTATTCATTGCAATGCCAGCCGTTCGCGTCAGGCCTTTGGTTCCGAAACGTTTGTAATGGGTTTACACCGAAGCCTCGAAAACCTTGAAGTGGCCAAAAAGGAAAATGCCTCTATCCTTTACGAGAGTGATTACCTTCAAACTTATGATGGTTATGATCCCAACTCGCCTGAATCGAATATCATATTCAGTATGTTTCAGAATATATACCTCGATCAGAGCCTGCACATGGCTACATTTGTGCAAGATCAGTTTCGCGAAAGAGCCGGACGGCATGACAGAGGGGTTAAACAGGCTGGTTTTCTTGTGCTTTACAACATTACCATGCCCGGAATTCTGGTCGAAGCAGGTTTCCTGAGCAATGCCCAGGAAGAAAAATACCTTATCTCTGAAACGGGTCAGTCGCATATTGCATCGGCCATTTTCAGAGCTTTCAGAGATTACAAACAACATCATGATAATATAGCAGCACAGGCAAATGGAAGACCCAACACTCAGGTAAGCAGTCCGGTTGCATCGACAGCACAAAACAATACCAGACCCAGTAGCCCAGAACAAACCATTGTGAATAATAACACTCCCGCTAACAACCCTGCTCAACAGGCAAATCGGCCTATTGCTCCCAATATTAATTTCAGGGTTCAATTTGCAACCACCACAGTTGAAAAACCGCTTGATTCGCCCGATTTTAGGGGATTACAGGGCATTACATACTATTTTCATGAAGGGTTATACAAATATACCCTTGGAAACGAAAGCACACTCGAAGATGCTGTTAGAATTCAAAAAAGATTGCATGAAATAGGCTTCAAAGACGCATTTGTGGTTGCTTTTAAAAACAATGAAAGAATTCCGCCTGCCGAGGCAGTAAGGCTACTAAACCAGAGAGCACAAACTCCCTGAAATATTGAGCCTTTTTTTAGCTTTTATACTTCATTAGATAACTTTACACTATTAATTTCAATCACCTAAAACCAACGAGTTTTGAAAATTGCAAGAGAATTAAAAATAGGAGTGCTGGCAGTTGCCACACTGCTTTTGTTTATATGGGGAGTTAACTATCTAAAAGGCACCGACTTATTTACCAAGCAAATAACATATTTTGCTGTTTACGACGAAATTACAGGTTTGATTGAATCGAATCCTGTAACCATGAATGGCGTAACCCTGGGTCAGGTAAAGCAAATTAGTTTTCATCCAGATGGAAGTGGAAGGATTTTGGTTGAATCTATTATTCTTAGAAGTGTTCCCATTCCTGTTAATTCTGTTTCGGTACTCACAAGCCCTACCCTTACCGGCTCCAGGCACATTAAAATTAACAGGGGCGATGCCACAAGCTTTATTCAAAATGGAGATACACTGAATTCTGCGATGGAACCCGGTTTGCAGGACCAGGCATTGCGACTTGTTGAACCCATTAAGGATGGAGCTGACAATCTGTTTAATGAAATTGACTCCTTACTGCAAATTGTTAAAGCCATTTTTAATCATCAAACACAAAAAAACATTACCAATACCCTGCAGAATATTGACCTGACCCTGGCCAGCCTAAAAAACACCGCAGGCACTCTTGATAAAACCATTCAGATCGAAACGCCAAGGATTTCGGCCATAATGGCAAATGCCGAATCCATTACCCTAAACCTGAAAAACAACAACGAAACCCTTACTAACATCCTGGCAAATGTTTCGATGATCAGCGATAGCATTGCTGCTGCAAACCTTACCCAAACTCTTGCCAATGCCGAAAAAAGCATCGAAAACCTGAATCTGACCATCGAAAAAATAAACAACGGCGAAGGAACCGTGGGAATGCTTATGAATGATGAAGAACTGTATAACAACCTGGCAGCTTCATCAAAACAGTTGGAACTATTATTGCAGGATATAAGGGAGAATCCCGCCAAGTATCTTCGCATCTCGGTATTCGGCCGATAAATTTCAATTTTATGGCAATTCGTTTTAAACCAGAACCCTTTATCGCCATTCTGTTGTTGGGGATAATCTCAGCGTTTTCCTGCAAAACCATTGCAACAGGCGAAGTTGTTCAAACTCCCCTTGAAAACATACTTAATAATTTTGCCACTGACGAGTCCCTGAGAAGTGCATCGTGGGGATTTTATGCCGTTGATGTGCGAACGGGTGAAATCATAGGTGCCTACAATCAGCATCTGGCCCTTATGCCGGCTTCAACACTCAAAATGGTAACGACAATAACCGCCCTTTCTGCGCTGGGAGCCGATTACCGTTTCGAAACCCTTTTACAACATAGCGGGAGCATCGAAAACGGAATTTTAAAGGGTGACCTGTTTGTCAGAGGTTCGGGCGACCCCACTTTGGGGAGCAAAACCCTTGGCGACAGTCTTTCACTGGAAAACCTTTTTAATTTCTGGATACATACAATTTCCCGTGCAGGTATAAACCAAATTGAAGGCAGAGTGGTTGCCGATGGCTCATGGTTCGATGATCATCTAATCCCACCTAAATGGTTGTGGGAAGACATGGGAAATTATTATGGTGCCGGCGCTCATGCTCTTACGGTAAACGAAAACCTGTATTCGGTATTTTTCAGACCCGGCCGCCGCGAGGATGCGCCTGCCATGGTTTTGCGCACCGAACCTTTTGTGCCCGGCATGGTGCTCGATAATCAGGTTAGAACAGGGCCCCGTGGTTCGGGCGACCGGGTTAATATTTTTGGAGCACCTTACAGCAATAATCGCTGGCTTACCGGGACGGTGCCTCTGGGAGTATCAAGCTTCGAGGTAAAAGGCTCACTACCCGATCCTGGCCTTTTTCTTGCAGCAACACTTACCAATAGTCTTATAACGAAAGGCATTAAAATCAACAATGAACCAACTACCCATCAAAATTTAGCAAACGCAGAAATTGAAAAGGAAAGAAAACTTCTGGCCACCTGGTATTCACCTACTCTAGATATTATTGCTGCCCGAACCAATTTCAACAGTGTGAATACCTACGCGGAAAATCTATTTAAAACCCTTGGAAAGAAACTTGCCGGTGAAGGCTCCTTCCAGGCTTCATCCAAAAGTGTAACCAGATTCTGGGAAGAAAAAGGGATAGATGTGCGTGGTTTGATGATTCATGATGGCAGCGGATTGTCGCCCTTTAACAATGTTACCACTGAACAAATGGCCCTAATACTTAAGGCAGCAGCAAACGATACCAACCTTTACCGCCCCCTTGTAAAAGGCTTACCGGTTGCTGCCCGAACCGGGAATCTGGCTGGAATGTTTGCCAATACACCATCAGCCGGCGTTTTGATGGCAAAAAGTGGTTCGCTGGGCAATGTAAGGGGCTATGCCGGCTATACAATCAACCGAAGTGAAAAACTTATTGCCTTTGCTTTTATAATCAACAATTTCGAGGGAACACACCCTGAAATCCGCAGAAAAATGGAAGGGATTATGAACGAAATAACCAGGACTAAGTAATAGAACCTGGTCCTAGTTATGGCCGAATACTACTGGTTAATTGGCTACCACTTTACATGTCAAACCGATCAAAATCCATGGAATCGCCGTTGTCATTTCCACGATCCCTGCGATTGTTCCGACGCTCAAACTCATTTATACGGTACGTAAAGCCAAGTGATATCATTCTCGAAGTGCGCCAACGCTCCATACTCATATTAAAATTGTCTCCATAGTTATACATACCAAAGCGCATTGTATTAAAGATATCTGAAATATTTAGTGACAGGGTTCCAGAGTTGCCCAAAATATTCTTTTGCACTCCTGCATTTGCAGAATACATGGCAGCCATCTCGCCCTGAAGCATTACTACCGGCGACCTGTAAAATGCATTCACCTGCACATTCCATCCTTTGCCAAGATTCATATTGCTGACAAATCTTCCAGACCATGAATAACTATCCGCTTCGCGGGCCATTTGAGCTCCTTCTATCATTGTTCTGAAATAGCTAAAGGTACTGTTCATATTCCACCACGATGTAATTCTCTGGGTAAATATCAATTCAGCACCATAGCTGGTACCTCTGTTGATATTGGCCTGAGTGCTTACCGTAACATCCTTTCCGCCAATATTATCCACATAGCGATACCATGAAATCATTCCATCAGTTTGCCTGTAAAAAAGACTGGGATTCAATGTGGTTGATTTCCAAAAGTGGGTATAACCAACTTCATAAGAGTCTATATACTCAGGTTTTAAATTTGGATTTCCAAAAGAGACATCATATTCGCTGTTATATCTTACGAAAGGATTGAGCGATCGGTTGTCGGGTCTGTTTATACGTCGGGTATAACTTATCTGCAATGCCCTGTTGCCTTCAAAATTGCGACGAAGGTGGAGTGTTGGAAAAAAACTAAGATAATCGTTTTCGTTGGCAGGTTCAATGTCGTTTTGCAAGTCGGCACTGGTTAAGGTCTGTTCAGCCCTTAAACCAGCCTGTAAACTAAACTTACCAAGCTTTGTGGCATACATTCCATATGCGGCCAAAACCTGCTCATCGTAAATAAACCGGTTGCTCCTGCTGGCATTATTCATCCAATTGCCTGTATTTATTTCATTCTCGAAAAGAAAATCAGAATCGATTTGCCTTGTCTGAAGCCTGAATCCGGTTTCAATTTTACTGGCTTCACCTAGAGGATGAACATAATCCAGTTGTGATGAAAACGACCAGTTATTGTTATCCATCATTGATCGCTCTCTTAAAAGTTGGTCTTTGGGGGTATCAAAATTGTTCTCGTAAAACTGTTGAAGGAAGTTTTCCCTTCTGTCCATGGTACGATGTGAGAAGTTTATATCGGCATTAAATTCTCTTACACGCTGTGCATAAGTACGTTTATAATTTAATTGGTGGGTAAATGAATTGCTCATCATTGAATTGAAATTGTCCAATTTAAAGAGATTGCCCGGATTGATGATATCCTGATAAATGGAATACCTGGTTAGATCGTCAGAAGTCCTTTCCCAATTATTGAAACGCGAAGAAACTGTCAGAATATTTCTGTCGTTAAAACTATAATCAGCACCCAATTGCCCGTTCACAGAATTCATACCTTCCAAACCTGTAGTTTTTTGATCCATAAAATTGACTGCCTGGCCAAAAAATGTCTGTCTTTGACTATTTCCAAAGCTTTCGGTATCCGAAAAACGACCGCTTAGATTGGTAAAAATGTTCCACTTATTGTATTTATAATTAAAATTGAGTGTACCGCTGTAGGTATCTGCCGTAGCGGCATTCAATGTCAATAAACCGTTGTAACCAGGTCTGCGTTGCTTTTTTAACACAACATTGATTATTCCCGAAGTACCTTCGGGGTTGTACCTGGCAGAAGGATTGGTTATTACTTCAACCCTCTCTATCATCGCCGCAGGAATTTGCTGTAGAGCTTCTGAACCACTCAAACCGGTAAGCGACGATGGCCTGCCATCGATCAATATGGTAACATTTGAATTTCCCCTTAAACTCACATTTCCTTCAAAATCAACTGAAACACTCGGAATATTCTGCATTACATCAACGGCTGTCCCGCCAATACTGGTAAGTTCCTGAGCTACATTGATAACCCGTCGGTTGAGCCCTGTCTCCATTAAGCTGCGGTTTGCTTCTACTGTCACACTTTCGAGGGTTTGAGCCACCGGGGCAACTTCAATGATTCCCATGTCGAACTCGGGTTCGCGAAAGGTAATTTTGATAGAATTAAATGATTGACGGTTGTAACCAATATAATTTACAGTGAGATAGAAATTTCCGGGGGGTAATTGTTCCATGAAAAATTTCCCTTTCTCGTCGGTAATGGAGCCCGATACCATGGTTGAATCCTGAGCTCTGCTTAGAACAATACTTGCAAACATAAGGGGTTCGCGGCTCCGACTGTCAATAATGGTGCCTTTAAGCTTTCCAATCAATAGTGAGGTTCCAGCTGCCTGAGTTGGCTTGCCGGCTTGTTGTCCAGGCTGTGCCTGAGAAAGCAATGAGATGGTGAGTAAAAAAGAGAAAAGGAAAAAGACCCTGTTTGATACGTTGAATTTATTAGTTATAATTGTCATATAGGGAACATTAAATTGCGAATTGATATTTTGTTTAAAGTTTTAACACGCACTTTAGACAAAACTCCACTGCAATTGTTTAATGTTCCTGTTTTTATTCGGCTTTTTTGGGATGGTAAAGGTCTTGTTGCAGGGTGAAAGGTTTGGTTATTCTTTCAAATCAGGATACAACAGATAGGGTCTTCTTTGTTCACGAAAGCGTTTAATCCCTCCTTCCCAGCCTTCCCGAATTTCCTGTTCTGATTTTCCGGCAACAATTTGTTCACGCAGAGATGCTGTTCCGGCAAGTCGGTCAAAAAAGCTATTGAAAAATCGTGTTTTATCAGGAAAATATTTATACGCCGTAATCAAATGTGAAAGATCCATCCTGGCTAAAGATTGAAGTGTATCGGGGCGTTGGGTACGCAGATCAATACCATTACAAAGCAAGCCGAGCAAAGGTGGCTGGGGGGCTGCCAAACGTCTTTCGGGTGTAAATTTGAACGGAAACAACACTTCAGGTAGTTCGGGATGGCCGTAAACCTGGAAGGGAAAATCGGTTCCACGCCCAAGACTTATTTGAGTGCCTTCAAAGAAACACAGATAAGGATAATGCATAATACTGCTCATATTAGGAAGGTTGGGCGAGGGTGCCACCGGTAGTTCATACCACATTTCCCGGATATAGTTCTTTACAGGGATAACCTTAAGATTACATTTGAGCCCGCTACCAAGCCATCCTTCGCCATTAACCATGAGGGCATATTCACCAATAGTAAGACCATGAACAACAGGTACTGGATGAAGACCGACAAAAGAGCTGAAACTGTTTTCAAGAACAGGCCCATCAACAAAATGGCCATTGGGATTGGGCCTATCAAGAACCAAAAAATCAATGTTCTGGCGGGCGGCTTCTTCCATTAAATAACTCATAGTAGAAATATAGGTATAAAATCGAAGGCCCACATCCTGCATATCGAAAACGATAAGGTCAATATCCTTTAAGTCTTCTGGTTTTGGCCTTCTGTTGGTGCCATAAAGACTAATTACAGGAAGTCCTGTGGCTTCATCTCTTCCGCTTTGCACATGCTCACCTGCCGCAGCCTGCCCCCTGAAACCATGTTCAGGGCTGAATACCCTTATCAGGCTAATACCCGATCTGAGCATTGTATCAGCAAGATGCACATTCCCAATAAGCGATGTATGGTTCCCTGCCAGGGCAATCCTTTTGCCTGTAAGCAAAGGAAAATAAAGTTCAGTTTGCACCGAACCTGTAATGGCAACTTTACTTATTGCATCTGCATCTACATTCTCATTCAAGACTATTTCACGGCTGCCAGACCCGCTGCATGAAGTGATGCCCATTAAAATTAGCGACCAAAAAAAACTGAGTTTTATTTGCATTGTGATTACACTTATAAATTCAGATGAAACGAACATGTTAGCGAAAAAACACAAACACCGATGAAATTAGTAAACATGGGGTTCTCCCGTACTTAAGGGATAAACTATCCGACCTTGAACTAAAAAATATTTAGGGATGAAACAGACATCCTGTTTTGGCGGGTCAAAAAAAGAATCATAAAATAACCTGCATGAGAGCTCTCCAGTATTGACCGAGCAAGTTACCCGGCTACAAAAAAACTATTTTGTTGCTTTCAGAGCAAAACTTATATGACAAAACAATTAAACCCGGCAATGAAGAATTACCGGGTTAAAAACATGTAGAATCTTATTCAGTTTTTCTCCTTAAACGGTATCTTCGGTTACCTGTTCAGTTTTCGCCTCCCCGTAAGCCGGGCAGAGTTCCTTTTGTTTGCAGCTGCTTAGGCTTAAACCAATCACCATAATGGCGAATAGGGCAAATACTACTTTTTTACGCATAATTATGTGGTATTGAGTGAATAATTGCAAATTAAAATAATAAAACTATGAGTTTGCAATGAATCTGCTTATTGCAACAGGCACAAATATAAAATTTTTTTAGGTTTCATTCTTCCGTGAAAAACGTAAAACATAAAACCGCAATAAATCTTTTAAAATCGATTTATTGCGGTTTTTGCAAGGAACATGACCTGGAACATTTTCTAATTACCCACCACGGCAATTGGATGATTTTTACCAAGATTGAGCACAGTTAGCGCCCGGGAGTAATCCATAATATTCTTGACTATTTGCTCAGAAGGTGATTCTTCTGGGTGCTTTTCATCAAACCTGTTGAACAATCTCTCCATTATTTGTTCCATTTGTTGTTGAGTGAGATTTTTATTTTCAACCATTTCGGAGAGAAGATCGATGATCATAGCCAATTCGTTTTCAAGGGTAAGGGATTGTTTCATCAGCAGCGATTTAATTGAACCATATTTTCAAAATTATAACGCATACCCATTGCATTTATTTTGCAAAACTTATTAATTTTTAAATAATTGAACCCCAAAGACTCAATGAACACTAAATTCGTATTTTTGCCCCTATTAAAAGCTGTCAAAAACCAAATAAAGACGACAAAATGAACCTTCACGAATATCAGGGCAAAGCCCTGCTGAAAAAATATGGAGTTCCTGTACCTGAGGGATTTATGGTTGAAAGCATTAAAGATGCTATAGAAGCGGAAAAGAAACTTAAAGAAATTACCGGATTTGAAGTTTGCGCAGTAAAAGCCCAGATACATGCCGGCGGGCGAGGTAAGGGCGGCGGAGTAAAGATTGCCAAAACCCTTGATGATGTCAAAACACACGCATCTGCCATTCTTGGAATGCAACTTATTACCCCCCAAACAGGGCCTCAAGGGAAAAAAGTACACAAGATACTCATAGAGCAAAACATCTATTATCCCGGACCATCCCAACCATCTGAAATTTATTTGAGTATACTGCTTAATCGTGCCATTTCGCGCAACATGATTATGTACTCGCCCCGAGGCGGAATGGATATTGAAGCTGTTGCTGAGGAAACACCCGAAGCAATTTTTGCTGAAGTGGTTGACCCCAAAACAGGAGTAATGCCATTTCAGTGCAGGCGAATTGCCTTTAATCTGGGTCTAAAAGGCGAAGCATTCAAAAATATGGTAAAGTTTATTCCTCTTCTTTATAATGCCTTTGTAAAAAACGACTGCACCCTTCTTGAAATAAACCCGCTTTTCAAAACTGCTGATGATAAGATACTTGTGGCTGATACAAAAATGAGTATCGACAACAACTCCCTGTTTCGTCATCCTGAAATTGCCGCCATGCGCGACTTGCTCGAAGAAGACCCTATGGAGGTAGAAGCAGGAAAATTTGATCTTAATTATGTGAAACTTGATGGAAATGTGGGCTGTATGGTAAATGGTGCCGGCCTGGCTATGGCCACCATGGATATTATCAAATTATCGGGCGGAGACCCGGCCAATTTTCTTGATGTGGGTGGATCGGCCAACGCAAAAAGGGTGGAAGAAGCCTTCAGGATTATTCTGAAAGACCCAAATGTAAAAGCTATTCTGGTAAATATATTCGGCGGAATTGTCCGTTGCGACAGGGTTGCCCAGGGAATAGTGGATGCCTACAAAAATATTGGAGAAATAAGTATCCCGATAATTGTGCGATTGCAAGGAACCAATGCCGAAGAAGCCAAAAAGATCATCGACGATTCGGGGCTCAAGGTAAAGTCGGCGATATTGCTCCGGGAAGCAGCGCAACTTGTGAATGAAGTGCTTCAGTAATTAACCCTTAATTATTGTCATTAAATATTATTTTCTGACCAATGAAAGAAACTATTTTCAGGCAAATGCACGAAGAAATGGGGGCCAAAATGGTTTCCTTTGCAGGGTTTTATATGCCCATTCAATTTGAAGGTATCAATGCTGAACACCAAACCGTGAGAGAATCTATGGGGGTTTTTGATGTTTCGCACATGGGTGAGATTTGGATAGAAGGGCCTGGGGCTTTCGACCTTGTTCAGAAAGTTAGCTCCAATGATATTGCAGTATTGAGCAAAGGCAAGGTGCAGTACACCTGTTTTCCTAACGAAACCAATGGGATTGTGGATGATTTTCTGGTTTATCATTTTTCGCGTGAAAAATATTTACTGGTTGTAAATGCCGCCAATATAGCGAAAGACTACAACTGGCTGTTAAAACAGAATGAAACCATAGGGGCACAAATTTACAATACATCAGATACCACAAGCCAGCTGGCTATTCAGGGTCCTTTGGCCCTGAAGGCAATGCAAAAACTCACCCGGGAATCTATTACGGATATGCCCTTTTATACTTATAAATTACTGGAGTTTGCCGGAGTGGAAAATGTGCTGCTTTCAACAACCGGATATACTGGCTCAGGCGGTTGTGAAATTTACTTCCCAAACGAAGCAGGTATGGCCATTTACAAAGCCGTACTGGAAGCCGGTAAAGAATTCGGCATAAAGCCAATAGGACTTGCTGCCCGCGATACTCTGAGGCTCGAAATGGGCTATTGCCTATACGGCAACGATATCAACGACACCACTTCACCCCTTGAAGCTGGTTTGGGTTGGGTTACCAAATTTACCGATGGAAATAATTTTGTAAACCGTCAAGGCCTTGAAAATCAAAAACGCCAAGGCTTAAAACGTAAATTAATTGGTTTTGAAGTTCTTGAAAAAGGAATTGCACGTCAGGACTATCCTATACTCGATGCGAGTGGAAATACCATTGGCCAGGTTACTTCAGGCACCATGTCGCCCACTCTTAAAAAAGCCATAGGAATGGGTTATATTAAAACCGAGTATGCCGAACCTGGAACTGAAATATTCATCGGTATCAGAGGAAAATCATTCAAAGCTGTGGTGGTTAAAAAACCATTCTACCAGTCCTGAAACGAAAATCAAGCCAATTTCATTGCTCATAATGAACCGGACAAAAAAAGCCATACCCCTTTTTGTATTTTTATTTCTGTTGCTTTTGCCAGCTTTAGATGGTTTTTCGTTTGGGTTTGCAGCCCATCGCAAAATAAATCGTATGGCAGTATTTACCCTCCCCCCCGAAATGGTAGGCTTTTTCAAACATCATATTGAGTATATAACAGAACGAGCCATCGACCCAGATAAAAGGGCTCATTCGGTAACGGGTGAAGCACAAAGGCACTACATTGATATTGACCATTTTGGGGAAAATCCTTTTGCAACTGTACCCCGCAGATGGAAAGATGCTGTTGAAAAATACACTGAAGATACCCTTCAGAAACACGGAATATTGCCCTGGCATGTTGAAGTTATGATGCAACGCCTCACAAAAGCTTTCAGAGACCAGGATATTGACCGGATTCTTTACACTGCTACCCACCTGGGGCACTATATTTCCGATCTTTGCACCCCCCTGCACACAAGCAAATATTACAATGGACGTAATCCGTCGCAAAGAGGCATCCATGCTCTCTGGGAAAGCAGGCTGGTAGAGCTTTATGCTGATACTTACAATTATTTTGTTGGCAGGGCTGAATATATTCCGTCCCCCCTCGACCGGGCGTGGGAACTAATAGAATTTAGCCATTATACCATAGATACAATCTACCAAGTATTTGATAGCTTAATGATCGCAATACCGCCCGACCAGATTTTTGTCTTTGAGATGAGAGGACAAAGCACTGTGAGAACTTACTCGCGCAATTTTTCGCAAGCGATACACCAAAGCATGAATGGAATGGTAGAACGACAAATGCGCAGAGCAGTTAAGAATGTTGGCGATTTTTGGTATACTGCCTGGGTAAATGCCGGACAACCTAATCTTTACCGGATCGAGGGCAAGGCAATTAGTGCTGCCCACCGCAGGCTGCTGGCTCAAGAAGAACAGGAATATAATCGTACAGGAGAATATCAGGAAAGACCTGTTGTTGTGCCTGATAATCAGTAGTTTATCTTCGTATGATAAATTAAACAGATACCATCGTATGAAACCTAACAACTTTTCTGACATCCTGAATAGTTTGAAACATGATTTGTTGAAAAAGGCAATTCATTTCACTTTGGTGGCCTCCCTTCTGATTATTCAGGGATGCACAGGCAAAAAAGATAAAAATAGTATGGAAAACTTTGCATATCAAACTGAGCAATTTGCCGACATCAGGATTCTTCGTTACAACATCCCGGGTTTCGAAAAACTTTCTTTGCAACAAAAAAAACTTGCCTATTACCTGTACGAAGCAGGGTTGGCTGGAAGAGATATAATTTGGGACCAGAATTACAGATATAATTTAATTATTCGCAAAACCCTTGAAGAAATAATCCTTCACTTCAACGGCAATCGCAATACCGCGCAGTTTCAGGAATTTATTACATATACCAAAAGGGTATTTGTAGCTAATGGTATTCATCATCACAATTCATCATTAAAAATAATTCCAGGCTTTTCAAAGGAGTATCTTGCGGAGTTGATTCAGAATTCGCCGGAAAGCAATTTCCCGGTAAAAAGCCCGGAAGAAATTGATCAACTTATTTCGACCCTTCAAAATGTACTTTTCGACCCCACCATTGATGCAATAAAAACCAACCTCAACCCAGATGAAGATTTGCTAATGACTTCGGCAGTTAACTATTATTCGGGAGTTAGCCAGGATGAAGCCTCCGATTTTTACAACAACTTATCTTCGGGTGATAACAAGATGCCTGTAATGTGGGGGCTTAATTCGCAATTGGTAAAATCGGGAGATGATATTGCAGAGAGCATCTGGCGCACAGGCGGAATGTACTCCAAAGCCATTGAGCAGATAGTTTATTGGCTTCAGAAAGCCCTATCTGTGGCCGAAAATCAACTTCAGAAACAAATTATAGGCAAATTGACTGATTTTTACAACAATGGCGACCTTTCTGTTTTCGACGATTATAATATTTTATGGGTTCGCGATACAGTTTCGGTTATCGATTTTACCAACGGTTTTATTGAAACCTATACCGATCCCCTGGGGTTGAAGGGCGCCTGGCAATCAATGGTTTCGGCCATCGACAATGAATCGGGCCAGAGGGTCCAGCTTATTTCAGCCAATGCACAATGGTTTGAAGACAATATGCCTTATAATGAAGCCTTTAAGAAACCAATGGTTAAAGGAATTTCGGCAAGGGCCATTAATGTAATTGCAATCTCTGGCGAAAACAGCCCTACCCCTCCTCTGGGAGTAAATCTGCCAAATTCTGACTGGATAAGACGTGAGCACGGTTCAAAATCAGTTACAATTACCAATATTGCACGTGCTTATTATGAGGCTGACTTTAGTGCCGGAATTATGACGGAGTTTGCATTTAACAATGATGAATTGGAGCTGGCAAAGAATTTTGGTTTCCTTGCCCGGAATCTTTATACTGATCTTCACGAAATTATCGGACACGGATCAGGTCAATTGTTACCAGGTGTTGCCGATATGAGCATTACACTCAAGAATTATGCATCAGTAATAGAAGAAACCCGGGCCGACCTGGCAGCATTATATTTTGCAATCGACGCAGCTCTGGTCGATCGTGGCATAGTTCCTACTCTTGATGTCGGCAAAACATTTTACAATCAATACATTCGCAATGGAATGATGTTGCAACTACAACGGGTTTCGCCTGGGGCCAATATACAGCAAGCCCACATGCGCAATAGACAATTGGTAGCCAAATGGGTTTATGAAAAAGGCAGTTCAGAAAATATAATTGAAAGGAAAAGCATAAATGGGAAAACGTACTTTGTGATCAACGACCATCTGAAATTAAGAAACCTGTTTGGTGAGTTACTTACTGAAATACAGCGAATAAAATCGGAAGGTGATTTTATCGCAGCCAGAAACCTGGTGGAAAATTATGCCATTAAGGTTGACCAGGAATTATTGGCCGAAGTTCATCAACGTTTTACATCACTCAATATTCCGCCCTTTTCAGCCTTCATCAATCCGGTATTAACGCCTGTAATCAGAAATGATCGTATTGTAGATGTGAAAGTAGAATATCCTTCCGATTTTTTGGATCAAATGCTTTTTTACAGCAGAAACTATAGCACTTTAACTCCTTTATACTAACTTCACGTATCCAAAGGAGCAACAACAGTTCTATACATTTCAGGTAAACAACCAACCATTAGAAAGAAATACATTATATAGAAATGTATTCCAAATCAGGGCAGAGAATAGAAGCACGGCTATGAGAACCCATCTCACCCTACCTGATAAATCATGGTAAAAAACCCATAACATGATGAGCAGGATAAAAACCCAAAGTCCAAAATCAGCAAAATCCCAATGAGTTGAGAAGGGTATCATTCCCAGAAAGAAAATACTCAACAGAACAAGTGACCCAAGAAACATAATCTTGTAGTCAGTATTTATTTTTTCAATTTTTTCGGGTAGCGAATAAAGAGAAAAATAAAAAAAAGGAGAACAGACTAAATATCTCGCTACTCCGTTTAGACTCCCCCCCTTAAAAAGCAAAATAGTCAGAAACATCCCCAAAGTATAAAACAACGAAAAGATAAACATATACTCTTTTCTGTATTTTTCCGTATCGAACAATGAAACATCTTTTACTTCACTTATTTTTCGGGCATTTTTAAAAAATATCTGCATAAGATACATGGCTAATGCGGGTATTACAATGCAAATAATACCGATTACAATCGAAAAAGACTCAAGTGACCAATCTCTGATATTATGTGGCACCTGCAAAGTTGTATCCCAGGTTTTTATTGCATCAATGTAGATAAGAAGTTTTCCGCTACCTGTTGAATACTGAAATATAGCTACCAGCAATGTACCCACAAGTGTAGGCAAAATCAGATATAGCAGGTGGACTAAGTTTTGTTTTAACCTGAAATACTTCAATGACATGAATATGGTTGTAACCACAAAACTGATTAACAAAATTGTAACAGCCGATCGAGTCATCGCAGCAAACATAAATCCGGCGAAGTAAAGCCAGTATTTTTTCTTTACTAGTCCATGAATTCCTATTGAAAGGCAAAACATAAAAAGGGCTTCGGTATAAGGGATAAGAAATACCACCAATAAAGGCGATGATAATGCAATAAGATACCTATGAATTATTTCTCTGCGACTGGTAAATTTATCTTTAAATAATTCCTGAAGCAAAAAGACCGAAAGAGCAAATAGGATATAATTTACTATCCCTATACCCAGAGGAGAAACACTTAAAAACCGCCATAACAAGGGAAAAAGAGGGAAAAATGCATAAAGAAATATTACTTCGCTGTTTGCAGTATTGTATCCTGATTCCCGTAAGGTGTTATAATGCTCAGCATCCCAGTGCAACAAACGTTCGGTGGTTATTTTCAGATAGGGAATTTTCTGACTTGTCATAACATCATCCTGCCAAACATAATTTTTTGAAATTAACCCCATTGAGTTTTTATAGATGGGTTCGATTTGCATTAGTGAAAAGAACGCAAAAAATAACAATAGCCATCCCAGGGCTGCAATCACATATATAAAATAACGCTTACCAGACATAGTTACCATAATTTAAAGATTGTAATTTAAGAAAAATTCCACTTTCAAATATCCTGAACACTTTCACATTCAATCCATTCAGGGTTGATTTACCTGAAAAATTTTGATTGGTGGTAAAAAAATTAATCAACTCTGATTTGCATAACGATTTTTTCAAAGACTGAAAGGAAAAAAGTTTCAGGTAAGCTTTTGGTAATTTAGAGCAAATAGAAAAATCAGGAAAAATATTAGAATAATATTGGGAATTAAAATCCACCAGGCAATTCCTAATTTGATAAGCGGGATAATAATGTTGATAAACAGCGGAATGGAAAATAGAAATACACCCAGCCGCAACATATTCCAAATCTGTATTATTCCGAAAAATGAAATAATAGAAAGTACCAGCATTACAAGTTGCCAGTAAAAACCAAAAAAACTGCTCAATCCATCAGTAAACAATCCGAAAACTCCCGTGGGTCTGAACCAGCCCAATTCGGGAGACATAATGATGGCAATAACACCGGTTAATATTGACATGCCAACATGCAGAAATGCAATGACACACAAAACGGTGATAAAAACCGGTCGCTTTTTTTCCATCACTATTTCACTTTCCATGATCTTTCTTTTTTATTGGTTTATTTATTTCTGAATTGAGGAGTATACAGATGTTCTGACGTCTAAATTAGTTTAAAAATATATAAAAACAAAATTTATTTGTGCCAAACACATAATATCAATGGATTGCCCTGGGAAAAAATCCAATATATTTAATTTCCAGAAAATTTATTTATGATTTTAAAAAATTTGACGGTGTTTGAGATTTCAGAAAGCCAAGTGCTTTGTCCATTTCCAAGTACATAATCTTATCGTCATTTATAAAATCAACCTTTTTTCTGAATCGCATCACAAGGTCTTCAAGCTGGGGAGAAGTTCTGGCCGGTCTTCTGAATTCGAGCGCCTGAGCAGCATTAAGTAGCTCAATGGAAAGAAGTTTTTCAACATTCTCGAGCACTTTCATTGTTTTTACTGCTCCGTTAGCCCCCATACTTACATGATCTTCCTGTCCCTGCGATGACTCAATGGAATCTATGGATGATGGGGTGCAGTATTGTTTATTCTGGCTTACAATGGAAGCAGCTGTATATTGGGGTATCATGAAACCGGAATTTAGTCCGGGATTAGCTACCAGAAAAGATGGCAGTTTCCTTGCACCTGATATGAGTCGATATACCCTTCGTTCTGATATATTGCCCAATTCGGCTAAGGCAATGGACAGAAAATCGAGTGCCAGGGCAAGTGGCTGACCATGAAAATTCCCAGCCGAAATGATGAGATCTTTTTCAGGGAAAATGGTAGGATTGTCGGTTACTGCATTTATTTCACTTTCAAAAATTCCAGCTACATATTGTATCGTATCGCGTGTAGCACCGTGCACTTGCGGCATACATCGAAAAGAGTAAGGGTCTTGTACATGATGCTTTGAGCGACCCATTAGCTCACTGTTTTCGAGTAAAGTTCTTATGTTGCGGGCAGTTTCTATCTGCCCCTTGTGATGCCTTACCAGATGCACAGGCTCCAAAAAGGGTTCGATGCGACCATCGAAGGCATCAAGAGAAAGTGCACCAGTAATATCGGCCCAATTGGCCAGTTCCATTGCCTGCAATATTATATAAACCCCATAGGCTGCCATAAACTGGGTGCCATTGAGTAGCGCCAGACCTTCTTTCGATGAGAGTTCAAGTGGTTTCCATCCATATTGTCTTAGTAATATGGATGAATCCTGTATTTTTCCATCGCACACAACCTCTCCCAAACCAAGCAATGGAAGACTAAGGTGGGCTAATGGCGATAAATCGCCTGATGCGCCTAGCGACCCCTGTGTATAAACAACCGGCAGTACATCATTGTTATAAAAGTCTATCAAACGATCAACTGTTGCCAGTTGCACACCTGATTTCCCATAGGCAAGCGATTGAATTTTGAGAAATAGCATTATCCTTACAATTTCATCCGGAACCTTGTCGCCCATACCACAAGCGTGCGACATTACAAGGTTTTTTTGCAATTGCCCCAGATCGGCGGCAGAAATGCTATGGTTGCAAAGAGAGCCAAATCCGGTGGTAACTCCATAAATCGGCTCGGTCTGGCTGGCTATTTTCTGGTCGAGATATTCCCTGCATTGTTTTATCAACCCGATACACTCTTGCGAAAGATTAATTCGGCAACTATTCTGCATTATTTTCCTGATAACATTTAAATCGAGCCTGAGCGTATCGACGGTATGATGGTGCATGAGCGTGTGTATTGTGATTATCAATTATTTCTAAGCTGAGAAATTATCTCTGCTACCTTCAGAGATTGCTGTTCACCGGTTTTCATATTCTTTAATGATAAAACCCCCGATTCCTTTTCATCATTTCCTATTAGTACAACCCACGGAATATTGTTCTTATCGGCATATTGCATTTGTTTTTTCATTTTTGCATTTTCGGGAAACAGTTCGCTTTTTATCCCGGCATTCCTTAGTTCTGCGAGTATCTTCTGCCCATATCTCAATTCATCTAAACCCAAAGTAACTATAAGAACCTTGCTGAAAGTAAGCACATTTTCGGGGAAAAGGCCTACCTCGAGCATTACATCGTAGATACGATCAGCACCAAACGAAATTCCCACACCCGACATACCCTGCAAGCCAAAAATGCCTGTAAGATCATCATATCTGCCCCCACCGCAAATACTACCCATTACCACATTATTTGCCTTCACTTCAATAATGGCCCCGGTGTAGTAATTTAATCCGCGGGCAAGGGTAAGATCGAGCTCAACATTGCATTTAAGAGGTGAATATTCAATCCAGGAAAATATTTCACTTATTTCTTCAATTCCTTTCAGGCCGGATTCCGAATTTGCAAGAATAGCTTTCAAACTCGAAAGCTTCTCAGTATAATTCCCCTTTAAATGCAACACAGGCTGCAGTTTTTCAATGGCTTCAGGGGTTAAACCCCTTTCCAGAAGTTCTTGGTTTACATTTTCATGGCCAATTTTATCAAGTTTATCAATAGCCACCGTAATATCTGTAATTTTATCGGCAAACCCAATATAACCGGCAATTCCGGCAAGAATTTTCCGGTTGTTGAGTTTAATGGTAACATCTATCGCCAGGTTGTCAAAAACCTTATCAATGATTTGAAGAAGCTCAAACTCGTTGAATAATGCATCACTTCCGATAACATCTGCATCGCACTGAAAAAATTCGCGGTAGCGCCCTTTTTGTGGCCTGTCGGCGCGCCAAACCGGTTGTATCTGAAAGCGTTTAAAGGGGAAACTTATTTCGTTTTGATGCTGCACAACGTAACGGGCAAAGGGTACTGTAAGATCGTACCTGAGTGCCTTCTCACAAATCTGATTGCTCAGCTTTAAAGCATCACGGCTATCGAGCAGCAACTGGTCTGTTTTGGAAAGAAAATCTCCGGAATTCAGGATTCTGAAGATAAGTCTGTCACCTTCCTCGCCATATTTACCCATCAGGGTAGAAAGGTTTTCCATTGCCGGTGTTTCAATGGGTTTATAACCATGAAGTTCATAAACCCTGCGGATAGTGTCGAAAATATAATTGCGCCTTGCGGTTTCTTCGGGCGAAAAATCTCTTGTTCCCTTTGGGATGGAAGGTTTTTCTTTCAGCATTTTATTGAATTAAATAAGTGTAAAAATTTGCACAAAAGTAAATCCTTTTTATAAAACCCGTACAAAACGGATAATAATCCAACCGATAATATTGGTAAGGCTTGGTGATAGAATTTTGCGGGTTTAAAAAAGCAAAAAATAATAACCAACAGCAACATACCTTGCTGAAAAAACAGTAAATTTGTACGCCTTTATAGCAAAAATCTCTGTAAAATTTTGAAGTTCAGCACATTATATAGCATTTCAAACAATTTACATATTCTTCTGATTAGCAACATATTTTTTTAATAAATTTTTAATTCAATCATTTGACGGACCAAATTTAGATTAGCAATGGAAAAAAACAAGAAGGTTTATTATTTTGGAGGCAAAAAAGCCGACGGAGACAGCAGTATGCGCAATTTGCTGGGTGGAAAAGGTGCCAACCTTGCAGAAATGGTTAACATTGGTGTTCCGGTACCTCCTGGTATTACCATTACCACCGAGGTGTGTACCTTATACAACCAGGTAGGCCGCGAAGCAACCATCAAAGCTATTTTTGATGAAGTAAAAGAGAACATTGGCAAAGTAGAGAAAGAGATGAATGCCGGCTTCGGTAACAAGGAAAACCCCCTGTTGCTATCGGTTCGTTCGGGTGCCCGTGCATCCATGCCAGGTATGATGGACACCGTTCTTAACCTTGGACTCAATGTGGAAACACTTCAGGGGTTGATCAAAAAATCTGGCAACGAACGTTTTGTATGGGACTCATACCGTCGTTTTGTGCAGATGTATGGCGATGTGGTGATGGATATGAAACCTGTGAAAAAAGAAGATGAAGATCCTTTTGATGAAATTATGGATCATCTGAAAAAGGAAAGAGGCGCTAAAACCGACCAGGATCTTACCACCGAAGACCTGAAAGAACTTGTTGTTCGCTTTAAGGCTGCAGTTAAAAAACAAACCGGAAAAGACTTTCCAGAGGATCCATGGGAGCAACTCTGGGGTTCAGTAATTGCTGTATTTGAATCATGGAACAACCCACGTGCCACCTACTACCGCAAAATGAATAACATTCCTGCCGAATGGGGTACTGCTGTTAACGTTCAGGCTATGGTATTTGGTAATATGGGCGATACTTCAGCAACAGGTGTTGCCTTTACCCGCGACTCTGCAACCGGCGAAAACATATTCAATGGCGAATACCTGGTAAATGCACAGGGAGAAGATGTTGTGGCTGGAATCCGCACTCCACGCCAGATTACCAAGGAAGGTTCTTTGCGTTGGGCAGCCCTTCAGGGTATTAGCGAACAAGAGCGCAAAACCAACTATCCTTCACTGGAAGAACTATTCCCACAATTGTACAAAGAACTATACGATAACCAGAAAAAACTCGAAAATCACTATCGCGATATGCAGGATATCGAGTTCACAATTCAGGAAGGACGCTTCTGGATGCTTCAAACCCGTTCGGGCAAGCGTACTGGTGCATCGATGGTAAAAATTGCTATGGATATGCTTCGCGAAGGCATGCTCAGTGAAGAAGAAGCACTTCTGCGCGTAGAAGCCAATAAGCTTGACGAATTGCTGCATCCTGTTTTCGATACCAACGAAGAAAATAAAGCTAAGAATATTGCAAAGGGTTTGCCTGCATCTCCAGGCGCCGCAACAGGCCAGATCGTTTTCTTTGCTGACGAAGCTGCTGAATGGGTTGCCCAAGGTAAAAAAGTTGTTCTTGTGCGTATAGAAACTTCACCCGAAGACCTGAGTGGTATGGACGCTGCCGAAGGTATATTAACTGCCCGCGGTGGTATGACATCGCATGCTGCAGTTGTGGCCCGTGGTATGGGTAAATGTTGTATCTCTGGTGCCGGCTCCATCAATATCAACTACAAAGACCGCACAATGACCATTGAGGGCAAGGTTTACAAAGAAGGTGACTACATTTCTCTCAACGGTACCACCGGTGTTGTTTATGCAGGGAAAATTGCCACCGTTGATCCTGAAGTAAGCGGCGACTTTGCAGCCCTTATGGAACTGGCCGAAAAACACACCCGTATGAGTGTTCGTACCAATGCCGATACCCCGAAAGATTCAAGGGTTGCCCGCGAATTTGGTGCAAAAGGTATTGGCTTGTGCCGCACTGAGCACATGTTTTTTGAAGGTGATCGCATAAAGGCTATGCGCGAAATGATCCTGGCAAACGACGAAACCGGCCGCCGCAAAGCACTCGATAAACTTCTGCCCATTCAACGTTCCGATTTTGAAGGCATTTTTGAAGCTATGCAGGGCTTACCTGTAACCGTGCGTTTGCTCGATCCCCCATTGCACGAATTCCTTCCCCACGAAACTGAAAACCAAGCCGAAATGGCAAAAGAAATGGGCATTACCCCTGCTGAGGTAAAAGCAAAAGTTGATTCGCTGCACGAATTCAACCCAATGCTTGGTCACCGTGGCTGCCGTTTGGGCAACACTTACCCCGAAATTACCGAAATGCAGGCACGCGCCATTATTGAAGCTGCCCTTAACCTGAAGAAAAAAGGTATTAAGGCTATTCCTGAAATCATGATACCTCTTACCGGTACATTGCAGGAAATGAAACTGCAGGAGCAAATTGTTCGTGACACTATTGCCAAGGTATTTGCAGAAAGAAACGATTCTATCGACCACCTTGTAGGTACTATGATCGAAATTCCAAGAGCTGCACTTGTTGCTGATCAGATTGCACAAAGCGCCGAGTTCTTCTCCTTTGGCACCAACGACCTTACACAGATGACCTTCGGTTACTCACGCGACGATGCTGGCCGTTTCCTCCCGGTTTATCTCGAAAAAGGTTTATTGAAGAACGATCCATTCCAGGTGCTCGACCAGGAAGGTGTTGGCCAATTGGTAAAAATGGCTATTGAAAGAGGTCGTTCAACCCGCAATAAACTGAAAATTGGTATTTGCGGTGAACATGGTGGAGAGCCTTCTTCGGTTGAATTCTGCCACAGGGTAGGTATGGATTACGTGAGTTGCTCACCATTCCGCGTACCCATTGCACGCCTTGCCGCTGCCCAGGCTGTTGCCCGCGAAAAGCAGGCTGCTAAAGGTGGTCAGGTTTCTTATACAACTGCCTGAGAAATTAACTGGTAGATATGAAAAAGGGCGCCCGAAAGCGCCCTTTTTCATTTAGAATACTTAAACCCAAATTTGTCAATAATAATTTTTTCTACCGACTAATCCGGGATTATATGTTGGATGATGATTTTACGAGTTCTCTTAATTTCATATACTTCAATAAGGTATAAAATCCTGAAAGAATGCTTATTACAAATCCATAATAGCCATCCATGAAACCTCGTTCGAAAAAATACTTTTTAATAAATGTGAATCCCGGGCTTAAATAAAGCTTTATAAAACCGGCCTTTTTCCCTTTTCTAAAAGCATCTTCAGCCATTATTGTGGTGAAGGAATTCATCTGGGCAATATGGTCACGTATTGTGTAATAAGAATAATGAAGTATATCTCCTTGTAAATGAGCACTTGAAGCTCCGGCAATAAGCCTGAGTTCGTCATGTGGATTGCTCCCCCCCCATCGTACTTTTTTTCTATCTGCTAGTCTAAGTTTCGGGTCAGGATACCAACCTGTATGCCTTATCCATTTACCGCAATAATTGGTTAACCGGTTCATGGTATAACCATCATAAGCCCAATTTTCTTTTGCCGATTTTACAGCTATTAAAAGTTGGTCGTCAAGGGCCTCATCGGCATCCAAGCAAAGAACATGATCATAGCGGGCATGGTCGAGTGCAAAATTTTTCTGTTCTATATGTCCTTTAAAAGGGTTGGTGATAAAATTCACTCCATATTTCTCACAAATTTCTTCAGTTTTATCGGTGCTAAAGGAGTCAATTACTGTAATATCATCGGCAATATCCCTTACCGATTCAAGGCATCGTCCAATATTTCGCTCTTCATTGAGTGTAATAATTGTTACAGATAATTTGATTTTCATTCTGATAAACTAAAAAAATAAAACAATAAACCCGTTATTAACCCAGATTTGTCTTTAGCCGATTCTTCTAATGACCGGTATTAGCAAAACATCAGTATAAGTTATTGATAATAATATTATTAGAACGGCAAATCGCATAAAAAGAACTATAAATTGTAATCAGAAATGCTTACGATTTATGTATTTCTAAGGCGGGGTAAATCCCGGCTAAGTCATTAGTTCACTGCATTCCTACTGACTAATCCAGGATTAAAATAAACAACGGGTTTAGGTATTTCAGGAAAATTTATTCAACATCAAAGAAATTGAAAAGATCGTCGAGATTAACATCTTTGCAATCAGTCTTTTTTAAAGCTTCTCTGATGAGATTTTCAAATTCCTCATTTTCTTCAGTAAACCCATATTTGGTTTCCATTTCTTGTGCTGCCTGGGTAAACTCATTCATTTTCTGAGTGAATTTGGTAAGCCCTTCAAAATCGCCTTCGCTCAAATTCATTCCCATTTGCCTCATTTCGCAGGCGATTTGTGCAAGTTTTAGGGCATCTTTCTCCTTTTCGCTGCCCGATGAGCCGCAGCCTGCCATTAATCCCACTGTAAAAATTGTTACCAACGCAATTCTCAAAGTTTTTTTCATTATCCGGATGTATTAGTTTGTGAATAGTTTTTATTGAATTGACAAATAATGAGCAAATGCCTTACTGACCTGTCCATTCAAGAGGCAAAAGTAGTTAATAATTAAGCAAATTGGCAATCAGTATCATTAATTAAGATGGAATAATGCATATAATAAAACAACATACTGACTCCATAACAAACAAAAAATAATCAGTACTTTTCTACCGTTTCTAAAAGTGCTAATAGTTTTAATTTTGACAATTGGTTCACCCAAAATTTACCAATTCAAATTGTTCGTAACTAAAAAATTAAAACATTTACAGCCATGCAATCATTCATGTTCAAAGAAAAATTCCACCCAGTTATAACTACTGTTATTGTTCTGGCAATGATATTTGTCGGATGCCAGAAAGACGATGAAAATACCCCGCCTGTGGTGCCACCCGAGTCTTCTTTTGTGATGGATTTCTCAGATTTTCTGACAGCCAAATCAGTTGAAACAGTCGGCGCAAATACTTATGTAAACCGTGCCCTTGCCATCACCCATGTAGCAGTATGGAATACCGTAATTTATGTAAATCTTGCTGTTCCGGTGGCTACCTTTCGGGAGTCTTTTAACCATACTCCGCAATTGCAGGAAAACGGATCGTGGAAATGGACCTTTAATGTAACAGTAGGAATCCATACCTACACTGCCAGCTTATTTGGCAAGGTAAACGGAAGTAATGTTAACTGGGAAATGTATGTAAGCAAAACCGGACCTGGTGCATTTGCCAATTTTCTTTGGTTTACCGGTATGTCAAACATAAATCAGAAAAGTGGCACCTGGAGGCTCTATAATGCACCTGGCAATTCTACACCCATAGTTGATATTGAGTGGTACAAAAACAGCAACAATGATTTTGGTATTAAATACACCAATGTTATACCTGGCGGCAACGATAATGGCAGCTATATATCACATGGAAAAACAACTGCGGCAACTTTTAATGCCTTTTATGAGATTTATATCAAGTCGCAAAATAACAAGGTAAATATTAACTGGAACACCCAAACCAAGGCTGGTCAAATTAAAGATCCGAAAACTTTCGGTACAGGCAGTTTCTATTGTTGGGATGCTATGGGGAAAGATATAAGTTGCAATTGAATCTTACCAGAAACAGATTAATATAAAGGTGACAACTCATCGAGGCCGTCTCTTCAAACCTGAAGGGACGGCCTCGATATTTTAACAGAACTAAATTGCCGATCAAGCCAGGTTTAAATAATTTGTTTACCAAACTATTTAGCGATGTGAATATAGTAGGATGATTCTTTCTTAATGGCCGAACCTAATATTGCACCGCTTAAAGCACCAGCTGCAGTAAATAGCAGTACCGAAACAAAAGCATTACTTCATAATTCAAGTTCTATATCCGCCTGAACTTCAATTATTGAAACCAGAGACAATAATAACATAGTGGCGCCACCAATCAATGCACCTCCTTTAGCTTTATTTCCTTCAACCACCCTTATATAGTTGATTTCCTGAAGGTTTTTCTTCTGAATAACCACATTGAAGCTATAACGAACACTATCATTAAGGATTTGAAGATTTCTGACCTGTAGCCTTTGAAAGCTTTTTAGTCCTATAGTAGCCTTGTCATAATGTTTTAAAGGAGGAAGGTTATAATTGCTTTGCGCAAATGCAGAGTGAAAAAGGGTTATTAATAAAACCCCTAAAACAAGGTTTAAAAATTGCTTCATTGACGAATGTGTTTTTTGAGTTCCTTAGAAATTAGTATTGTCATATCTCCAAATTGTTCAAGCTGTTGCTGATAGTCTTCAACTTTCTTGCCCAAAACAACTGTTGGTTTTGTCCAGCCTACAGCATCTAA
The DNA here is from genome assembly GCA_037441525.1 of Bacteroidota bacterium. Taxonomy (GTDB): domain Bacteria; phylum Bacteroidota; class Bacteroidia; order Bacteroidales; family UBA7960; genus SKVR01. The sequence continues at coordinate 47,669 of JBBISA010000012.1, forward strand.
TAACAACCGACCATTTCTATTATAAATAAATAAATATGATTCAAGCCTTATATTTCCATTTAAGCCAAACATACTTACACCTATAACTGATAGCCGTGTAAAACACTCTGCAACATTTTGAACATTTAAATCTTTAGCTAATTGCGAAACACGTTGACTTACAAGGTTATCTTGCTTGAAAATAAAAACGGGATTCTTCCCATTTTTCAGATCTGTAAAATTTAAATCACCTTCAGAGAAAAAAACTATGGGAAAGTTTTTATTGTCCACTCCTACACCCTGTTACACACGATATTTCTCCGCACTCTCACCTTTAAATGTTTCAACTGTAATTAGGCTCAGATTATTATTTTCTTTAAGGGTATTAACAAGAATTGATTGGTAACGGTCAATCACTTTCTGTTGCACATTCAAAATCTGATCAGAAATTGAATTGGTTTTCTCATTAAAAGCAGCTGCATCGATTAATGGGATTATCGGTTGGGAAACTGTTCCAATCATCATCGAAACAAGATTTAATGTATCAAGTGGAAGCAATCCATTGTAACTCTTATTAACAACCACTTTGCTCGAAACGCAGGAAGCAAGCAAAAATAAAACTGCAATTGGTGTGATTAGTTTTCTCACTGGCTGAAGAATTTGCTTGTTTTTGTGAAATTATGGGTTCAATTACTATTCATTTAAATATGACGCCTAAATTACAATAAACCAATGGGATTCATAAATATTTTTTTAAATAATTTAATTTGTTTAGCATATTAATTATTTGATGTTTTTCATTTCATTTTTGTAAATGGCATATTAAATTCGCCTTACAAAATCATTTGTAGCACATTATAGCCCTAAAAGTTACGATTTAGGTTGTCTGCATCAATAAAAAAAAGAGTTGCAAAGCAGACAATTAAAAAGGGATTAGCTGCGCTAATCCCTTTTTAATTGAAGATAATCGGTTTAAAGGATCTTAATCCTCGTTTTCGTATTCTTTGAGAATATCCTTAACACCATCGGTAGTAACCCGACCATAGGTTTTGTCGCCAACCATTACCACAGGAGCAAGTCCGCAGGCACCAACGCAGCGCAGGCAGGTAATGGAGAATTTACCATCAGGGGTTGTTTCGCCCACAGGTACTTTAAGAATCCGCTTAAACTCGTCGAGTACCTTTTCGGCCCCACGCACATAACATGCTGTACCTGTGCAGATTGAAATGGGATAGCGCCCCCTGGGCAACATAGTAAAGAAGGAGTAGAAGGTAACCACACCATAAACCTTTGCCACGGGTATGTTAAGCTCCTGGGCTACTACTTCCTGTACTTCGGCAGGAAGGTATCCGAATATTTCCTGTGCTTTATGCAATACGTTGATGAGCTCGCCTGCTTCATTATTAAATGATTTGGCCACATCTTTCAGCTTCTGCACATCGCTTTCTTTCAATTTTAACTTTACTGAAGTCATTATAATGAAATTTTTATCGTTACAAATAATTTGTCTGGAGGGCTTACAGAATTCGGGAAGGTATCCCCTTCAGGAATTCAGGGCCGGTTATTAATGGTCGAGCAGGATTTGCCTGTCTTTCTTTGCAAAATAATGAGTGTGCAGCAGATGGTGTGCTTTTTCGCTACCTGGTTTACCGAGGTATTCGTTGTACAACTTAATGATTGAGGGGTTTTCGTGAGACTTACGGATTGTTTTCGCTTCATCTTCGCTGTAAATGGCTTTTGCACGTGCTTTAAGAATTGAAGAATCGCCATGATGCAAGGGCTGGCCCCCACCACCAATACAACCACCAGGGCAGGCCATAATTTCGATGGCATGGAAATCGGCTGCACCGGCTTTTACACTGTCGAGCAGTTTACGGGCGTTACCCAAACCGTGAGCAATACCAATCTTAATATCCACACCATTAAAATCAACCGTTGCAGAGCGAATTCCTTCGAAACCGCGGAGGGCTTCAAAATCGACTTTCTCAAGGGTTTTGCCGGTGTGCAGCTCATAGGCAGTGCGTGCGGCAGCTTCAATAACACCACCGGTAGTACCAAAAATAACGCCAGCACCTGTTGACTCGCCCAGGGGCTTGTCGTAATCTTCATCGGGTAGCGAATTGAAATGGATGTTGGCCTGTTTTATAAGGTGGGCCAGTTCGCGGGTTGAAATGGAGAAATCTACATCGGGGTTGCCATCGGTTTTAAACTCTTCGCGGCTGCACTCGTATTTCTTGGCAACGCATGGCATAATAGAAACCACTACCATGTCTTTACGGTCAATTTTCTGTTTTTCGGCAAAATAGGTTTTGGCAATTGCACCAAACATTTGCTGTGGCGAGCGAGCGGTTGACGGAATATCGAGCATATCAGGATAGTAAAACTCGAAGAAGTTAACCCAGCCGGGGCAGCATGAGGTAAGAATGGGGAGTTTTACGTCTTTGTCGCCACTCAGATGGCGTGTAATACGGTCGAGTAATTCGGTGCCCTCTTCCATGATGGTAAGGTCGGCGGCGAAATCGGTATCAAAAACAAAATCGAAACCCAGTTGCCGCAAAGCAGCTACCATTTTGCCGGTAACCAGCGTGCCGGGGGCCATACCGAATTCTTCACCCAAAGCAGCACGCACGGCAGGAGCAGTTTGTACTACAACGGTTTTGGTGGGGTTGGCAAGGGCGGCAATCACATTTTTGGTATGGTCAACTTCGGTAAGAGCACCGGTGGGGCAAACTGCCACACACTGTCCGCAATAGGTACACTCGCTGTGGTCGAGATCGCGCTCAAAAGCAGGAGCAACAACAGCTTCAAAACCACGGTTGATACCTGATAGTACGCCTACGGTCTGAAAATCGTTGCACATGGTTTCGCAGCGACGGCACATGATGCACTTATCCATTTCGCGGATAATTGCGGGTGAAAAGTCGGGTTTATAGGTTGATTTTTCGCCCTGAAATGGAATGTCTCTTACTCCCATCTTGATGGCCAGGGATTGAAGATCGCAGTTACCCGATTTGGCGCAGATAAGACAATCGAAGGGGTGGTCGGAAATGATGAGTTCGAGCACAGTGCGGCGGGCATTCATAACCTTTACGTTGTTGGTTTTAACAACCATACCTTCTGCACATTCGGTGGCGCATGAGGGGGCCAGGTTACGTCGGCCTTCCACATCAACCACACATACGCGACAACCGCCGGGTTTATGTTCAATGTTGAGATCTTTAAGGTTCATGTAGCAAAGGGTTGGAATTTCGATACCCAGTTTTTTTGCTGCATGGAAGATGGTGGTTCCCTTTTCAACCTCAACAGTTCTATTATCTATAGTTAATTTGATAAGTTCCATTATATTGTGTACTGTTAAAAGTGAATTAAATTACTGCAATTGCATTAAACTTACATTTTTCGAGGCAGGCACCGCATTTTATACACAGGCTCTGTTCGATAATATGCACTTGTTTTCTTTCGCCAGAGATACAGTTAACCGGGCAGTTGCGTGCACATGCGGTGCAACCAACACAGTTCTCGGCAATTACCTCATAACGGATCAGGTCTTTGCAAACTCCTGCCGGGCAGCGATGATCCCTTACGTGTGCAAGGTACTCGTCGTAGAAGTTGTCGAGGGTAGACAGAACGGGGTTGGGCGATGTCTGGCCAAGTCCACACAGCGAGGTATCCTTAATTACCTGGCTAAGGTTGCGAAGTTTCGCCAGATCGGCTTCAGTGGAGTGCCCTTTGCAAATATGTTCGAGTTGTTCGTAAAGACGCTTGTTACCGATGCGGCATGGTGAGCATTTTCCGCAGGATTCTTCCACGGTGAAATCGAGATAGAACTTGGCAACTGCCACCATGCAATCGTCTTCATCCATAACAATCATACCACCAGATCCCATCATTGAGCCAGATGCAAGTAGGTTATCGTAATCGATGGGTATGTCGAGATGTTTTTCGGTAAGACAGCCACCAGAGGGACCACCCGTTTGAACAGCCTTGAATTTCTTACCACCTTTTATGCCACCACCAATCTCGTATATTACCTCGCGAAGGGTGATACCCATAGGTACTTCGATCAAACCAACGTTGTTGATCTTTCCGGCAAGGGCAAAAACTTTGGTACCTTTTGATTTTTCGGTTCCTATAGCGGCAAACCATGGTGCACCTTTATTAATTATAACCGGGATGTTGGCATAGGTTTCAACGTTGTTTACGTTGGTGGGCTTACCAAGGTACCCACTTTGAGCCGGGAAGGGTGGTTTAAAGGTAGGCTCACCGCGATGTCCTTCCATGGAGTGGATCAACGCAGTTTCTTCACCGCAAACAAAAGCACCTGCACCATAACGTATCTCCACATCAAAATCGAACCCTGAGCCTAAGATATCTTTTCCGAGCAGTCCATATTCGCGTGCCTGGTTGATGGCAATTTTTAAACGCTGTATTGCCAGGGGATACTCAGCCCTGATATAAATAAGACCTTTGGTTGCGCCAATGCAGAAACCGTTGATAACCATGGCTTCGAGCACAGAATGGGGATCTCCTTCCAGGATTGAGCGATCCATAAATGCACCGGGGTCACCTTCGTCGGCGTTACACACTACATATTTCTGATCGGCATGGTTCTGACTGGCAATTTTCCATTTCAAACCGGTTGGGAAGCCACCGCCACCGCGGCCACGCAGGCCCGAGTCGATAACGGTCTGAATAGCTTGCTCGGGTTTCATTTCGAGCAATACTTTGCCCATGGCCTCGTATCCATCGGCCGCAAGGTATTCATTGATGTTTTCAGGGTCAATTAGTCCGCAATTGCGCAATGCAATCCTGATCTGTTTTTTATAGAAGCCCATGTGCTTACTGTCGGGAATCTGCTCCTTGCGGGTAGGGTCAACATACAGCAGCTTGTTTACCTTGCGTCCTTTAATCACATGCTCGGCAACAATCAGAGCGGCATCTTTAGGTTGTACGCTTACATAAAATGTATTATCGGGTATCATTTTTACAATGGGCCCTTTTTCGCAAAAGCCAAAACAACCCGTTGTAACCACCTGAACTTCATTTTCAAGGTTATTTTGCTGAACTTCCTTTTTCAGGTTTTCATAAAGCACGTCGCTGGAAGATGCGCGGCAACCGGTGCCACCGCAAACCAACATATGCATTTTGTATTTAGCCATTCGTTAATTCCTCCTTAAAATTATTTTTTATCAATTGTTTCGTAATTCACCGGGATAATACCCTCGAGCAATTCACCATTCTTAATGTATTTCTCGATGATGTCATCAGCCTTTTTAATATCCACATATCCAAAAACAATGGGTTCGCGGTTGGGCAAAGTAACTTCAATAGTTGGCTCGGCATAGCAATAGCCCATGCAACCGGTTTGACTAACAATGGAGTCAACCCCTCTTTTTTCCATTTCTTCGATCATGTATTCCATAACCGTTTTGGCGCCTGAGGCAATCCCGCAGGTTGCCATAGCAACTTTCACCAATACTCGCCCTTCAGGATTGTCGCTTTTTTCACGCAATGCAATCTGGGTCTGAAGATCGCTCTTCATTTTTTTCAAATCGGCTAATGATTTAATTTTTGTCATTTTTTGATTCCCATTTAATAATTAAACAAAAGAATATTCTCTATCAAACATAGGTAACCACAGTTGAAAAACACTCAACATTGTGGTTGATGTACAATTTGTTTGATGAATTTTTTTGGAGATAATTTGGTTTGTGCTAAAAATCATTTTACAGTAAATGATTGAATTTCAAAACTAAAAACTCGTATTTACCTATTTCTACAACTATATGATTTGAAAAAATTTTGAGTTGTGAAATGATGTACAAAGATACTGCTTTAATGTTGAGAAAAAGTAAAAAAAGGCATTTTTTTTAACTTTAGAATGATTCTTAATTAGTTGCCAATGAAAATTTTACATCTGCCGCCATTCTAATAGTTTAAAGGTAATTATGCTTATTTGAACCCAGGTTTTTTAAGGGTTATCTGCTTGAAGCTCAGAAAGATTTTCAGCAATCATTGCCTTAAGCTGACGAATGATAAGAGGATTGTTCAGAGGAAGACCTTCAAGCACCTCTTTTACCTCCGCTGTGTTGAATTCATAGAAATTCTGGTTGATTTGGTGCCGGTATATAAAATCGAGTTCAGGATTTGCTCCTACCAGTAGCATTATTACCCCTGGCATGTCGCCAAGGGGTTGCCTGTCTATATGACTGTGGCCGAAAACAGCCCTGACCCGGGTACCCTTTCCTGGTTGTGATGTTATATTGAAACTTCCACCTGTCATTTCAGCATTTTGCCTGAACAATGGTAACCCAAGACCCACTTTTCGGGTAGTGCGGCTTGTAAAATAAGGATCGGTTACTTTGGGCAATAATGCAGCTTCAATTCCCTTCCCATTATCGTTAATCTCAACTACAAGTTGGTCGTCAGCGTGTGTTTCGGTTATTATGATTTCAATATGAGTGGCACCCGCACTGATTGAATTTTGCACAATATCAAGAACGTGAAGGGAAATGTCTTTCATAAAAAATAATGTGTTTTAAAGTGTAGTTGTAATATTTAACCAGAATTAGTCATTTGGAATGCAATGAACTAATGACTTAGCCGGGTTTAACAGGGGTTTTCTATTAACATGTGTAAATGAATTGAAATCCTGAATAAACCTCAGGCGTCCATGTCAGAATATACTACCCTGCGCCCCTCTGTGGCGGCAAAAGCCATCTTAATCTCTTCAAAAGAGGGTGTTTGGATTTGGAGCAGGGTAACCGAAGCCCCTATCTGAGAAGGCAGATGTGCATCTGAACTCCTTATAAACACATTGTTTTTCAGATAAGGGAACATCCTGAGTATCTCCTTGATGGTGGTGTGGCCGGATATTTCATAGGCATCAGCATTAAGCCCGGGTGGAACAAAACCCAGTTGACTCACCAGGCTGAATTTTTTCCGGTCGATGTGGGCTGGAATGAACAATCCGTTCAATTCGTGCACTTTGCGCTCAACCTGGTCTATGGTTTGATTAATGGCCGAAATAAGAAGTTTCTCTTCTTCTAATACTATCATCTCCTGTTCGTCCACTACCACCTGGTGGCCAAAATACTGCGGGTCGTTTTTAATATCAGGAAGATGTTCATCGAGGTAGTTCTGAAAAATTTCCTGCGCCTGAGTGTTGCCAAACAAAGCCAGGCAATGCACTTCTTCCCTGGTTGTGACTTCGGCCCCGCAAAGGGTAAATATTCCCTGTTTTGCGGCCAGCTTTTTTACTAAGGGAGCCTGCCGGAGGGAGTTATGATCGGTAATGGCAATAATGTGAAGATTTTGGGCCATGGCCTGGGCCACAATATTTGCAGGGCTCATCTCCAGATCGCCACATGGCGATAACAAAGAATGTATATGCAGGTCGGCCCTGAAAATTTCCATGTATCAACGTATTAATGCGTATAGTTTTCCGGCAATCTCGAAAGTACTCATATCGGCACCAAGCAGGGGAATACCCTCTTCGTTGCTCTGCGCAAGGGTATCGGGCTCAGGCTCGTTATTACTGACAAGAATTATGGCAGCCAGGTCTTTGAGCGAGGCGATTGCCATAACATTTTTATGTGTTTGCAAGGTTATCCAAACTTGGCCTGCATCCGCATTGCCCATAACATCGCTTAAAAGATCGGAAACATATCCTCCTGAAATTTCATTCTTAAGTCCGGTGGCTCCACCGAAAACTTTAAGGTCAAGTTGTTCAGTTAATTGCTTTACAGTCATTTTTCGAAAAGATATAATTAAATTGTACCATTTACTTTGATGAGTTATTGGAAAACTTATCATTGCCCCATATTTTTTTCATAATCCTAAGCGATTCATCAGCGGGAAGTGTACCCTCATTTTCCATGCGTTTCTGAATATAAATGCACTGCTCAACCGATGCATGCCCCTGAACCACATCTTCGGCAAGGGTGCTGCAGCTGGGCGAACCACACAGACCACAATCAACATAGGGGAGTTTTTCCATTAATTGTTGCACTTCTTTCATTTTTCGCATTGCTTCCGCAATGTTTTCATCGAGTTTGTCAATAGAACGAGGTTGGACTTTTTCCAGAGAAATATGCTGCAGTAAAAAATCTTTGTATTTTACAATAGGTCCGGGGTTGGCATATCTGTAATGGCGCTCGAGTTCACGCTTTTTTGACCGGGCCGACCGTTTTCTCATCCTTTCAACAGTATAGAACCGGTTGCTGCTGGTAAGAATTCCACCGGCACAACTTTCGTCGCAAGCTCTCAATTCCAGAAAATCGATATCAATATTGTCATCATTTTCAAGAAGTTCAAGAAACTCTATTACATTGCTCATTTCGTCGATGGCAAGGGTACGCCCGGGCATCAGGGCGGCCTCACCATTTGTTATTGTCCAGGTTATGCCCGATGATTTCAGAGGGTCGCGCGAAGGAAGGCGATACGAATCTCTACCTGCAAAGCCTTGTTTAACTGCCGTATATACTTTATTGAAGATAAAATCCATATTAATTACCCCTGTTATGGCCGATCCCTCCTGCCCTACCGGCGATTTTACCGCAGCTATTTTGGCGGCGCAAGGGGTTATGTAGAAAATACCAATTTCGGCAGGGTTGGCCCCCTGATCGATCAATAATTTATTGTAATAACTGGCGGCAATATCGAGGGGTGGTCGCAATAGAATAAGGTTGTCGGTCAGGGTTGGAAACCGAACTTGTATCAATCTTACAACGGCCGGGCAAAAGGTTGAGATAAGGGGGCGTATGTTCTGATGATTGTTGATATAGTCAATCATCTGTTGTCTTAATATTTCAACACCATGTTCCACTTCATATACATGGGTGAAGCCAAGCTCCAACAGCACACTGGCAACCTGATTTCCTGAAACTTCTTCGGGGAATTGACCCATAAGTACGGCAGGTATTATGGCTATTCTCTGTTTATAGTTGAATATCTGCCGGAAATCGTCCTGTTCGACAATAATAGCGCCCACCGGACAAGCGCGGTAGCATTTGCCACAATCTACACAATAATTGTCCTTCAGTTCGGCTTTTCCTTCCCTAATCCTTATGGCTTGGGTAGGGCACACATTCATGCAATGCGAGCAACCAATGCAAACATCCTTTCGGAATTTTAGGGCGTGATGAAAATGTTTGTGGTCCAAAGCGAAGAGAAAGGGTTTAGAGATTTGAGTTCAGGGTTTAGAGTTTGGAGTTTAGCGTTCAGAGTTTTGTGGTTTGGATTATCAGGTTTCAGATGTCGGGTTTGATATTGACTGAACAGTGTTTTTCAGTTTGCGGTTGGGTTGAAGAACATAGTAATCTGCACTGTGGTACCTTTACCAACTTCACTGCTAATTTGCAAGTCGTCGGCGTTCTTTTTTATGTTTGGCAGTCCCATACCTGCGCCAAATCCCATTTCTCTAACGGCACTGCTGGCTGTAGAAAACCCTTCTTTCATTGCCTGTTCAATATCGGGTATACCAGGGCCTTCATCTACCAGCTTAATCACCACTTTTGTTTCATCAAACTCAACATATATGGTGCCGCTGTAAGCATGGGCAACTATGTTTACCTCAGCTTCGTAGGCAGAAACAACCGTACGCTTTATAATGCCCAGGTCAACATTAAGCTGCCGTAGCTTTTTTTTTATTTCACTCGAAGCAAAGCCAGCTTTGCTGAAGTTGCCACCTTCTATCTGGTATTCGAAACGCATGGTTTTATGATTAAAAAACCGGAGCAATGCCGGCATGATACAATATACCACAGGTTTTAAATACTGAAAAACGGCATTGCAGAATAATTATTCCATTTTCTTCGGCAAGTTCCTTTATTTCATCGGTTACCTTTTTACCTCGGGCAAACACAACACAGGGTATTTCTGACATTTCGGCGGTGCGTATAGCTTGAGTATTGGCAAGTCCGGTAATCAATAGCACATTGTGTTCGCTTAATGTGAGCACATCGCTCATCAGGTCGGAGGCAAAAGCCATTTCTACCCGGTGAGAAAGCATATCGTGCCCGCAGATTACTTCTGCATCCAGTAAATGAGAGATTTGTTCTATGGTCATGCCTGGGAATTATTTGGTAAATTGTGTATGTTTCCGTCAAAAGAAGAATTTCTTGCCTGCATTGTTTTAAGTGCAAAGATAAGGTGTTGGGGCGGAAAAACAAAGGAAGTTGTTAATCTATTAACATCTTAGTTTACGTGATATCCCCAATCGGGCAAATCTGGATAAATTAACCGCTTAAAACAAGCCTCAGTGTAAAAAAGAAAAACCGGGAATGATTTATCGGAGTTGAAAATACTTATCAACATGATAATGATGGTGCAGATTTTCCAATTGTAAAATCAGAGATTATTACTTTAGACACATTCGGTCTAATTGTTTAGCCTGTTGAGAATTACCGCAAGATCGGAGTAAACCGATGTGTTTTCTACTATTATATTGTCAGGAACTTTTATGGACTGTGGGGTGAAATTCCAGATAGCCTTTATTCCCCATGCTACCATCAGGTCGGCAGTTTCCTGGGCTTTTGTATCAGGAGTTGTAATAATTCCAAGCCTAACATCAATTTTTCTAGACAAATCGCGAAACTCATCGGTATGATACACTTTTATACCATTATGCACCGAATTGATTACGGCACTGTCGTTATCGAATCCCGCCACGATATCGAGGCCATAATTTCTGAGCCCCTGGTATTTTAAAAGGGCCTTACCCAGGTTACCAACACCAAACAAAAAGGCTTTTTCGGTTTTATGGAAGTCGAGAAAACGAACAATGGTTTCGATAAGAGATTCAACATTATACCCAATTTTGGTACGCCCTTTTATGCCGGTATAGGCAAGGTCTTTGGTAACGAGCGTAGAATCCATTTTAAAATTCGATGCAATCTGACCGCTCGATACATATTCTATGGCGTTTGCATTTAATGATTTCAAAAAACTAAGGTAACCCGGCAGTCTCCTCAGAGTGGGTTCGGGTATCTGCGATGCAGTGTCGCTATTTTTGGCAGATTTTATTCTCATACTGTATTGATTTTGTTTGCAGTGTTTAAGGTTTCACAAAAGCATTGAGCAAATAATTCTTCAATGCAAAATTAAAACAAATAACAAAATCAAAAAAATAAAAACTCAATTAATTGTTATTTTATTAACAACTTAAATTTTATTACTCATTAAAATAACCATTCATTTTTTTGATTACTAATAATATATGAAATATTTACTATGAAAAAAGACCACTAAGAAAGAGGCAAAAAATAATTTATTCAGATGAAGTTACAAATTTCTAATTAATCAATACTTAAATTTTTCTTTATTATTTTTAAAAAACTAACTTTTTAATGCCAACGACTGAAATTTATACAGAATAACCGGAGACTATTGTCCCCGGTTACCTGTTTAATGAATCATTTTGTTGATGTTAATAGCGTTTTTTAGGAGTGTAATGAGTATGAAGCAAATCATGAGAGCGATGTCCTAATGGTTTATGCAGGAATGATGCATAAATCTCATCAACTTCAGGATTTTCGTGCGATTTACGGAGTATCATTTTTTCATCTTCCTCATAAATAGCAGCAGCTCTTTTCTTGCGTATTTCCATGTTGGTAGGAATGGGTTGCCCGCCACCACCAATACATCCGCTTGGGCAGGCCATTACTTCGATAAAATGATAATCGGCTTTACCTTCTTTAATTTTGGTCATGAGATTTTTGGCGTTGGCAAGCCCGTGGGCTATGGCAACCTTAAGTTCAACCCCTTCCAAGAACGACCATTCAGGTTTCACATCCTTTATCTTCACCGATGCTTCCTTTATGCCCTCCATTCCCCTGACAGGCTTAATATTAAGGTTGGAGAAAGGAACTTCTTTGCCGGTTACTATTTCGTAAGCTGTGCGCAGGGCGGCTTCCATAACACCGCCTGTGGCGCCAAATATAACAGCAGCCCCGGTAGAATCGCCCAGGATACTGTCGTATTTTTCGTCCTGGAGTTTTTCGAAATCGATACCCGCCTGCTTTATCATCATTCCCAATTCTCTTGTAGTAAGCACATAATCAACATCTTTATATCCACTACCGCGCATTTCGGGTCTGTCGGCCTCATATTTTTTGGCAGTACATGGCATGATGGAAACCACAACCATTTCAGCGGGATTCTTGTTAATCTTTTCAGCATAATAGGTCTTGGCCAGCGGCCCAAACATTTGCTGTGGCGACTTACAGGTAGAAAGGTTATCGAGCATCTCAGGGAAAATATGTTCCTGGAACTTGATCCAACCTGGTGAGCAGCTGGTCATCATGGGCAGAGCAACGTGTTTTCCGTCAACCAAGGCTTCCTTCAGGCGGGTGAGGAGCTCAGTTCCTTCTTCCATAATGGTGAGGTCGGCCGTAAAATCAGTATCAAGCACTTTATCAAAACCCAGCCTGCGAAGTGCTGCCACAAGCTTGCCTGTGGTACGTTGCGGGCCCATTCCGAACTCTTCACTTATAGCAACTCTGGTAGCCGGGGCAGTTTGAACCACCACAAACTTTTTGGGATCGTAAATGGCATCGAATACCTGGTCGATATAATTGCGTTCAACCAATGCAGCGGTAGGACAACGGTTAATACACTGCCCGCAATTGGTGCAAACTACTTCATGCATAGGCTTATCAAGGAAGGTGGATATTTTCATGTCTTTTCCTTTATGGGTAACAGCAAGAGCGCTAACAGCCTGTAATTGCGAACAGGTGCGCACGCAACGCTGGCAGCGGATGCACTTGGAATCATCCTTTTCTATTGAAGGAGACGAAATATCAACCTTCCCGCGTTTCATAACATCGAGAAACATGCGATTACCGGTGCGATACTCGTTGGATAGCTCCTGTAATTCACAGTTGCCGTTTTTATAGCAGATAGTACATTCTGAGTTGTGTTCAGACAGCAGCAATTCGATAATATGCTTACGCGCCTGTCTTACTTTCATACTATTGGTAAATATTTCCATTCCTTCTGAAACAGGTGTGGCACAGGAGGCGGGCAATAGCCGGTTGCCCACCTGCTCTACAACACAAACTCGGCAGTTGCCAGCAACACAAAGGTCGTCGTGGTTGCAGAGTGATGGAATTTTGAAATTGAGTTTTTTTGCAGCGTTCAGAATGGTTGTACCCTCATCAACAGATACTTGTAAATTATTGATTTTCAAAGTTACTTTAAATGGGCTCATTGTTTTCCTATTTATAAGTTGAAAATTGGGAAGATATTTTACTATAATTGATTGGGTAAATTTCCCAACCAACTATCCTTCATCGAGATGAGTTAGTAAATGATCTCTTCTCTGAAATTGTTAATAATTGAATTAAAAGGATTGGGAACTGATTGTCCAAGACCACATTTGGATGCAACCTTCATGGTTTCAGACAACTTTTGAAGCTCATCGAGATAACTGGGTGGTTTTGTCCCTTTCTTCACCGCTTCAATTCCCTTGAGCAATTGCTGGCAACCTACCCTGCAGGGAGTGCATTGTCCGCAGGATTCTTCTTCAAAAAACTCAAGGTAATCGTTCAGGATGTTGAACATTGACCTGGAACTGTTGAAAAGCATCATGGAGCCTCCGGTAGGAATACCTTCGAAGCCAATTACAGTACTTTTAAAGTGTTTACGGGCAACACAATAGCCAGAGGCTCCGCCAATCTGAACGGCTTTTGTATCGCCATCGCCAAATTCATTCACAAAGTCTTCGAGACTCATACCCAACTCGAGTTCGTATATGCCGGCTTTGGGCGTATCACCAGAAACCGAAAATACCTTGGAACCTCGTGAGTCGAAAGTACCCAATTCCTTGAACTTAGAAGGGCCTTCCTTGGCTATCATCAATGCAAACACCAGTGTTTCAACATTGTTGATTGATGTGGGCCTGCCCAAATAACCTGCTGAGGTTGGGAATGGGGGTTTGTTGCGAGGTTCGCCCCTTTTTCCTTCCATCGACTCCATCAAGGCAGTTTCTTCGCCACAAACGTATGCTCCACTGCCTGATTTAATTCTTACATTGAACTCGAATTTCAATGCTTTGAGTTGATCGTGAAATTTTTCAATTGCGGCATGAAGACTGGGAATCAAGAAATTATACTCCCCTCTTAAATAAATAAAACCTTCCTTTGCACCGGTTGCCTTGCCGCAAATGGCCATCCCTGCAAGCACCTTTTCCGGAACCTGGGTTAGAATCTCCCTGTCCTTGAAAGTCCCGGGTTCTCCCTCATCGGCATTGCATATAACATATTTCACATCACACTCTTCATTCTTTGCGAATTTCCACTTTAAGCCGGTAGGAAACCCGGCGCCACCGCGCCCCCTGAGGCCAGAATCAATAATATCGAGAATGATCTCGTCCTGGCTCCTTTTAAAAGAGCGATCTAATATTTCGAGATAATCGACCTTTTCGAATATAAGGTCAACCTTTTTTATTCTGTTTTCCATAATTATCTGTACTTTAGTTTTTTAACAATATAGAATTACTTCTGCTTTAGATACTCCTGTATAATATCAACTGCCGATTGAGGTGTGATTTCAGGGTAAACCTCATCGTTTATAAGCATTACCGGGCCTTTGTGGCACCAACCAAGGCAGTTGGCCTGAAGCAGGCTAAAGCGACTATCGGAGGTTGTCTCACCAAGTTTAATTTTCAGTAATTCTTCTAAGGTTGCAATAATGGCATCTTTGCCTTTCATGTGGCAGGTAATTGTTTTACAAACCCTTACAATATTTTTACCTCGGGGTTTGGTGTCCATGAAAGTATAGAAGGATGCGGTACCATAAACATCAGCCGTGCTGATATCCAACTCCTTGGCAATAGCTACCATGGCATCTTCAGAAAGATAACGTTCTGATTGGATTACGGCCTGAAGAATAGGCATCAGGCTTTCGCGCTTGCGCCCGTGAAAGTCTGCTTGTTTCTTCACTAATTCTTCAACTTTTGTCATAAAGAAAATCCCTTTCTTGTTTTAAGTGTGTGTATTTGCATTTAATTAATGTTGGTTTTGGTTCCAAATATAGTAAGTGTTTTTTAATTAAGTATTTTTTTCTTTATTTATTTTTCATTTTTGCCCTAATTTAGACTGTGTCTAAATAAATAATTCTTAATTAAATACCTAACACTCTGTATATCTGTGTCTTATATTATTGTAAAAAATCAGCCATCATCCTTTTATAAATCCTTTGTTTATTTCTTGTTGCCTAAATCAGGTTTTGATTAGAGAATCAACTCCTGATTAGTGTATCATAGAATTTTGCTCTTCTGTGGTTATCCTGAAAATTTTTCGGATGAGGATTCCAAAATTTGCAGTAGGTTTGCAACTATCCAAAGTAAAAAATGGAAAGATATTTTATTGAGCTAGGTTTTGATGGATTTCCCTTTAATGGCTGGCAAAAACAACCCAATGCCACCACCATTCAGGAATTGCTTGAAAAGGCTATGGCCACTCTGCTAAGACAACCCATTGAAGTTACAGGTGCCGGAAGAACCGATACACAGGTTCACGCCACCAGTTACACGGCGCACTTCGATACACCAGACCAGTTATCCACCGAACAGAGGACAGATTTAATATACAGGCTTAATCGCATTTTGCCTCCTGAAATTGCGGTATACAACATTCACCATGTAAAACCCGACATTCATGCTCGCTTTAGTGCACTTTCGAGAAGCTATGAGTATCACATAGCCCGCATAAAGAGCCCTTTCCTTGTAAATCGTGCGTGGTTTATGGATCGCCCCGTTGATTTAGGCAAGATGCAAAATGCCTGTAATATTTTAAGAAAACATGATGATTTTGAATGTTTCTCTAAATCGAATACCCAGGTAAACCATTACAGATGTAAAATTTTTGAGGCTGATTGGGAGGAAAGAGGACAATTGCTGGTTTTCAAGATTACTGCCGACCGTTTTTTGCGTAATATGGTCAGGGCAATTGTTGGGACTATGATGGATGTGGGCTCAGGAAAACTCTCAATTGCTGACTTTGAAAAGGTACTTGAAAGCAGAAACCGCAGCAAAGCTGGTTATTCGGTGCCTGGCTACGGTTTGTATTTTATGGGTGCAGGGTATGAACCTGATATTTTCCTGGATTAATGCTAAAATAAATGTCCCATTTTGTTCTTTTTTGCATCGATATATCTTTTGGAATGAGGATTAACCGGGGTTATCAGTGGAATGTTTTCAGTAATTTCAATTCCGTAGCCCGATAATCCGGTGCGCTTACTTGGGTTATTAGTAATGAGTCTTATGCGTGACACTCCTAGTGAGCGTAAAATTTGAGCACCAATGCCATAATCACGTTCGTCGGCTTTAAAACCGAGTTCAATGTTGGCTTCAACAGTGTCACGACCCAGCTCCTGCAAATGGTATGCTTTCAGCTTATTGAGCAGCCCGATGCCACGCCCCTCCTGGTTCATATACAAAACTACTCCTTTCCCTTCCTTTTCTACCATTTGCATTGATTTATGCAGTTGCGGACCACAATCGCATCTGCATGAACCAAAAATATCACCTGTTACACACGAGGAATGAACTCTTACCAAAACCTCTTCATCTCTCTCCCAATTACCCTTAATAAGGGCCAGATGCAATTTGCCGTTGGTTGTTTGCCTGAATGCTGTCAGTTTAAAATCACCCCATTCAGTAGGAAGGTCTACTGTAATCTCCTGTGCTATAAGGCTTTCATTCTTAATACGATAAGCAATCAACTCTTCGATGGAGATGATCTTTAAACTGAACTTTTTTGCAATCAACATGAGCTCGGGAAGACGTGCCATAGAGCCATCGTCATTCATTATTTCAACGAGAGCTCCGGCGGGTTCTAACCCTGCCAGTCTTGCAAGGTCTATAACAGCCTCAGTATGCCCTGATCGTTGCAAAACTCCACCTTCGCGTGCTCTAAGGGGAAAAATATGCCCGGGACGTCCAAGATCGGAAGG
Source organism: Bacteroidota bacterium (assembly GCA_037441525.1). Classification (GTDB taxonomy): domain Bacteria; phylum Bacteroidota; class Bacteroidia; order Bacteroidales; family UBA7960; genus SKVR01. Next base: position 64,604 of record JBBISA010000012.1, read on the forward strand.
GCGGGTATTTTTATCTGCCAGTGCCCTAATGGTTTTGGCGCGGTCGCTGGCCGAAATTCCTGTGGTACAGCCCTGCCCGATAAGGTCAACAGAAATGGTGAATGGAGTTTCGTACACGGCGGTATTATGGGGTACCATCAGATCGAGATTCAGCTGTTGGCAACGTTGATGGGTAATAGGAGCACAGATAAGACCGCGACCGTGGGTAGCCATAAAATTTATGATTTCGGGTGTGATGTTTTCGGCCGCTGCCACAAAATCGCCTTCATTTTCGCGACTTTCGTCATCAACAACTATAACAACCTTTCCAGCCTTTATATCTTCAATGGCTTCTTCAATTGTACGGAGTTTAATCTGCTCTGTTGTATTGTCTTTCTCTTCAGTCATCAATTAGGATTAAAATCTGAAAAATAATTTTCTTTATCCAAGGTTAAATCATCTGGCGCGTTGCGCTTTATCCCATCTTACATCCTGTTGTCCTTTAATATACCTCAGAAACCCTTTAATAATTGCCATGTTCATGGTAAATATATAATAGGGGATGAAAATAAATTTGTAACGGATTTTTCTTTTCTGTAAAAATTTCCCCAAAATTACCAAAGAAAAAAAGATAATCAGGATTACGGAAAACATTTGGTAAAACAATGATGTGGGATTCTGAAAATAGATGATCCCGCACAACAATGGAATAAGGATCATAACAGGTGGAACTACTACCCACCGTAGTACTTTATGCGATAAATATTTAAACACATAAAACGGATTTTTAATGAAGTTAAAAAATTCCGGAAACTGAAAGACAGTCTGGAACGCACCAGCTGCAATTCTGATCTTTCTTTTTTGTTCCTCTTCTATATTTGCAGAAGGGTTTTCGATGGCATAAGCATCAGGACAATACTTAACGTTGTAGCCCCTTGTGGCTATTCGGGATGAAAGAACATAATCATCAAGGATCACATTTTCGGGTAAGGCTTCAAACAGGGATGTGCGAATAGCGTAAAGTTCGCCAGCAGCAGCAAGCGTTGAACCTGTTTCGGATTCAAGCTTTTTTATCCACGATTCATATTTCCAGTAAGAGCCTTCACCCATTCCAACAGCATTGTCGTTTTCCCTCACTTTAACACGTTTCTCCCCTGCAACACAACCCGTTGCCGGATGGTCAAATTCATTTACTATTAGTTCAATTGCTTCCCTGTTAAGCATTGTATTTGCATCGGTAAAAATAGTTATTGGTGTTTCAACAAATTGCATTGCACGGTTAACTGCTGCTGTTTTGCCCCTTCTTTCGTTGTTATGCAATACATTTACATTAGGAATATTCTTAAGTAACTCATGAGAATGATCATTTGACCCATCTGTTATCCACAATTGCCTTATTTTTCCTGCCGGGTAGGTTTGTTCGAATCCGTTTCTAACCTTTTCCTTGATGAGTTCCTTTTCGTTATAGGCTGCAATTACAAGGGTAACATCGGGAAAAACATGAATTTGCGTGCTCTTTTTTTTCTTCTTTAATACTTTTGAAATTATCCACATGAGCAACGAATAACCGAAATAGGTATACAAAAGTGCAACCAGTAAAATCCAGAAAATGATTTCGATCATCAGGATAAGTATTTTAGATAAAAGTTAGTCAGTTTTTTACTCAAAACCAGGTAATCATAACTATTCTTAACAAAACTGTGTGCATTTGCTCCTACTTTTGTACAGATTGTTTTGTTTTCTGTTATTGTGATAATTCGTTGAGCAAAATCCCATGACGATTCTTCAATAAAAATATTCTTTCCTGACTGTATATCAATTCCTTCTGCCCCAATTGCAGTAGTAACAATTGTTTTGCCCATCGCCATTCCCTCGATAATCTTGACCCTCATGCCACTGCCTGAAAACAAGGGAACTACCATAATAGCATAGGTATTTATGAACTCCTGGGCATTATCAACCTCGCCGTGATAAACTACATTTCTGGAATTTTTTAGTTTGGCGGCGAGCCATGGAGGAGCATTTCTTCCTGCTACATGAAAAATTAACTGAGGTTGTTTTTCCAGTACCAATGGCCAGACTTTGGTCAGAAACCATTGGAGTCCATCCTGATTGGGGAACCAGTCGAGGGTGCCAATGTAAAATATTGATGGAAATAAAATCTCATCACTGGAAGCTCCCAATTGAGTTGAATCGAACCCGGCAGGGATGGTTAATGAAGGCATTCTATTTCCCAACTCATTAAAAGCAATTGCATCACGATCGGTTATAGGAATAATAAGGTCGTACTTATTTACCATGCTTGCTTCGAAATGCTTTATACGCTTCGACAATATTTTAAGGTATAGCTTTTTAAAATAGTTTTTTTCATGATTTGCATAGCGGTGCCATATTTCGTGTTCAATGTTATGCGCCCTGAGTGAAATAATTGCATTTGAGTTTTGGCGAATAATATTAATATACCAAGCCATGTATATTCCTTCAAGTTGTATAACATCAAATTTTTCGGCTGAGAGAAGTCCTTTCAGAGCTTTGCAATAGTCATCAGTGAAAAACCGAACCGCATTGTATGGCAACTTAGAGAATAATAGGTTTGTAATAGCCGCAAAGGGGTTGATACCTGCATCAACTGCAACATCCTTAAAATCAATAATATTTTTTAAACCGGAAGGTATGCAATCAATATCGAAATAGTGTTTGGATGTATTCATTGCCAGAATGGTAACCTTGTGCCCATCGTCAGCCATGCCTTTTGCAAGGTTAAGGGTGGCAATAGCCCCTCCATCTTTGGGTGGGTATGGAAGTTTATTGGTTAGCTGCAGAATTTTCATTCCATGGTTTTGGTTTGGAAAATTTTAAGAAGCCTTTGGATTTAAGGCGCGCCAGCCGGGCAATATAGCTGTCCATATCCATCAGAGAAGAATCGGTAGTAGCCTGCAACATAAGTATTACAGCGATGGGAAGAACCACCACACTTGAAAGCCACATACCTGCAAGGGCATCCAAAACCCCTTCGCGGGCAAATTTTTCGCCTGTAATAGACATGATATGAAACAACACAAAAAACAACACTGAAAAAACCACTGGTAATCCAAACCCCCCTTTTCGTATTATGGCCCCCAGGGGTGCCCCAATCATGAATAGTACCAGACAGGCAAATGAGATGGTAAACTTTCTGTGGTATTCAATAAGGTAGCGAGCCAAGTGTCGGTTTCTCAAACGCAGGTCTTCGTGCGAAAACAGTGTATTGTCTTTAAGCTGCCTTACATTGGTCATGGCGGCATCAATTATAAAACGGTTTTCACCATGTTCGATGCCATAGGCCAAACCCGGGAAAAAGCCACCCGAAATAGTATCGATGGTAGTTTTTAAAACTGAGTCTAAATTTTGAAATTGGTATACCCTTAACCAGGCGTTATACAACAGTTCTTTTTTCTTCTCGCTCATAATTGATGTCAGAGAATCTTCGAAATGGAGTAACTGACTAATATTAAGCATTCTGAAATTTGACCTGAAGAGTTCCTGGTCAGTGCGTGCCAGGGCAAATGCACTAAGGTCGAATTTGCGAATTTGACTTTTAAAATGGGTTCGCTGAAATGAGCCGGCAGTTTGCATCGGATCGCGAGACTCAACATCCTGATAATTGGCCCCATTGTAAAGAGTTAAAACAAGAAAGGCCTTATCATCGGTCATCTCCATAGTACCCCATTCTGCAAGAGTAATATTTACGTTGCCCCGCCTGTCGCGATGGTCATAGATTTTAATGTTGCGAAGGGTGCTACCATCGCTTTCCTTTGTTTCTGCCCTTATTACAAAGTTATCTATGCCTTTATAATAAATGCCTTCGAGAATATTGAAAGCAGGGCGCTGCTGGCGCACATCGTAAAGCAATGAACCCATCTTCAGGTTGGCCACAGGTAGAATGTTGTTGGAGAAATAAAAGGCGGCTAAAACAAAGAAAAGAGATAACAGAATGAGCGGCCTTATTATCTTCACGAGTGATATTCCGGCCGACTTTATCGCAACCAATTCATAATTTTCGCCCAGGCTCCCCATGGTCATTATTGACGAAAGAAGAATTGCCAATGGCAAAGCCAACGGAACAAAGGTTGCCGATGCATAAAATAAAAGTTCACCTATTACGTACCACTCCAAACCTTTCCCGACCAAATCGTCAATATATTTCCACAAAAACTGCATCAGCAGAATAAAAAGGGAAATAAAGAAGGTCATTATAAAGGGACCGACATAGGTTCTGATGATTAATGCGTGTAATTTCTTCAAACCAAATTTAAATTTGAATAGCTCCCGGTTACTGCCGCGGCTAATTATAATTCTTTGCAGTGATAGTCCGGTTTTGCCGTGTGCAAATATACAATTCATCCCCCGATTTAAAGACTTGCCCAAATTATTTTGACAAAATCATCCTTACATAGTAAAATTTTGAGGATAAATATAAGCCACTAAAACAATTCTCCCCCTAACCTGTTGAACAGGTAAATATGCTCAAATTCATATAATTAACTTTTTAAATATTACAAATACTTCCTTAAGAATTCACGCAGGTAATTATACCCGAACTAAATACCTGTAAAAATTCAGTAATTCATGTAAAATTTTTTAAAATTAAAAATATATCTTTGGCTAACTAAAATAACAGGCCTGTTTCAAAAAAATACATTACATTTTTTCAATCACCCCCCCTGTTTTTTTATCAAATCAGATAAATATACACCATTATGAAACAAACAGTACAAATAAGGTTATTTCTTTGCTGTTTGGCCATTGCCATTTTTTTAGGTTCTTGTGCAGCAACAGGTCACCTTTCAGAACTCAGGCAAAGAAAGTTACATCAATTCAAAATGGTAAACATTGGTGGTGTAGAACAGGCAATTCTTATCAACAGTAAAAAGGCAGGCAATCCGGTACTGGTGTACCTTCATGGTGGGCCTGGTTATCCTATGCTTCCCTTTGAGCCATTTGATAACTATATGCGGCAACTGGAAGAAAATTTTACTGTTGTGTATTGGGAGCAAAGGGGCACCGGCCGGTCGTATGACCCTGAGATGGCCGCTGAGACGATGAATATTGAGCAGTTTGTAAGCGATACCAGAGAAGTGGTAGAATACATCAGGGAAGTAATGCATGTTGACAAGGTATTTCTGTGGGGACATTCATGGGGAAGTAACCTGGGAGCCATTTATGCATCGCGCTACCCAGAAACATTGCACGCCTACATTTCAACCGGGCAAAGCGCCAATCCTTTTCTCAATGAACGGCTGGCATACGAATATGTAAAGGAAAAAGCTACTGCCGATAACAATCGCAGGGCATTAAAACAGCTTGCCAAGATCGATACCATCCCTGACCGATACACAGTTGGTGATGCCTTAACCATCCGAAAATGGGTATTTAAATATGGAGGAATTGTTTTTAACAACGACAATGAACGTCCATACGTCGATTTTACTGAAATGAAAACTATTCTGACTTCGCCATTTTATTCATTGATGGTTCGTTTAAACCTGCTCATAGACCCCTATTTCAGCATAAACACTCTGTGGGAAGACCTGAAGCACCTGAATTTGTTTGCTGAAGCACCTAAAATAGATGTTCCGGTTTATTTTCTGGTAGGCCGGCACGATAAAATAGTTTCGCACGTTTTGGCCGAACGATATTTTCATCACATCAAAGCTCCTCAGGGTAAAAACCTTATCTGGTTTGAAAGTTCAGCGCATCGCCCCCATTCAGAGGAACAGGACAAATTCCTGACGGTAATGCTGCAGATACAAAATCAGCATTGGCAGAGTAATGTTTCCAGAATACCCTAAAAAATACCTGTCTCATCTTACTTTTAGTAATTTTGTTTTGCCTGCCCGGCATCTAATTATGCCGGGCAGTGTATTTTTTATTGCTATTAAAGAATCACTATTCTCCGGTAAAAATTAAAATTGCTTGATTTTATTTTTTAAGTCTCTGAAAAACAGGC
>JBBISA010000013.1:0-67549 GCA_037441525.1 Bacteroidota bacterium
CTTATATAAAGTCTAATTTGTAATTACACAATTAATTTAGTAATTTTGAAAAACTAAATTACTAAATTATGGGGAGAAATTCATTACAAGTTAAGGGCTATAGTTCAGAAGAAATTAGAGCTCTATTTGCCAAAGATGAAAGATATACCATCGGCATAAGGCTGTATGCGGTTTATCAAGTTTCACTCGGGCAAGCCAGTCGTACATTGGAAAGCCTATACAATACCAGTTTTAAGCAAATTACCAACTGGGTGCATCGATTCGAAGAATCGGGAATAGAGGGGCTGAAGGACAAGCCTAAAAGCGGCCGTAAGCCAAGGTTAACTGAAGAGCAATTGAATAAGCTGAGCAGTGTGTTGCAAAATAATAGACCCGATGAGTTTGGTTATAATACAGCTACATGGAATGGCCCTATACTAAAAGAATACATTGAAAAACACTATCATGTAGCATACCAAAAAGCGCAGGTTTACAACTTGCTGAAGAAGCTTGGATTTACCTATCAAAAGGGGAAAGCCCGGTATCCCGAAGCGGATGAGCAGAGAAGAGAGGAATTCAAATCGACTATTAAAAAAAACTAGAAGAGGAACCGGATAGCACCGTTATTCTATTTGAGGATGAGTTTAGCTTAAGCAACACGGCAACTATATCATACAGTTGGGCGGTTCGTGGAAAGCAACCCAGGGTAATGTCAAAACAAAACAAAAGAGAACGCCAAACAACTTTTGGCAGCATAAACATAAGGACAGGGCAGATGGTGATAAACTTTTCGGATAAAGGCAATTACAAGAGTTTCAAAAAACATTTGAAGAAAATACTGCACACATTCAAAAATGCTCCAAAAATTATTTTGGTGCTTGACAATGTAAGGTATCACCATGCAAAGCTTCTAACAAAGTTTTTGGCGGAAAACAAAAGGTTGGAAATTCTATATTTACCTCCATATTCACCAGATTTAAATCCAATTGAAAGGGCTTGGTGGTTCATGAGAAAATCGATAACCCACAATAGGTTTATGGAATCCCTGAAGTTGAGAAAAGCAAAATTTTGGCAGATGTTTTCTCATTTTCAAATTCCAAACGAAAAATTATTGACTATTTGTGCAATCTTTTATTAGACTTTCTATAATAATTTGCCCGCCGGTTACAAAATTGACCATATAAACATAAGTGCATTTGCATCAATTGAAGGGCCCGAAGACTGGAACAAAGAACTATACAGAAACAGAGGAGAAGTAATTTATAATGAAATTGCAAGGTTATTGTCTACACCGTCAAATTACACCTTAAGGGTGGATGAAAACTGGGGAGATTTTTATGCTGATATTTCAAGAAGTCCCCGGGCAAACCTTCGCAACCTATCACCTGAAGAAATAAGGGCAAAATTAAAAGATAGAAAATTCAGCGAAGAACTGGAACCCATTCTTAAACACCACCGCAAGGCCACCGTAATTATACACCTTTCAAGGGAAGTTGATCCTGGTATTGAAAACCTTACAGAGCTTGTAAATTTCTATGTTGAAAACCTGGAATCAGCAAATCTTGAAAACGCAATAAAGCTTCAGGATGCTATCGAATATCAGGCCCGCGACCAGCGAATAACACCCCGGTTTCCTCACGACCTGCCTATGCCTCAGGCCAGAGAATTCAGCTGGATTTTTAATAGAGATTATGTAATCAGGCAAAAACATGGATGGGAAAATGACACCATATTGCTGAATCTCTTTATTGAACTCGCCAAAAGTTATCCCGAAAACCCTGCAATAAGGTTTAATATTGCCGAGCTTTTGTTAAGACAATGGCTTACTACCCTAACCGACATAAAACCTGACTCAATATTTCGTACCATAAACCGGTTATCAGAACAGGGAGTGGCCGAAAAAGCCGCTAACCGGCTGTTACTAAATTACCACCTTAATACCCTGCCTCAAACCATGACAGAAAAAAATTCGAGGCAAAGGATAAGGAGTCTGCAGGCAATACGCAGCCTATACCCGGCTACTACACTTAAGGATGAAGAGCTGGTTAATCTGGCTAGGCTTTTTGTTGCCTACAGGCAAAACAACATGGCCGAAAGATTATTAAGGCCCTTTGCACGATTGCCGCATCCCGACCAGGAATTACTTTTCTTTTATATTTCCCTATCCATCAACGACGAAAACATTGCAAATCAACGTTGGTACGCTAATTTGCTAAACAAGGCTTACAGTATTAATCCACAAAGATTCTGCAACCTTTTTCAACCGGTAAGCATACCCGATGCTGCTGGTATCTCATTGCTTTTCAGAGACAATATTAAAGAAATATACTGCCGCAATTGCGGTGAACAACTGGGAAAAAACAATGACTGAAAGGGGGATGAAATCAATCAGAAAATTATAATTTTCATCACTTCCAGGTCTTATACTTTATCAAAGACCCCAAATTTTTGAAGCTATAATGAAAACGGCACCGTTCTGTCTGCAAATAATTTCATTATCAGAGTCCTAAAATCTTTATCATTTACCGCTTTGGTAAGATAATAGTCCATCCCCTCCAATATGTACTTTCCCCGATCTATCTTCATGGCATTGGCACTGAGCCCCACAATGGCGGCAGGTTTTTATCCCAAATTTGTCTTTAACCGCTTTTTCTATTGACCGTCAGCAAAATATTATAAGTTTTAAGTTGTTGATTATGTGACTTCTATTTTGACAAATCGCTAAAGAAAAACTAAATATTTGTAAGCAGAAATGCTTACAAATTAAGGTTTTCTAAAGCGGGGTTAAACCCGGCTAAGTCATTAGTTCTTTACTTTCCTGATGACTAATCCGGGTTTATAGTGGAGCCTAAGCTGCCTGGGTGCCTCTTTTCGATCCATAAAGGGCATTTGATAACTATCCATCTAATTGCATCTTTAGGGTATTTAAAGCAGAATACGCATTATCTGTAAAATATTGAACCGGTCTAATAAAATATAATGCAGGATGGATGGGTCTGCGCCAACATTGAGCACGGCACTTGTGTTTCAAAAACAGCAAACAGGTCTAACTCTTTTCAACTGATGTAATTTACTGATGTTGGCAATTTACACATCGCCACCGAATAATTTCCAGAAAAGAGCCTCAAATTTTTCGCGGGTAGCTGGTTTCCTCATATATTCGTCCATCCCCAGTGATATGTATTTTTCCCTGTCGCCATCAAATACATTGGCGCTGAGACCAACAATACAGGGCCCATCGGGATACTTTTCGCGGATAATGCGGGTAGCGGTAATCCCATCCATTACTGGCATCTGAATATCCATAAGGATAAGATCGAAGTTAGTGGGATTATTGGCTTCGATGGCCTCCTTGCCATTATTGGCCAGCGATACTTCGTGCCCCATAGAATTGAGTAAAATCTTGATTACTTTTTGTGTAGTTAGTTTGTCTTCCACAAAAAGGATTTTTAAACGGGAAGGGATTTCCTTTTTTCCCTTGCCTTCATCCCTGCCAAGATGCTCGGGTTTAGGTTTCAGTGCCCTGAAAGAGAACCATATTGTGGCCCCTTTCCCTTCGCTGCTTATCACCCCTATTTCTCCACCATGTAATTCTACGATTTCCTTACAGATAGAAAGACCGATTCCCAGGCCAGAATACTTTTCTGTTTCAATATTATGTACCTGCGAAAAAGGTGAAAAAATGCTTTTCTGTCGCTCTTCCCTGATTCCGATCCCGGTATCTGTTACCATTATTTTAACCATAGCTTCTTCCGATGCCAGCTCAGGGACATTTTCTAGGGAGAAGTATACGCTTACATGTCCTTCCATTGTAAACTTAACGGCATTAATAATCAGATTGTTAAGTATCTGAACTATTCGATTGTGATCGAAACACAATAATTGGGGAAGTTTCTCATCAACCCAGGAATGAAACTCCAATGGTTTCTGGCAAATAGCATGGAAAAACTTCTGTGTATGTGCCGCCAGTTTGGCTATGGAATAGGGCTCCATTAAAAGCTGCACATTGCCCGATTCAATTCGCGAATAATCAAGTACCTGGTCAATTATTTCCCTTAAATTATCGGAGGAGGTTTTCAAGGTGTTCAAAAAATCTTTCTGGGTATGACTAAGCCGGGTTTGTTCCATTAATTCCACAATACCTATTATACCGGTTAGTGGAGTTCTGATTTCGTGGCTCATGCTGGCCAGGAAATTCTGTTTAAATTTTAAGGTATTGCGTGCAATTTCGATTTCCTTTTCAAGTTGCTGTTTTTCAACCAGATCGGTAATATCGTAGCCAATAAACTGGTACTCCGAAATCTGGCCGTTTTCGTTTCGGATTAAATAGCCCTTCCATTCCTGCCAGTTTTTTATCCCTGTTTGCGTAAAAGCCTTTTGCTGATAGATAATAGGGGCATCCGAATGTTCGTTGAAAGTGTCGAGTAAACTGGAAATAGCATATTTGCGATGCTCAGGAAAGAGATCATACCAGTCGATGCCTATCAACTGATTTTCAGGTTTGCCAAAAAATGAAGCGAAAGCACGATTTACGTAGGTAATGATGCGTTTTGTATTTATACGGCAAATCATTTCTCGTTGAGTTTGCAGCACCGACTCGAGCAATTGCTTGTTTTGCAGCAATTCATCAGTAATCCTCTTTTTTTCCTTTACGGCCTGATGCAATTTCAGGTGATTATTTACCCTTACCTTTACTTCGAGGGGGTTAAAAGGTTTCAAAATATAGTCAACCGCACCCGCATTAAATCCCTTCACAATGTCTTCAACATCGGTTTTGGCGCTAAGAAAAATAACCGGGATCTCCCTGAGATGAGGAATTTCCTTGATTTTCCGGCAGACATCGTACCCGTCTAATTCGGGCATCATTACATCAAGCAATATTAAATCGGGCATGCCCTTTTCCAGAAGTTTAAGGGCACTGTGTCCATTGCCTGCAAAACTCAGCGTGTAATAATCGCCCAATATGCTGGCAATAACTTTAAGATTATTGGGTTGATCGTCGACCACCAGAATAAGGTCTTTCTTTGTGGATTCATCATTTTCCATCATTTTATTGTGCATTAGGCGAGCAGTTTATATAATCCGGTCAGGGAAATAGATATTTTATCGAAATCGAAATTGTCGTAATGACGCTGCAAAATGGCAAATTGTTGCAGCAACTCAGGGATGTTATACTCGCGGGCAAACTGCGTCATTTCATGAAGGAGTTTGCTGAATTCGTCAAGGGTAAGGAATTCAATCTGTTGCTGAATAGCCTGTGCAAACATGGTAATAAACACATTTTTAATGCCTCCGGAAAAGGGTGTCTGAGTTACCTGATGTGTTGCAGATTTGGATGGGTTATTTAGTGGCAACATTTCATCAACCAAGGTATGTTCGAGGTGCTTCCTAAGCTCATTAACCAAAGATTTTTTTTGCAATGGTTTGTGCAAATATCCATTGAACAGTGAGCCCATATTTTCAAATCCGCTATGCAAGGCCGAGGCGCTAACAGCAACCACCGGCAATCTCTGCCCCTCAGGCATTTTTTTTATCTTTTGAACGGTCTCATATCCATTCATACCGGGCATTCTTATGTCCATAAGAACCAGGTGCGGTCTGAATCTTGAAATCATTTCCAGAGCAGCCTCGCCACTATGTGTTTCCAAAAAATCAAATCCATAATCGGCAAGATAGGTAGTAACTAATTGTCTGTTATGAGATATATCATCTACAATCAGGATTGTTTGGTGGTTAAATACGATGCGTTGCATATCCCATTTAAAAGGCTCTTCGGAAATGGAAATATCATCAGAGCTTTTAACATTAAAAAACCTGATAGTAAAGATACTCCCCTTGCCTGGTATGCTTTTGATGAGTATTTCGCCATTCATAAGTTCAACCAGCCTTTTGCTGATGGCAAGGCCCAGGCCGGTTCCCCCGTATTTGCGGGAATCCTGACCTGCCTGTTGACTGAAGGATTCAAAAATCCATACCTGATCGGTTTCAGGGATGCCGATGCCAGTATCTTCAACCCTAATATCAAAATTTACATATCCATTTTTATTCTCCAGCAGTTTTATAAAAAGACCCACCCTCCCTTTGCTGGTAAACTTTATGGCATTCCCCACCAGGTTGATCAATACTTGTCGTAAACGAATTTCATCAATTACCACTGTTACCGGAAAATTTGAATCGATCCCCAGATTGAATTCTAATCTCTTTTCTTCGCATTTTTGCTGAAAAAGCTGGCGTACTTCTTCCATAACCACCATCAGATTGATAGGCAAAGGGGAAATATCCAAACGTCCGGCCTCAATTTTGGAAAGATCAAGAATATCATTTATAAGCGAAAGCAGCGTTTTACCGCTATCGAGTATGGTTCTTAAATAACTCTTCTGCCTTGCATCGGTTGTAGTATTTAGCATCACCTCGCTGAACCCAAGGATGGAATTCATCGGTGTACGAATTTCATGGCTGACATTGGCAAGGAATTCTGATTTAGCCCGGTTGGCAGCATTGAGCTTTTCCTGGGCGCGCTTATGCTGGGTAATATCGTGACCATAGTAGCAGGCTGCAACAATTTCTCCATCAATAATAATGGGGCTGGCAAAAATCTCCACGTAGATCCGGTCGTCCCCAAAGGGATATGTTTCTTCGAAAAGAAACTCCTCCCCATTGAAAACCCTGTAGTACCTATCCATCCAGGCTTTGCGCTCTTCGGGTGGCAAAAGGTCAATTATTTTCATCCCTTTCTGAAGTGTAATACCAAAAGACATTTGAAAGGCTCTGACAAACAAACCATTGATGTACTCTATCTCATGATTTTTATTTACTGTCCAGATGCTCTCAAAGGGGTTTTCAATAATGGCTTTCAGGTATGTTTCGCTATCGCGGATAGCGTATTCAAGCAGCCGGTTTTCGGTAATATTGCGCGAAAATCCAACAATTCCCCGGTGGCCGTTGTTAAGATCAATACCAAATTTTACTGTTTCGATTACCATGTTGCCTATTTCGTGCTCAAAGAGAGCGGGCTTGTCTGATTTTAGGCATATCAGGTCCGTTTCGTTGGCTCGTTTTCCATATTCCGGCCCCAGGAGTTGAATATCATCTTTTCCAAGCAGTTCATCTTCGGTCATGTTAAAGTGGAGCTGCATGGCACGGTTTACAACAATATATTTATGATTAGCATCTTTGACAAAGATCAGATCAGACGAGTTGTTGATAGAATCGCGGTAAATCTTTTGCGAAAAGCGCAACTCTTCCTCTGTCTTTTTAAGTTCCGTTATATTTCTGATTACAGCTACGGTTTTATCGTTTCCAAGATGAAACAAACGGGCTTCAAAAGATTCCGGGGAATGGTTGACAGTGATTTGAAACTGAAAAGGTTTAACAATTTTGCCTTCCAGCAAAGCCATGATAGCATCCTTTATTTTGCGGGCGACAGGGTCAGGGAAAAACTCACAGATGTCTCTTCCTATAAATTGTTCGGGAGCAAAAAGTAAATCCCGGACACGATCGGTTTTAAGATCATAAAAGGTAAAGTCGGGGTTAAACACAAAGATTATATCGGGCAGCCCCGCCAATAGTGATTCAATGTAACTTTTTTGCTGAAAAATCAGCTCTTTTTCCTCGGTAACATCAATATACCAGGCAGCAATGCTTCCATCGGGCTGTGGTCTTTTGGTTATTTTGTACCACTTTTTCTGAGTGCAAATACATTCTATTCCCTTTTTTTGGTCATCCCGGGTGGCAATCAACAAAGCCAGCCATTCTGGTTCATAATTGATTTGGGCTGATTCAATCAAAGAAAATTTATACTTCTGCTTTAAAATTCCATGCAGGTCTATTTCGGTTCTGAATTCAGAATTACATTCTAATACCTCAACAAAATTCTGTCCTTTTTCGGTTCCAAACTTGTGCAACGTTTGTGGAAAAGGAACAAATTGAGTTGGCAGTATAGAATGATGAACATTCATAATGATGGAATCAGGCTGAGATTGTGCCGATAAAAACCCAATTAAGTTATGGTTAGACCAAAACTCCGGGTTACTTCAAAACCCTAATATTCAAATAACTGTATAAAATTACTGAATAGTTGAATGTTGTTTGTTCAGTAAAACACGGTTTTTGGTACTTGGGATGTTGCAATTATGCCATGACAAAATTCCAGGCCAAAGGTGTCTGAAAAACGCTAAATCAGTTTGGGTCAAAAAAAAAGATGGTCAAATGCTTCCAGGTATGGAAAAAAATTTTGATCCCATGAAGGTGGTTTACTGAAACCATCTTGATAATAATTCTTTAAAATCATCGCCCCTAACAGGTTTGGTAAGATAATCGTCCAGTCCGAGGGCAAGGTATTTTTCGCGGTCGCCTTCAAAAGCATTTGCACTTAGCCCAACAATAAGAGGCTGGTTATCGTATTTTTTTCTGATCATTTCAGTGGCAGCAATACCATCCATCACTGGCATCTGTATGTCCATCAATACCATATCGAAATGATCGGGATGAAAGATTTCAACCCCTTCCTGCCCGTTGGATGCGGTTGTTACTTTATGGCCCTGCGAGGTAAGAATAAGGCTTATTACTTTCTGGTTTATTACCTTATCTTCAACCAATAATATTCGCAGGGATGATCCGGCTGAACCGTTGCCAGAAACGTGTATTTTTTCGCGTTGCTGTTTGCTCTTTTTTGCTGTTCTGGCAACAAAAGTAAACCAGAAAGTACTGCCTGTGCCGGGCTCGCTTTCCACTCCTATTTCGCCGCCTAACAGCCTTGCCAGATCTTTGCAGATGGTAAGTCCCAGGCCGGTACCATCAATGTGCCTTGTATCGGTATAATCAATTTGGGTAAAGGGTTCGAAAAGCATTTGATGTTTGGCCGGGTCGATACCTATTCCACTATCTTCAACCCTGATTTCTACCAGCAGGGTGTCTTCCGTAACCTGATGCTTAAGGTTGGCTATAAGTTTTATATAACCATGGTTGGTAAATTTTATGGCATTTGACAGAAAATTGGAGATTATCTGCTGTACCCGCATTATATCAACCATAAAATTTTCAGGGAGTTCATCTGAAACGACCGTGATAAGTTTAATGGGTTTCTGACAGATTGAGCCAAAAAGGGTAATCGCATTGTCGAAAACAGAGTTGGTTTCTATAACAACCGGTTTGAGCACAATCTTGCCGGCTTCAATTTTTGAATAATCCAGAATTTGGTTAATAATTTCGCGAAGGCTTTCGGTTGATTGCCGCAACCCATTGATGTATTCTTTCTGCGTTTTATTTAACGGGGTACTAGCAAGTATTTCAGTAAGCCCCATAATTCCGGTAAGGGGCGTTCTGATTTCGTGGCTCATATTGGCCAGAAAGTTTTGCTTGAATTTGGCTGATTGTAAGGCAACTGCAATGTCGGTGCGCAGCTGCTCGTTGGCCTTTTGCTCTCTTAAATCTACCACAACACTACGCTGCCCAACAACCTTTCCGTTTTTAATAATTGGACTTGAATAATCCATTACCGGAAAAACAGTTCCATCTTTTTTTATGGCACGATACTCTTTCCTCGAATTCAGTGCTTCATCTATATGATGTCTGAGATTTTCCCATGCTCTCTTCCTTAATTCGGGCACAACAAAAGTAAGTATGCTCATGCCTTTCTTGATTTCTTCATTGCTAACATCAAATTGTCTGAGTCCTTGCTGGTTGACATAGGTAATAATGCCTTCCCTGTTTACTTCATAAACAATCAGGGGCAACAGGTCGGCAAGATTTCGGAATCGTTGCTCGCTTTCTATCAATTCTGAAGTTCTGTTTGCAACAAGAGTTTCGAGATTGCGATTAACATCTTCAAGTTGATCCTTGCTCTGATTTAACTCCTTTGTGAGGGAAAAATTTCGTCGGCTGTTAAGTTCAATATAATACGAGGCAAACATGCCTATCAAGTTGGCAGAAATGTAGAAGAAATTATAAGAAATAAGGTTTTTGGGTTCCAGATTTCCGGAAAAAATCATCATCAAATTGGTTATAAGCAATATGCCAAAACCAGAAATTGATGCATAAATAAAGCGAAGTCGAATAAAAAAATAGAGGGCAGTAAATGTTAGCATCAACCCACCATAATAAAAAGAATTATCCGGAACCTTTATGACCATATAGCCGATACCTGTTCCGCCTACAATAGCTGCAAAAACAAGCAGATATTGCCAGTACCGGTAAAATGACCGGTGCCATGAACATGCTATTACCAAAAAAATAACAGGTAGTACAATGGCAAAACGTACTATAAAGAAATCTCCCGAAAATTCATCAGGAATTACCAAAATATCGAGTATGCTGAACGAACCATATAGAATCATGGTCAATAAAAGCGCTACCCGGGTAATTGGGAGGGATTCTAAAAAATAAACCTGCTGGTATTCTTGTTCTTGTTGATGGCTAAAGTGCAAGCTTTTAAAAAAATAGGACATTATGGTTTGCTCTGTGATTAAATTTGATCCGGCAAAAATAATTCAATTTTGTTTGCTCAGTTTTTAAATGGGCTAAACAGAAGGGTGTAGCCCAAAAAAAGATCCAATTGTTTTACGTATTATCTTCAATAACAGGGAAAACAAGTCTCCGAATTTTTATTAACACACCTTGCTTAATTGTTTGTTTTGCAATGCATTACCCGAAGAAAACACCTGGTATTTTATCAGCATTGTAAACCGTTGTTTAAAACAAGCCAATATACAAATATTTTTGAAACAACTTTTTAGTGTATCGATACAATTTTTATGTCTGAATTCAACTTAGGGTACCCAATTTAAATGGCTAGTCCCAATCATGTTGGCAAATCAAAACCAAAAACCATAAATATATTGCTTTGCGGTTGCAGAGACATTTTAACCCGGATTAGTCGTTGGAAATTTAATCAACTAATGATTTAATCAGATTAAACTCCGATTAATAAACTAAGATTTGTAAGCATTTCTGATTGCACCTTTTCGGTTTTTTTAAGCGATTTGCCGTTCTGATAATATTATTATCAACGCCTTATATTGATGTTTTTCTAATGACGGTCATTAGAAAAAACGGTTGATTACAACCCTGGGTTTAATCCTTTACCCTGATCAGTTGTTTCTAAAACTGCAACTTTATGGCTTAGGGGCCTTTAAATTGTATTTTAAATCAACGCTACTAAAAGCAAAATAACTGTTTTCCTGTGACCTTTTCTTAAAAGTTCTATCAGTTACAGTTCATCAACCACCATTTCAAAAACAATTCCTGTTGCATCAAAAAAGAGTGAATAAGGAAATATATTAGCGCGGAAGGAAGCTACTTCCCTGGCAATTGTGGTTATTTCGGGCTGGCTTTGTTGTTCAAGATTCTTTAACCTTATTGCCGACTGTTGAACAGAAAGGGCCAGGTGCTCCAGAAAATCTCGGGCATAAAGGGCCCACAACCCGCTGTACCCAGTGAGTGGCCTTGTAAATGGGGGTGCTGTAGAATTTGAATACCGGTAAACAAATAAGGGAAAAACATACTCAACACGGTTTGTTTCAGAAATGGTTTGTTCACGATTACCCTTTCTGGTCACGGCTAAATATGAATTTACTCTATCCCCCGATGGTTCAACCCGGGTATAAAACTCATAGGATGACTGCGGTTCGAAAATTTCGCCGATCTGTGCTTCAACAAACAGTAAGGAAGCCCTGACAGATATCTGTTGTGTGAGTTCCGATGGTTCCGACCCCGAAGCCATATATTTTACCATTACAATGGCTTCACCAAATCGGGTAAAATGCTGGTTTATCAATACCACATCATCTGAATGCACTTTTGCGGAGGAAGATGCTCGTAAAAAGGTATCAAACCTTTGCCGGTGTCCACTATTGCCGTGCTCCCACCGGTGGGTGGTAAAAAGATCACGGAAAAACTCAATCCTGGCTCCCGATTGCAGTATGGCCATATTCCTTGCCCTTGATAATGCTTGCCCGAGGGCTTCGTTTTGCGGCAGATCGGGATCGGAAATACCTATGGCATAAATCGTATCGGCGGTGGATGGGGGGAATCTGAAAAACCATCCGGGCAGTGTATCGGGGAAGAAACTAAGGGTTTTGATGTTTTTGAAGTTGGCAAACCGGCTATTGGTTGCAACACGTGTTGTTTCACGCTCAAAGATATCAAGAAATTCCTGCGATGGTTGCTGAGCAAATACGAGGTTTTCAGTTCCTGACATAAATGCCAGCAGCAGGAAAATGGCAGATATTGAGGAAAATGACCTCATTATAATTTGTAGCTGGTTTTATTGCCTTATACCTATAATAAATTGTTCTTCCGAAAAATTGAACAACTCCATTTGAAACTTCGCAATCCTTATTTTACGCAAAACAAATATCCTTGCCATTTACAGGCAAGTGAAATGGAATAATTGCTCTATTGCCGGTAAACAATGGCGTTGATATGCATTCCGGCACCAACCGATGCAAATATAATAGCGTCGCCGGGATTAATTTCATGGCCCTTCAGGTTTTTCTTCATAACCATATCGTAAAGGGTAGGAACAGTTGCCACCGAACTGTTGCCCAGCTCGTAAATATTCATGGGCATAACTTCGGCCACGTTCTGGTTTTTTCCATATAGTTTGAAAAATCGTTTCACAATGGCTTCATCCATTTTTTCATTGGCCTGGTGGATGAGAATTTTCCTTATTTCGTCAATAGAAATATCGGTTTTGTCAAGGGCAGTTTTTATTGCATTGGGAACGTTTGAAAGAGAATACTCATAAATTTTCCGGCCATGCATTTTGATATACCTGACCTTGGGATCACTCTCAGGGATATTTGATTTTCCCAGATAGAGGTAATAGGCTTCTTCCTTGGTATTAGTTACGGTAGCGGATGATAGAATCCCTCTTTTGACAGGTTCTTCACGTGCTTCCAGAATTACAGCACCGGCACCATCAGAAAATATCATGGTATCGCGGTCGAATTTATCACTCATTCTCGACATAACATCGGCACCTATTACCAGCACTTTTCTGGCTAAACCTGATTTAATAAAAGAATCGGCCTGTATCATTGCCTGCACCCAACCCGGACAACCAAACAAAATATCGTAGGCAACACATGCGGGGTTCTCAATGCCAAGTATGTGTTTTACTCTTGCAGCAAGGCATGGTAGTACATCTGTTTGAATTGTTCCCCGAATAACATCTCCGAAATTGTGCGCAAAAATAATATGGTCAAGTGTTTCGGGATCAATGCGGGCAGTGTGAATTGCTTCCCGCGCTGCAAAGGCAGCAATATCAGAACAGGTTAAATGGTCTTCTACCCAGCGGCGTTCATTTATTCCGGTAATATCCTTGAATTTGCTTACTACCACTTCGCCCGGACTTTCGATGGCTGTTTCATCCTTTTCAAAAAACCTGTGGTCGACAAAATCGCTGTTCTTTACCACAACAGTGGGTATATAGCTTCCACTGCCGGTGATAACACTATTAAGATACTGCATAATACTGCTTTTGGGTTAATAAATTGTGGCATGTTAACGCCTTAATTTTTTGTTGACCTTTTATCAAAAAGTGCAAAAGTAAACATTATTCAACAAATGTTTAAAGTTAAAAAACTCAACAAGCCCAGTGTAAAACTGCCCGGGCCTTTAATAAACTTGTCTTAAGCGTTGAAAATCAAATAACTTTTAATTCCCTTCCTACTTTAATAAATGCTTCAATGGCTGCATCGAGGTGGTGCTGCTCATGAGCAGCCGAAAGTTGAATTCTGATACGGGCCTGGCCCTTGGGCACAACCGGATAATAAAATCCTATCACATAAATACCTTCTTCGAGCATCCTTGCGGCAAATTTTTGCGACAAGGCTGCATCGTAAAGCATAAGGGCAACAATGGCAGAATCGGAGGGCTTAAGGTCGAACCCGGCAGCCGATATTTTTTTTCTGAAGTAGTGGGCATTCTCCATTAATTTATCTCTGAACTGCGTATCGTTGGCTATAAGATCGAAAACAGCAAGCGAGGCCCCCACGATGGCCGGACTTAGTGAATTGGAAAAAAGATATGGGCGTGAACGTTGCCTGAGCATATCGATAATTTCCTGACGGCCTGTGGTAAAACCACCCAATCCGCCCCCCAGAGCTTTGCCAAGGGTTCCCGTAATAATATCAACCTTATCCATCACATTATGGTACTCCGGTGCTCCCCGGCCGGTTTTTCCAATAAAACCTGCTGAGTGACATTCGTCGGTCATCACCAGGGCATCGTACTTTTGGGCAAGCCGGCAAATTTCATCCATACGGGCAATATCGCCATCCATAGAAAAAACGCCATCAGTAACAATAATACGGTGCCTTTGCACCTGTGCCAGCTGCAGCTGTTTTTCGATGTCGTGCATATCGGCATGTGTATAACGGTAGCGTACCGCCTTGCAGAGCCTTACTCCATCAATAATTGATGCATGATTAAGTGCATCGGAGATAATGGCATCATTCTCATCAAACAAGGGTTCGAACACACCCCCGTTGGCATCGAAACAAGCTGCATAAAGTATGGTATCATCTGTTCCAAAAAAATCGGCAATACGTTGTTCCAACTGCTTATGAATATCCTGGGTGCCGCAAATAAACCGAACTGACGAGAGCCCGTATCCATGGGTATGGAGCGCTTTGTTTGCCCCTTCAATTACTTTGGGATGGCTCGACAATCCCAGGTAATTATTGGCACAAAAATTTAATACCTTCTGCCCGGTGCTAAGGGTAATTTCTGCATCCTGCGGGCTTGTAATAATCCTTTCGCGTTTGTACAAACCGGCTTGTTCAATTTCATGCAATTGGGTCTTAAGATGATCCTTTAGTTTTCCGTACATATTAATCGTTATTTTGTGGTTTGATTTTAAAAGACAGGGTTTTCGTTCAGAAAAAATCAGGGTCTTAGCATTTGAACATACTGTGTACGATTGGCAAACAACTCAAGGGCCTTGTTGATTTCCGGATCGTTTTGGAGTGATGAAACAATTCGTCCACGTTGCTTATAATATCTTGCCGCAATCTCTGTTTTCAGAATTTCTTCTATCTGGGCTCTGTGAGTAAATAAATCATTCTCTTTTGAGACTTTTATTTTTTGTTCCATAGCTTTTATTTCTGCTTCAAGGGCAGCATGATAGCTTTCGTTCCTTGTGGTTTGTTTCAGGGCTGCAATCAATTGTTCGCTTTCGGTTGAGTAATTGTATTCTTTCCCGTCAAGGAATTTTACAAAGCTGGAGTAAATTTCATCAGTTATTTTGAACTCTGCCGCTGATGGAATAGTTGGATGGGTGCGGTAGTACTCATTGGCAAATTCAAAAATATGAAACTGAGTGATCAGTGCAATGGTAATGTTGCTCAGATTCTGGGCAGGCAAAAACACATCAGGCTCTACCCCGCCACCATCGTACACAATACGTCCGTTTGTGGTTTTAAAGGCCACCTTAAGCGAATCGGGTATGGCGGCTACGCTTCCATCTTCATTTTTATGAGCATAATCAATGGCCTGGATACACCTTCCGCTGGGAATATAATACTTGGCCACGGTAACCTTAAGCTGAGTGTTATAACTCAATGGAACCACATTTTGTACAAGCCCCTTTCCAAAGGTACGCTGCCCGATAATAACTCCCCGATCGAGGTCCTGGATGGCTCCGGCAACGATTTCTGAAGCAGAAGCACTGCCACGGTCAACCAGCACAATCAATGGAATCTCGCTATCAATGGCTGCATTTAGGGTCCGGCTTATAAGGTTGCGCTCTTCTATTTTGCCTTTGGTTTTTACAACAACCTGACCCTTATCAACAAAAATATTGGTAATATTTACAGCTTCATGCAGCAAACCTCCTCCGTTACCTCTTAGGTCGAGAACGATATTCTGGATGTTATGATCGTTTTTGAGCGTGTTAAATGCATCACGTACTTCACGTCCGGCATTCTGGGTAAATGATGTAAGCTTAATATAACCCGTTGTTTCATTGAGCATTCCGTAATAGGGAATATTGTCAATTTTAACCACTTCTCTCACAAGGGTTTTTACAAGCGGCTCTTCAAACCCGGCACGACGGATAGTAACTTTAAATTCGGTTCCGGGTTGTCCCTTTAAAAGGCTGCTTACCTCTTCCTGGGAGCGATTGCGGGCCGACTGCCCATTGATCTCCAAAATCCGATCGCCAGGTAATAGTCCGGCTTTATCAGCCGGAAACCCTTCGTAGGTTTCGGAAATAAAAATATAATCGCCGCGGCGCATGATAAGTGCGCCAATGCCGCCATATTGACCGGTGGTCATGAAACGGAAATCTTCGATGTCTGATTCGGGGATAAAATTTGTATATGGGTCTAAGGAAGCAAGCATTTCGTCAATGCCGGTCTTAATTAATTCGGCAGCGTTGATCTCATCAACATAATTAACAGTCAGTTCCCTGAAAAGTGTGGCGAAAATATCGAGGTTTTTGACTATCTCAAAATTCTTGTTTACAAAGGCTGTTGATACAACTGATGTTACGGCAATAAGAATGATAACTATCCAGGTAGCCGGTTTGCGGAAAGAAGGTTTTCTACTCATAAAAATTCGATTGGGTTGTTTCAAAATTAGCAACGCTGTGCGTGCAATACAATCAAGTGATTTACTGGTTTAAGACTAAAGTTTTTGGACAAGGTGTTTTCAGTTATGGTACAGGGTCGTAACCACTTCCGCCCCAGGGGTTGCACGATAAAATTCTCTTCACTGTAAGCCACCCCCCATAAATTGGGCCATGTTTCTTCAAGGCTTCTATCCCATATTGCGAGCATGAGGGAGTGTAGCGGCACGAAGGTGGCAGATAGGGTGAAACAGCTCCCTGGTAAAAGCGAATCAGGGCAATAAATAACCATTGCAGACTCTGGCTAAGCAACCTGAAGATATTTTTTATGATGACCATTGATGTCTGTTACCCTGCTTTAATTTTTTGTTCAAGTTTTTGTAAAGATAGTATGATTTTTTGCTCGATTTCGTCATAAGTAAGTACCTGTTTTGCGGTATAGATAAATCCAAGCAACAGCCTCTTGTCAGTACCATCTATCAACGGATAAATGATGTTTTTATTTTTTCTGTAGGCTTCGCGGATAAGTCTTTTAAGATGATTTCGCACAACTGCCTTCTTTTGAGTTCGGGAAGGAACACTTACAAGCATCTGGGCCGGATGGGAAAACATGGCATTTCGGGGCACCTTTCTGTTCGGGCAGGATGGATTTTGACCTGATTGCCAGTGGTTTTCAGATAATTCGTTTTTGGGATAAAATTCCCTTACATCGTCATGAAAGAAAATTTTCTCCAGATCCTTTTCCAGCAACTTCCAATGAACCCTGATGGGAAAAACCATGAACGAATCGCCCTGATTGAACAGCAGATTCTTAAAAGTGAAATTGCACAGCCTTTCATTTTTCGAAAGACCGTGCAACTTCTTACTGCTCCCGCTGAGGGCCATTATTAATTATGATTTTTATTTTTGGCTTTTTCGGTCAGATATTGCTCAATGGCCATGGTCATTGATGGGGCTTCAGGTGTAGGTGCTTTTATATTTACTGTAAAACCCAGATCTTCGCATGCTTTGATGGATGTGGCACCAAATGCGGCCAGAACAGTTTCTCCCTGCACAAAATCGGGAAAGTTCTTTTTGAGTGATTCGGCACCAAAGGGGCTAAACATAACAATCATTTGATAATCTCCAATATTTAAATCCTGCACATCGTCTGGCACTGTTTCGTAAATAGGTGCTTCGGTAAAATTGATTTTAGCACCATGGAGCAGCGCGGGTATCTCGCTGTTATGATTTGCTCCACACGGAAAAAGGTACCTTTCGGTCTTTTGTTTTCTGATGAGTTCAAGTACTTCAGTAAATTTTGATTTCCCGAAGAAGATTTTCCTTTTTCGGTATTGCACATACTTTTGCAGGTACAGGGCTACGGCCTCGGTAACACAGAAGTATTTCATTGTTTCAGGAATGACGACCCTAAGCTCTTCGCAAAGGTTGAAAAAATGGTCTACTGCATGTTTGCTGGTAAAAATAATTGCAGTATGATCAAGAATATTGAGCCTGAGTTTCCTGAACTCTTTATTGTCAACCCGTTGAATCCTGATGAGTTTTCTGAATACCAGGTTCAAATTAAAATGTTTGGCCAGGTCGGTGTAGGGCGACTTTTCATTTTCGGGCTGTGGCTGAGAAATTAAAACATTCTTTATTTTCAAGACAATTGCTCCTATTGGTTAATGAAACGGTGGATGTGATATTTGGATGCTTGGTTTTCGATTGTTGTTTCAGAAAGGCTCTAAGGCCATGTTATATAAGTATTTCAGAATATTTGAAAAGGAAAATGACAGGTACAAATTCGACCGCGCAAAGATACAAAATTAAATGATAGGTCGAAAAGCCCTGTATACGTAAGCCCACCGAAGCACCCTTGATTAAGCGGTATACTTCTATGGTTGCAAACAACCCCCAGGCAGACAATAAAAGCCAGGCAGCCGGAATATAATTGTTAAGAATAAGCACAGGTAAAATGGCTACTCCGGTAAATTTTCCAGCTAAAACATAGTTGCGCAGGTAAAGATTGGTAGGCTTGCCTGTACCAAAAACCCACGAAACAAAATAAATAAGTATGAATTTCAGAAAAATGAAAGCAGCACTAAATAAAAAGCCATATACAAGTATTAAAGCGGGGTGCAAATCGCTTACCATTTCAGCTGCCCCAAACATTGATATGGTTTGATAAAACATTAGCGACAATGCAAAAAGGAAATTGACATAAAGGAATAGGGATACCCAATGATTGAGCAATCCGCTCTCTCTTTCAAGCAGATTAAAATACCTTGATTCCCAAAAAGCGCGCAATGTTTCCCTGAACCTAAAAGGAAATGTATATCTGGCAAGGGCAACAATTAACAGACTAACGATAATCCAGAATGTTGCAAATGTTTTGTTTGCTGCAGGCTGTAACTGGCGTGGATTAATTGCTGTGGTAACAGGCAAATTATGCGGACCGTATAATTCCGTTGTTGCATCAGGTAATCCTGGAAATAAAACCTGCCGGGCAACGGTATCCTGAGCTAAAGAATCAATTTCTAAGTCTGGTATTTCGGCACTTGAAAAGTTGATGGCATTTGCAATAGGGTTAAATAACAGCAATACGAACCCCATTACAAACAAAATCATCACTCCCCTATGGATAATCAGCTTCATGCCGCAAATTTTCTGTAAAGTTAATCCATTTTTTCGTTGTCAATTATCACTGACGCGGGTCAAATTTGATGTTCTTTCAACAACTATTGTTAATAAAACTGCGAAGTAACAATTTTTTAATATTAAAAGGATAATGCATGTTTTGTTATCTGATTCACAATTAACCAATAAGCTTCAATTGAAGTTGTTTAAAAAATCAGGGTTTCGCGTTAGGTAAGCCCATAAAAATATTCTAATTTTGTGCGCCCAGAAAAGTCGATACTTTTAACCATAATGTTCTAAAAATAATGGACTTAATCACATCTATTAAAGAAAAAGCCAAGAAGCAAAATAAGTGTATTGTTTTGCCGGAAGGAACCGAAGAAAGAACCCTTAAAGCAGCAGATGAAATTATTAAGGAAGGCATTGCCCGAATAATCCTTTTAGGAAACAAGGACGAGATTATGCAATTGGCTGCAAAACACAGCCTTAATGCCATTGTGAACTCAACCATTATCGATCCGGTTCACAACCCCAAAAAAGAATTCTATGCAAACATGCTTTTCGATATAAGAAAAAGCAAGGGGCTTACCCTTGAAGAAGCCACTAAACTGGTTGAAGACCCGCTTTATCTTGCAACCTTGCTTATCAAAAATGGTGATGCAGACGGTGAAGTGGCCGGGGCCCAAAACTCAACCGGCAATGTATTGCGCCCGGCATTTCAGGTGGTAAAAACCTTGCCGGGTATTAGTGTGGTTTCAGGCGCTTTTATTATGATATTGCCCGATAAGAAATGGGGCGATGATGGAATTTTTGTATTTGCCGATTGTGCAGTACACCCTGATCCTACAGCTGCCGAACTGGCCCAAATAGCTGTAATGACAGCCCGCACCACCAGCGCCATTGCAGGAATTGAGCCCAGAGTTGCCATGTTGAGTTTTTCGACCAAGGGAAGTGCAAAACATGCCATGTGCGATAAGGTAATTGAGGCTACCAACATAGCCCGAAAAATGGACCCAACCCTGAAAATCGACGGGGAATTACAGGCCGATGCCGCAATTGTTGAAGCCATCGGAAAAAGCAAAGCTCCGGGTAGTGAAATCGCAGGAAAGGCCAATGTGCTTGTTTTCCCCACATTAGAAGTTGGCAATATTGCCTATAAACTTGTTCAGCGCCTTGCAAATGCCGAAGCAGTTGGCCCCGTTCTTCAGGGGATGGCTGCTCCTATTAATGACCTCTCAAGGGGCTGTTCGGTGGAAGATATTGTAAGCCTGGTAGCAATTACTGTCAATCAGGCTGCCGGAAAATAAAACATGTTTCATCATAATAAAATTTTAAAATTTTGGCATGATAGCCTGTCCCGCCAATGCGGGAGAACTCACAAGTAATTTTATTATTTCGGTGTTTATGCTTGGTAAAACATGCTCGTTTCATCTAATTTTAACTCTCTTATAAAAAAAGCTCAGATAATGAAAATTTTAGTATTGAATTGCGGAAGTTCATCTATTAAGTATCAAATGGTTAACATGGCCAACAATGCCGAACTGCTGGCCAAGGGAATGTTGGAAAGAGTAGGCTTGAAAGACAGCGAACTCAAACACCAGGCTAAAGGTCGTGATAAGTATTTTCTTATTCAGGATATTCCTGACCACGAAACCGGCATAAACCTGATCCTTAAAGTACTTCTTGATCCTGACTATGGGGTTATAACCGATGTAAAGGAAATTCTTGCCGTTGGACACCGCGTTGCCCATGGTGGTGAAAATTTCAGTGCCAGTGCTCTTATTAATGAAGATGTTAAAAAGAACATCTTTGATGTAATTGAGCTTGCCCCGTTACACAATCCTGCCAACCTCAATGGTATTGTGGCCATGGAAAAACTAATGCCCCAAACGCCACAGGTAGCCGTTTTCGATACTGCTTTCCACCAGACCATGCCGCCGCGAGCATACATGTATGCATTACCCTACGAGTTTTATGAAAACGATAAAATACGTCGGTATGGTTTCCATGGCACCAGTCATAAATATGTTTTTGAAACTGCTGTTGACGCTCTTTTTATGCGTCGCGACAATGTAAGAGCCATAACCTGCCACCTGGGCAATGGTGCTTCAGTTTGCGCTATTAAAAACGGCAAATCTATTGATACATCCATGGGTTTAACTCCCGTGGAGGGCCTTTTGATGGGTACCCGTGCAGGCGACCTCGACCTTGGTGCTCTGCTTTATATTATGAAAAAGAAGGGCCTTGATGTTGAAGCGGCCAACAGTATGATCAATAAAAAAAGTGGGGTTCTTGGTATTTCCGGAATTTCCTCGGACATGCGCGATGTTGAGAATGCTGCATGGAAAGAAGGGAATAAACGCGCCGACCTTGCTCTTGAAATGTACAACTACCGGCTTAAAAAGTACATCGGGGCTTATGCTGCTGCCATGGGGGGTGTCGACCTGATTGTTTTTACCGGAGGTGTAGGAGAAAACAGTCCCGAAACCCGCGAAGCAGTTGTAAAAGGTCTTGAGTTTCTAGGTATTGCTTTCGATCCGGAAAAAAATACCGGCTTAAGGGGCAAACTCGAAATGATATCAAAGCACGATTCAAAAGTTAAGGTAATGGTTGTTCCAACAAACGAAGAGCTGGTAATTGCCAAAGATACCCTTCGTATTGTAACTCATAAAGAAGACAAGGAAGAGATTTAATCCTATTCTAGTAAAAAATACAGCGGGGTTCAACCACCAATAATTTGTGTTGAACCCCGTTACTTATTTTGGTGTTAATTTTTACATGAAGGGATATAGCGTATCAATCCACCGGTTTTCTGTTATAAAGAAACTCCCCATACTCTCCCATTGCTGAAGAATGCGTTTTTCCTTCATTTCTTCCTGAGTCATCCCCAATGCCTTGGCCCTTCTGATCACCTCCATGGTTTCAGCAAGTGTATCGTGCCACTGTTTAAGCTGAGCCATCGTAAAAACAGGGCCATGTCCTCCTACCAGTTTAGGATTGGTGGTATAGGTTTGCAGAATTTTTCTCAGATTTTCGATATAGGTTAAAGGATTTCCACCGTTTGAAGTATCAACAAAAGGAAAGAACCCTGCAAACAGCAGATCGCCTAAAACAAGTACATTGGCTTTTGGGAAAAACACAATCACATCGCCGGTGGTATGCCCGCCTCCCAGATGGGTAAGCTTGATTTCATCCTCGTTAAAGCGAAGCATGGTAAAATCATCGACAAATATTTGAGGTAAGGCATATTCGGGCAGCGGGGGGGTAACGATTTCGCCCCTTCGTTGCTCATGCGAAAGGAAATCGCGCACTGAACGGTGTGCAATTATCCGGGCATCCTTTCCAATTACCTTGTTTCCGCCGGTATGATCACCATGCAGGTGAGTATTGATAAGATATTTTATAGGCTGCGCTGACAGCTTCCGGATTTCCTCCAACAGGCGGTCGGTGCTTTGTTCCCAGGCGGCATCAACCACCAGAACACCGTCAGTGCCGGTCATTACCACAACAGCCACCGAATTACCAAGGAAAAGCCTGTGAAGCCCCGGAGCAAGCTCTTTTACATCTATTTCGAGATTAGCCCAATCTCTTTGCGCAAACAACAGGGTGGGCAACAAAAAAAGCAAAATTAGTGATCGTTTCATATCGTCATAATTAAGTTTATCGTTCTTATAAACAACCCAAAGGCCATTAGGTTCAATGAAAAAGGGGAGCCTTATCAACTCCCCTGGAAATTTATCGGTAAAAAGTGCTCAAAAACTTACCAGCCGCAACCCCACAGCAAAGGGATACAATTCTGGTCCTTTGCCTTCCTTGAAAAGCGAATTCAGTGAATAGGTGGCGAACAGATTAATCTTGCCCCAGCCAATGCGACCAGTAATATCCAACTTAAAGGGATGAATATGAAAATCCTTGTAATCCTTTTCACGTCGTTTCTTACCGTTGTTATCTACAACGTACCGGGCATTTGTAGCAATACGGGCGCCCATTATAACCCCCCCTGCCATGTGGAACCGCGATGCATCTTTGTTGCCATGGGTCTGAAATTCGAGCAATAACGGAACATTGAAATAGTCGACGTTTAATTTGTTGCGGATTATATTATTTTCATCATCTTCCACAAAAAATACTCCCTGGCGATCCTGCATTATACGGGTCTGATTATCAAAACGATAGTTGTTAAAGGTGAAGCCCAAACCGGTAACCAGTCCAAGGTTATCGTCGATCAATCTGAAGTTTTGCTGAAACAGGTTCAGGTTGTACACAAAAGACCTTTCGTAGCGCAAATCAATAGGTTCTGCTTCTTCCTGCAGATTTATGCGAAACCCGGGGGCCAGATATCCGTTAATTCCCATTTCAAATCCGGCCCAGTTGTTTCTGAACTTCTTTTTGCGACGGGTTTGTACCCTTATGTTCTGATCTTCGCCTATGATAAGCATTTCGCGGTTGCCAAGGCTAAGTCTGGTTGTATCGCTTAGCGAACTTGCACCACCTGCTGATAAATTGGTTACATTACCAACACCCGATACTTTAATCTGCTTGGATGCCGGCTCCGAATCGTAGCCAATTCTTGAAGTACCGCTGGCATCGGCATAAAGAAGTTCCATTACTGTAATTCGGGCATTGGAAGCTCCACTGGCACGGATTTCAGTAGTTTGGGTTAGTAGTTGTTGTGCTTTTAGCTGCGCTGCTCCGCCCAGGTCAGCCCTATGATGCCCCGCTTTGCCGGCAAGGGTAAGGTTTCCGGCACCAGAAATACTGGATTCAATGCTTGGAGTGTTCACTACAATATTGGCATTGGATGCACCTGAAAGCCTTATTTTTAAAGCTTCGGTATTAATTTCGTTTTGTCCGGTCAGGTGTGCAACTCCACTCAGGTTTATCAGGTTGATCTCAGGTGTGGTTATCCTGGCCGAAACCTGTGCATTGCGCGTTGAGCCTGTATACGTAAGTTGCAGTACCCCATTTCTGACGCGGGCTTCTACCTTGTCTATATCCTGGCCGTTGGTGGTTACTTCCACAAAATAACCTTCGCCTTGTGTAAGTTCTACTTTTACTGTGCCACCAACATCAATACCGCTGAAAGTGCCTGTTTCTATAACGTGGCTGACATCCTGGGCTCTTAATGCAAAAGGAAACGCCAGGGTAGCTGCCATTAATAGCACTGTTTTTATTTTAATTGCCGTTTTCATAAAATTTGATTTTTAATAATTTGTAATCGTGGTTGCAAAGGGTATTCTTGTTTTCTTTCTGATGCTATGACGTAATAAGTCAATTGAAAAGTTACACCCCTCGCCAAAATTTTTTTCAATCAACAAGTGGAAATCTTGAAAAATTGGGTCAATTGTCCTTTTTCTAATGCCAAGTTTTTATTTTTTTGCCATTATTAAAGCCTGCAATAGGCTGATTGTGTGTTTATAACTTCTGCTTTTTTAAAACTTTGCGCAGGTAATTTTGAATATATTTGGAGAAGTGTTTTATGGTGCCACAAAAAAATTGTTCTCAGTTTACACACACATTTTCAGTTTAATGATCATTTAATATTGGATTAATATGGTTGGCCGTGCAAAGGAGTACCTTTATTATCTGATAATTAGGATACGGGGCAGCGAATATTCTCGCCCCTACACATTCAAATAAAAGTGTTGTAAAACCCTTATGAAATAAACAAACCCACAGCTTATGCACACTTCTGCAAAACGTACGTTACGTGGAATTTATGTAATATTATGCCTGTCTTTTCTACTGGTAAAGGCAGAGACAGGATGGGGGCAACAAAGCATTACAAACCTGGCTATTCCGAGTACCCAAAACTTTGATGCAATGGGCTCCTCTGCCAACGCAACAATGCCTGCCGGGTTCAGAGTATACACAACCGCCAACTGGACCACCGGCACTACTGCAACAACCCTTGCTGCAGGTACAACTGGTACAGGTGCGTTGAACGGAACCAGTACAGGCGGTATCTACAATTTCGCAAATGGTATCACTGCAACATCTGCCGACAGAGCCCTTGGATTTTTAACTTCAGGGTCTTTTACATCACCAAGAAGTATTATTTACGCTTTCACCAATAATACAGGAGCCATAATCACTTCTATGAATGTATCCTTTGATTATGAAAAGTACCGGTCGGGGTTTAGATCCTTTAACTGGACTTTCTTCCACGGGTCAAACCCAGACAATATCAACATCCCGCATGCCGGCGGGGATGAGTCTTATGGTGCGGATTTAAATAATACCACAATTTTCAATCCCCCATCAACCATTTCAAAATCCTTCACCATCAATAATGTTTTTATTCCAGACGGAGCAACCTATTATCTTGCATGGACTTTTGCCGGTGTTGGGGGCTCAACCAGTGGACAGGCAATTGGCATCGACAATTTCAGCATAACTTTACTTTTTGATTTTGCTGATTGCAAAACCACCGAATCATTTTCAAATCTTCCCACCGGTAGCCCCACCATTTATCTATCCAGATCATGGATCGGGGATAACGGTATGACCTGGACGGCCGCAGGGGCAAGTACTGATCAAACAATGACCGGTAATGCCATTGCGTGGGGAACCAGCGGCACCCGCAATCTGAAATCACCTTCCATTGCAGGGGGTATGGCTACACTTTCCTTTGATTATGTAAGGGCATTTACCGGCAAAGCTGCCCGAAGCCTGGAAGTTTATGTGAACAACGTTTTGATGGCAACCATACAGGTAAGCGATACATCGAATGTGGTAAATACTTTTTCACAGGTAATTCAAATGGATGGAAATGTGGAACTTGAAATCCGTTCAACAGGAGCAGGCCAGGTAAAAATTGACAACCTTGCATGGAATTGCTGCAACCCCGCCGTTTGTGTTGCTCCGCTTAACCATGTTTCAGGTTTAAACATTACAGGTATTACCTTCAATGCGGCAAATATAACATGGACAAACACAGGCAACGACAACAGTATTGTTCTGGTTAAGGCTGTTTCGGATATTACACAAATACCTGCAAACAATACAAGTTACTTGCCCGATCAAATTTTTGGTGAAGGACATTCTTTCCCTGATGGTAGTTTTGTTGTTTATGCGGGACCAGGAAATACATTTCAATTAACCGGTTTAAGCGGAGGAACAACTTACCATGTAAAAATCTTTCCCTATAATTGTATCAATAATAACCAAAAATACCTTGTTACAGGTTCTCCGGCTACCATTAGTTTTACCACTCCACCTTCACCGGTTACCAATCTTCGTGTAACCTGCACAACCAATAATTCAGCAACAATTACCTGGACACCTCCTTCAGGCGATTATGATGAATTAATTATTGGGGTGAGGCAAAACGGCGACCCACATGCTCTTTCAGGCACTCCGGTGCTTGTTGCCAATAATACATTCCCGCTTGGAACCCAGTATGGTAATCCGATTTTGCCCAATACCTTTAGTTATGTTGTTTATAAAGGAACCGGAAACAATGTAACGGTAACCTTTCAGGAACCCCAAACACCTTATACCATTAAAGCTTATGTTAGAAAAGGAACATCCTGGGCGACCACCACACCTACTCGTGCCCTATCGGTTCTTGGGGTCCCGGAGGTGACCAATTTGGTTTCAACACCCTTGAACAACCGGATTTCAATCAATTGGACAAACCCTTCATTGACCTGTATTGATGAAGTAATAATTGTTGCATCAACCAGCCCTGTTTCCGGAATACCTGTTGGCAATTATATCTCCAACTCCCGCGATTATAATGATCCGTTAAACCCAGCCTTTCCCAATGGCGGAAAAGTTGTTTATAACGGTTTGTTTAATATTCAAACAATCACTGGATTAACCAACGGAACCAACTACTTTTTTAAGTTATTTGTCAGAAATGGCGAACAGTGGTCACAGGGCATTCAAATCAACTCAACCCCCTTAAATGTAACCCTTCTCGACTATTCTGATATAGCTATCCTGGGGGTAAATACAGATATTGGCGGAGGTAAAGATGAGATAATATGGGCTATGTTTAAAGAATTCTTTACGGGTTCAAATATTGATTTTACCGATAATGGTTATGAGCGGGGGTTTAGCGGCTATTGGGGCACCGGTGAAGGCGTGATCAGATTAACAAGAACAGGGCCGGCAGTCGCGGCAGGCAAGATTGTCTATCTGCAAGGAAGCGATGGGGGTGCCAATCCTCAGTTGGGAACAAATTTCAATGTTTTTGTGGACGGGATAAATGATAATAGCAACTGGTCCATCCAAAGCCTTAACGGGAGTTCAGGTTTTAACCTTACCAATGCTGATCAGGTTTGGATTATGCAGGGCGGAAACTGGCTAAATGAAGGCACCAATCTTGGCTCATATTCCGGTAAAGTGCTGTATGGATGGACAGCTAATGGCTGGAAAGACAATATTGGAATTACAGCGCCTACATGGACCACCGCTGGTTCGCGTCTTGTACAGGGCACCGAATGTTCAAACACAAACTTATCAGGAGTTTCCAATAACAGCAAGGTAATATATACCGGACCAACTGTATCAGCAACACCCAGACAATGGGTTGGGCGAATCAATAACCCTGCTAACTGGTCAGGTTTTGCTGATAATAACGGCTACAATGCCGGGGCAACTTTTGGTAATATAATCGACATAACCCAACCAATAATTAATGGCGATGAATGGATAGGTGATACCAGCACAGACTGGTTTAATTGCGCAAACTGGGGGAACCTGCGAATACCGGATCAAACTACAGATATTTTTATTAATGAGAATTCTGTTAACAATATTATTGTAAATAATTCTACAAAACCGGCCCTGGCCCGGAGTATAACTATTGGAAACTCCGCCAGAACCCTAACATTTACCGGTGCTGATTCTGAACTAATTATTGAAGCAAATTTGTACTTGCTTTCTTCAGGTTTATTTACTAAAAACCAAGGAACACTGCGAATTAATGGCAATTTGATTAATGATGGAAGTTTTTCACAGATTGATGGAAAAGTTTATTTGAAAGGAAATCTTATCAATTCAGGAAGCTTTTCTGTGCCAAACGGAGAACTTATTTTGTCAGGAGTAAACCGCCAATCGATCTCTTCCGATTCCGATCTGTCAGTTTATCAACTTGAGGCAAACAACCCCCAATACATTTCAATTGCCAACAACTTGCGTGTCAATGTATTGAAACTTACCAAGGGCAGACTCAACATTAACAGCAGCAATTATCTTGAAATAGGAGAAAACACAACCTTGAGAGGACAAATTTTATATACCTCAGGCAGTGTTAATGGTCGGGTTAAGAGATGGTTTGCGGCACAAACCAACAATTCGAATGATGGATTTTTCCCTGTTGGTAGTGTCGCAACGCATAAACCTGTTAACGTTGTTTTTACTATACCCCCGACATCAGGAGGTTCAATTACGGCAGAATTCCAACAAAATACTATTGAAAACCATTTCCTGGGTTTACCTTTTGAAAGCCAGGGAATATTATTCAATACTGTCAGCGAATTCGGATATTGGAGATTAATTAAAGGAGATAATCTGGATGGCGGTACTTATTCATTAACCGTTGATATCAGAGATTTTCCGAATATTAATAACCCCGAAAGAATAAGGATTCTGAAGAGGGAAAACTCCTCAACACCCTGGTCACTTTCAGGAGTTGCGGGTACCATCACGGCAAGTTCTTTTACCCAGACCGGAATGAGTGGTTTTTCAGATTTTATTTTAGGTGGTAATTTGCTGGAAAACCCCCTCCCCATCCAACTATTATTTTTCAAGGCCAATTATGCCAATGGCCAGGTGAACCTTACATGGGCAACAGCTTCAGAAATCAACAACCATTATTTCAGCATTGAGCGCAGCACCGACCTCGAAAACATTGAAGTAGTTGGATATGTTGCCGGCGCAGGGAATTCATCGCAGGTAATCTCATATAACTTTACCGATTTTACTCCTTTGATGGGGCAAGCCTATTACCGGCTCCGGCAGACCGACTTCGACGGAACATCAGACATAAGCAGATGGATTGGTGTGGAAACAAATGAATTAACCCGCCCCCTTAAGATTATCCAGGTAATTCACAAACAAGGAAAGCTTCAGATTTGGGCATCTGTAAGCTCGGGCTCACCCGTTCATTTGCAACTTTTCGACCCCATGGGACGCCAAATCTACTCCGCTGTTGAGAACAACCCCGACATTCTTCTGGAATACTCACTGGAGCTGCCAACATTGGGAATATACCTCCTCAGGCTCACCACCCCCCTGGCTACCCAAACTGTGAAATTTGGTACCCGTTGAAAAACCATTTTGATCAAAAAATTGAAGGCCCGGTCAGTTAAAACTTTCCGGGCCTTTTAGCTGGAGAAGAATAATTCAGTTTGATACCATTACCCTCCTACTGGCGAGTGTTTTGTTATCGGCAACCAGCGAATAGATGTATATGCCGTTGTTAAGGGTGCCTGTTTCGAGTTTTACCCTGTTTGATAACACATCAAGCTGGAGAGATGTAATTTGATTTCCGAGCAAATTGCGTAGAATCAACTGTGCGGATTGGGTTCCCCGGGGAAGCGTGTAGCTGATCCATGTATATTCTTTGGCAGGGTTGGGGCTCGCATCGCCCAACAAAACATTGGCCGCAAGAGTGCCTCCCTGTTGGTTCGACATGGATACCTGAGCCAGAACAAAAGTACTTCCACCGGGGTTATCTAAACCCGTGGAAGAGTTCCTGATATTAAGCAACTTAGCGTGGGAGATGATAACAGTTGTCAGGATTAGGGCGATGGTTAGTATCAGATTTTTCATACCTTCGATGCTTTAAGATTAGGACCTTTACACCTGATGATGATAACGTAAATTAGGTTCCATTTATTTGATGGCAGGATTACAAGGTCACCACCTTTATTTTAACAAAAACCAGACCAGAATAAAAACTAAACAATACACTTCTATGGAAAAAACAGCCCTAATTGCCGGAGCAACAGGTTTGGTTGGCTCCTATGTTCTGAAAGAACTGCTCAACAATCCTGTCTACACCAAAGTTACAGTCCTTGTACGAAAATCTCTCGATGTTGAACATCCCAAACTGGATCAACTTCTTTTTGACTTTGACAATCCTGATGCTGAAAAAATTGTTGCTAACCATGTTTATTGCTGCTTAGGCACTACTATTGGAAAAGCCGGCTCAAAACCTGCATTTATTAAGGTCGACAAAGAATATCCCATATCATTGGCCAGGCTTGCTTTTACTAATGGTTGCGAAACATACTCTATTATTACTTCAGTGGGTTCTAATGAAAAATCATTGTTTTTCTACAGCCGTGTTAAGGGGCAGGTAGAAACAGAAATCCGGAACATTCCCTTTAAAAGTCTCTGCATATTAAGACCCTCCATGTTGCTGGGACCCAGGAGCGAATACAGATTTGGGGAAGAAATCGGCAAAATAATAATGAAGGTATTTGGATTTATTACTCCACCGGGAGCCAGGGCCATCCATGCATCGCAGGTTGCAGCCGCAATGGTTTATCACACCATCAACCCAAAGGAAGGTGTAAATATTGTTGATTCGGCCACGATGCAGAAATTTCCGTCAACGAAATAATATTGAACCTATAACCTTTCATGTCCTGTTGCGTAAACGCTTTATAAACTGCATGTTAATTCTTACAAGCAACAAGAATTCTTAAACGGGTTACATAATATGAAAAGGTTTTTGCATCCATCCATTCCCTTTATTTGCACTGGGATTATAGTCCTTATACAAATCTTTAAACCACTGTGGGCCGCCGAAAATCCCGCTGATTTTATTGATGGTGTTTTTAAAAGCCAGATGCAACAGCACCGTATTGCCGGGGCAACACTTTCACTTTACTCATCAAAAACCCTTGCAATGACCAAAAGCTGGGGATTTGCAGATGTGGATGCAAAAAAGCTTACCGATGAGAATACAGGGTTTGGTATTGGTTCTGTAAGTAAACTGTTTGTTTGGGTTTCGGTAATGCAACTGGTTGAAAAAGGGCTGCTCGATATAAACAAACCCATAAATAATTATCTCAATGGCAGTTTCAGGCTTCCTGAAAAATATGCGCCAGTTACCATAAAACACCTCATGACCCACACCCCGGGATTTGAAACCGAAAGTAATCTCTTTTCGCGCCAACATGAAACGTTGCCCGACAATGAAACCTATCTGTTAAGGAATTTGCCGGCGCAGATATACAATCCGGGCACCACACCAGCTTATTCGAATTATGGAGTAGTGCTGGCGGCGTATGTTATTGAGCAAATTTCAGGGAAATCCTTTAATGATTATGTTGAAGAAAACCTTCTTGGCCCTCTTGGAATGACTGGCACTACTTTCAGGCAACCATTGCCGGAAGCGGTATCTGCTGAAAAATCAAAGGGTTTTAAATCCGAAAATGGTCGTCTGGTTAGTCCGTTCAGCGAATATATAATTCCGGCCCCGGCAGGTTCGGCAGTTTCCACAGCCTCAGATATGCTGAAATTTATGGAATTTTTATTAAGCATCTCCAATGAAAAGCACAATTCCATTCTGAGCCCTGAAATAAAAAAACAAATGCTTAGCCGGTTATTTTCCATTCACCCGAAATCTGACGGAATGGGGTATGGATTTATGAGATTAAATTACAATGGCAAAGAGATATTCTGGCATGGAGGTGATACCTATTTCTTTCATACTGCTTTTTTAATTATCCCCGAAACAGAAACCGGGATTTTCTTCTCGGTTAATACAGCAGGAACACAGTTCGATTATCTTGCGCAGGCATTGCTTATTGTGGATAACCTTACAGGCAAAAATGAAATAAAAAGCACTGCAATTAAAGCAACAAATGAGCGTTCCGTAGCTGGTTCATATATTTCAACCAGACGGGTAGAAAGTAATTTCTTCAGGCTTTTCAACAGTTTCAGCAACCTGCGGATTGAAGAGAATACCGATGGAATCCTTATCACCTGGCCCGGTGGCAAGCCTGAGCTTTTCACCCCGGTAGAAAAGGATGTATATATTTCGGAATTCAAAAAAGCAATTTTTCAGCGAAATGAAAATGGGAAAATCGAAGCTCTTCATTTTTCACATCTCCCCATTATTGCTTTTCAAAGAGTTCCCTTCAGAGAGAATACAACTATTAATTCCCTCCTTTTACTTCTGGCTCTTTCGGTTTGTTTAAGAAATATAGTAATGCCGGTAATCAGGCTGTTTAGAAAAGATAAACGGTCAAAACAGGGTTTTCGGTGGTTTTTGTTCCTTTCCGGAATTGCCATCAACCTATTCATTATTCTTTTCATGGGTGTTTTTACCGATGTAGAAGCCGTAATATTTGATAAACCCCCCACGCTGCCAATTATTCTGTTATTGCCTTCCTTATCGGCCCTTCTATTCGTTGCAGCAATATTATTCTGGATAAAGGATTATACCTGGAGCCATCAGCCCATTTCAACCACACTGTGGCAGTTTGGTGGATTCCTGGTATTGGTTCTGTTTTATATTCAAGCGCACTACATGCAACTTTTTACCTTCATGTTTCAGGGTTAATTTCCCGCACGGTAGTGATAATATTTTGCTTTTACCTTATCATCGAACCGGAGGTAAATATTGCCTATATATCGGGCATATCGGGGCTGTGGGTCATTCTCATACAATTTAAGCAAATACTCCAGTGATTTCCTGAAGTCGGCATTAAGTATTTCGAACCCCTGCAATAGTTGTGCATACTGCCGGTGTGTGCGGTTCTTTTCATAGGCCTGCATTTCGGCCTGGTAGCGGGTTTCTGCTTTATCAAAGTAAAAGGTGCCGAGGTAAAATGATGCATCCGGATTGTTTGGGTTGAGCGAGAGAAGTTTTTGGGCAACCCTATAAAGAATTTCATCCTTATCAAGGGCTTTTGCCACAACAAAATATTGGTTAAGCATAACCTCATCTTCGGAAGATTTTTCAGTAATTGATGGCCAAATATCGTAAGCCCCCTGGTAATTGCGGCTTTCAACGTAGGCCTGAAAAAGTCTTTCCTGCAATACTTCTATATGCTCCCCTTCAGGATATCTGTTTACATAATACTCAAGAGCTGATAACTCGCGCGACAGGTTATCAACTTTCCTGTTGAGGATGGCAAGAGCATAAAAGGTTTTATCGTTGGCTATGGGTGAGTTTCTGACGATAAGCAGATAGTTTAATGCTTTGTCATCAAGCCCCAGACTGAAGGCGGCCCAACCTGCATCGCGGTAAATACTGTCGTGAACCTGGGCAGTCTGATTGGTTGTAGCCTCCGCAATAAACTCATCGAACTTAATTATAGCCCTTGTATAATCTCCTGCCAGGAAGGCATCATAAGCTTCTCCCTGTTTTGATTGAACGGGGATGCGTGTTGATGTGCATGAATGGATAAGAATTATGACTACAGGAAGCAATAAACGAAGCATTTTCATTGTAGATGGATAATTAATGACATGTTTTGGGATTGTTGACTGATAATGTTGATATCCTGTACATTGCCTATATTGTTTCAGAAACTTCATTCACTACGTTGCACGCAAACTCCATCTCAAAACCTTTAGAAACCAGGAAAGCGGCAGTTTTTTGCTTTCTGGTCCAGACATCGTGGTTTGTTTTTGATAAGCTGTCCCACTTTTTGCGGGCAAGCGAAAGCGCTTTTTGGGTGTAATTTTCAGAATCGATGGAAAGAAGTGCAGATTCTATAAGTTGCTTGTCAATATCGCGGGCAGTGAGTTCAGCGAAAATTTTCCGTTTTCCCCATTTATTCTGGTTGAATTTGCTTCTTGCAAAGGAATGTGCAAATCGCTCTTCATTCAGAAAATTTTCCTTTATTAGCCATTGAATCAGTTCCTTAACCTGGTTTGGGAGAGCTCCCAGATGGGTCAAACGGGTTTCTGTTTCGTTTACACATCGTTCCCTGAAAGCACAAAAGCGTTCAATTTTCTTTTTTATCTGGTTAATATCACTCATGGCATAAAAAAGAAACGGATTTGCATTTTCAAAGCGACATAAAGCCTTGGCTAAGAAAAAACAAACCCGTTGAAAACATCTTACATTTTTATTTCATCATCGAGTTTGTTGAAAAACCGGTATTCAAGGAAATGGTAAGAAATGGCGGGTTCAACCCCGAAACGGGTCTTGTATTTCCACATCCATTTATATTTAATGGGCCAAAGACCTTTTGAGATAAAGGCAAAAATAAAGGGGTGTACCCTCAGGGTAAGCTCCTTTTCATTTTGTTCCTGAATCAGGTATCTCAGGTTATTTTCAATTTCATCGATGATGATGATGCTGGGCTTAATTTCGCCCGATCCGCCACAAGCAGGGCATTTCTCAAGAATTTCAACATTGGTTTCGGTGCGAACCCGTTGCCGCGTAATTTGAACCAGACCAAATTTGGAGGGCGGAAGAATATTGTGTTTTGCACGATCCTTCTTCATCTCTTCCCGCATCCTTTCAAATAATTTACGACGATTACCGGGTTCAACCATATCGATAAAATCGATCACAATGATACCGCCAATATCTCTGAGCCTGAGCTGGCGGGCTATTTCAGCAGCAGCTTCAAGATTTACTTCAAGGGCATTCGATTCCTGACTATTTTCAGCATTAATGCGGTGACCGCTATTCACGTCAATTACATGCAACGCTTCAGTATGTTCAATAATGAGGTATGTGCCCCCTCTGATGGAAACAATTTTCCCAAAGGACCCCTTAATTTGTTTCTCTATGCCGAGATGGTCAAAAATGGGCAGTTTGTTTTTATAGAGTTTAAGGATGTCGAGTTTTTCAGGTGCTATGGTTCTGATGTATTCCTTCAACTCATCATAAATAGTGG
Source organism: Bacteroidota bacterium (assembly GCA_037441525.1). Taxonomy (GTDB): domain Bacteria; phylum Bacteroidota; class Bacteroidia; order Bacteroidales; family UBA7960; genus SKVR01. The sequence goes on from JBBISA010000013.1 coordinate 34,996, forward strand.
TATCGTTAACGATAATACTGTTGAATTCTTCGGAAAGAAGGTCGCGCAGAATGGCAGATGTGCGGTTAATTTCGCCCTGAATTATTTTGGGTGCTTTTGCATTCTCGAGTTTTGCAGCCACTGCATACCATTTTTCGACAAGGGCCTGCAGGTCGTTGTGCAAATCGGCAACCATTTTGCCTTCGGCTACGGTACGCACAATCACTCCAAAATTTTTGGGCCTTATGCTTTGTACAAGCCTTTTGAGGCGGTTTTTTTCCTCAGAATTTTTAATTTTTTGAGACACCGACACCCGGTCGGAGAAAGGTACCAAAACGAGGTATCTTCCGGCCAATGAAATTTCGCTGGTAATACGAGGGCCTTTGGTTGAAATGGGTTCTTTGGCAATCTGAACAAGTACAGGCTGATTTGCCGACAAAACATTTGTTATCTTACCGGTCTTTTCAATTTCCTTCTCGAGGATGAAATTGTCCATTGCCAGGATTTTGCTTTTGCCGGCAATGGCCAGCTTGGTGTACTTGTTCAATGAATTAACCTGAGCCCCCAGATCAAGATAATGCAAAAAGGCATCTTTCTCGTATCCAACGTCAACAAAAGCAGCATTTAACCCAGAAATGATCTTTCTGACCTTTCCCAGGTAAATGTCGCCAACGGAATAGTTGTTATTTTTTTTCTCTTTGTGAAGTTCAACAAGCTGTTTATCTTCAAGAAGAGCAATAACAATCTCCGATGCGTTTGAATCGATTATTAATTCTTTGTTCACAATTTGATGTGTTAAGTAAGTTTACATTTCATCTTTTTATGCACTTTTCGTTCTTAATGGGTCTGCATATGAAGGCGCACAACGCTGCTCTGCAAATTAATGCCGTGCGTGGATTGAATTAATTTCCCTGCTTAAATTTCAATCCTTCAGACCCGGGGAGCCAAAATAAAAGCTCCGCAAACAGTTAAGCATAAAACAAACTCCAGCTACAGCAACCGGAAATGAACGTTACCAGGGCCGGTTCTTTTTAGCGAAGAGCTACAAAGGTATAGATGAATGGTTGGTAGGATACAGGTTCAGAAAAATTACCTACGCAAAACAAAATTACATAATACCTTCCGGTATTATGTAATTTTTAAGCGATCACAGACACTATGAATCTAAAGCGTACTATTTCTTTTTATGTCTGTTCTTGCGCAGGCGTTTTTTACGCTTGTGCGTTGCCATCTTGTGTCTTTTTCTTTTTTTACCGCTGGGCATACGTCGAATTTTTAAAAGTTAGGAATTAGAGTAAGGCTCCGGCAGATTATTTTACAGGAACAGATTCTTTTACTTCGCTTACAAATTCCTTGGCAGGTTTAAAAGAAGGAATGGCGTGAGCGGGAATAATGATAGTGGTGTTTTTAGAAATGTTTCTTCCGGTCTTCTCTGCTCTTTCTTTAATAATAAAGCTGCCGAATCCTCTGAGGTAAACATTCTCGCCTTTTACAAGCGAATTTTTCACTGTGTTCATAAACGCTTCTACAGTAGCTTGTACAGCTACTTTTTCAATACCGGTTTTGTTGGCAATTTCAGTTACAATTTCTGCTTTAGTCATAGTTATATTTGTTAAGGTTTTATAATTATAACGGTCGTTTTTTTTCATTAGGGCTGCAAAGATAATTCTTTTCTTATTTCTAAAAAACAAATTACGTAATTTTATGCCAATGATTTACGCTTTTTCTTCCTCTGTATCAGTTAAATGCAAAAATGGACTTCGCATCTATCCTTCTTCAATGGTACGATAAAAACAAACGGGACCTCCCCTGGCGACAGACCACTGACCCATACAGAATATGGCTTTCCGAAATAATACTACAGCAAACCCGCATACAGCAAGGTCTATCGTATTACCAAAAGTTTACTGAGCAATGGCCAGATGTAAATTCACTGGCCAATGCAACTGAAGACCAGGTGCTTGCTAAATGGCAGGGACTTGGATACTACTCAAGGGCCCGCAATTTGCACCAAACAGCCAAAGAAGTTGTTAACAACCACAATAGTACCTTCCCCGAATCCTTCTATCAACTTTTAAAACTTAAAGGAATAGGAAAGTATACTGCAGCGGCAATTGCTTCCATTGCCTTTGGTTTGCCTGTGCCGGCAATCGATGGCAATGTAACAAGGGTTATGGCACGTTTCCTGGGCATTGAAGACCCGGTTGATAATTTCAGAACAATCAAAATTATTGAACAGGCTGCCACAGAATTAATTGATAATCAAAGACCAGGAGATTACAACCAGGCAATGATGGATTTCGGATCGATGATTTGTAAGCCTGCCAAACCCGATTGTGGGATTTGCCCGCTTAGCAATTTCTGTTACGCACTTAAGGCTGGTAAAACTTCAAAAATCCCCGTGAAGGAGAAAAAAATTATTCAGGCAACTCGTTATTTTCACTTTTTCTTTTTTTACTCACACGGTTTTAAAGTCTTAAAATTCCTGGCGGAAAAAAGAACCGGCAATGACATCTGGAAAAATCTTTACCAGCTTCCATTGCTTGAAACTTTTAACGAGCAACCGGGGACTCCTTTTCAAACAGATAGTTTTATCGCGAAGGAAAGTGATTCAAATTCAAACTACCTGTTTGCCGCACTTCAACAACTAATCCGGCAAGGTTATGACCCGAATCTTTGGTTTTCGAAAATCTATTTACACCAGCTGACTCACCGCACCATCAAGGCAAAATTTTACTCAGTAATTATCCCTGAAGAATTATTGGATGAACTATCCGGAAAATACTTAAAGGTCACCTTAAGTGAATTTGAAACCAAGGGGAAACCGGTACTAATAACGAAGTATCTGAACTGGGTTGTAAAGCACCTGATTGGCAATAAACCTTGATTGGTTGACATTTATGGCTTTTAGAGGTAATAAAGTTTGGAGAATAATATATTTGTTGTTATATTTAGGAGGTAATTATTGTATTGTTGAAGTCAAAAAAATGAAGAACTATGAGCAGCGTAAACAAGGTGATTTTAATCGGAAATTTGGGGAAAGACCCCGAAGTAAGGAGTATTGAAGGCGGAGCAAAGGTAGCTTCATTTACACTTGCCACCAATGAGGTTTTCAAAGGGAAAGATGGCAACAAGGTTGAACAGGTAGAATGGCACAATATTGTAGTTTGGCGAGGACTAGCCGAATTGGCCGAAAAATACCTGAAAAAAGGCAGTCAGATTTATCTGGAAGGGAAAATCAAATCCCGTTCGTGGGACGACAAGGAGGGTAATAAAAGATATATTACCGAAATTGTTGGGGATAGTATGACCTTTCTGGGAAAACCAGGAGAAAGTAATTATTCTGATCGTGGAGCACCCGCACCAACTGCTGCAGATGCACCAATTGGTCAGGAAGCCGATTCGGGGGATGATCTGCCATTCTGAATTCCATTCAACATCAAACAAAAACGGGCAGTTGGATCATCGACTGCCCGTTTTATTTTTATGGTGTTCTCTAAGGTTAAGGATTTACAACACTGCCAATAAACATAAGGGTATTGGTTGTGCGTTCGCGAATGGCAAATACAATGGGTTTATCAATTACGAAAGTAGGGTTGGAAGGGCCTATGCTTGTGGTTTCGAAACCAATGGTAGTTACAGCGGCGGCTTCTGTGCCCTCCTCATTTACATCAACAAAAGTGTTTTGTTTTACAAAACCAATAAAAATATCCTGGTCGGTAATGGGTTTGAAATTGGCAACATACGGAGTAAAGGCATCCGTCATGCCCATTTCCCTGAAGGGGCGATTGAGAATTTTTTCGAATGAAAATTTGAACTTTGGCATAACAACAGTAATCTGGCCCCAGGTATTCTGGCTGTCGAGTGCGGAGGTTATTTCTCTCCAATCCGTTGAATTAAAATCACTGTAGAAATCCTTCAGGGTGCCATCAGGCACTACTACAACCATCGAAAAGTTTTTCCTTCCGTAAGGTAGCTCAATGGCTGAATAGTTGAGCGAACGGTGGATTATTGCACCCACCTTTCCGGTCATTGTTTCTGGTGTTACAATTGATCCGTTCTCGAGCCTGAAGGGGAGTTTCTGGGTTTTGGATTTATCGAACTGATAAGACCAGTCGCCCTTAAAATAAAGAGCATTCATAAGAAACATTACCATATCGGGCGAAATCTGATCAATTACCTTAGGTATTTTGCCATTGGTATTGTCTGATGCCCATTTGTTGATGGCGGTAACAGCTGAGAGGAGATTAAAATCGAGCCCTTCAACCTGAACATTAAAATTATTGGTAAGAGTATTAATAAACGGCTGCTTTATGGCGAATCCGTTCCTGAAGAACAAGGCATTTGCAATGGCAAGCTTTACCTTTTTATCCGCATTCAGTAGTTGCTCAACAAGACTTTTGTATGTTTGATTGATTTCCTGAGTGGTCATATTTTCGGGGTAACCCAAAACCTTTTTTAATTCGGTGAGGGTATTACCATCTGCACCATTCAAAGCCATGGTAAGAGCTACATTTGCACTGAGAGGAGACAACATAAAATTGCCTGACTCATCGGAAGCCGATCTGACAAACAGGTCTATCCCAAAGTCATTGCCTGATAAAATCAGCCCTGCCGCTTTGGTTGAAAGTTCAATTTTCATGGGTTCGGGCTCGGGAAGGTCAGATGTTTTCTCGCAGGAGTTGAATAATAAAAGAATGGAACCAACCAGAATTGAAACTTTGATAATTTTCATAGGACAAAATTTTGGGTTAAACATTATTTTCATGTTTCCCTATACGCACGACTCTCTTTGGTTGCTGCAAGAACCTGTTATTTTTTATCATCTCCCAGGAAAATAGTTTTAATTATATCGGGTATGCGCGCCGGTCTGAAGGTTTTTGCATCGATCATGCACCACGTTGTTTTGGCTTCAACCATTAAGAGATTGTCCTTTTTTCTGAAAAACTGCACCTGCCTGTTGGATGTAACTGTTCCTGCATCAAGAACTTTGGTTACCACAACCAGCTCGTCGTTTAGCTGCGCCGGCCGCTTGTAATCAATCTCGTGTCTTACCACCACCCAAACATAATTATCCCTTATTTGGTCGGGCGCCACATTGAACCAATGCTTTACAGCAACATCCTGAATCCACTGCACATACACCACATTGTTAACATGGTTAAGCTGGTCAATATCGTTCTTCGACACTGTCAATTCCCAGGAGAAAATTTGTTTGTCATCCATAGCCATATAAATTATAAATATCAAAAAAAGAGGGCATACAAAACGCCAAGAAAACCTGCAATGGCAAGAAAAATAACAATTTTTACTGGCATAACACCATTATTTTCTGCGGTTTTTCCAAAAATCCCAAAAACCAGAGGGTGGAATAAAAAGGGCATGGCAAATACAAAAGCGATATGTCCGGCAGCCTGTTGGCCAAACATACCTCCCTGAATGGCGGCAAATAATCCGAAATGCGAAATGGCTGATGAGTTGGCCATGACAGAGTCATTCAAACTCATCCCGCCCAGATTAAGGATGAGCAGACCGCCAAAAACTGCAGTGAGTTGCCATCCTAATGAAAAAATCATTAGCCCCCTAATTTCTTTTGCATCCTTGCTATTGGCATTTCGCAAGGTTTTCAGTGCCCACCAGGTAAGTCCAAGGCCTGCTGCCACAACCACCAGGGTGTAAGGGATGAGCAATTCTCCAGTAGTAGCACTGGCAGCCAGAATGGAAAATACGAATATGTGACCCAGAAAGGGGATATTGACCATGATGGGGGCCCGTAATTGTGCTTCGGGGCCGAGGTCGCCGGCAGTGCAGGCTCCTGTAAGCCCTGAGTGCGACAATGACCCGGCCATCCCCGGAGCAAGATTTCTGATGTTATTGGCTTTCCCTAGCAGTATAAGCAGGGCCAGTCCACCAAACATCCACATTAACTGCCCGAAAAATCCGAAAGAAAGAACTGCTGTCATACCGGCCAATGAAAATGCTTCGGCGATCCGTGAACCGCCCACAATAAAATTGGCGGCCAGAACTACAGGAATTCCGGCAAACAGGAGTGCCCGGACAGTTGGTCCATACTTCCATTTAGAAAATGTTATCCCCAGGGTTACCGATAGTATCATAGCAAAAAATATTTCGGGCAATGCAATGGTGGGCCTTATCCAACTTGCAATGTACCATGAAAGGATAAGAATTCCCAGTATAAAAGCAGTTTCAACAACTCCTTTTCTAATATAAACAGGCTTATTGGTAATCCGGGCCCTATAGTCGATAAGAATGATTGAACCCACCAGTCCGAGATACCCAAGCAACGGATAAAACGTATCAAGAGATTCGCCAGAGGTATGACCAATTATTACCCTTTTCATGGATTCAATGCCAATTAGCACAAAGAAGGAGCGGATAAGGAACATGAACTGGGTGAATTTTGTTCCGAGGAACATCTCTTCGTCAGAGAGGGTACCACAATATCAATGGAGTCAATTTTTTGTCTTGAGATAATTTTCCTAATTTCCTGCCCTCCCACAAAGAAAGAGGCAATGAGTGCGGTAATGGTAACCCTGCTGGTAAAACCGACTACCGGGAATTCCTTAAGTCCTGGTGTTGCCAGACCTGTTTTAACGAGCACGAAACCCATCAGCAGGCCAAAAACAACAATGATAAGTATTGGCGAATAACGTGTGCCAGCTACAAAGGTGCGCGAGACCAGCACCATCGATACCACCAGAAGGAATGTAAGCCAGAACTGATTAAGTATATACATACTGGCAAGTTGATCGGTAAAGTTTTCCATGGTTATTATTTTATGATGTTATCATTAGCGGTGTACCGGAATAGTTTTTCCAATGCAAAGGTTTAACTATTAGGATGCAAAATTAAAATTTTGGGGCAATTTCTAAACTCATCCCCTCTGTTGCGAAAGGGTGTCCGCAATTGAACAAAGTTGTGCGTGATCGAACAAATCAATGGCGTCAGATTTTCCAGGGTACATCTTAAAATTCTGTTTTATAATTTTTTACAGCAAATGGAATGAAATTGGTTAACCAGGGGTCTCAATAAATTGTTACCTGTATGATTCAACTGCAAAACATTCACAAGTCTTATATAATGGGAAAAAACTCCCTTCATGTATTGAAAGGGATAGACCTTACCATTGAAAAGGGAGAGTTGGTTTCCATTATGGGAAGTTCAGGTTCGGGCAAATCTACCCTGCTGAATATTCTGGGTATCCTTGATAACTATGACAAAGGCAGCTACCACCTCGATGGCAGGCAAATAGCCCGGCTAACTGAAACAAAGGCAGCCCACCTTCGCAACGAGTATATTGGTTTTGTTTTCCAATCGTTTAATTTGATCTCGTTTAAGAATGCAATGGAAAATGTGGCCCTTCCCCTTTATTACAAAAGGGTAAGCCGCCGTAAACGCAATAAAATAGCCATGGAATATCTTGAAAAAGTGGGTTTACTGGATTGGGCCGAACACATGCCCAACGAACTGTCAGGAGGACAAAAACAGCGGGTAGCAATAGCCCGGGCATTAATTGCCAATCCAAAAATCATCCTTGCCGATGAGCCCACCGGTGCACTCGATTCAACAACATCATTCGAAGTTATGGAAATTCTCAGGGGTATAAATGCCGATGGAATAACTGTAATAATTGTAACCCATGAAACCGATATTTCGAGGATGACCAAACGGGTAATAAAGCTAAAGGATGGAATGATAGAAAATGACTTTGTCCCCGAACCCCTTGAAATGATTGCCCAAATAGCCTGAGATAATGCATTGCAACAACACAACGAAAAAACAATTCTACAATGTTTGATCTGGATAAATGGCAGGAAATACTGTCGACCATAAAGAAAAACAAGTTGAGAACCTTCCTGACAGGGTTTAGTGTGGCATGGGGTATTTTCATGCTCATAATCTTGCTGGGATCGGGCAAAGGGCTCGAAAACGGGTTCGATAACGAATTCAGAGGTGCTGCCAAAAACTCGCTTTGGATCTGGACCGGCCGCACCAGCATTTCACACAATGGATTGAACCCTGGCCGAACCATCCGTTTTACCAACGATGATTATGAAAACATTAAAAATAACGTTGAGTATACCGAATATATCTCGGGCCGGTTCAATATTTGGTGGGGAAACCAGGTGAGCTATAAAAAGGAGACCCACTCCTTTGGTATCCGTAATGTGCACCCCGATTACAGGCATGTTGAAGCCTTAGAAATTGTTGAAGGACGCTACATTAACAAGCTCGACATTGACCATCAGAGAAAGGTTACGGTAATCAGCACCCTTGTGCGCGATATGCTTTTCAGAGATGAAGCAAAAGATGCACTGGGTAAATACATACAAATAAATGGCATCCCGTTTAAAGTAGTTGGTTTCTTTACCGATGAAGGAAACGACAATAATGACAACAACATGCGAATAATCTATGTGCCAATCTCAACAGCCCAGACGGTTTTCAGCGGTGGAAACAGGTTGCATGAGATATCGATGACCATAAATGCCAATACTATGGAGGAAGCGAAAGAAGCAGAAAAGGAAATAAGGGGAAGACTTGCCTCTACCCATAACTTTAACCAGGACGACCGCCGGGCCATGGGCAGCTGGAACAGTTTTGAAAACTATATGCAAATGCAGAGCATTTTCAAGGGAATTCGACTTTTTGTGTGGATTATTGGTATAGGTACCATCATCGCCGGAATAGTGGGAGTTAGCAATATTATGGTTATCATCGTGAAGGAGCGCACACGCGAAATAGGCGTAAGAAAGGCACTTGGGGCAACACCCTTATCGGTGGTTTCGCTGATTCTTTTCGAATCAGTTTTGATTACCACTTTTGCGGGCTACATTGGTCTGGTGTTGGGCGTTGGTGTGCTGGAAATGCTCTCAGGCATTGATGCACCTTTTTTCTCAAACCCCAGCGCCGACTTTCGAATTTCGGTTACGGCTACATTATTACTTATTGTTGCGGGTGCTTTTGCAGGGTTTGTGCCGGCGCAACGGGCAGCCCGTATTAAACCCATCGAGGCGCTTCGTGATGAATAACTTTTTTCTTGCAGGTTTTTAAAACTGTCTGCAATATTCAAATTATTAACCGATTAAAAACATCTAATATATGTTTGATCTCGATAAATGGCAGGAAATATTTGCTGCTCTGAAAAAAAACAAGATGCGCACTTTCCTCACTGCCTTTGGAGTGTTCTGGGGAATTTTCATGCTGGTGATCATGCTGGGATCGGGTCGTGGCCTTCAGAATGCAGTCTTTGACGGGATGAAAGACTTTGCCACCAACAGCGTATTTCTATGGACCCAGCCTACCACCGAACCGTATGCCGGATTTCCGAGGGGGAGAAGATTTAATTACCGCAATGCTGATATTGAAGCGCTCCTGACCAATATTCCCGAAATAGATGTACTTGCGCCACGCCTTCAGGCACGCGGAGGAACAAATGCAACCGACAATGTGGTACGAGGACTTAAAACCGGTTCATTTACCGTAAATGGCGACTACCCCGAATGGAACCGGATAGACCCGGTAAAAATGCTTAGTGGCAGATTCCTTAACCATCTCGATCTGTTGCACAAACGCAAAGTAGCTGTTATCGGCGACGCCGTTCAGAACATCCTTTTCGAAAAAGATGAAGACCCCATCGGAAAATACATCAGAATTAATGGTGTCTATTTCCAGGTTGTGGGAACTTTCAGCCCTCTTAACAGCAATGTTGGTTTTGGAGGAGACAAAGCCCAGAGCATTTTCATCCCTTTTACAACATTACAACAAACCTATAATTATGGAGATGTAGTGGGTTGGTTTGCCCTTACAGCAAAGCCTGGCATTGATGCAGGTGTTATTGACGCCAAAGCCAGAGACCTGCTGAAAAGAAGACACCGGGTTGCACCCAACGACGAGCGCGCCATTGGCGGCGTAAACCTGGAAAAGGAATTTAAGAAGATATCCAATTTGTTCCTTTCAATCGATATTCTGGTTTGGATTGTGGGTATAGGCACCCTGCTTGCTGGAGTAATCGGCATCAGCAACATTATGCTTATTGTGGTAAAAGAACGGACCAAAGAAATAGGTATTCAACGAGCACTTGGAGCAACGCCCCGAAAAATTATAAGCCAGATCATTACCGAATCGGTTTTCCTGACAACCATAGCAGGTTATTTCGGCCTCACCCTAGCAGTATTCATTCTTGAACTTACCAGCAAGGCACTTGCAGCCAATGAAGAAGCAAGCCAGGGATTTAAGAATCCGGGAGTCGATTTTAATATTGCGATGACTGCCCTTATTATACTCATTGTGGCAGGAGCTTTTGCCGGATTTATGCCCGCTAAGAGAGCCGTAAGTATTAAACCCATTGACGCTCTCAGGGATGAATGACCCGGAATATTATAAAGAAAAACATTGATCGACAAGTAAATAAAAATCAGAGAAATTATTAAAAACCCCTCAATAGCCATGAAAAAGATCATCAGAGTAATTGTAATTGTATTGATCCTGGGCCTTTTCCTGGGAACCATTGGATATCTCTACAACAAATCGAGACCCAAACCAGAGGTGCACCAAACCACCCAGCCCTTTTATACCGACATTGTCCGGAAAACGGTAGCCACCGGGTCGGTTGTGCCCCGCAATGAGATAGAGATAAAACCCACTGTTTCGGGTATTATTGACCAGATTTATGTAACCGAGGGCGACCAGGTTGTGGCCGGGCAAATGCTGGCGCGGGTTCGTATTGTTCCTAATATGGTAAATCTGAATGCAGCCGAAAGCCGCCTTAACCGCGCCAAAATTGCCATGGAAGAAGCCCGGATAAACTATAACCGTCAAAGTCAGTTATTCGAGCGTCAGGTAATTGCCGAATCAGAATTCATTCCTTTCCGCATTGCCCTGAAAAACGCCGAAGAGGAACTCGAATCAGCCGAAAACAATCTTCAGCTTATTCGCGATGGTGTGAGCCGCAATACAGGACAGGCCACCAATACCATTATCCGTTCAACTATCAGTGGCATGGTGCTTACAGTTCCGGTCGAAATCGGCTACTCGGTTATTGAGGCCAACAACTTTAATGCTGGCACCACCATAGTTACCATTGCTGATATGGGCGAAATGATTTTTAAAGGCAAGGTGGACGAATCGGAAGTAGGCAAAATCCGTCAGGGAATGGAGTTGATCCTTAACATCGGGGCCATTGATGAAACAAGTTTCGTAGCATTTCTGGAGCATATTTCGCCCAAGGGAGTTGAAGAAAGCGGAGCCATTCAATTCGAAATTCGCGCCGCAGTATCACTTGATAAAAGCCATTTTATAAGAGCAGGATACAGTGCCACTGCCGACATTGTTCTTGAGCGGCGGGATAGTGTGCTGGCGCTGGAAGAAAGTGTATTGATATTCGATAATGGCGATATTTATGTTGAAGTTGAAACGGCACCTCAGATTTTCGAAAAACGGGTAATAAAGACAGGCATTTCGGATGGTATAAACATTGAAATACGGGAAGGTGTAACACCCGAAGATAAGATTAAGAAGAGAGCTTAATAAACCCGGATAAGTAGCGATTAGCCGCACTAATTACCCTTTTTTCCTAAAATTGAAAATGGCCCGTTGCATGTAAGCAACGGGCCATTTATTGTTGGATAACAGGATATGACAATCTCTATTCTTCTTCCTGTTGTTCTGCTTCGTAAGCTTTGAGGAGTTTGTCCTGAACATCGGTTGGTACCTGCTGGTATTCGGCGTACTTCATTCCGTACATACCACGACCACTGGTAAGTGAGCTAAGGGTGGTAGAGAACTTATTCATTTCGGCCAGGGGTACCTTCGCCTTTATCTTCTGATAGTTTCCTTCAGAATCCATCCCCATAATAATGGCGCGGCGACCCTGCAGATCGGTCATAACATCACCCATCTTTTCTTCCGGTACCATCACATCCACATCGTAAATGGGTTCGAGGATTTTGGGTCCGGCGTTTTTAAAGGCTTCTTTAAAAGCATTACGACCGGCAAGTTTAAAAGAAATTTCGTTGGAGTCAACCGGATGCATCTTACCATCGTAGACGTTTACCACGATATCACGGGCATAGGAACCGGTAAGCGGGCCCTCTTCCATTTTCTCCATAATCCCTTTCAGAATAGCAGGCATAAAACGTGCGTCGATGGATCCACCTACGATACAACTGTTAAATACAAGCCTGCCGCCCCAGTCGAGCTGATGAACGTCCTGGCCGCGCACCGGGAATTCGGTTTGATTGGACATCCCTTCATAATAAGGTTCAATCATCATGTGAACTTCACCAAACTGACCAGCACCACCTGATTGTTTCTTATGGCGATACATTGACTTGGCGCTCTTGGTAATGGTTTCGCGGTAAGGAATTTTGGGGGAGAAATACTCGATTGCGACCTTGTTAATGTTCTCAATCATCCATTTTGCCACGTTCAGATGAAGCTCGCCCTGCCCTGAAATAATTACCTGACGAAGTTCCTTGGAGTGTTCGTAAACCAGTGTTGGGTCAATGCTGTTCATTTCCTTAAGAACTCCGGCAAGTTTTTCTTCCTCTGCAGTATTTTTGGCTTTAACCGCCTGGCGGATTTTGGGTTCAGGGAATACTATGCGTGCAACTGCAAGACCCTGGTTTTTTGATGTGGTAAGGGTTGTGTTGGTTTTGCTGTCTTTGAGTTTTATAGTAGCTGCAATGTCGCCGGCAACCACTTTTTCGAGTTTCTGACGGTTCTTTCCAGCAACCGCAAATAGCTGCGATAATCTTTCCTTTGAACCAGATGTGCTGTTAACAAGGTCAATGGCTTCTGTGAGGGTGCCATCATATACCTTAAAGAATGAAATTTCGCCAAGGTGCGGTTCTACCTGGGTTTTGAAAATAAATGCAGTTGCCTGTCCATTGGCGTCGAAAGCAACGTCCTTGCCTTCAGTAGTTTTTTCGCGGGTAACTTCGTTGGGTGAGGGAAGGTTGGACGAAGCAAATTCAAGGAACCTGCCTACTCCCTGGTTGTTCTTGGCAGAAATGCAGAACAGCGGGAACATGGTGCGGGTTGCAATCCCTTTCCGGATACCTTGTGAAAGTTCTTCTGCCGTTAGCGTTCCGTTTTCGAAAAAGGTTTCCATAAGTGCTTCGTCGCTTTCAGCGGCAGCTTCGATGATAGCATTTTGAAGTTTTTCGGCCTTGTCTTTTTCTGATGCAGGAATATCGCTGACAACTGGTTTACCTCCGTCTTTGGGGAATTTAAGGAGTTTCATCTCCAATACGTCAACCACGCTGTCGAAGCCTATGCCTGCATTGATGGGGAACTGTGCAGCAATAACCTTTTCGCCAAATTGCGATTTCAATTGCCTGAGACACTCATCGAAATTAGCTTTTTCATGATCGAGCTGGTTAAGAAGGAAAACGGCAGGTTTTTCAAGTCTGGCAATTTGCCTCCACGATATTTCGGTACCTACTTCCACGCCATTCTGAGCGTTCACAATCATTACAGCTGTATCGGCCACTTTAAGGGCCGCAATCACTTCCCCCACAAAATCGTCGAATCCGGGGGTGTCGATAATATTAATTTTTTTACCGGCAACTTCTGCGTACAGTACAGTTGAAAAAACGGAAGCCTGACGTTCGAGTTCAATTTCGCGGTGGTCTGAAACAGAACTTTTATCATCTACAGAACCTCTACGATTAATAACTCCACCTTCAAATAACATGGCCTCGGCCACAGTCGTTTTTCCGGCTTTTGTTCCGCCGGTTAATGCAATGTTTTTGATTTCGTTTGTTTGATATACTTTCATTTTAAATAAATTTTATAGAATTTGTATAATACTACAATTCAGGTGATTATAAGGCGTGAAAAAAGTTGCTAAAGTTATGAAAAAACTGCTAAGTTGTGCTATCAGACCATTCTAAAATTTAAATTCCATAAGGCTTGCAAATTCATCGAGGCGTTTCTGAACCAAGGCTGGGTTTAGTTGGGTAAGCATGTCGGTACCGAATTTCTCAACGCAGAAACTTGCCATTGCCGAACCGAATATAACCGCTCTTTTCATATTATCGAAACTGAGATCATTTGTTTTTGCCAGGTATCCCATAAACCCTCCGGCAAAAGTATCGCCAGCACCGGTGGGGTCGAAAACATCTTCGAGAGGCAATGCCGGGGCAAAGAACATGCGGTTTTGATGAAACAGCAATGCGCCATGCTCCCCTTTTTTCACAATCAGGAATTTAGGCCCCATGGTCAGAATTTTATGGGCAGCTTTCACCAGGGAGTGCTCGCCAGAAAGCTGACGGGCCTCTTCATCGTTAACCGTAAGCACATCAACCATGGAAAGTACGTCGAGCAAATCGTCAAGAGCAATATCCATCCAAAAATTCATGGTGTCCATGCATATAAGGTCAGGACGACGGGTCATCTGACCAATCACTTTTTTCTGGATGGCCGGGGTAAGATTGCCCAGCATAAGGTACCGGCTTGTTTTGTAACTTTCTGGCAAAACAGGGTCGAAATCGGCCAGCACGTTTAAATCGGTAACCAGGGTATCGCGCATATTCATATTCTGGTGGTAGCGTCCAGCCCAGAAAAAGGTTTTGCTGTCGGGCACTACCCTGATCCCTTGTGTGTCTATTCCCCGCTGGTTAAGCAATTGCAGCCAGGCGTCAGGAAAATCGCCTCCTACCACCGAAACAATGCGAATATCATTGATAAGATGACTTGCCGACAAACCAATGTAGGTGCCTGCGCCACCAAGTATCTTTCCCGACTTGCCAAAGGGGGTTTCCACCTCGTCGAAAGCAACGGTTCCAACAACCAGTAAACTCATAATTCTTTGCTGTTTAAATTTTGGAAGTTGCAAAGATATTATTTTAAATTACTTAACCTATTCTGGTAAATGATAATTTGGGCATCGCTTTCGTGTGGATTGGCCGGGTTTGAATAAAGGGTGAGAACATTGGTTGTTGATGTGAAAATTATCAGCAACCGGTTTTGGGTTATTACGCTGAATCCCTATACAGCCATTATTATTCCCATTGCAGGCTTTCGATCAGAACTTCAATGTCGCGGGTAATAAAATCTATTACCGGCGCCAGCGAATCGTTGTTGGGGGTAACATTAAAATAGAGAGAGCCCCGTAAAAAATGGTTAACACTGTCGGTAACAAAAAACTGTATTGGAGTTGCCGCTTCTTTCCCTTTGATTATATATACAATGCCATATACCTTGTTATCGGGGTTTTCAAAAAGGCGTTCGGCAAAACCGCTTGCTTTGGGAATATGCCTGTTTACGAAATTGCGGCCATCTTCAATAAACCCGTTCAACGATTCGCGGGAAGATACCTTTTTATAGCTCATGTGCACAGATGCCTTAAAGGCGGGGAAATAAATATCGGCCCACCAGGGCTCAGCCCCGGCTCTTCGGTCGGGAATAACCTGGGCATACACGGGGTAGGAAAAGCGATACGGGAAGACAGAATCGAAAACCCGATACTCCTTTTCAGGTAAGTCTATTCTGAAATAGGCCCTGGGCAGGGGTGCATGGCCTGGTTCGCAGGAATGTAAAAAGATAAAAATCACAACTATTACCAGCAAAGTCAACACCAGGTTATTTTTCATGTGTAATTTGTTTTAAAAATAGGATGAATAGATGGTCTCAACTTTGTGGGCATTGGCATGACAATGTATCATTGGTTTTTTAGGTTTAATGAATCATGCCATTACAAAGGGGGGGGTTGCGATGGTTTATGCTGATTGTGAACCCTGGGCAAGAGTTTGTTTCATTTTTACCCTGATGCGTTTTATCCGGCGGTTATCAACAGCATCAACAATAAGGTCGAACCCTTTGCAGGAAATTTTTTCTCCCTTGAAGGGGATTTCCTGTTTTATTTCCAGAATAAGTCCGGCCATGGTATCAGCTTCTCCCTTTATTTCATTAAAGCTATTGTAGTCAATCCCGGTTATTTTACAAAAATCTTTCAGTAGGGTTCGTCCTTCAAACACATAGGTGTTGGAATCGATTTTTGAAAAAATGGTTTCCTCGATATCAAACTCATCATTAATCTCACCCACAATCTCTTCCAGAATATCTTCGAGGGTTATTATTCCCGATGTTCCTCCATACTCATCAACAACAATTGCCATGTGAATCTTCTTTTCCTGAAACTCCTTTAAAAGGTCGTTAATACGCTTACTTTCAGGGACAAAGAAACAACTTCGTTTCAGTTCGACCCACCTGAATTCAGTACCTGAATCGAGATGGGGCAAAAGGTCCTTTATATAAAGAATTCCGGTTACATTGTCGAAATTGTCGCGATATACGGGAATACGGCTGTAGCCGGCATCTACAATAATTTTAATCAACTCGGTAAACAGCGTGCTTTCTTCAACAGCCACAACATCCATGCGGCTTTTCATAATTTCGCGGGCGTAAATCTTACTAAATTGTACTATACCATATAACAATTGCTTATCATCTTCCATAGATTCCTCGTCGTGGGTAATTTCAATGGCGTGCGAAAGTTCGTCGGCACTCAGACCTGCTCTTTTCACTTCAATCCTTTTATCAATAAAATCGGTTGACCTCACCAGCAATGAACTTAGCGGGTTAAAAATCCGTCGCAAAACAATCATGGTTCCAGCCAATGCAAACGCAAACGGAAGGGCATTCTGAGTGGCATACACTTTGGGCAATACTTCGGCAAATAACAGAATTAAAAAAGTAACCAGTACTACCTGCACCACAAACCCCAACACCCTGTATTCTTCAAAATTGAATACAATCCCACTAATAATTGTGGAAAGAATAATTACCGCAATATTAACTACATTATTGGTTATCAGAATAGTAGCAAGCAGTTTTTTGGGTTTTTCCATCAGATCAAGAATCCGTCGTGAACGATGTGTGTCATCGTTGCGCAGATCGTCGAGCTGAGAAGGTTTTAGGGAAAAGAAAGCAATTTCGGAACCGGAAACCAGGGCTGAAAGGATGAGCAGCACCAACATGGCCAGTAAGGCCACTCCTGCTTCGGCATTAAATGAATTGAAAAAGTTTAATATTACAGAAACAGACCACGAATAAGGCTCAGGTGTATCTTCCAAGGTAAATATTGCTTTGATTTATTTGCAAAAGTAATACAAAAATGATCAAAAAATCAACCCATTGTGTTGGGCATGGATTTCGGTTTAAATTTGCAACATAGCTGCAACCCATCAAAAAACGGGCTAACACCCACCTTGAAGCATGAATAAAGCGCAAACTTATTTCTTTACCGGGCAGTTGCTCTCGCTCGACTGGCAGCCGCAAAACAGGGAAATGGTTGCCGGTAATTTAAAAAATGGCCAGATAAACTGGAAGGGATGGATGCAGCTGGGAAGCGACAACCTGATTCTGCCATCCGTGTTTCTTGCATTAAAGCGTCACCAGCTTGAAGAACTTGTTCCTAATGGCTTTGGAGAAACCCTGGCCGAAATTCTGGAACTTAACCGGCAAAGAAATATAAATGTGCTGCAACTTCTTGATTTTGTGTCCGGACAATTGTCATCACACTCCATTGATTTTATTGTGATGAAAGGAGTGGGCAATATGGTGGATGGATTGTATTCCGATCCAGGTGAGCGCATAACTTATGACCTGGATGTATTGGTTGAACCTGGTAAAATGGTTGATGCTGCCAGCATACTAATGAGTCATGATTTTATGCCACGCAAAAAATTCAACCCAACAGCCCTGGCCTCAACCATGCATTACCCCATATTGTTGCGCGAAGATTTTGCGGCTGGCGTGGAGATTCACTGCGAACCAACACAATATCTATACTCCGAAAAGTTTACATCCCAAAGGGTTTTCGCCAGCAGCATCACTGCCACGAAAAATAAACACTTCAGGGTAATGGGCTATCGGGAGCGAATCATACATAATTTTCTGCATGGCCAACTAATGCATCATGGCCATTGGCATGCAAATGTTTCGCTACGCGACCTTTACGACCTGTTGCTATTATCGGGTAAAGAAAATCTTCAGGATACCTTTAATAATTATAACCACTTTACATCCAGGTCAAGCGCCTATCTGCATCTTTATTATAAGGTTTTTGGTCTGGAAACACCTGAAGATTTGGTGAATACAAAAAGGGGAGTCTTCTTTATGAAAAGGCATCAGCAGGTTCTTTCTTTTTCAAGGAAGGGTCTGAAACGGTATCTGCTTATGTGGCTGTTATTTCAGAAATACATTTTGCTCCCGATGCGCATGTTGGTAAACCCAAGGGCGCGAAATTATGTTTTCAGCAGGTTAACCGATCGATGCTGGTACAAGAGCCATTTTGAGGCGATGGTCAGGGCATTCAGCCGGTAGAACTCTTAGCCTCGGGCAGCTTCAATAACCGAATCGACCAGTTTACTGGCCCCGTAACGATAAAGATTATTGTTCAGCCATTCTTTGCCTATAACCTGCTGAGTGAGTGCATAGTAACGCATGGCAATATCAACACTTGTAAATCCACCCGCAGGCTTTATCCCGATTCTTTTTCCGGTATTGCGGAAGTGGTCGTTTATGGTTTCGAGCATTACCAGCATAGCATGTTCGGTGGCTACCGGCTGAACCTTACCGGTGGATGTTTTAATAAAATCGCCACCAGCATCAATGGCTATCTCGCTGGCCCGGCGAATATTGGTTGCGGTTTTCAGTTCTCCGGTTTCAAGGATCACTTTTAGATGGGCCGAACCACATGCCTCCTTAATAGCGGCAATTTCGTCGAATACAAGGTTGTACTCACCCTGCAGAAATTTCCCGCGCGAGATGACCATATCAATTTCTTCAGCGCCTTGTTCAACGGTGTATTTTACTTCGGCAACTTTAATGTGAATGGGCGATTGCCCGGCGGGGAAAGCCCCGGCAACTGCTGCAATCCTTATGCCTGTACCTTCAAGAACCCTGCAGGCAGTCTGAACCAATGTGGGATATACACAAACCGCTGCAACATTGGGCAATCCAAGACCCATGGTGCTTATGCTTTTTCCTTTTTCGCACATATCGGCAACCTTCTGGTCTGTGTCAGCCCCTTCGAGGGTAGTAAGATCGATCATGCCCATAATAGCAGGAAGAATTTCTCTCTGGTTAAGGGTTTTAATACCGTTTTCTATCAGGGATGCGGCCCTGTCGTTTATTTCCTGGTCTGAGATTTCGGGCGTGTAGCTATAATTCTTCATATTACACCTCTTTTGGGTTGAATTATGGTTGTTGTTTGTTGTGATTATATTATTAACAATAAAGAAACCAGCATATTACACAAAATACTACCTGACACTGGCATTTACTTCCCTGGCAAGGGTTGCCGTGATCTTTTCCATTACCTTATCAATATCTTTATCGGTAAGGGTTTTTGATTCGTCGAGCAGGGTAAAACTCACAGCGTACGACTTCATTCCTTCTTCTATTTTTTCGCCGGTATATATATCGAACAAGCGCACACTTTTTACGAGTTTCCGGTCGGTTTGAAGAGCAAGTTTTTCAATCTGGCTGAATTTCACATCTTTGCGCACCAGCAACGCCAGGTCGCGACGCACTTCAGGGAATTTGGATATTTCCGTGAATCTGACTGGTTGACGGTCGATAAGTTTAAGCACCTGTTCCCAGTTGATAGCGGCATAAAATACTGTCTGCTTAAGGTCAAACATTTTCAGGTAGTCTCTGCCTACTTCGCCCAATTCATATAAAATGTTGCCATTAAACGAAACGCGAAGACCAACATCGAAAAAGCCTTCACCCTGAATCTCATTGATTTGACCGCAATCAACGTAAACGTTCATCCGGTTGAACAGGCTGGTTACCTCAGCCTTTAAATCGAAAAGCGAAACCTGTTTCTGTGGCGCATACCAGCTTTCGGACTGAAGAAAACCAGTCATAAAAATGACAAGCATTCTTTGTTCACGATACCCTGGAAGTTCTAGCGGGCCTGATTTTTCTTTGTTTGCTTCCTTAAAGTAAACATTCCCGAACTCAAAAATTTTCATATCGGCCACCTTGCGGTTCTGGTTCCATTCAAGGGTTTCCATACCACCAAAGAAAAGAGTTTGGCGCATAACGCCAAGATCCTGGCTTAAAGGGTTAAGAATGGAAACTACGCTGTCCTGATTGAAAAGGTGCTCATTTTTATAGTATCCTGCCTTTGTGAGCGAATTATTCATTATTTCATTAAATCCCCGGCTGGTAAGATAATCGGAAGCGATATTCTGAATCCTTTCTTTATCGGGCTTTGGAGACGATACGATGGAGGCATGAAGCCGATCGGGGAGCTGAACATTGTTATAGCCGTAGATGCGCAGAATTTCCTCCACCACATCGGCGGGCCTGGTAACATCTACCTTGAAGGGAGGAATTTCAAGCAGCATGGTCTCTGGTGTTTCTTCCTTTATTGATATCCCCAGCGAAACAAGGATATTCCTGATCACGTCATAGGGAATCTGCTTGCCGATAAGTTTCCAGGCTAATGGCAAATTAAGGGAAATAATATTGGGCTTCGGCGGGTTGGGATAAACATCCAATACATCGGAGGTTATGCGGCCGCCGGCAATCTCCTTAATGAGCATTGCAGTCCGCTTCAGGGCAAAAGTGGTCATTTCGGGATCAGCACCCCGTTCGAAACGGAATGACGAATCGGTATTAATGCCGTGGGTTTTGGACGATCTTCTGATTCCGGAGGGCTGAAAATAGGCACTTTCGAGAAATATTCCGGTGGTTGCTTCGGTAACCCCCGAATCCAGGCCACCAAGAATACCCGCCATACACATGGGCTCGGAATCATTGCAAATCATCAGTTCTTGCCCCGAAAGTTTTATCTCCTCTTCAAACAGGGTAACAAAGGGAGCGTTAGGGGCCGGCTTTCTTACTACAATCTTGTTGCCTTTAATTTTTGAAATGTCAAAAGCATGAAGCGGTTGCCCGGTTTCGTGAAGCACAAAATTGGTTATATCAACGATGTTGTTGATGGGTTTAAGGCCAATGGCTTTAAGACGGTTTTTTAGCCATGTTGGTGATTCTGTTACTTTAATCCCATCAATACAAAGGCCGGTATATCGTGGACAAGCCAAAGGGTCTTCAATGTGGATGATTATTTTACCCGAATTGTCATCGGGCCTGAAATGACTGATGTCAGGTTTTATAAATTCGACCGGAGAGTTTGGTAATTGTTGTCTGATGGCTGCAACCACATCGCGTGCTACACCCATGTGCGAGGCGGCATCTATGCGGTTAGGGGTAAGACCTATTTCAATGCAGAAATCTTCTTCTACCCTAAAATATTCGGCAGCATGTGTACCAGGAACAGCATCAGGGTGGAGCACCATTATTCCTTCATGAGAATCTCCTAAACCGAGCTCATCCTCAGCGCAGATCATTCCACGTGATTCCTGTCCACGTATTTTCGCTCTTTTTATCTGAAAACTCTCACCCGATGCGGTAAACAGGGTTGTTCCCTCAGTGGCCACAGCTACCTTCTGACCTGCCGCCACATTTGGAGCACCACAAACGATGGGGACCACTGCAGAACCTATATTAACGGTAGTTATGCTCAGTCGGTCAGCATCCGGATGTTTTGCGCAGGTGAGCACCTCCCCTATCACCACACCCATTAAACCCCCTTTAATGCTTTCAACCTTTTCGCACGACTCAACTTCCAGTCCACAGTCGGTTAAGATGTGGCACAAGGTTTCAACACTTTCATTTGTTTGCAGATAATTGCGCAGCCAGTTGAATGAGATCTTCATGGTACTTATTTTTTATTTGAATTTGAGCAATGATGTTCGGTTTTGAGCCATTATGAAAGATTCAAAGCCTGGAAAGAAAATTTCAAGGCCACAAAAGTAATCAATTTGACAATTAATCCCTGATTGCTATTGGGGAGTTTAGCGAACTATTATGGGTTGTCAGAAAAAAGTCAAGGACTAAAAATGGGATAAAAAAACCGGAAGGGGGGGCTCTTCCGGTTGTGTGAATTATTGTTGTGTTGTCTCGCGGTTTACTGAAGTTGAATAAGTTTGTAGCCCACTTCGCGGCCTTCGGAGAACACCACAACATTGTAGTATCCTTTTGAGTAGTTTCCATCCTGACTCCATACTACGCATACCTCCTGTTCTTTATTCTGATAGTTGATGGTGCGTTTAATAGAATACTGTATGGTTTCACCTTCAAACTGAATAGTGTTGTCGGGCGAACTTGTAAGGACCTGGTTCTGAGGGTTAATAATTCTCACGTAAAAATCGCGGTTACCCTGACGGGCCACCAGATTCTCGTTCACGTTAAAGCATACACGCAGTTTATTTGTTCTACGGGCACTGGTTGTGGGTTCATCACCTCTTCTTCTTTCGCGCAGTGCTGTAATAACAAGGTTTGAAACACTAAGCACCGAAGCCTTTTCAACCTGCTGGGTAAGCTCCTGATTCCGGGTTTCAAGCTGCTGATTGCGGGCAGTGGTTTGGTTTAGTGTTGTTCTTATCTGGGCATTTTCGCTTACTAAAGTTGCACGTTCACCCTCCATTGTAGAAATCTGCAGGCGATAGCTTTCAAGTTCGGCTTCCAGCTCCTGAATGCGCTGCCTTAGTTGAGCCACTCCTGTGGCAACACCACTGGTATCGCCACCACGAAGCTGTGCACGCAACTGATTAACACGACTACGTTCCGCGGTAAATTTACCTTCAAGTTCTGTGTGTTCAACCTCAAGCTGCAGATATTTAGCATCAATCTCATCAAGCTGTTTCAAAAGGGCTTCTTTCTCATCGTTTACCTTCTGAATTTCGATGGTTGCCACCTGTGCATCGTAACGGGCAGAAAGCAATTGCCTCAATAGCACCGCTCCTCCTAAAGCTAACAAAACTGCCAATACTGCAAGAAAAATTACAACTCCTGAACCACTTCCTTTTTTTCGGGATTCGGAATAGCTATTGCCAGTACCCATTTTATTATCTTTTCCTTCCATAATAATTGTTTTTAAGTGTTAAGTTTATGAGGATGGCGGCCAGCAGACGCGGAATTAACGCAGAGAAAACTGGGTTTCGCCTAACCGGAATTGATCGGTAAAAACCGAAACAAGGTAGATACCAGGTTCAAAGTCTTTGTTTTTGTCCCAGTTAAGGCATACGCGTGTATCCTGATTGATATAATTGAATTGGCTTCTAATTGTAAACTGCAGGGTGTCTTTACCATGAGTAAAAGCATAGCGTTCATCGTCGCCAAGCCTCAGAATATTGCCTTTGGGATCGGCAATTCTTATGTAGGCGTTTTTGTTGCCGGCATTGGCCACGGGGTTTGCTGCCACGGTAAAGCATACCTTAATGCGTTGTGCACGGCTGGCGCGGTCGGTTTCTTCTTCCCTGTCGGCGCTTCTGAGTCGAAGGGGTGTTGCAGAAATCTGAAATGCACGCAATACTGCTGCGGCTTCCACCTGTCCTTCAAGAATCTGTTTGGTTTGAGCCAACTCGGTAGTACGACGGTTAACGCGTTGTATCTCCTGCTGCATTTCAACGTTTTCGGCCTTCAATACGCGGTTTTCGGTATAAAGACTATCAATTTCGCGAACATAATTCTGGGTAATCTCCCTGAGAAGGTTCAACTGACGCCTTATACGACGATAATCGCTCTGTTCGGCTATCAGTTTTTCAATTTCACGGGCATTCGCCTGAATGATGCTGTCCTGGCGTGATAAAACACTGTCATACTCATTCTTTACCATATTGTACTCTGTGAGAACACTATCCAGTTCTGCACGCAATTCAGTGTTGAGTTGAACTGTTGCGATGTTTTCGGTGGCAACCTCTTTCATGGCACGGCGGCCAGTAATGAGCATAAAAGTTAAAACACCAATAATGATAAGCAAAACAGCGATGGTGCCTTTGTAAATGCTTTCATTTTTTCCATTGATGGGTTGCGGGTTTGTTTTTTTCGGGCTCTCCATTTTGATTAACTGATTGTTTTAGGTTTGTAATAATTTATACACAATGCTCCTTACTTCATACTGATACGGAAATAAAAGAGCAGGGTTACTTTCTGAATGAAATTTTCGTTTAAATTTATTCTGGTTGCAGCCATAAAGGTGCCCCTGCCTTAAACAAGTGCAAATTTACAGCAAATTTATAAACGCTGCATGGATACTGCAACCCAAAGAAGAATAACAGTGTAACTCATCAGTATCTCTATTGGCGATAGAATATGAACCTTGCAGCTGAATACTTTTATGGCTTTGTTTCCTTGCTGTATCCCCGTGTGTGCAATGCCTGCCGCAGGGCACTTATAAGGGAGGAAGAGTGCCTTTGTTCTTGGTGCAGGTTCGAACTTCCCCAAACCAACCTGCATCTCTATCGCGAAAATGCAATGTCAAGAACTTTCTGGGGGCGTGTCGACATTGAAACGGCCACTTCGCTATATTATTTTCAGAAGGGGGGAAAAGTTCAAAGTCTTATCCACCAGTTTAAATACAAGGGGAAAACTGATATTGGCAATTACCTGGGTAAAGTGCTGGGACGACAGCTTTGCAATCAGCCTTTGTGGGAACCTATTGATGCCATTGTACCAGTGCCGCTTCACCGCAAGAAACAACACCTGCGTGGGTATAACCAGAGTGAGATTTTCGGCCAGGGCATCAGCAAGGAATTTCGTCGTCCGCTTTTAACCGGCAATCTGGTTCGAATCACCAAAACCGATACTCAGACCCGAAAATCGCGATTTAATCGCTGGACAAACGTGGAAACTGTTTTTCATGTAAATAATCCCGAAGCCTATCGTGGCCGGAATATTCTTCTTATCGATGATGTTATCACCACCGGGTCAACCCTTGAATCGTGTATAAGACTACTGAAAGAGATTCCCGGCACAAGGGTTTGGGTAGCCACTATTGCCATGGCCATTTAGACTATACAGCAAAATTTACTAAGGAAGTTTTCCTCCCAAAACAGCAGTTTTCTTGAATGTTTCCACTGAGCCACCGGGTTCAAACATCTCAATAAAAACAATGTATATCCCCATATCGGCTTTTTGGTAATCGTTGGTGATTCCATCCCAGGTGAGTATCCCTTCTGATGCAAGAAGTTCGGAGCGGTAAAGTGTTCTCACCAACCGGCCCCGGCTGTCGTAAACAGTTATGTTGGCAGAAAAGCCATTTCGGCCTGTTTTATAGGAAATATTCAGAACATCGTCGAAGCCATCATTATCTGGCGAGAATATTCTGGGATATAACTCAACGGTTCCGGATAATGGGGTAATGTTTGGGGTGAACTGCGAATTCCGCAATCCCGGGGTACCAAAACCTACGGACTTTGAAGCAGAGTGCCAGTTTGCTTTATCGTAGGTGGGTCGTTCCGGATTGAGGCGTTCCAGAGATATTCCCTTGCGGTCAGTCAGTAAGGGATAATGCATTGTTTGGACATAAATCAGGCGGTCGATAATGTTGTGTCCATTGCCTGCCAGTACCACAATTCCTGATGAATTGGTCATAGCGGAAAGGGTTGCTGTAATAAAGGTTTCGGAGTCATTAGTGGGAAACTGACCAATTACTACATTGGGATTGGGTGTGATAACAACATACTCAGCCGGAAACAGTAACCGGCTAGATGAGCTTATTTCTCTAACACCAGTAAGTACTCTTTCAATGGTATCCATGGATGCAAGAATAAGATTTTGCAGGTCGATAACCTTGGTTGAGCGGTTAAATAGTTCCACATACCGTTCACCCAGTTCGGGAGGGTTAAACAGTATCTCGTTTATTACCAGGTCAAGACTATCGGCTGCTTCAGGCAGTCCCACCCTGGCAGTGTTTTTTGAAAAAGCATTACCGGCACAGTCGGCGAAGTTCGCGGTAATGGTAACGGTATAAGCGACCCCCGGCAGAAGGGGTTGACCCAGAACCAGATTCACACGTTTGTGTTCCGGGGGGAACATCGTTACCGATGTAGGGTTGCCAATTCCATTACTAATGGAATATGAACCTGATAGTCCCTGTAAAATGGGATCAATGGATTCGGAAAAAAAGAGGCTTACCACAGTGGGTGATTCGAACCCTGCCCTCAGCAACAAGGGGGGCTTAATGTCGGGATTTGCATCTGCAATGGAGTTTATGCTGCCTGGTGTTCCGCCGCGGGTATCAATGCTTGCTCTCCAGTTTGTTGTTTCTTCGCACAGGTTGCTCAGGTCTATCTTTTCGAGCGACCAACCGCCGTTGGCTTTGGATGCATTTTTATACCACTGATATGAATAGTTCACCCATGCGATGAGTTCCATATTCTGATCCCAGAGTTGAAGCAAAGTGCCGGCATTGGTAAGCGCTGTGGCAGATAGGCCCGGAACTCCGGTAGCATTTCCGAATGGAGCCAGCAGAGTTGCCGCCGTTTCGGTAGCAAGTACCCTATACCCTCCGGCCGGGATTATAGCCTTCGGTAAAATGCGCTGTGTTGAGCCATGCTGCAACGTCCATCCCTGTAAGTTGATATCGAATGGCGACCGGTTGTACAATTCCACATATTCATGTACAGGCAACCCAATCGAAGGGTTAGGATTTGCCATAATCTCACTAAAAACCACATCGAACTTGCCGGGTTGAAACCAGTAAAAGGCTCTGCTCCAGGGTTCCATCAAATTGTCAGCCAAATCGCGGATACCACTTACAGCTAGATTGTAGGTCTGTCCCTGGGTAAAAGGTTGCGAAAAACTAAGCACTACCCGATTGGGTTGCTGTGGGCTGCGTATGGCTGAAACGGGATTGCCAATTGCGCCATTTACCGAATAATTGGCTATGTTCTGCGCATCGTTGGCATTAATAGCTTCCGAAAAGATTAATTCGATGGTGTTTGCAGTTGGTACGAGCAAATCAGTAACATGGGGAGGGGTTTCGTCCTTTACAATTTGCCCTATGCTGAAATCGTCGAAATAAAAGTTGGTGGCATTGCTTACAGTATAGAAGCAATGGAAACCGAACCACTGCGTTGATGTGTGTTGATTATCGGTAACATTACCCTGAGGAACCAGAAGCTGACCTCCGGCGGGGTCGGCAAAAAACTCCCATCTCCCCACCTCATTGCGGGTTACCCTGATGCGAATTCGATTGTTGGTGGTAGTGGCAATATTCTGGCTTCCGGCCATAATTTCGGTTATGGTGTTGCCCGTCTGCCGAAAAAAATAAATCCGTTTGTTATCGGTGCCATCTTTGCCAATGCGGATGAAATAGCCATTGAGCGGGCCCGATAGGGTGGGGTTATCACTGGCAAGATAAATTCGTGGATGGTTGTTGTTGGATGGAGTAAATGCCAACCTTACCCAAAACTCCCAATTTGTGTTAACCAACAGTTGGTTAGGAGTTGCCAGAAAGGAATTTCCAGCCTGGTTATCGTTGAGCCTTAATACCTGCTCCTCAATAATGAATTTTTGCACATCGCCACTCCAGGTGGGATTTAATGTAAAATTGCCATCGCTGAAATTGTCAAATACCTGTGAATAGGTGTTTAGGGTAAAAATAACGCTCAGCAACAATAGTGTAAATCTACGCATGGTATTTTCTTTAAGTGCGTAAATATAGTATTTTTGCGCAATAGAAAGGTTTACGTTCTGAAAAGCAATTATTAACAAAAAATTAATTCTATAAACAATTATGAAACTTGCTCTTGTTGGCGCTACTGGCCTTGTTGGAAGTGTAATGCTTAAAGTGTTGGAGGAAAGGAATTTCCCTGTAACAGAATTCTATCCGGCTGCATCAGCCCGATCGGTGGGTAAAACCATTGAATTTCAGGGAAAAAAGTGGAAGGTATGCAGCATTGATGATGCAGTTGATGCAGCACCGGCAATTGTATTGTTTTCGGCCGGGGCCTCTACTTCAAAACTTTGGGCTGAAAAGTTTGCCGAAAAGGGTACCTACGTCATCGACAACTCATCGGCATGGCGAATGTTTGACCATATCCCGTTGGTAGTCCCCGAAGTTAATCATCATGTTTTAACCCAAAACTCCCACATTATAGCCAACCCCAATTGCAGTACCATTCAGATGGTGGTTGCGCTTAATCCCCTGCACAAGGCTTTCGGTATAAAAAGGCTTGTTATCTCAACCTACCAGTCGGTTACCGGCACCGGAGTTGCAGCTGTAAAACAACTCGACGACGAAAGGGCCGGCACCACCCCCCAGATGGTATATCCCCACCCCATCGACCTGAATTGTTTCCCACATGGCGGCGACTTCCTGCCCGATGGTTATACCTCAGAGGAAGCGAAACTGGTAAACGAAACACGCAAAATTATCGGCGATAACTCCATACGTATTACCGCAACCGTGGTAAGGATTCCAGTAAAAGGAGGCCACTCTGAAGCTGTAAATGTTGAATTCAACAAGCCTTATGAAATCAATGAGGTGTTTGAATTGCTGAGCAGTTCCCCAGGAATTACCATACAGGATAAACCGGCCGAATTTCTCTACCCCATGCCCCGCACCGCCCATGGGAAGGACGATGTTTTCGTGGGCCGCTTGCGCCGCGACCCCTCGTGCGATAATGGGCTGAATATGTGGATTGTTTCTGACAATCTGCGCAAAGGTGCCGCCACCAATGCAGTGCAAATTGCGGAGTTGCTCATGGAAAAAAATCTGGTTATCCCATAACCATTTTTGTGTACTTTTGCAATCCGCTGAAAAACAGCGGTAATGTGCTACTATCCCAAAAGTATTTTTAAACACTCGTAATTTGGACAGAGAATTAATTGGCAACAGATGGCTGGCAGTTATAAATCCTAACTCAGGAGGCCGTAAATGTGAAAGAGACTGGAACAAAATTTCCGGCCTTCTCGATAAGCAAAATATCGACTATCATGCCGTATTTACCCAAAGGCGTAATCATGCCATCGAACTTGTTCGCGACCATATTGAACAGGGTTATCGTAAGGTTGTATCCATTGGTGGCGATGGCACCCTCAACGAAATTGTCAATGGTGTTTTCAGACAAAAAACGGTTCCCACAACCGATATTACCCTCGGGGTTGTATCAGTAGGTACGGGCAACGACTGGGGGCGTACTTTTCATATTCCTGCCGACTATGCCGGGGCCATTGAATTGCTGAGAAAGGAAGATACTTTTGTTCAGGATGCCGGAATGGTGAGCTTCGACGCAAAAGCCGACATCAAAGCACGATATTTCATTAATATGGCAGGACTGGGCTACGACGGCCTTGTGGCTCAAAAGACCAATGCCGACAAGGAGCTTGGCAAAGCAAATCCACTGGTATATTTTAAGAATATCTTTTCAGCGCTTTTTTCCTATAAAAGCCAGCCAACACGCATAATAATAGATGGCGTCGAAATGCACCACAACCTTTTCAGCCTGAATATTGGAATTGGCAGATTCAATGGCGGGGGTATGATCCAGGCACCCAATGCGCTGCCCGATGACGGTCTTTTCGATCTTACCATTTATAAGCATATGAGCAAATGGTCGGTTGTGGCCAATGTAAACCGCTTGTATAACGGAACCATTGGCCAGCATAAGAAGGTGGAACTGCACACCGGGCGCAACATCATCATTGATCCCCGCAACCCCATCCTTCTCGAAGTCGACGGCGAGTCGCTGGGAGTTTCACCCTTTACTTTCACCCTCATTCCTGGTTGCCTGAAAGTGGTGGTGAACCGTGAAAAAATGACTAAATAATCATACAAGTTTTATAAAATCAATCATTTATTACACCATGCAAAAAGGAGAAGATGTTTTCAAGAAAATTATTGCCCATGCCAAGGAGTATGGCTTCATTTTTCAATCGAGCGAAATTTATGACGGACTAAGCGCCGTATACGACTATGGCCAGAACGGCAGTGCCCTGAAAAACAACATTAAGGATTACTGGTGGAAAGCCATGGTGCAGTTCAACGAAAACATTGTGGGTATCGACGCCGCCATCTTTATGCACCCCACTGTGTGGAAAGCGTCGGGCCACGTTGATGCATTCAACGATCCGCTTATCGATAATAAAGACTCAAAGAAAAGATACCGCGCCGATGTGCTCATCGAAGAACACATGGCCAAACTGGAAGAAAAAATAAATAAGGAGGTGGAAAAAGCTGCGGCCCGTTTTGGCGAGAGCTTCGACGAAAAAATGTTCCGCGAAACCAACGAGCGGGTAAAGGCCAACCAGGATAAGATCGATGCCATCCGCACCCGCTTTGTTAAGGCTCTGGAAGCCAACGACCTGGCCGATGTAAAAAAACTCATCGAAGACCTTGAGATCGTATGCCCCGTTTCCGGCTCGAAAAACTGGACCGATGTGCGCCAGTTCAACCTGATGTTCTCAACACAAATGGGCTCGGTGAGCGAAGATGCAAACCTTATTTACCTAAGACCCGAAACCGCCCAGGGCATTTTTGTTAACTACCTCAATGTACAAAAAACCGGACGTATGAAGATACCCTTCGGCATTGCCCAGATCGGGAAAGCATTCCGCAACGAGATTGTGGCCAGGCAGTTCATCTTCCGCATGCGCGAGTTCGAACAAATGGAGATGCAGTTTTTTGTGCGCCCCGGCGAAGAGATGGAGTGGTACAACCAATGGAAACAGGAACGGATGAAATGGCACCTTTCAATGGGGATGCCCGCCACCCTTTACCGCTTCCACAACCACGACAAACTGGCTCATTACGCCAATGCCGCCGCCGATATCGAATTCCAGTTCCCCTTCGGTTTCAAAGAGCTCGAAGGCATACACTCGCGCACCGACTTCGACCTTGGCGCCCATCAGAAATACTCCGGTAAAAAACTTCAGTATTTCGACCCCGAAACCAACGAAAGCTATGTGCCATATGTTGTAGAAACATCCATAGGTCTCGACCGTATGTTCCTGGCCATCCTTAGCCAGTCGTACAAAGAGGAAACCCTCGATGATGGTTCAGAGCGGGTGGTGCTTAACCTGCCCCCCATGCTTGCTCCCATCAAGGCGGCCATTTTGCCCCTGATGAAAAAAGATGGTCTTGCCGAAAAAGGGCGCGAAGTGATGGACCTGCTCAAGTATGATTTTATGTGCACATACGAAGAGAAGGACGCCATTGGTCGCCGCTACCGCCGCCAGGACGCCATCGGCACGCCCTACTGCATCACCATCGATCACCAAACCCTGCAGGACAATACCGTCACCATCCGCGAACGCGATACCATGCAGCAGGAACGTATCGCCATCGACAAAATCAAGGATGTGGTATTGGAGAAGATTAGGTTTAAGAGGTAGAGGTAGAGGTTGAGAGATGTTGAGTGGAGGTTGAGATTGATGTTGAGTGGAGGTTGAGATGTTATTCTGGTGATACTGACCCCCATATTAACCCTGATCACCTGAACCAAAAAAGGCCCCGTTCAGGGACTTTCTTTCGACTTCTTCACTAATCAGCCAATCACTAACCGCTTATTTCCAATTTCTCATGTATATGCTTCCAGCTAAACACTTCTGTTCCATCTGAACGTTTTTGTTCTGTTTCTCCAGCGTAAATAACTTTTCCCTTGCTGGTGCCAGAAAGATTCATCCAATATTTAACATTTTTGAAAAATTCCTGTTGAACAGTTTTACCCGCTTTTATTTCGAACGGGATAGTTTCCAGGGGAGTTTCTACAATAATGTCAACTTCACGGCCTGTTTTATCGCGCCAAAAATAAGCCTGAATGTCATTTCTTTCATTTACCTGATGTTTTATAACCTCCGACATAACCATACATTCAAAAAGGGCTCCTCTTAAAGGATGGTTAAAGATGTGTTCTGTTTTCTTTATCTGCAATAAAGAGCAGGCAATCGCAGTATTGTAAAAGTATAGCTTTGGGCGTTTTACAATGGTTTTATTGAAATTCTTATGGTAGGGTTTGAGTAAGAATATAATATAGCTGCTTTCGAGTATACCAATCCATGATTGAATGGTTTTTACATCCACACCCACCTCAACCGATAGTGATGTATAGTTGAGTTGCTGCCCGGTGCGCCCGGCCAGCAAACGCATAAACCGCTCAAAAACCAGGAAATCATTTGTTTTTTTTATCTGCCTTGCATCTCGCTCAATATAGGTTCTGATGTAATTGGGAATCCACTCCTCATAAGGAAGTTCCTGATCATATACCGGAGGATAAAATCCCCGAAGAATTTGTTCGTTTTCTGTTTTAAGCAGATAATTGCCTTCTATTTCCCTAAGGCTAATAGGTAGCAAATTCAAATATGCAACCCTGCCCGCCAGCGATTGAGAAATTTGTTCATTCATTAAAAAATTATTGGATCCGGTAAGGACAAATTGCCCTTTCTGGGAACTATTGTCAACAATTTCCTGCAGATATGAGAAAATATCAGGGTTACGTTGCACCTCATCAAAAACAGCTCCTTCTGGATACAGTGATAAAAATCCACGTGGATCATCAATTGAATACTGGCGAATATCAGGATTTTCAAAATTTACATAGGGTTTGTAGGGAAAAACTTTCTTTACTAATGTGGTTTTTCCTGATTGCCAGGGTCCGGTTACAGCCAGAACCTTAAACATCTTAAACAGATGAACTAACCTTTTTTCTGCGTTACGGGTGGTTATTCCGGTGATACTGGGGGG
>JBBISA010000014.1:0-67067 GCA_037441525.1 Bacteroidota bacterium
ACTTATCAAATAGTTATTAACAAAAAAAGGCTGCCTCTACTTTTGAGACAGCCTCCTTCTTCTTTTTTTGCAGGGGGAAGAAAAAAACAAAATAAATTTGGCTCCGCCGAGCTCCACTTTGTTCCGGTTCCATCAAATTGCACTGTCCTGTCAAAAAGTTAAATCCTTTCTTTCGTCATAATTTATCACTATCGTATCTGTCTGGTCGTCTGTCTTTACACTTGGCGGTAACTTGTATATCTCAGCAAATATATATCTCTTTTGCAAATATATACATATACGATGTGAATTAATTTAACCCGGATTTGTTATTGGTCTTTTTTTCTAATTATCGTCATTAGGAGTATTTCGAACTAAGCTATTGATAATAATATTTTCAGTACGACAAATGGCTTAAGAAAAACTAAAAACCAGTAACCTGAAAAGAGTACAAATTTTATTTTTCGAAAGTAGTCTGTACCGCTCATGGGGTAGGGTCAACCCTGGCTAAGTCAATGGTTTGCTTCATTTTTAATGACTAATCCGGGATGCATTGATATACAGCAAGGTTTGGGCCTTGAAACAGATGCTGATTTACTACTCTTATTGTGCAATGCGGGTAAATCCCTTGCCTGGTGCTGCTTTGAAAAGCTGTTTTGAAATGGGATTGTAGGTAATGGGCGGGATTGTTTTCTGAGGGTTGGCAGCGGCAATGTGGCGGTTGAGGAGATAGTCGAAAATATAGGCTGCATTGCCGGTACCGGCTTCCAGGTTAAGGTTGTAAACGTCGTTTACTTCAAGGTTTCGGGCGGTGTACTCGTAGGAAACATTTCCTGAAAAGGCATAATATCGAAACCTTCCGTTTATTTTATCTGTTGCCGAAAAGTTGCTGTATACCACTTCCATGGCTGTGGTTTCGCCCCGGGCATCAACTTCAACAAACTCAAACCAGGTGTTGCGCTCAATGGCGCGTATCAGGAACTCCTGGGTATACAAAATAGTATCGATAAGGGCGCGGTCGGTAAACACCTTGTCGGTTTCTACAAGCTCTGTCTGGGCTACCGAAAAAATATAGCGCTGGCCGGGAAAGGAGAGGAATTCATCGAATTTGTCGGGTCGGAAAACGTTTACCTGGTAAAGTTTCAGCTGTTGCACCATGGTTTCCATAAACAGGCTGGTGGCTT
This sequence comes from Bacteroidota bacterium, assembly GCA_037441525.1. Classification (GTDB taxonomy): domain Bacteria; phylum Bacteroidota; class Bacteroidia; order Bacteroidales; family UBA7960; genus SKVR01. The sequence continues at coordinate 1,164 of JBBISA010000014.1, forward strand.
CGTTAAGGTTGGTATTGCGCAGCAATTCGCTTTGGGCCAGGTTTTCTTCGCCGGGCTGGCCGGGGTTTTCGGGATATAACCCAAAGGGGTAGTAATAGGCAAAAGTGGTTGTGGGGGGCACTATCATAACGGCAATCTGTGGGCGTTTATTCAGGAATGTGGTGGCATGCCTGCGCCCTGGCAGGCAGGACGCAAGCATGAGCATTGCCACAATGGCAACCACAATAAATCTGGTATTCCGGTATTGACGCATGGGCCTGTAAGGATTCTATTCCATTGCTGCTATCTTTTCGCCAATGGCCTTTCCGTAAGCAAGGCACTGGTCGAACTCGCTCTCGTGCGGGGTAAATTTAATGAACACCCCTTCGCCCTGTACATCGAGCTTCAGGTTCTGCAGGTTGGAATTGATGAGTTTAATAGCTTCGCCACTCCATCCGAATGATCCGAACGAGCCGGCAATTTTTCCCTTGTCGCGGATGGGGCTTATTACCGCAAACATCCGGTAAATGGGCAGCAGGATATTCTGGTTAATGGTAGGACACCCTACTACAACGCCCTTGCTTTTGGCAATGCGCTCGTCGAGATCGCCCAGGGGCATGGTTTCTATATCGGCTACTTCCACGTCGATATCGGCGGCCATTTTAATCCCTTCGGCAATTTTTTCGGCCAGCATGCCGGTATTATGATAGGCCGAAACGTAAGGGATGAACACCCTTTTGCGTTCGGGTTCCTGCAGGGCTTCACGCGAGAATTGTTCTGAAACATCTACCCACTTTTTCCATTGAGTAAGCAACAGCGGGCCATGGCCGGTGAGAATACCATTGATGGCGAGGGGGCGTATTTTTTCGATGGCCTTTAGCATAAACTTGCTGAAGGGCTTCAGGATAACATCGAAATAGTATTTGAAAGCTTCATCGAACTGACCCACCTGGTGGTCGTACATTTTATGATGGCAGTAATGGCAGCCAAAGGAATCGCAGGTGAAAAGATATTTATCTTCTTCGAGATAAGTGTACATACTATCGGGCCAGTGCAGGTTTGGAGCACCAATAAAACGCAGGGTTTTGTTGCCCAGGTCGAGGGTATCGCCATCCTTTACCACAATGTGGTTGAAGTTGCGGCCCAGAAAATCCTTGAGATAGCTAATGGCCAGGCGGCTTGCCACCACCTTGGCATTGGGAGCCACTTCGAGCAGCCGGGACAGGTTGCCGCTGTGGTCGGGCTCGGTGTGATTTAGAACAATATATTCAATTTCGGCCGGATCGGTAACCTGTTTGATTTTGGCCAGGTATGTGTCCCAGAATTTTGCTTTACTGGTTTCCACGATGGTTTTGCGCTGGGCATTAATCAAATAGCTGTTGTAGGTGGTGCCATATTCGGTGGCCATTACCACATCAAAAGTTACAATGTCGTAGTCGAGGATACCAATCCACTTCACATCGGGGCTAATATCCAGAACCTGGGTGTCGGGTACTTTCGGGTCTTTCATTTTTATTGTTTATTATTTTAATTTGATTAATTATTCAAAATCCAGAGTGATCTGCCGCGGTTCGGGCGGATCGTTGCCATCGTTGTTTTTCACGAAGGTTGATCGGGCGGCAGTTTTTTGATTTTCATCGCTTTCCGGTTCCGCTTCGGTGCCGTTTTCTGATGTTTCGCCCCCGTTTTCAGTATCATCTTCTTCAGCTTCGTGGGTAAGGGGTTCGAGCCATTCAACCGATTCAACATCGTAAATAGAAAGCCGTTTCCCTTTGGCCTTAAATCCTTTTACTCCAATAAACTCATGCACGTTTATCTCTTCTTCGTTCTTCAGTTTGCGTCCGCCGGGCACCAGGTTCACTTTGAGCATGGGGAATTTGGCTACTGAAATACTAACGAGTTTATGCTTTTCATGTTCACCCAGGTAGTTCTGAAATTTTTCAGAAAGTTCGGGGTGGAATCGTTTTATATAGAACTGGCCTGTTTCTCCGTCGATAAAAACCGCAGTAACGATTCTTTCGGGGTTGAATCGTTCAATGAGCAAGGGGTTTGCATCGAAATGGGTGGAGAGATCGTACCCGGTTGTGCGAAAAAGTCCGTTGCCAAACAATGAAAGAATCTTATCGTCGGCCTTGTAGGCTCCAATGTATTTGCCGCGTTTATCGGTATTGATGCGCAGCACATTTTCGTCGAACCACAGATTGAGGGCCCCCAATGTAGAAACACCAAGGTCCTTGAGTACAATTTTGCGAATGTGGTGCTTTGTGAGCATATTTCCTGTGGCGCTGCGCCCTTTTATGGCCAGGTCGCTGAAATCGAAATCGAACACCGGCTTTTTCAGTTTTGGCTTGTAGCGCAGGTGCACGGTAATTGTTTCGGCTTCGCCATTGGGGTTGGCAGTAAAATAGAGTACCGACGAGCCCTTGGTGCCTCGGGTAAGGCTGTATTCTTTGTCGCGGGTAACCCCCTTCACAAAAAACCGCTTCATGTAGGCCGGGCCGTTGGCTCCGTCCTGGTATATCATGTTATAAATGGTGCGGTCGTCGTTTTTTTCGAACACAGCAATATGTATAATGTCTTTACCCACGAATGATTTATCGGAAACCTTGGTAACCAAACAACTGCCATCGGCCCTGAAAACAATAATGTCGTCGATATCAGAACAATCACAAACATATTCGTCCTTCTTCAGTCCTGTTCCGGCAAAACCATCCTTGCGGTTTACGTAAAGTTTTTCGTTGGCTACGGCCACCCTGGTGGCTTCAATATTTTCGAATGAGCGGATTTCAGTCTTTCTCTCCTTGCCCTTACCATACTTGTCGCGCAGTTTTTCGAACCAGATTATAGTGTAACCAATAAGGTTTTGCAGATGCTGGTTCACCTTTTCGAGTTTTTCTTCCAATGCCTTTATAATCTCATCGGCTTTGAAGGCATCGAAACGGGAGATGCGCTTGATCTTGATTTCGGTGAGCTTTATGATGTCGTCGCGGTTTATTTCACGATAGAACAATTTTTTGAAAGGTTCCAGTCCTTTGTCGATGGTTTCCAGCACCGCTTCCCAGGTTTCGCACTCTTCAATGTCACGGTAAATGCGGTTTTCAATGAATATCTTTTCGAGGCTCGAGAAGAGTAGTTGTTCGAGAAGCTCATGTTTTTCGATCTCCAGTTCCTGCCTTAAGAGATCAACGGTATTATCGGCAGAAACTTTCAGGATTTCACTGACCCCCATAAATCGCGGACGACTTCCTTCAATAACACAGCAATTGGGCGAAATGCTCACCTCGCAGTCGGTAAATGCATAAAGGGCATCAATGGCCTGGTCGGGCGAAATATTGGGTGCCAGGTGCACCAGTATCTCTACGTATCGGGCGGTGTTGTCTTCAATTTTCCTGATCTTGATTTTCCCTTTGTCGTTGGCAGCCAGAATGCTGTCGATGAGTGAGCCGGTAGTAGTGCCAAAAGGTATTTCGCTGATTACCAGGGTTTTTTTATCCTGAATACTGATTTTTGCCCTTACCCTTATTTTACCTCCTCTAATCCCATCGTTGTAGCGCGAAAAGTCTGCTTGTCCGCCGGTAAGGAAGTCAGGATAAATTTCAAATTCTTCGCCCCTGAGGTAAGCAATTGATGCATCGATGAGCTCAATAAAGTTATGGGGAAGGATTTTTGATGCCAGTCCCACAGCAATTCCCTCCACACCCTGTGCCAGCAAGAGGGGAAATTTCACCGGCAGTGTAACGGGTTCGTTATTGCGGCCATCGTACGAGCTTTTCCATTGAGTTGTTTTAGCATTAAAAACCACTTCAAGGGCAAATTTAGAAAGACGCGCCTCTATATAGCGGGCAGCTGCAGCGCTGTCGCCGGTATAAATATTCCCCCAGTTTCCCTGCATATCAATGAGCAATTCCTTCTGGCCCAGCTGCACAAGAGCATCGCCTATAGAAGCATCGCCGTGGGGATGATATTTCATGGTATGGCCAATGATATTTGCCACCTTGTTGTATCGGCCATCGTCCATCTCTTTCATTGAATGGAGTATGCGCCGCTGCACAGGCTTAAGGCCATCGCGTATCTCGGGTACGGCACGCTCCAGAATTACATACGATGCATAATCCAGGAACCAGTCCTGGTACATGCCCGAAATTTTGGTCACTGTGCCGCTTTCGGCACCATCCTGCCTTGTTTCGGGATAATCCATTCCGTTTTCCGGATGTTGTTGGTTTTCAGGGGGTATTTGATTGTTTTCGTCCATGAATTGATCAGGGAAAGTTGGGTTTTTACAAAATGATGCAAAGGTAATGGAATTAATCCTTTCGGAAAGTTTTAAGCCGCACTAAGATTTTAACCATCTTTCAACAACCTGAGCAAAATAACCTCGGCTACCAGAAAAAAAAGTGCCAGCAAAAGGAATAATTTCCACAGATGATGGCCACCCTTAAGAAACTCAAGTTTTTTATCGATGGATATTTTTCCGGGCTCGAAAATCTGTACTTGTTTCATATCGGTACCCGATACCATCTTGCCCAGCTCATCGGGGGTGTAGCAACTCAGCAGCGACTCACGGCGATCATAATTATAGGCAACAAAACGCAGGGTATCCTGCCCTGCCAGCAGGGCATAATGGCCGTGGCGCGAAACCTGACCATGAAGTATGATATTTACCTGGTTATGAAGAGTTCTCGATTCGGGAATTATATCGGTCTGGCTGTCGGTGATCCTGAATAATACCCCTGCACCGGGCTGGTAGTTGCGAATGGTGATCAGCTCATCCTGACTGATGGTGTAGAACAGGGGGTAGTAAGCCGAACTTTGAAGTACCGCATTGTAAATTGTTGGAACAAATATAGGATTGAGGGTAAAATTGCTGAATTCAGCGCTGGCCGGAACAGCTGAAAGATAAACCAACCCCTGACCCGATGGGGTAACTGAGAAAAAGGTGTTGCCATTCTGCAATCGCATAATTACCTGTTCTACAGAAGCACTTCGGCGTTCGAAAGCATAATGCTGCTCAGTGGCCGGCAGGTCAATATTTTCGGGCAACCGGCTGAAAACTCCGCTGTACAAGGGGTGTTCGTAGTTAAACCATATAACACGCGAATCGGTAGTGTCTATTTTACTTACTGCCGAAACATTGAGCCCTAAAAGGAGGTTATTGTAGGCATTCAGATTGGCATTGGCAGGAGGAAATACCATAAGACTGCCTCCTTGCTGCACATAACGCACCAATTCGAGGGCAAGGCCTGCCCCTGGACTCTCAACCCCGGCGAGGATAACCATGTTTTGTGCTGAAAATGCAGAATAATCGACCGATAAAACCTGCATGTTCCTTAATATGAAGGTAGTATCGCCACCAAGGAGGGCATTGAGGTATCGGTTGCCACCTGTGGGACATATAACCAAAACCGGAATATTTTTACTTGTATTGAAGCTAAAATAGCAGCGGTCATCAAAGGTTACGGGATGGTCGGTAATTTCAATAATACCCCGCTGATGTGTTTCGTTGCTGATGGTAAAGTTAAATGTGATGCTGGTTTGTGCGTTGGGTTTTATATCATAGGTGGCCACAGCACGTTGGGCATTGTTGATGAGCAGTCTGGCTGGTTGATTTTCGAAATTCTGGTCGGAGTCGTTGCGAATGCGGGCATGCACCTGAATCATCCGTCCGGGAATCCGAACCGGGTTGTCTATCCATACTGAATCCACAAAAAGATTTATATTCCGGGCAGCCTGGTAGGGCAACAGAAGATAATCGATGAGCGAATCGGGGGTGAAGTTGTCGGTTTTATGGATGTTTTTCTGAAAATCGCTCAGCAGGAAAGCCCATTTGTGTTGGCTGGCAGGTTGTGAGTTGAGCAGTTCGGTTTGTCGTTTCATTATTTCTCCTGTTTCTCTAACCGCCGGGCTAAAGTCAACTTCGCCCACCAGATCAAGAAATTCATCCCTGTTCAGGAAGCGCTGGTGGCGGGCTTCAAAGTCGTTGGTTAGCAACTGAAACTGGTCCACAGGGCCGAAGGATGCAGCAATTTCGCGCGCTCCCTGGCGGGCTTGCTCCAGCAATGGGATGGTTGAAGAGCCAGCCTCCATACTATAAGAGTTATCAATAAAAATGCTAATCACATTGCCCCCGGCCAGTAAATCGTTGCCACTGCGGGGTATATAGGGCCGCGCAAAAGCCAGCACCAGCGATACAATGGCAAGAATACGCGCCAACAAAACCAGTAAATGGCGAAGGCGCGACTGTTTGCGTGACTCGTCGGTGAGTTGCTCAAGAAACGTAATATTGGGGAAATATACCTTTTTGAACCGCCGGAACTGAAACAGGTGAATTATTACCGGAATGGCAATTGCTGCAAGGGCAAACAAAAATCCGGGAAACAAAAAACTCATACTTATCGCGTAATAAAGGAAAAAGAAGTACCCTCATATTTTTCAGGCCCCGCAAATTTAAACTTTCTTGTCTATTGGGCGGTCGCTTAAATAGTTGTTATTAGTTAATAAAAATCAGGGATGATAGATTTTCGGATTGTTGATTAACGGGGGTCAGGTTTCGGGTCTCGGGTTTCAGGTATCGTGTCTCTGCTTTTTACGAAACCGGGTCTTTTGTTCGAATGCCACAACCCCGCAGCGGTGAAATCATTATAGCCCCGGGTGCCAACCCGGGGTTTGTGGTAAATATTAAATAGAAAATGCGCTGCGGACAAAAGACAATACAATGTGCCGGAGTCCATGGTCAGCGCAATGGCTTAAATCATGGCCGAAAATAATTGTTGAGTTGGTTACCGTAAGGTGTGCACCTGGGTTAATGGTTAAAGTATTAACAAGGAAAATTGTATTATTCCAGGTTACAGTACCTGTAATTTCTGTAGTTTGGGGTACGCGAAAAAGATGTGGCGGTAGAAAACCAAGTCCTATTTTGTAGCCAGGATTTAAAACTATATTCGCCATTCCTTTATCGGTTGCAATAATTGCCCCGTTTGAAATACACAAAACGCCACCGATGTTAACAATCAGTTTTCCATCACCTTTGATAATAAGGGTAGCACAAGGTTGAATCTTTAAAGTATCACCGGCATTAATCACAAGGTTTGCCTTATGGCCTATTTCGAACCTGCTGCTTGTTTTCAGGAGTAGTGTAGATTTGCTCATCGTAGTTATTTTTATTTTAGCGATTCAAATCTACGAAAAGGGAAGGGAGGTTTAATTACCTTCTTTCTCTATTTATTTTATCGGACAATAGTGAAAATAAATATTAGTTTCTTCATAATTTTTAGATTTTAGTTTTTTCGGAATGAATAGATTGTTGCAGGCTGTTGTAACATTTACAATTGTGGTAGCCTGTTGTAGGTGTCCCCTTTGGCAGGGGGGGAGGTGCGTTTGGCAGGGATAAACAAGAAAAGTCTTGACATAGCTCGTTTGTCTGTATGTTTTTGGGTGCCGGTTTTGCATTTATGGTACCATGATGCATTGAAAAATTAGTGAGTACTGTGCTTTTGATGTGTTGCCTTCTTATTTGCAAAAACCGCATTTTTTGCCGGTGAATCAATAACCCGTCCCCGTGGGCAAAATGTATAACTATATTGAAGAACTACAATATTCAAATATAAATTAATTTTATTGTATATGTATTTTTTTACTGTTAAATTTTAAGGAACTTGGGGGCTTGTTTAGTGTTGATTAACTGATGGTTGATTTTCGGATTATCGGATTGTTGATTATCGGATTGTTGATAATACCTGAATAGTATTAACCGTTTTTTGAATTGTTTCTGAATTTGCAGAATTCCGCACAAAGTTGATTCAGAATCACCAGGAAGAATGTGAACTTTCAGGGCATTCCGTGCAGATTCATCATCAATTCTTCCATGTCCCCGAAAGCTGTTACCTTTGCCAAAAAAAATTATATGGCAGGTTTTCATGATCTGAATCTTACTACACCCTTGCTCAATGCCCTGGTCGATATGGGTTTTGACACTCCGACCGCTATTCAGGAAAAGGCATTTCCAGTGATTATGTCGGGTCGCGATGTGGTAGGTATAGCCCAAACCGGCACCGGTAAAACTCTCGCTTACCTTTTACCCTTACTGCGGCAACTCAAGTACTCAGAACAAAAACATCCCAGGATACTTATTATGGTTCCCACCCGCGAACTGGTTATGCAGGTGGTAGAGGAGGCCACCCGCCTGTCTGCATATATGAATTTAAGGATCGATGGGGTTTATGGCGGCACCAACATCAATACCCAGAGCGAAAGGATTTACCAGGGACTCGATTTGCTGGTGGCTACTCCCGGCCGACTGTTCGATCTGGCTATGCGGGGCACCCTCCGGCTCAAATCTATTCAGAAACTGGTTATCGATGAAGTGGATGAGATGCTCAACCAGGGGTTCAGGCCGCAGTTAATGAGCATTCTCGAACTATTGCCCGAAAAGCGCCAGAATCTTATGTTTTCGGCTACCCTAGCCGATGATGTGGAGGAGATCATCAGGAACTTCTTTGTTGATCCTTACTGGATTGATATTCAATACCGCGGAACCCCCATAAGCCGAATCGGCCAGAAACTTTACAGGGTGCCCAATTTCGCCACCCGCTTTAACCTGCTGAGCATGTTGCTCGAAGATGATGAAGTATTCGATAAGGTTCTGGTATTTACCCCAAGCCGCAAAATGGCCGATAAGGTTTTTAACAAGCTTACCCCGAAATATGGCAGCCAGCTGGGAGTTATCCACTCCAATAAAAGCCAGAACCAGCGCTTCAACACCCTAGATTCTTTCAGAGATGGTGAGATCAGGATACTTATTTCAACAGACCTTGTGGCAAGGGGGGTGGATATTTTCGAGGTGAGCCACGTTATTAATTTCGGATTACCAGATACCCCGGGTGCTTACATTCACCGTATTGGCCGCACCGGGAGGGTAGATCGCACCGGGCAGGCAATTTCAATTATTACCGCTGTGGAAGAACCCATGCTTGCAGCCATTGAAGAATACATGCAACGCCATATCCCTGAAATATCGCTGCCCGATAACCTGGTGGTAAGTCCGGCAGATGACTGGGATGAGGAGCTTACATCGCTAGCTGGCGACAAACCTTATCTCAAACCTGTGAAAAAACTCAAGGGTGGGGGAGCTTTTCATGAAAAATCAGAGAAAAACAAAAAGGTAAATATGGGTGGGCCCACCAAGAAAAAGCGGGTGGAAGCTGCACGCAAGAAAAGAAAATAATTCCTAAAAATGGCTTCAAATCGGGTACATTTACCCATTGTCTTTTTGGACGAAAGCATCTATTTTTGTTTTTCGTTACTTTTTGCCAGTTCTGATTTTAACCCATGAAACGCATCAAAACAATTTTCCTTTTCTTATCAACATTGCTGATGTGCCTTCATTTGCTGGCTTCGGTAAGCTTGGATGGGGGGATTGATCATGGTTTTGGAACAGAAAAACCTTCCCCTGAAAAACCGGCAACCAACGTTTCCCAATCCGACACCCTTTCTCCGGAACAAAATCTCCTTCGCCGTCTCGAAGACCCCACTTTCGACATAAGGATCAACAACACCCCCATGCCCCCCTGGCACGACATTAAAAGTACCTACCCCCGACGCACAATTCCAAGCTTTAACCTTGCGGATATCAGGGAGATAGATATTGCGTAATTGCTCCATATTATTATGAATTTTACAGGCATTAAAGTATTAACAGGTATCCTGATCGATTGCCGTCAGTTGTTATTTGACCAGAAATCTTAGCAATAATAATGTATTGAACAGGCACCGTTATCTATTGCCATCAGTTTTAACTGACGGTTAGTTAATAATTTCTATTCCCTTAGTACATTAGTCCCATTGCACCCACATAATATCCAGTGTTTTTTTGCACCTTTGCATAACAAAAGCAGGGCTTTGGTGTTGAGAAGCCTGTATTTTTTCCTGTTATACCCCAATTAATCCATGCCTGATAAAATTATTACCAGCCGAGTTCTTTTCCTTTTCTCTGTTTTTACTTTGCTTTTTGTTGTGTCGTGCAACAGGGGACAAAATCATGATATTCCCCACTTCAGCGACCATTATCGCCGGTTTGTTGAAACCCTATCTTCAGATGTGTTCGAAGGGCGTGCACCCACCACACCTGGCGGCAGAAAAACAAAAGCATTTATTGAAGCCGAATTTCGTCGTATGGGTTTGAAACCCGCCAATAACGGCAGTTTTCGGCAGGCCGTTCCTTTGATAGAGATCACCGGGTCATCCTTTACCGACCTTCTGGTGCTCGATTCCATAGGCCGTACCATATCTCTGCTTTATGGCACTGATATGATTGTGGGGTCAACTCTTCAGCAAGATACGGTGAGTCTTGATTTTAGTGAGCTGGTTTTTGCCGGATACGGAATTGTAGCCCCCGAATACAATTGGGACGACTATGCAGGGCTCGATGTTAAGGGGAAAACCGTTCTTGTGCTGGTAAATGATCCCGGTTTTGAACTCAACGATCCGGCCCTTTTTACCGGGCGGGCAATGACCTACTATGGCCGGTGGACTTACAAGTTTGAAGAGGCAGCGCGCCAGGGAGCCGCAGGGGTGCTTATTGTGCATGAAACCGAACCAGCCTCGTATGGCTGGGATGTGGTGAAAAACTCATGGACTGGTCCGCAGTATTATGTGGGTGGAAAAAACAACGAACCTAAAGTTACAGTGCAGGGCTGGATACAGAAAGATGCCGCCGACAGTTTATTTGCACTTGCCGGCTATACCCTCAACGAACTCCGCCAAAAGGCATTAACTTCAGGTTTTTCGGCAATTTCCCTTGGAATGGAAGTATCTGTAAGTTTTAGAAATAAATGGAAGTATGCACAGTCGTACAACATTGCCGGTTATGTGGAAGGAAGCGTTTACCCTGATGAGTTTGTGATTTACATGGCCCACTGGGACCACCTTGGCAAAGTGGAAACGGCAGAAGGGGTGGAGATTTACCATGGCGCCATAGATAATGCAACCGGAACTGCAGCCATCATGGCCATCGCAGAAAAATTTGCCGCAATGGACCCGCCACCCGCCCGATCAGTATTGTTTATTGCACTTACAGCCGAAGAATCAGGATTGATCGGCTCACAATACTATGCTCTTAATCCATTGTTCCCTCTTGAAAAAACTGCCGGTGGAGTTAATATTGATGGGATGAATGTATATGGCCCTACATGGGATGTATCAGTAGTGGGTTTCGGAGCTTCCACCCTGCAAAATATTCTTCAGAAACATGCTGAAGTACAGGATCGTAAACTGGTTCCTGAACGGTTTCCGGAGCATGGCAACTTCTACCGCTCCGACCATTTTAACCTGGTTAAGGGGGGTGTGCCTATGATCTATGCCAACAGCGGCAACGAATTTATTGGCCGCACGGAGCGCTACCGCCTTATGGTGGAAGAAGATCAGAAAAACCGCTACCATACGCCCAACGATGTGATCAACAACTTATGGGACTGGCAGGGAATTGATCAGAACCTTTGGTTGTTCTTTAATGTGGGGCTCGAGCTGGCTAATACCGATTACTGGCCTCAATGGAGCGAAGGGAGCGAATTCAGGACTATTCGCGAAACATCCGATTTTCTGAGAGGTAGAAAGGAAGAACTTTAAACCCCAAATATTATGGTACTTAAGATTGTAAACCTGGTATTTTTTGGCATCATGGTATTTATGAATTACCTGGCCAATGCCCTTCCCATCAATAACAAAACTACGGGGCAACTATCAGATCAATACCCGAACCTTTTTGTTCCGGCGGGAATTACCTTTTCTATCTGGGGTATCATCTACCTGTTGTTGCTTTTGTGGGTAATTGTCCCATTTTTTCAGCAGGGCAGGGAATTATCACAGCGCATCGGTTGGCTGTTTGCCCTGTCATGCCTGCTCAACGGACACTGGATAGTTGCCTGGCACTACGAACAACTGCCTCTTTCACTGGTAATTATGCTCGGTTTGCTTATTACCCAGGTGTTAATAATGCAAAAGATTATGCCCACAGCAGGTATTCTGGATAAGGCAGCCTTCGGCATTTACCTTGGCTGGATATGTATTGCCACCATTGCCAATGTAACCGCCCTGCTGGTAAATTATAACTGGGGCGGATGGGGTTTATCGCCCCAAATCTGGACCATTTTGCTTATTTCGGTAGGGGTGGGAATTACACTTTTCACCATGTTGCGGTTCAACAATCCCTACGTTGGTTTGGTGGTGATATGGGCCTTTGCAGGTATTGTCCTAGCCAGGTTTGGAAACAACAGCCCAATTGTAGGCACCGCCTTCGTGGCCATGGGTGTAATACTTGTATTTACCATTCTGGTTTTTTCAGGATATACCAACAACTGGTTGGGCGACTCCAGTTCGTCTGACCAGTAATGGTTACCCCCCGCTATTGGTCTGACGACTCCAGGTCGTCAGACCAATAGTTAAATAGTTCATCTTCCGGGCTATTCTCAAAAGTGAAATATACTGCCGGGTAGGTTTCTCCATGTTCTTCTTTTCCCGCAATAGCTATATGCTGTATGTCAAGCAATGCAAAAGATTGTGGTACAGAGCTTCGGGCCGTCACCATTTCATAACCTGGCACCTGCAAACGCAGTGAATATAGTTTACCGGGCTGCGCTACAAAAGGAGAAACAAACCAACCGCCTTCTGCAGGTTTTAATAGCTCTTCAAATTCATCATCCACAAAAAGCTCAACAATAGCATCATTCAACCCAGTTAATTTGCTGGCACCCATAGCAGATGTAAGGGAAGCATGCGCAAAAACCGGCTTTCCTGCTTCAATAAGGCTGTTAAGCACAGGCAGGGACTCAAAAGATACGGGAGTATTTTCCAAAATGTCGCGGCAGGAGAGTAACAGGAAAACAATGATAATTGGGGTAAATCTTTTCATAATCCAAGTTAAATTATAGCCTGTCTTTAAAATCGACACAGCCAACAACTTTCATTACATGTGATTTGCTTACAAAAACGTTTAAAATGAAAAACTATAGCTGACAGATGGTATTATGGGGAAAAAACTTTGTTGTTTCAAAATAGTTCTTTCTTTCCTTTCATTGGGCTGATCAGGATCGTAATAAACCTGGTTTTCAAAATAATAGAAATATGGATTCTGACGGTTATAAAGATTATAAACGCTAAGGTTTATTTTTCTATTTTTATTTTTTTTGATCCATTCATAGTTTAACCCTATATCGAGTTTGTGATAAGACCTCATGCGCAAAGTGTTAATGCCATCGTAGATATGAATTTCCGTTGGTAGATGTGGTTTTTCGTTATTCAAGAAGTAGCGGCCTTGAGCAAGTGTAAATGCATTGCCTGTGGCATAAGCCCACGTTGCCGAAATATTAATCTTTTCATTCAGCCTATGAATTGCAACAATACTAATATCATGGGTTCGGTCATACTTAAATAAAAAGGGATTGCCAAAATTTAGGTTAGAAAACTCACGGGTTGTTCTTGACCAGGTGTAGGCAACCCATCCACTAGTCTTTCCCTGCTTTTTATGTAAAAGAAACTCTGCACCATAGGCTAGCCCCTTACCGTCTGTTTCAATCTTTTGTTGCCAGTCCAATCCTGCACCGCCATACTCTGCACCTTCTTTATATGAAATTAAATTACTCATTTTCTTATAATATATCTCAATACTCATTTCCATAGAGTTATTATTCAGAGATTTAGCCAACCCTAGCGCCCATTGATCTGAAATCGAGGGTTTAGCCCATGCTGTGGCAGGCACCCACAAATCTACCGGTATTCCTACCCCGCCGCTTGTGAGCAAATGCACGTTCTGTTGCATTCTGGCCCATGAACCTTTAGCGGATAAGTTTTTCCCAACCAAATAACTAATTAAAAACCTCGGTTCAAAAGACGTATAGCTTATTTTGTCTAGAAAATAGGTTGAGATCCTTCCTCCTAGATTTGAGCTTAATCTCCTTCCCATCTTCAATTCATTTTCCACATAGACTGCATTTTGCCATGCATTTATCCTGTAATTACCGAATATGGTATCTGATCTAGCCGATGATGAAGTTTGACTAAATGTAGTTATACCCGGTGAGAAATTATGGTTTGTAGTCTTAATGCCAAATCGCATTGTATAAAATGACGTAGCATACAACTCAACATCCATGAAAACGCTGAAATCATAGATACCAGACTCAAATGAATTATACAGCTTTCTTTTTAGATTCTCCATTTCCAAAGATTGGTGCTGTTGCAATAAGTGTCTGTATTTTGTATAAGTGAAAGTTATATTGCTGAAGAGTTTAGGGCTAAATATATGATTCCACCTTAATGCAGCCAACTGATTCCCCCATTTAACGGATGTTTTGATAATATCGTTTGATTTATCTTTATTCTCCTTTAACCTGATCAAGGATTCATCATCACCAAAGTACAAACTGATATAAATGGTGTTATTCTTATCTATTCTATAATTAAAGTTTTGAGTTAAAATCGTAGAAATAGTAACCAAGCTCAATGCCATCAAAAAACAATTTTGAAAGTGGACGCGATATAATATCATACATAAACCGACGAAATGAAATCATATATGAACTGGTATCGGTCTTTAAAGGTCCTTCTGCCATTACCTTTGAAACCACCATACCGATTGTGCCTATCCCAGAAAATTCTTTATAGTTTCCATCTTTCATTCGCACATCCAATACTGACGATAATCTGCTGCCGTACCGGGCTGGAAAGCCACCTTTAACGAGCTTCACACTACTTATTGCATCGGTATTGAATGTTGAAACAAAGCCTCCAAGATGATTTACATAATATACCGGGACACCATCTAATAGCATTAAGTTTTGATCCGGACTACCTCCACGAACATAAAAATCACTTGATCCTTCATTCCCTGACCGAACCCCCGGCATAAGCTGAATTGCTTTGAGAAAATCTGCTTCACCGCCTATAGAAGGTAAGTTGTTGATTTGTTGCACAGGAATTGAAAATATACTCATTTCTGATCGATTCTCAATGGGTATTTCCATTTTGGCAGTTACTAAAACACTATCAAGTAATAAGCCCGGAATTAACCTGAAATTCTTTCGAATTGTAATATCTCCTGATATTGTCTCTAATATTGGGTTATATCCAATGTATGATACACTGATTACCAGGGAATCATTTCCCGGAAGCTCAAGACTATAAAACCCATAATTATTAGTAGTGGTGCCTCTACCTGTTAATAAATCAACAACATTAGCACCAATTAGATTTTCACCAGTTTTCTGATCGGATACATAACCACTTAATACAATAGTCTGGCTGTGGACTGTAAAACTGAGAATCATTGTAAACCACAAAGCTATTACTCGTTTATGGTAAGAAAATTTTATAAACATTTCAATTTACTTTAATAAATAAAGCGTATCGGTAACCTGATTAAACCCGGCAAAAATTCCTAAACCACCATTTATATTTGTATACATGGGTACCGGATCACCAACACCCAGCCATAAGTTGCTGTTTTGAAAATGAATATGTTTAGCAAGTTGTTTCTTATACTTGTAATAGTTTTCAGAAACCATTCGTATAGAAATTATTAAATCATGTTCGTATTTTACAAAATTATTTGGGCTCATAAATGCATATAAAGGTTGGGGGATATAGTTTATGGTTAAGAAATATGATTGACCTGCAAAAAGGTCGTTAGTGAAAACAATTGACCCTGGCGAAACGTGCAAATCTGAGTCGTTTATCAGAACCTGGTCAGGGCTTGTTGCATATACGACATTCCCGATTACCTCTCGGTTAAGAAAGGGTTCTTTATGCCTATTTTTTAAAACTAATTCATAATAGTTTCTTTTATTTCCATTATCATGAATTTCTATAATAGCCTGGGAAACAGGTTTTGCTTCCTGATCAGTAAAAATATTTGGAATAAATCTGCTTTTCCCGAGCATAGGTTTAGTTTCCAGGACATCATGAGCTGTTAGTTTGTCAAATCCGGTTGAAGAAACCAATAAATCATACCTGCTTTGAACTTGCGGGATTACCTTTGAATAATAGAATCCATTTTTGTGTTTTAGTGTATCCCTAAAACTGTCATTTTCATAGATTACAATAAGGGCACTTTCAATTTTAATGCAACAATTGCTAAATATGGAAGAAGATTTTGAAAGTGTTAGTTTAAAAACCGAATCTGGTGAAAAAATACAATCAACTACAAGTATTTCTTCATGCGGTGCAAGATTTATTACTACTTCTTTGGAACACGAAGAAAAAAGCACAGGTAAGAGCGAAAGTATGATAAATAGTGTTTTACTTTGGATTTCATTCCAAAAACTAATCAAGTATAGGATAAGTGTATATTGCATATAAGAGATTTGTCGTATTGTACTTTATGGCTTTACCTGCGCCCTGTGGGATGAAAAAATATTTTACAGCTGGTTTTTCATAGCTTATTTCATTCTATTGCGAACAATCGTTATGCGGATTACACGAAATCCCCAGGTTAAAGTTGTATTGCGAGCCTGTTGCATGATCGTTTATAGTAAAGTCGACAATATATTTATATGCAGAAAGCGAATAAATACTGCTCCATGCTCTCATAGAATAACTACTACCTGAACCTCCTTCATATCCGGCAAAGGTTATACAATTACTGGAATTGCGCCTTGCAAAGGTCCAATGCGACCATGTTCTCATGTACATGTCTACGTAACCACCGCTACCGCTTTCTTTTTCTATTCGGGCTCTTAGAGTAAAATATATACCTGCTTTGTAATATCTGACTCTGTATTGCACTTGGCCATCGCTTGTATTTAAATATCTCCAATCTGTGTTATTGCTATCGCACGAAGATTTTTCTGTTAAAGTAATTTCATCTCCGTATAATATCGCAAAGATATTTTCATGTGTGTTGAATGTCATGTGGTTTTGAGATTTTAAATCATTTTCAAAAAAAATCCCCTTATCTAACTTAACAACTTCAACTTTACTATTCAACATATTGATATTAAATAAATAATCACCTATTTGAATATATCCATCAGGATTAACCAATGTCGCTAATACTTCATCATCAAATCCTAACTGTGCTAGTTTTTCTGAATTAAATGCCTTTCGCATAGATACAAATGAAAGGTTATCTTCCCAATACGGGATTTTTTCGCTTTCTAAGGATGTAAGAAATTCAACCGCAGTTTCATAGTTCCCGATATCTGGAAAAACCAGAATTCCTTCTTTTACTTCAGCGATAAAAGGCAAGGTCAAATTACGCAAATCATCACTGTACTCATTTGAAATATCTCTTTCACACGAAATCGTTTATAGAAGGAGAAGATAAATAATGACGGATAAATGTTTAATTTTTCTCATAAATATTAATTTAAATGTAAAGTCTACCCTGAATTAAAACTGTTTTACATCTTTCAGAAGATTTAGGCAACCATCTTTCCATTCAAGATGTCCATACATATTTTCTTTACATTTGCACATCCTTTCTTTTAAGGAAAACAGCGGGGTGGGAAAAGCTTTTCGAAGAGTACAATTTCCCGCCCCTTTTTTTATCTTCCATTTGTTAATTTTTTATAGCCTTTTTTAGCTATTGTAAACTTATGTCAATTATTTTCAAATGTAACAAATTGCACTTTATGAAATACGAGATGTATGTTAATAATATTTAATTTATGGATGTTTAATTGTTGTCTGGTAGTTGGTATTTTATTGTAATCTGATTTCTTTGTATTGTTTAAAAAAACAATTCATCCGATTTTACTATGACAATTATAAAAAATCAAGTCATTGAAAACCATTTGCACCTAAAACAGTTTAAGAAATTATAGTTCCAATGATTCTCACTAAATCAAATTAATCATGTTCCAATCGATTAAAATTTTGGGTTCAGGGATTTTGCTGATTGCATTTACGCTTTTCGTGCTTTTAACGCCATCATGTTCAGGGGATGCAGGTAAGCAAGGCTCCCAGGCCGGTGGAGCCCGGGTGGTCAGAGCGCAGGGTTTCCGCGCCGAACCCCAGCAGTTTGCTATTCAGATAAGGGCCACGGGCGAACTACTGTCGTTCGAAGATGTTGAATTGCGTGCTCCTGTTGTGGGCAATGTAGTGCGCATCCATTTTCAGGAGGGACAACAGGTGGCTGCCGGGGCTTTGCTGGTTGAAATTGACAACCGAACCTGGGAAGCCCAGAAGCGAGGCCTGGAAGCACAGCTTGCCAATGCCAGAGGTGAGCTGGCGAGGCGCGAAATGTTGCTGGAGATAGAGGGAATAAGCCAGGAGAGTGTTGACCAGTCGCGCACCCAGGTTGCCGACCTGCATGCCCGTATCGATGAGCTTGCAGTGCGTATCGACCTGGCACAGATAAGGGCACCTTTTGCCGGAAGACTTGGCATGCGCGATTTCAGTCCTGGTGCCTATATGGCCCAGGGAGCGCTGATAACAAGGTTGGTACAAAATCAGCGGCTAAGGGTAAATTTCGACATTCCGGCCCGGTATGCATCACTTGCCAGGGAAGGGATGATGGTGCAGGTAATTTCATCATCATCGCGCGATACTACCACCGCCCGCATTTATGCCGTTGAGCCGGTCATTAATGCTGCCAACCGCAGTCTGAGGCTTCGGGGAATGCTGGAAAATGGCGCTGGTAAATACTTCCCCGGCGATTTTGTGCAGGTTCAAATACAGGTAGATGAAAGCGAATCGGCCTTGCTGATCCCCTCCGAGGCGATCATTTCAGAACTCAACTCACAGGTAGTGTATATTGTCCGGGGTGGTGTGGCTCGTCGCACTCCCGTGGAAATAGCCACATCAACCCGCGGACGGGTTAACATTATCAATGGTATTGCTCCGGGCGATACGGTGATGATAACCGGGCTAATGGGCATTCGCGATGGATTGAATGTTCAGATAACCCAGCTAAATCAGGAGGCCGGCCTATGACTCTTTCTGATATTAGCGTAAAACGACCGGTGCTGGCTACTGTGCTGGCAATAGCGATTGTAATTTTTGGGGTGGTGGCTTTCTTTAGCCTTGGGGTGCGCGAATATCCCAGTGTCGATCCGCCGGTGATCAGTGTTACCACCAACTATCCCGGTGCCAGCGCCCAGATCATGGAGTCGCAGATCACCGAACCATTGGAAGAGGCTATTAACAGGGTAGATGGGATTAAGAACCTTACATCCATCAGTTCAACAGGGCGTAGCAGCATCAGGGTAGAGTTTGAGCTGAGCCGCAATATCGATAATGCCGCCAACGATGTGCGCGACCGCGTGGCGCAGGCCATCCGCAACCTGCCCCCCGATGCCGATCCTCCCATTGTTGCCAAAGCCGATGCCAATGCCCAGACCATCCTTACCATAACCCTGTCGAGCGAAGCCCGCAGCCTGCTCGAACTTACCGATATTGCCCAGAATATTTTTGCCGAACGTTTGCAAACCATTACCGGGGTTGGCCAGGTGAACATTTGGGGGCAGCGCCGCTATGCCATGCGCATTGAGCTCGATGTGGAAAAAATGGAAGCCCTGGCCATTACCCCCACCGACATCCGCCAGGCCCTCAACCGCCAGAATGTAGAACTACCATCGGGCCAGATTGAAGGTGATCGTTCCTACATTACCATTCAAACCTATGGCCGCCTCAATACTGAAGAAGAACTTGACAACCTTATCATTGCCCGGCGCGATAATGCCCTTATCAGGCTTAAGGATGTGGGCAAAACCCGCCTGGGAGCGCTCAACGAAAAATCGATACTTCGCGGCAATGGCGCCCTGCCTATGGTGGGGGTTGCCCTGCAGCCACAACCGGGTTCAAACTTTATCGAAATAGTTGATGAAGCTTTCAGAAGGGTTGACGTACTCAAACAGGATCTGCCCCAGGACGTCACCATTGGCGTAGGACTGAATGTTACTGAAAGTATCCGTCGCTCTATCCGCGATGTGCAATACACCATCGTTATTGCCTTTTTCCTGGTTTTATTTATCATCTTTGTTTTTCTGCGAAGCCTGCGCACCACCTTTATTCCCATTATCACTATCCCCATATCCTTACTCGGAAGTTTCATATTCCTTTATTTGTCAGGATATTCCATCAATGTGCTTACTCTGTTGGGGCTTTTGCTTGCAACAGGGCTGGTGGTTGACGATGCCATTGTAATGATGGAAAACATCTACGCCAAAATTGAACAGGGGATGAACCCCATACAAGCCGCCTTTAAAGGTGCCCGGCAGGTTTTCTTTGCCATCATATCTACCACGGTAACCCTGGTAAGTGTGTTCCTGCCCATCTTCTTTATGCAGGGACTCACAGGGAGATTGTTCCGTGAGTTTGCCATGGTGGTGTCGGGGGCCATTATCATTTCAACCTTTATTTCGCTCACCTTCACCGTAATGCTTTCATCGCGCATGTTGCGCAAGTCGGGCCGCGAATACCGTTTCCTTCATTTTCTGCGCCTTCCGGTCGATTTTATCCTTACCCGATACCCCCTGTGGCTCAAAGGTTTTATGCGCTACCGGGTGGTTTCATTCCCCATTGTGGCCTTGATGGGGGTAATAATTTACTTTTTGTTCACATCGCTTCCTGCCGAACTTGCCCCACAGGATGATAAAAGCGGTCTTACCATATTTTCAACCGCACCCGAGGGCACTTCATTCGAAATAATGGATACCTATCAGCAGCAATTGCTGAGTTTTCTCGATACTATACCCGAAGTAGAGTATCTGCTATCGGTTACCTCGCCCGGATTTGGCGCATCGGTTTCGGTAAACACAGGTTTTGTAAGGATAATGCTTAAGAAGCCCGGCGAGCGCAAAAAAACCCAGATGCAACTTGGCGACGAATTAAGGCCGGTGCTGGCGCGTTATAACCTGGCGCAATCCTTTGTTACCCAGCCTGCCACCATCGAAAGCGGCCAGGGAGGTGGCCGTGCCCTGCCTGTTCAGTTTGTTTTACAGGCCCCCAACATTGAAAAATTACAGGAGTACCTGCCGGTATTTCTGGCCCGGGCCCGTTCAAATCCGGTTTTCGATGCCGTAGATGTAGATCTGCGCTTTACCAAGCCCGAGCTTGTACTCGACATTGACCGCGATAAGGCCGCTGATATGGGTATAAGTGTGAGAGATGTGGCCGAAACCCTGCAAACCTTTTTCAGCGAGCAAAGGGTGGGTTATTTTATACGCGATGGAAAGCAGTATTTTGTAATTGCCCAGGCGCAACGCGGACAAAGGTCAACCCCGCAGGATATTTCGGGGATCAGGGTTAGATCATCCTCCGGACAACTGGTGGCGCTTGAGAATATAGTCACCTACCGTCAGGAAAGTCTTCCCCCGCAGCTTTTACGATACAACAGGTTTTCCTCGGCCACTGTGTCGGCTTCCACAAATCCGGGTTATACCCTTGCGGATGGAATAGAGGCCATGAATGAAATTGCCGCCGAAGTGCTCGACGACTCATTCTTTACTGCCTTAACAGGCACATCGGCCGACTATGCCGAGAGTTCCGGAAACCTTTTGCTGGTATTTGTATTTGCCCTGGTGCTGGTGTACCTTACCCTGGCAGCTCAGTTCGAAAGTTTCCGCGATCCGCTCATCATTATGTTTACTGTTCCCCTTGCCCTGGCAGGTGCATTACTTTCTTTATGGATATTTGGTCAAACCATCAATATATTCAGCCAGATAGGTATGATTGTACTAGTGGGTATTGTAACCAAAAACGGGATACTTATTGTTGAATTTGCCAATCAGAAACGCCTTGAAGGGATGGAATTGATGGATGCAGTGCTGGCTGCCAGTGCCGAAAGGGTGCGTCCTATTCTTATGACCAGTCTTGCCACCGTACTTGGGGCCATTCCACTGGCTGTTTCCATTGCCGGAACATCGAACAGCCGCGTGCCCATGGGGGTAGCTATCATTGGTGGATTGCTGTTTTCGCTGGTTCTTACATTGTTTGTTATCCCTGCTTTATACACTTATATATCAGGAAAAACCAAATCGTATGTTGAAGAAGAAAAATAGCTTTTCATTTCTAATCATTCTGCTGGCATTTAAGGGTTTGATGGCGCAGCATGTAACGTTGCCAGACCTTATCAATGCCGCCCTGGAAGAAAATTACCGTATCCAGATATTCCGGAACATGGAGCAAATGGCCGAAAACAACAACACCCTGGGCAATGCAGGCTTTTTACCTTCAGTAAATGTCAGGGGCGACCAGGTTTGGGGAATTCAAAACTCTGAACAGCATTATTTCAACGGTACAACCCGCAGTGGGCAAGGTGCCCGCAATACCCGCTTCGATGCCGCTGTTGAAGTTGACTGGACCGTTTTTGATGGTTTCCGCATGTTTGCGGCCCGCGACCGCTACACACAGCTTGCCCGGCTCAGCGCTCTCGATACCCGATACTACATTGAGCAAACCATTGCCGATATTGCCGAATTGTATTACCAGCTTATCACCGAAATCCGATTGATGGAGTCGATAAAGAAATCGGCCGCAGTTTCTGCTTACCGCCTTAAGCTGGAAGAGCAGAAACGCACTATCGGCAAAGGAAATGCCCTGCTCTATCATCAGGCGCTCATCGATTTCAATGCCGACAGCGCCCAGGTAGTGAACAGGCAAATGGTCATCCGCGATATTCATATAAGAATCAATCGTATTAGCAACACTGATCCCATGTTTACCTTTTTGCCTGATAACAGCGAGCTTGGACTGGGCGGGCTGGATGAACTTCCTGTCTTGCTCGAAAAAGCATTGCAAAGCAATACCGGCCTTGAACGCTCACTGCTCGAGGAAATGATCGCCGAGTCGAACATCAGGATTGAAAAAGCTGCCCGCTATCCTCAGGTGAGTGTGTTTGGTAATTATTCTTACGGAACCCAGGTAAACGAAGTGGGTTTTATGGAAAAGTCCATTGCATCAGGGGCACAGTATGGCGTAAGGGTTAGATTTAATCTGTACAATGGTGGTCGTCAAAACACCCGTATCCGCAATGCAGCACTTATGCAGGACAATGCAGTGTATACTACTCAGGATGTCAGAGCTATTACCCATTCGCAACTTGCAGCACTGCTCAACACCTACGAATCTTTGATAAATCAATACCGTTTGCTAGAAATGAGCCTGCAGGCTGCCGAAAGTTCCCTTAGCATTGCCCGCGAGCAATTGCAAATAGGTGCCATCAGCGGCTTCGATTTCCGGCAGGCCCAGCTTACATCACTCAGGGTCGAAAATCAGATCACCACTATCCTGTTTTCCCTGCGCTCCATTGAGCTCGATATTTACCGTTTAACCGGCGAGTTGCACCAGAAGGTGCTTTAAATGATTTTCGGATTGATGATTTTCGGATTATTGATTTTTGGATTTTCGGATTGTTGATTATCGGATTATCTGGTGTCCGGTGTCCGGTTTCGGGTGTCAGGGGAGATTGATTGTTACCATACAAGGGTTTAATAACATAGCCCCGGGTTTCAACCCGGGGTTAGGGAATATGAGCGAAAAAATGCGCTGCGCACAAAAGGCGATACTATGTGCCGGGGTTTGTGGCCAGCGCAATGGCAGGGAATTGATTATCGGATTGTTGATTATCGGAATGTTGATTTTTGGATTTTTGGACTTTCGGATTGTTGATTTTTGGATTATCCGGTGTCAGTAAACTACAAAGATCATCGGATTAATAGCATATTGGCAGGATTATCTGGCATTAAATCTCTGAACTCTTACATCTGCTATCTGAACTCTATTATCTATCATCTACTTAAGCCTTCCGTGGTATTTTTTCAGGTAATATTTACAGAATGAATGGAACAGGTTAATGTCGTCCTTATCGAGGAGCATCAATCTTTCCATTATACGGGGGTAGATAAGATTGTCGGGTTTCATGTTTACATCGGCCAGCAATTGTTTTGCTTTTTCGCGGATTATAGGCAATTCAGCATCAACCGGCTTGCTGGGGGCTGTTCGTTTGAGTTTAAGGGTAAGCTTGCTCAGATAGGTGGCATACACCATTACCGACTGCGCCAGGTTTAACGACGGGTACTTCCTGTACATGGGAATGGTAGATAAGATGTGGCACATGGCAAGATGTTCGTTGCTTAGCCCCGATTCTTCCCCACCAAAAACGATAGCAACCGAGCCTACCGCTTTACCTTTGGCTATGATCAATTCCGGAAGGTCTTCTGCATGATGATAAGTCTCAGCCACACTTCGTTTTTTGGCAGTTGAGCCAATCACCAGGTCTATTTTCTGAATTGCATCTTCCAATCGCTGAAATATCAGAGCATTTTCAAGAATATCCTGCGATGCGTGGGCTGTTGCTATGGCTTTTTCACCCAGATGACTGGCCAGGGGAGCAACAAGATAAAGTTTGGAAATACCCATTGTTTTGAGGGCTCGGGCTGAAGCCCCAATGTTTTCTTCCCGGGCAGGCTGCACCAGAATAAAAATAAGTTCAGGCAAGGATAAAGTTTTTACAGGTTAGAAGTAAAAGTTGGTTTCCAGGCCGCAAAAATAGTAAAACCAAGAATAGTGAAATTAAATGTTTATACCCTTGAGTACCTCGATTCCATTACTTTTAAATAACGGTCTCTTATAAGTTTAAGCTGGTCGATGGTAAGATTTTCGCGATAAACACGCACCAGTTCGATAAACTTGTTGTTCTCAAGAAATGCAGCCCTGGCCGCATCGAAGAAAAGGAGCGTAGTGTCGAATTTGATTTCCCGGGTAATTTCTCTGAATTCATCCCACGAAACAAAGCGGGGCAAAGTAAAATATGCGCGGTGCGTACTTTCGGCACCACCATACAACCCTTCTTCAAGGGGTATCAATCGCAGGAATTTGCAAAGCTGAATAATGCCCATCTGATTAATTATGCGCCGGGCAGGCTTTTTAAGTTTAATGCCTGCTTCTTCGAGCAATTCCTGAATAGTGCGCACCTGGTTATACCTTTTCAGATTGTGAATTCTGATTACATGGTAATTTTCGTTGGCTACCGAAACGAATCCGGGAGTGGCATCAATATTCGGATAGCATTTTACCCTGATGTGGTCTATTGCTCTGAAGAGAAATTCCTGCTGATAAAATTGTTCGAGCACCCAATACAGGTGTTCAGGTTTGTCTCCATGGGGCTGGTCGGCATAGTATCCAAAAAACGGGGCGGTTGATTCAAGAATTTTTATACTAAGGTCGAGATTGGGATCATTCAACACCGAAAGGGGCTCTTCTTTGGTTACCCATCCGTATCTTTCTATTGTAACCTGATTTTTGTCTGCTTCCATAACACTTGATTTTAAAAAGTTAACTCGCTGTTTATTTCAATTTCATGGGTGAGCCATTCTCGATTTCATAAACGGGGTGGGCAGAAATCAATCCTGATTGTGTTTTCGGCTTCGTAAAACATTGAATTCTATTACTTAAAATTAACCATAAATTTAAAAGGTTTTGCACGGGGGTTTAAAATTAAAAGGCAACAGGTGACAAACTTCGATTTTTTTATATTAGGAGGGATTCCTTCAAATTTGTTATTTTTGGGGCCATAATTAACGAAACCCTCAAGTTTCAAAGACTCTTTAATCAATTCAAAGGCAGAAAAAAAAAGTTTATAGTTCAATGATGCTTCCAAAGACCTTTACTGCAGTTGTGGTTGCTGCGATAATATGGCTTTTATCGGGAAACCGTTATGCTCTTGCTCAGAATGAATCGACAGACCGGAATCTTACTCATGTATGTATCGCATTTTACAATGTTGAAAATCTGTTCGATACGATTCATCAATCAGGGAATGTTGATATTGAATTCACCCCACAGGGCTCCAACAACTGGGACACCCAAAAGTATTTCGAAAAGCTTGACAGGCTGGCTGAGGTAATATCATTGCTTGGCACTGAATTAACCGCCGATGGCCCTGCCATAATCGGTCTGGCTGAAATAGAAAATGAAGAAGTAGTCAGGGAACTTGTTCGCCAACAACGTATTCGTGACCGTAATTACCAGGTTATATTTATCAAGGGTCGCGATGCCCGCATCAGCAATGCCATAATCTATAATCCCAGGTACTTTGAGCCTGCCCATATTGTTTCGAAACCGGTTATTGCCGAAGATATTCCTGACCTTTTTACCCGCGACCATCTGATTGTATCAGGCAAATTGCTGGGCGAGCCCATGCATGTAATGGTAGCTCACTGGCCATCGCGCAGTGGTGGTGAGCGCCGAAGCCGCCCCAGACGGATTGCCGCAGCCCAATCAGCCAGGCAAGCCCTAGACTCGGTAAAGACCATCGATGCCAATGCAAAAATTATTTTCATGGGCGATTTGAATGATGACCCTACCGATGAAAGTGTTACAAAATATTTGAATGTATCAGGCGACCGCCATAATCTTTCGCAGGGCCAGTTGTTTAATCCTTTTCTCGATTTTTTTCAGAAGGGCATCGGAACCCTTGCATTCAATAATGCATGGAATCTTTTCGATCAAATAATGGTTTCGCAGAGCCTTGTTGGCATTAAACCCGGAAGCTTCAGATTCCACAGGGCAGAAGTATTTAACCGTCCCTTTCTAAAGCAATCAACGGGAAGATTCCAGGGATATCCCTTTCGAAGTTTCGGTGGTGGTGTTTACCTTGGCGGTTACAGCGACCATTTCCCAACCTACATTGTTCTGATTCGCGAAGCTAAATAACTTTAACCTATGCCAAAGACTATTCTCACAAAACTCAAGGAAAATCCAGACTATCTGAAGGAATCTGTAAAAATCAGCAAAGAAAAAGCAAAAAAAGGAAAGTTCAAGCTGATATCCTTTAAAATTCCCGATGCCCAAAAAGAAGCCCTTGAGGTGATTTGCCGCCGACAAAAAACTACACCGGTCAGGTTTTTAAAATCAGTTATAAAAAAGCAAACTTCCCGCTATAAGCCTCTTCAGACACCTATAAGCTATGTAACCGAAAACCAGCTTCAACTTTTTGATATAGAACCCATTAACACTGAAAAAAGGAAGAAAAAATAACGTTCCGTTTTCAAAAGATCAATTATTTCGGGTAAAGCTAAAACATTATCTTAAAAGTATTAAAAGTGCACTCAAGCGCCGGTTTTTATGAATAATAAAAACTACATGACAAACTTTTTGTTTTTTTGGATAAAAAAATCAAATTCATAGATAATTCCAACATCAAAACTGTTAAATTTGAAAGAAGTTAATTCATAATGTTTGACAATAGTACTTTTGATGTTTCACTACATTATTTCAGCATTTTTTCACGGGTTGTTACAAATCTTTTATGCAACCGAACCATCAGTTAGTATCGCCTCTATTGAAAGTTTCAGCGTTACAAATCTGATGAGCAACCTACCTGTGGCCATGCTGCCCAATGTAGTATTTTTACAGTATCTTGTGGTTGCCGTTCTCCTTATTTCTGTGATTTTCCTGGTTATCCTGGTATGGAATTTCTCTTTGAAGAAAGCCATTGATAAAAGAATCAGAAAGATTATCAAAAGTGATAATTCCCTGATCAATTATCCAACTGATAAAACAGACATTAATGAATATGACACCTTCTTTTCCCCTGAAACCATTTCATTTTTAAAACACCGTCATGACGTCTACAACGAAGGAACCCTGATTGCAAGTAACTGGGTACAGGAAAGACAAACACTTGGCGCTAGCGGAATTCAATACCGGGAATTTGCCCAGCTTATGCCCGATATTGTATTCCAATGTAACATGCAGGGCAAGTTATTGTTCATCAACAAGGCTGGCTGCAAAATTTTGGGGATTGACCCTAAATCGGTGGAAAATGAAAACTTATCAATTTTTAGTTTTTTGCATCCCGATACCATCGAGACTGCCAAAAAAAATCTTGATTTGATTGCCAAAAAGCAGAAAACCGAGAACATTGAGTATCGCCTTTTAATGCCAGACAATACTCTCATTGATATTCTCACTTATATTCTTCCGGTTCAGAAAGGCCAAAAGATTACAGGGATAAAAGGGATAGCCGTGGATATTACCGAAAGAAAAAAGAATGCAGAATCGGCCAGAATTTTAAAAGACATTGTAAGCAATATTAATTTGGGAATTGCTGTTTTCAAAGCCAAAATTTCGGATACTACTATTAAATATTTGCTTGAGATGATAAATGAAGCAGCCGTTTCGCATTTTAAGTTTTTAAATACTGAAAATATTGGTAAACCACTTGACGAAATTTCACCCCTTCTTATTCAAAAGCAATTGGAACTGGCCATGAATGAGGTGTTGAAATCCAATATTATTTCAGAAATAGATGAACTTGTTTACCAATCTGAATCTACCAGGCCAGTTCAGATTTTCACCTTTAAAATAACCCCTCTTCCACAAAACCGAATTGCTCTGCTCATAGATGACATTACCCAGAAACGATTGCTCGAACAAAACTCAAAAATTGCCCGCCTGGGGATAGAGAACGCGGGAGATCTTATTTTTTGGGTCGACGAGAATGGAACTTTTCTTTTTGCCAATGAAACTGCATGCCGTAAGTATGGTTATACAAAGCAAGAACTGTTAGGAATGTCAATAATCGATGTTGATTCCCGTTTAAGTACAAACCAGTGGTTTGAGTTACTGCAAATTCTGAAAAATAAAAACTCGATTACGATTGAATCCATAAATAAAACCAAAAATGGCGAAATATTTCCTGTTGAAATTTCCATAAACAGATTTGAATTCGACGGAAAAAATAATTACCTGGCCTTTGTGCGCGATATCAGCGATCGGAAACTTAATGATGAATTGGAGCAAAAAATTCAGGTGGCCCGCAAATCAGCCGAACTCAAACAACAGTTTTTAGCCAATATGAGCCACGAAATACGTACCCCCATGACCGGTATTATGGGTATGACATCATTGCTTATGCGAACCCATTTGAGCCCGGCCCAACAGGAATATGTAAGGAACATTAAGGTATCATCAGAAAATCTGCTCAATATTATCAATGATGTGCTCGATTTGAGCAAGATTGAAGCAGGTAAAATGGAACTCAGGCCCACCCGTATATCTTTCAGGGAATTTGTAAATGAAATAAGGGAAATATTCCAGCATCAGGCGCAAAGCAAGGGTTTGCGGTTCCATTCAAGCATCGAACCCCTCGTGCCTACCCATATTGTTGTAGATGATCAACGGCTCAAACAGGTAATTAATAACCTGCTTTCCAACGCCTTTAAATTTACCGACGATGGCGAAGTATTTATACGTTTTGGAGTGGAAAAAAAGCTCGACAATGAAATTATTATCAGTTGCGTGGTTAAAGATACCGGAACCGGAATAAGTGAAGAAAACCAGAAACACATCTTCGAGAAATTTACCCAGATAGATACATCCAACATAAGGCCCTTTGAAGGCACCGGACTGGGGCTGGCCATTTGCAGGGAGTTAACTCAGCTTATGGGTGGTGATATAACGGTGAAAAGCAATATCGGAGAAGGCAGTCAGTTCACCTTCACCTTTAAGGCTGAATACAATCAGCACGAAATTGAAATACCAGTAGAAAAGCAAACCAAGGACTTCATGAATATGCGTATCAATGTTCTGCATGTTGAAGACAAACTTCTCAACCAGAAGGTAGTTGGCTTTATGCTGTTTAGTGCAGGTTGCAATGTAGATTTTGTCAAGAACGGACTCGAAGCTATTCAGGCATACACTCCAGGGAAATATGATGTTATTTTGATGGACATACAAATGCCAGTGATGGATGGAATAACTGCCTATCAGGAACTTAAGAAGCTTTATGGGGATAAACTTTGCCCCGTAATAGGGCTTAGTGCAAATGCCATGGAAGGCGATGCCCAAAAATACATGAGTTTTGGTTTGGATGATTATATTGTTAAACCATTTCAACCTTCCATACTCTATGAAAAGCTTATTAAATGGACCAGTAAGCTGAATACCCAAAAATTGGCCTGATTAAATCAGTTGCCCGCAAAACACTTCTTCCTTTTCAATACTTGATTTTTCTTTTTGTTTGGTTGTACTATCTTTGCTGCCATTCAAAAACATCCTAAAAAGCCGTGCTCAAAACATTTTGAAACCCACATGTTTTTGCAAAACACAAACACCGATGAGAATAAGTTTTAGAATATGTGTGGTTCTCCCGTATTAACGGGAGACCTTAACTTAAAAATTATTTACGGATGAAAAGGCTTAATATCCTGCTTCTATCGGGGTGGTATCCCATCCACCAAAAGCCCTTACTTGGCAACTTTGTTGTTAAGCATGCCGAATCTGTCGCACCCTATCATGATATTTTTGCGCTTCATATTGTTATTCAACCTTACAAACCATCAGAATCTGTTGATTACCATAAATTTTCATTCCCATCAAAGGTTATTTATCTCAAAACGTGCTCATTACCATTTATAGGTAAGTTTATAGACAGATTCAGAATCATTTCCAGATATATCATTGAGTTCCGGAAAATAAGCAAATCAGGTTTCCGGCCCGACCTGGTTCACCTCAACATTCTGCTTCCCCTGGGTGTGGTGGCTTGGTTATATAAAGCTTTTTTCGGGGTTCGCTACATTGTAAGTGAACACTGGACTGGTTACCACCCTTATGCTGAACCACCCATAACCCGGATTCAGAAAAAAATGATAAAAATGCTGGCAAACTCATCAGAAGCAATTCTTCCGGTATCAAACAACCTTGCCAGGGTAATGAAGACTTATGGCATAACTAAACCCTTCGAAATTGTGGCCAATGTTGTGGATACAGCAATATTTAGTCCGGAAAATCATTCCTTGCATGTTCAGGAGATTAGAATGATTCATATCTCCACTCTCGACAATGAACAAAAAAATATTGACTTGCTTTTAACTGGATTTGCCAGAGCCAAAAAAAACCTTCCAACACTGAAACTACACATTATTACTGACGGGGATTGGGACCAGTATATCCCATTGGTTTTGAGCCTTAGCATAGGAGGAGATATTATAAATCATGGCCGTAAAGAAGCGGCAGGTGTTGCTACAATCCTTAGAAATTGCGATTTTTTTGTTCTTACGAGCAACTTCGAAAATCTTCCCTGCGTGCTTATCGAAAGTATTTCGTGCGGTGTACCTGTAATTGCTACTGATGTGGGTGGTGTTTCGGAAATTGTGAACCATGACAATGGTCTTATTATCCCACCAAACAATCCCGATGCACTTACCAAAGCCATTGAAACTATGGCATTGTCCTTCAAAAGCTACAACAAGGAAATAATGTATCGCCAGGCCATTCGGAAATATAGTTGCCTGGCGATAGGACTACAACTTTCGGCCATATATTTGAAGTACGGAGATAAAAAAACAACCGGCCATGTTTAAAAAGATCAGCGGAACATTTCTGATACGCCTGGCTTCTGCCATAATCAACCTGCTTATTGCCATTTTAATTTCGCGATACCTTGGGGCCGAGGGTAAAGGGGAGCAGGGAATTCTGATTGCCACCATTTCTTTTATTATAATCTTTGATAATATTGTAGGAGGAGCAACGGTTGTTTATCTGACACCCAGGCTCAAACTTCGCAATCTGCTCATAACATCTTACTTATGGCCTGTACTGGTAGGCATGGTTGCATGGGGATGTCTTTCTATGATGGAGATTCTACCCCGCGCGATGATCTTGCCGGTAATAATCATTAGCGCTATAGCATCGCTACATTCAGTAAATTCCTCTATTCTTCTGGGGCGCGAGGAAATAGGGAAGAGCAACCTGGCCCCATTCATAGTGCCCCTGCTAACCATTGTGCTCACCTTCGCAATTTTTGAGATTGCCGGGAATGTGAGTAATTCGTCGTATATGCTGGCACTATTTCTGGCTCACCTGTCGGCCTTTATGGTTAGCTTTATCATGATCTGGAAATGGGTTAAACAATCAGAACCTTCGCATATTAATGAAATTGTGAAAATATTGGGCAAAATGCTTAGGTATGGTATCCAGAATCAACTGGGACATGTGCTGCAGTTATTAAATTTCAGACTAAGCTATTATTTTCTTGAGCATTTTTGGGGTACTGCCCAGGTGGGGGTTTACTCCAATGGCGTATCGATAATAGAATCGGTATGGATGGTTTCGGGAAGTATAAGTGTTTACCAGTATTCGAGAATTGTAAATTCTGACAGCAACACCTACTCCATCGAACTCACCGGCATCCTTATCCGCTTTGCAATGCTTGCCGGGCTGCTGGTTATTATCCCGGTAATTCTGATCCCCTCATGGGTTTACACAACCATTTTCGGGGTTGAATTTTCAGAAATGAACCGTATTATTATTCTGCTTGCCCCAGGGGTATGGATATTTAATTATTTTCATATTATAGGTCATTACTTTTCCGGAACAGGCAGGTATTATGTAAATGCTCTTGCCAGTGCAGCGGGTACTCTGGCATTAATTCCTATGCTATTAATCCTTGTCCCCCAATGGAGTATTTACGGAGCTGCTATAGCCGCATCCATATCTTATATTATCAGTGCTATGGCAATTTATCTTTTTTACATTAAAGCCGGCGGAAAATGGGAGTTTTTCCCCAGCTGGCAAGAGATAAAGGAATTTAGCTCCAAGATTTCAGGACTAATCAATAAAAATGATTAACCAAAATTCCGGATAAGCACTTTGATTCCAGCACGGAATCAAGGGTTACTGATTTTTTTCCAGGTATTGCCCCAGCAATGTGTATTGCCGGTAAATGGTTTCATACCGGGATACAAATTCGGGCCGGGGAATGTAAGTCTTTTCAAAACCACTTCCCATGGCTTTCTGGGCCGCACCAAAATCGGAGTGTATCCCTGCCACCACGCTTGCGGCCATAGCCGCTCCAAGAGCTACGGTTTGCTCGTTGCGGGCCACTTCAATGGGCATATTCAATACATCAGCAACAATCTGCATGACCAACTCCGACTTTTTGGCTACACCACCAAGTGCAATGACCCCATCAATCCGAACACCTTCGGCAACAAACCTTTCCACAATGCTTTTACTTCCAAAAGCGGTGGCTTCGATAAGTGCCCTGAAGATGGCAGGCGCATCGGTGCCCAGGGTCAGGCCGGTAATGGCTCCGGTGAGCATCTGATTGGCATCGGGGGTACGCCGACCATTGAGCCAGTCGAGAGCAAGTACGCCTGATTCTTCAGGATTAATATTTGCGGCTGCTTCAGTGAGGTCCTTTATCAGGTTTTCGGCTATTTCTTCAGCCAGCTTTTCCTTCTGCAGGGTATTGATCACCGAAGATTTTGCAAGGGTATTTTTCACCGGCCACAATAAAATATTCTTAAACCATGCATACACATCACCAAAGGCCGATTGTCCTGCTTCGAGCCCAACCATTCCTGGCATAATCGACCCATCAACCTGTCCGCAGATACCTCTTACAAGCGTATTGCCCAGTTCGGCCTCTGGCACAACAACCATATCGCAGGTAGAAGTTCCCATAACTTTGCTCAGGTAGTAGGGTTTTATTTCGCCGCCAACTGCGCCCAAATGGGCATCGAAAGCTCCGACTCCTATGGCTATTCCAGCTTTTAACCCAAGTTTGGCAGCCCATTGGGCTGTGAGTATACCGGCTTTTACATCGCTGGTGTAGGTATTGGTATAAAGCCTGTCGCGCAATCCGGCCAGATCTTTATCTAAAAGCGAAAGGAACTCTTTGGGTGGAAGTCCGCCCCACTCGGGGTGCCACATAGCTTTGTGCCCCGAGGCACAACGGCTTATTTTTAAATTGCTGATGCGGGTTTCACCGGTAAGCAATGCAGGCATCCAGTCGCAGTGCTCCAGCCAAGAAAAAGCGGCTTTTTTTACTTTTTCGTCTTCACGTTGTACATGCAGAACCTTGGCCCAGAACCACTCCGATGAATAAACTCCCCCTTCATACTTAGTGAAATCTGTTCCTCCCCAGGTTCGGGCTAAGTGATTGATTTCTTCTGCCTCTTTCACAGCGGTATGGTCTTTCCAGAGCACAAACATGGCGTTGGGATTTTCAGCAAATTCGGGTTTCATGGAGAGTGGAATGCAGTTTTCATCGACTGCCACCGGAGTAGAACCTGTAGTATCAATAGAAATAGCAAGAATTTGCTGCCCGGTACCTGCGGGTGATTTTTTCAATGCCTCTGTCACCGCTGCCACCATGCTGTCGATATAGTCCTGGGGATGCTGCCTGAATTGATTCTTTGCCGGATCACAATACATTCCTTTGGCCCACCGGGGGTAGTAGGTAACGGCAGATGCAATTTCTTCGCCTGTTAAGGCATTTGCAATAAATGCCCTTACTGAATCGGTGCCGTAGTCGAGGCCTAATACAAGTTTTTTTTCCATGATCAAATTTTTTGAAATATCATTTATTCGTTCAGGTCAGCAGGCGAACTAAATGTCGCCAGCTGACGGGTGCTCTTCTTAAGTCTTGTTAAGTCAGTAGGCGAACCGGAAGTTGCCAGCTGACGGGTGGCTATTTCTGCCCGTAGTAAGCATCTTTACCGTGCTTGCGCAGGTAATGCTTGTCGAGCAGGTACTGATCCACGGTTTTTTGGTTGCCCAAAATTTCGGTACGAAATGCCATTTTGGCCACCTCTTCCATAACAACTGCATTGTGCACAGCTTCATGAGCATCCTTTCCCCAGGCAAAGGGAGCGTGACCCGATACCAAAACACCAGGAATGGCATCAGGATTGAGTTTTTTAAATCTTTCCACGATCACATTGCCAGTTTCCACCTCATAAGCCTGTTTCACTTCGGTTTCGGTAAGCTTGCGAGTACAAGGGATTTCGCCATGAAAGTAATCGGCATGGGTAGTGCCATAGGCCGGTATGGCTCTTCCGGCCTGTGCCCACGATGTAGCCCATGCCGAGTGAGTATGAACCACTCCTCCTATTCCACTAAATGATTGGTACAATACAAGATGGGTAGCCAGATCGGATGATGGCCTTAGTTTGCCATCCACAATCTTACCTTCCAGGTCAGCCACTACCATATCATCAGGCTTCATCACATCATAGGCAACACCTGATGGTTTTATTACCACCAACCCCTTTTCACGATCAATAGCACTGGCATTACCCCAGGTAAATACAACAAGACCGTATTTTACCAAATCTAGGTTAGCCTTCAGAACTTCTTTTTTAAGGTCTTTAAGCATGATTGTCAACGGTTTAAAGAAATATCAAATTAAGGAACTTTTTTGGGGTGTATACAAGTCAGGACGCGAACTCGAGGTCGCGGTCTGACTGTGCCATTTATTTACATTTACAAATTTCTGTCATTTCAATCCGATTATCGACAATCCGAAAACCTGAAAATCAACAATCCGAAAATCAACAATCCGAAAATCAACAATCTAAAAACTTGCGTCATTCCAGCGCAACTCATTTTTGAATGCGCGGATGGTAGTATTTTCGTCAATCAGGAGAAACTCGATACCAGCCATTTCAGCAAATAACTCAAGATGGGTTGGATTAACATCGAAACTAAACACAGTATGGTGAGCTCCACCTGCATATATCCAGGCAGTAGCTGAAGTTTTAAGGTCGGGATGCGGAATCCAAAGAGCTTTAGCTACAGGAAGTTTGGGGGTATCAACTGGTTTAACAGCAGTAACAGTGTTTACCAGCAAACGGAAACGGTTGCCCATATCTAACAATGAAGCATTTAGAGCAAGACCTTCCTTGACACTGAAAACCAACCGGGCCGGATCTTCTTTTCCACCAATGCCCAACGGGTGCACTTCGAGTTTTGGCTTGGCTTCGGCTATGGAAGGACAAACTTCGAGCATGTGTGCTCCCAGCACTTTCATTCCTGACGGATCGAGATGGTAGGTGTAATCTTCCATGAACGAAGTACCCCCGTTCAACCCTTGCGACATTACCTTCATACAACGGAGCAAAGCAGATGTTTTCCAGTCGCCTTCGGCACCAAAACCATAGCCTTTTTGCATAAGCCGCTGAACAGAAAGCCCTGGCAGTTGCTTTAGACCATGCAGGTCTTCGAAGGTTGTGGTAAATGCTTTAAATCCACCCTCTTCAAGAAAATTCAATAATCCCAGCTCAATACGGGCAGCTTCAACCAGTTTTGCGTTTTTTTCCGGATCGTTGGTTATCTCGGACGATATCTGGTAGGTTTGGTAGTATTCTTCGAGCAATGCTGAGAGTTGCTGATCGGTAACTGCATTTACTCTTTGTACCAACTCACCTACACCAAATCCCGAAACAGACCATCCAAACTGCTGATGCGCTTCTACCTTGTCGCCTTCTGTAACGGCAACATATCGCATATTATCGCCCAAACGCGCTATTTTCAGCCCCTGCGATTCGCTCCAGGCAAGGGTTGCCCTGATCCAGGTCTGAATTTCGCCCTGCACACTGGCATCCTTCCAATGACCAACAATTACGTTTCGTTTCACCTTCATGCGGGTGCATATAAAGCCAAACTCGCGGTCGCCATGAGCCGCCTGATTCAGGTTCATAAAATCCATATCGATTTCATTCCATGGTATATCGCGGTTGAACTGGGTGTGAAAATGAAGAAGAGGCTTTTTCAGAACACTCAATCCACGAATCCACATTTGAGCAGGCGAAAAAGTGTGCATCCATGTGATTAAACCGATGCAGCCCGGATCTGCATTGGCCTGTTGTATCAATTGGTAAATCTCATCGGGAGTTTTTACAACAGGTTTAAAAGTTATTTCGGCCAATGTATTATGAACGGCATTTAACTCAGCAGCGATGGTGCGCGAATTATTTGCAACCTGCTCCAATGTTTCGGGGCCGTAAAGGTGCTGACTTCCTGTTACGAACCAAATAGATTTTTTAATCATGATAGTATTGTATTATTTGTGAATATTTCGTTTGAAAATTAGAAACTAAACTTGATGTGAATGCCTAAATTAAAAATTCTTAGAACTCTTTTCAATCCCAAAACTCAATCCCAGACACCCAAAGTCTGATACCCGGAGCCTGATACCTGCATCTCCTATTTAAACTCAAAACTATTACCTTCTTCCACAAGGGTATCATACTTTTTCTTATCGAATTTATAATAGAAAGCACCTCTTTTCGATGATTCTTTATCCTTTTCATCGAGCCGTGTGATTACCCCCATCGATAGTAGTTTTTTCCTGAAATTGCGTTTATCAATGGGTTGCTGGTGGATGGCTTCGTAAAGTTGTTGTATTTTTGTAAGTGTGAACTTTTCTGGTAGAAGCTCAAACCCGATAGGCTGAACAATAGTTTTTCGTCGTAACCGGCGTAATGCTTTCATTACCATAGCATTATGGTCGAAAACAAGAGGAGGTATATCATCAAGAGCAAACCACCGGGCTCCATGATTAAGTCCCTGGGCCTGGTCGTAGTTATTGATATTGATTAAGGCATAATAGGCAACCGAAATTACCCTGTCTGCCGAATCCCTTTTCAGGTCGCCATAGGTATAAAGTTGCTCAAGGAAAACTGATTTTAAACCCGTTAGTTCTTCCAGGATTCGGTATGCGGCATCATCTATACTTTCTCCACTGCCTACAAAGCCACCCATGAGCGACCAGTGTCCTTCCATGGGTGGCATTTTTCTTTTAATGAGTAATAGTTTAAGTTTACCCTGGTCGAAACCAAAGATGATGCTGTCGATGGCAACAAAATTCTTCTCGTGGACTTGGTTGTACAGGGTCATGACGGTGAAGGATATTACCAAAAGTAGATATAAAACCCGATGGTAACTGCCAGAATAATTACTGTATGCACCACATCCCAACGATTCCAGCTGGCGCGGGTTTCAGTAAGTTGCTCTGCTGTTGCTGAGCCATAGGTAAGCCCCACGGTTTTTGAAGCGTCGGCAGGTTTGGTAAAGAACGATACCACCACAATTACTACTATACAAATAAAGAAGAGGTAAATAGAAAAGTGCAGCCAGTTACTCTGGAGAAATAGTGTATAGATGAGGCTGTCGTTGCTGATACTTGCAGCAAAGATTTTAGCTGCCAGCCTTGACATGCCAAGGATAAACCCAGTGAGCAAACCAGCAAAGCCTGCGGCGGGTGTGGCACGTTTCCAAAAAACACCTAACAGGAATACTGAAGCAATGCCAGGAGCAAGCAACGACTGTACATCCTGCAAATAGGCATACAAAACCTGGCCAATGCCCTGCATTACTGGTATCCATAAAATACCAAGCACCACAATAACAATGGTTGCAATGCGACCCACCTTTACAAGGTGCTTTTCTGAGCTTTCAGGACGGAATTTTTCATAAAAATCCTTGGTAAAAAGAATTGCCGAAGAATTAAAGAGAGACGCCAATGAACTCATCAGCGCTGCTATAAGTCCTCCAACCACGATGCCACGCACACCAATGGGGAGTAGATTTTTTACAAGACTCGAAAACGCAGCATCTGAGCTTGACAGCTCCATTAGTCCTTTCTGGTTCAATGCAAAGGCAATCATACCAGGAATAAGGAAAATGAAAACCGGCAATAGCTTAAGGTATGCGCCAAAAATTGACCCACGGCGGGCCTGCTTCTGATCGCGCCCTGAGAGTACCCTTTGCACAATATATTGATCGGTACACCAGTACCAGAAACCAATAATGGCAGAACCAAGCAGAACGCCGGTCCATGGAAATTCGGAGTCGCGGTGTGAGCGAATAAGACTGGTCATTGAATCTCCTTCGGGAGTAAGTGTAGCGCTGGTTATTTGCATCAGTTCGTTCCAGCCACCCACTTCGCGAAGCCCAATCACCAGAATAACAATGGAGCCCAGCAATAGAACCGGCAGTTGAAGCACCGATGTGTACATAACGGCACGCATTCCGCCCAATACAGTGTAAATCCCCGTAAAGACTACCAGGCCAATGGCACCAATCCAGAAAAAGTCGATGCCCATCCAGGTATCAATACCAAATACTTCCTTAAATACTATACCCCCGGCATAAACAGTAACGGCAACTTTGGTAAGCACATAACTTACCAGCGAAATTACGGAAAGAAAGTTGCGCGATGCTGAATTGTAGCGCCTTTCGAGAAACTCAGGCATGGTAAAAACCCTACTGCGCGAATAAAATGGAACAAACACCCACCCCAGCACCAGGATAAGCCATCCCTGCATTTCCCAGTGAGCCATGGCCATGCCTGTTTCGGCGCCTGCTCCTGCAAGCCCCACAAGATGCTCTGAACCAATGTTGGATGCAAATATAGAAGCCCCAATGGCAATCCATCCTGCATTGCGGCCGGCGAGAAAATAATCTGCCGAAGTTTCTTTTTTCTGGCGAACAACCCACCAGATTACTGCGAACAGGGAAACAAAAAAGGTCCCAAGTACAATCCAGTCTAATATTGTCATACGATTGTGATTTTTGGTTGATGAAAGATTGATTTTGAATTTTTTATCCGGCCTGGATTATACTTGATGAAATTTATAACAACCATAGCCGGGATTTTGAGTGTAAAAATAACACTTATAATAAATCACCAAAAAAAATCTTAAATAATTTTTATGTGATGCTACCAAAAATAAATGTTGAAAACGGGTTTTGGTTGCCGGAACTGCCCTTGCGCTGGCCACATACCGCGGCAAATTGAATACCTTTTGTGCGCAGCGCATTTTTTCGCTCATATTCCATAACCCCGGGTTGACACCCGGGGCTATAATCATTTCACCCCTTCGGGGTTGCGCTAACAAAGCAAAAGACCTTATCTCGTTTAAAGCCGAGACATGGGCACTGATCTCGTCTATGGCCGAGACACGGCACCCGAAACCCGAAACCGGACACCTGACACCAGATAATCCTATAATCCGACAATCAACAATCCGAAAATCCGACAATCAACAATCCGACAATCAACAATCCGACCATCCCTAAACATATCCCTGGGCCATCATGGCATCGGCAACTTTTACGAAACCGCCAATGTTGGCTCCCTTCACGTAGTTTATAAAGTCGCCTTCCCTGCCATATTCAACACAGGTTTTGTGAATGTTGATCATAATGGCATGCAGGCGCTGGTCAACTTCTTCGCGGGTCCAGGAAAGACGCAGTGAGTTCTGACTCATTTCGAGCCCTGAAGTAGCCACGCCACCGGCATTTGCAGCTTTGCCAGGGCCATAGAGGATTTTGTGCTTCAGAAATATTTCAACAGCCTCGGGGGTTGAAGGCATATTAGCTCCTTCGCTTACACAGATACAACCATTGTCGATAAGGGTTTGAGCATCATTTCCGCTGATCTCGTTTTCGGTTGCGCAGGGTAGCGCAATGTCGCACTTCTCAGCCCACGGACGGCTTGTTCCTTCCACATATTTGCATCCGAACCGGTCGGCATATTCGCTGATGCGGCCCCTACGCTGGTTTTTCAATTCCATGATCCAGCTGAGTTTTTCGCGGTCTATACCGTCCTGATCGTAGATATAGCCGGTTGAATCGGAGAAGGTAACCACTTTGCCACCAAATTCGAGAGCTTTTTCGGCAGCATATTGGGCAACATTACCCGAACCGCTTATTGCAATGGTTTTGCCTGTGAATCCTTCGTTAATGGTAGCCAGCATTTCCTGGGCAAAATAAACGCAACCGTACCCAGTGGCTTCGGGCCTTATCAGACTGCCGCCGTATTCGCGGCCTTTGCCGGTAAGCACACCTGTAAACTCATTGCGAATACGCTTGTATTGCCCAAACATATAGCCAATTTCGCGACCCCCAACCCCTATATCACCTGCAGGAACATCAGTATCGGGGCCAATGTGCCTGGATAGTTCTGTCATAAAACTCTGGCAAAAGCGCATCACTTCATTGTCTGATTTTCCCTTTGGATCGAAATCGCTGCCCCCTTTTCCTCCGCCCATTGGCAAAGATGTAAGGCTGTTTTTAAAAACCTGCTCGAAAGCAAGGAATTTCAGAATGCCCAGGTTTACAGTGGGGTGAAATCTTAATCCTCCTTTGTAGGGCCCGATGGCGCTGTTCATTTCGATGCGGAATCCCCGGTTTACATGTACTTCGCCTTTATCATCAATCCACGGAACCCTGAAAATTATCACTCTCTCGGGCTCAATCATGCGTTCGAAAACCTTGGCTGCCTTGTATTTTGGATTTTCATCAAGGAAAGGAAGAATGGTTTCTGCTACTTCTTCCACAGCCTGGTGAAACTCTGATTCGGAAGGATTCTTCGCGATAACGTAATCCATGAATTTTTTCAACTGTGTGTTCATTGTTTTGCTTTTTTTGGTTAGTAATTTTAAAAAGATTTTATGGCAATTTTATGCTTTAAATACATTGTTTCCATTTTTTTTGAAAACAAAATATTTTTTTTATTTCCGTGATTTTATTCAATAATTTTTGTATATGGCTTAATTTATTTTTTCTTTCCTGCTTAACCCTTTAATATGCTGTTGTGCCCTATTTTTAGTATTTTTAGGGCTGTTTAAACCACCACTAACATGCAGGACTCTGCCACTTATACCGACCCCAGCCAGGAACTGAAAGATGCCGAGCAAATGCTTGCCAATCTTACCATCAGCCAGGAAGAGATACAAAAACTCATTGCCGAAAAGCGGGAAAGACTCAAGGAGCTTGGTGCCATTAACCAGGCCACACATATCTTAAAGCAAGAAAAAAATATTGACGAAATGCTGGCCGAGATATGCCATATCCTTCCGGCGGCATGGCAATACCCTGAGGATACTGTTTCAAGAATCAACTATGGTAAGAAATATTTTGTCAGTGGAGAAAGATTTAGGGAGACGCCATGGTGTCAGAAAAAATACTTTGAAACAATTGACGGGGTAGATGGAATGATAGAAGTATATTACCTGCGACCTCATGAGGAACTCGACGAAGGCCCTTTCCTGGCAGAGGAGCGCGATCTTATCAACAACCTGAGCAGTATTATCTCAGGTTATCTCAACACTTCAATTGGCAAAGAGTTATTGCGCATTACCGGAAAACCATCCCGCCCAAGGATAGATAAAAAGCCTTCTTCTGATCAACCAGGTTTACAGGAAAAAAATGAACCATTTGTTTCGGATAAGGATAAACATGCTGAGATACTCGCTTCGGAGTTTCCGCAACTAACCCGATCGGGCCATTTGCCGGCACACTCGCAATACAGCAGGCATCTTCTGCAGAAATTTCTGGTAAAACACAATTCCGATAAGGATATTTACCACGATATGATGCAGTATAAGGTGCGTGAGATTTTGCTGGTAGCCAATCTCTACGATGCCTATATCATTGAACAGGAGGGTCGGTTTTTTGAAAGGGTAACCGGCGAATATTACCAGTTAAGCCTTTCATCGGCCCCACGCATTACCGGAGTATCCACACCCGAGGAAGCCCTTGAGAAATTGCAGCAAAAACATTACGACCTTGTAATTGTAATGATGGGGGTAGATAAACAGACCCCTATTCAGCTGAGCAAGGTTATCAGGAAGATTTACCATAATATTCCCATCTTTTTGCTCCTCAATAACAACAGCGATATTGGTATTTTTGAAGACGGGGCCAAAACCATTAGCCCCATCGATAAGGTTTTTGTCTGGAACGGCGACTCCAACGTTTTTCTTGCAATGGTAAAATACATTGAAGACAAAATAAATGTAGAGAATGATATTAATATAGGCATGGTGCAGGTAATTCTGCTGGTTGAAGATTCGGCGCGGTATTACTCGCGCTATCTTCCCATTCTTTACTCCATTGTAATTGAGCAAACCCAGCAACTTATTGAGGAAGTGAATGTTGATGAGCTTTCCAAATTGCTTAAAATGCGTGTGAGGCCAAAAATACTGCTTGCATCCAACTATACCGAAGCCCTTACCCTTTTCGACAAGTACCGTGAAAATCTGCTATGTCTTATATCGGATGTTAAATTTGAGAAAAACGGTAAGCTCGACGATCGTGCCGGGCTCAGCCTTGTGGCGTATGCCCGCGATCAGATGCCTGAACTTCCCGTAGTGCTGCAATCTTCCGATACCGAAAATGCGCATCATGCTTATTTGATGAAATCTACCTTCATCAACAAAAACTCAGAAACACTTAAACAGGATCTGCGCAGTTTTATAGACTATTATCTGGGGTTTGGTAATTTTATTTACCGCGATGAGGAGGGACGCCGCGAAATTGCCGTAGCCCGCACAATGAAAGAGTTTCAGAACCATCTGAAGCACATTCCTGAAAAATCGATTGTTTACCACGCTCGTAAAAATCATTTCTCGCACTGGCTGATGGCCCGTGGTGAAATACAGATAGCCAAAAAAATAAAACCCCTCAAGGTAGAAGACTTTTTCAGCCCTGGCCAGATAAGGGAGTATATGCTTAGCATTATTGAATCATGTATACGTGACCGCCAGCGCGGTAAGGTCGTTAATTTTGTAGAATCGGCAATTATTGACGAAACCAACGTGGTTAGTATGGCTCCCGGTTCACTGGGCGGAAAGGGAAGGGGCCTTGCTTTTATAAGTATGCTTATCAATAATTTTACGTTCAGCGAAATTGTCCCCGGCATCCGCATCAGGTCACCAAAAACATCGATAATTGGCACCGAAGAGTTTGAGCAATTTATGCAGCACAACCGACTCTATGATGTTATTTACAAGGAAACCGATTTTCACCGTATACAGGAGTATTTTATAAAGGGTGAACTCTCATCGGGGCTGGAGAAAAAACTGAAAGTTTACCTTTCTCTCATCAAAAAGCCCCTTGCCATCAGATCATCGAGTCTGTTCGAAGATTCGCTTATGCAGCCCTTTGCCGGCATTTTCGATACCTTCCTTCTTCCCAACAACCACGAGAATCTAAATGTACGGCTCCATCAAACCATGGATGCCATAAAACTTGTATTTGCCTCCATTTTTTCCCCCACCGCCCAGACCTATTTCAAGGCAGTGAATTATAAAATGGAGGAAGAAAAGATGGCGGTAATTATTCAGGAAGTTGTGGGTAATCAGTTCGAAAGTTTCTTCTATCCTCATATTAGTGGTGTGGCACAATCGTACAATTTCTATCCCTATTCGTACATGAAACCCGAAGAAGGCTTTGCAGTGGCAGCAGTGGGGCTGGGCAAATATGTGGTGGAAGGGGAGAAGACTTACCGATTTTCGCCGGTACATCCGCAACTCGAAATCTATACCCCACGCGACTTATACAAAAATTCGCAGCTGCATTTCTATGCCATCAACATGGCCCTCAAAGACCTGAATCTGCTCGAAGGCGAAGATGCCGGCCTTATCAAACTCGAAGTTTCGAAGGCCGAAAAGCATGGGACCCTTAAACATTCGGCTTCGGTATATGATGTATCGAGTGAACGCACCCTGCCGGGTATTACCCACCCTGGTCCAAGGGTGATAAACTTTGCCAATATTCTCAAATACGATTACATCCCCATGGCAAAGACCATTGAAGTGATTCTGGATATTGTTTCGGAAGCAATGGGCTCACCCATAGAGATTGAGTTTGCCATTGACCTGAACAAGGACAAGGACGGTATGGCATCTTTCTATCTGCTGCAGATAAAACCCCTTATTAAAAACATAATTGAGAATGAAATCAACCTCACCCGCATTGACAATGAGCGCCTGTTGCTGTATTCGGAAAACGGA
The DNA here is from genome assembly GCA_037441525.1 of Bacteroidota bacterium. GTDB lineage: Bacteria > Bacteroidota > Bacteroidia > Bacteroidales > UBA7960 > SKVR01. The sequence goes on from JBBISA010000014.1 coordinate 45,665, forward strand.
ATGGGCAACGGTATAATAAGCAGCATTAGCGATGTGGTGTATGTTGATATGCAAAAGTTTGACAAGCTCAAGACTGAAAAAATGCGCGATGAAATTGAACAGATCAACCGCCAGATGATTGAACAGGACCGCAGATATATCCTTGTTGGGCCAGGACGGTGGGGGACACGCGACAGGTTTATTGGCATACCCGTAAACTGGTCGCAAATTTCAAATGCACGTATTATTGTGGAAGTAAGTATGGAAGACTTTCCGCTCGATGCATCATTGGGCTCCCATTTCTTTCACAATGTAATTTCTATGAATGTGGGCTATTTTTCAGTAAAACACAATGCACTTATTGATTATATAAACTGGGATGTACTTGAAGCAGCCCCTCTTGTTGCCGAAACCCAGTATTTCAGGCATGTACGTTTCGAAAAACCCCTTGAGATTATCATGGATGGAAAGAAAAGAGCATCGCTGATTTATTTTCAGAATGATTAGCCTTATTCAGAAAAACCCTAAAATGGTGGTTGAAAAAATATTGGATGATATTAAGTGTGATGTGTAAAAAAATTTGCCCGGTATGTATATCAAACATACCGGGCAAATTTCATTAATCCCAATCAGGCTTTATTTATAATGAAGCCATAGCAGAATCCTGATATTGGGTTCTGACCAGTCAGTACTTACATAACTGTTTGTTATTTCGCCACTCACTTCACCGTTGCTGTAATAGAAAATCCGGTGCGAATTTTCCGACATCGAGACCACGGTAGCCCTGGTGGCTGCGGTGTTATCGGTAGAAAAGAACAAGCGCTCATCGGAAGTGGGGTTAAAAATCAATACATTTCGAAGTTTTAGCCCAATATTGCGGTTGGCGATGCTTGAAAGATGTTCCGGCATTTGCATCTGTAAAAAGTCATCGTAGTATGGCCCAAATTTATTGGTGATTTTTTCTTTTTGATTGAGTGATAGTTCACCAGTAGTGTAAGTATAGATAATTTGCTGAGTAATATCTTTGATCTGGATGGATTCCCCAATATTAGGGCCATTGCCAATTCGCAATTCTGAACCGTAGGTTACGTCCACGCGATAGGTACTGTCATTCAACAGGGTAGTTTTAGTTGAATAGTAATTCACTGCGAACTTAGTGATGTTCACACCCTGTAAATCCATTTTTCTGCCAGCACCGGTTATAAAGAAGGGATGTTTGTACCCATCAGTATGATTGTGGATAAAACCGTCGCCAACACAAACATAATCCAGGTCGGCAAAGTTTACAAGCGGCATAGCCGTTAGCTCAAAGGATGCATTAAAATTGGCACTTGCATCACTGGATTGGGGCGATTTTTTATTCACAAACAATAAAAAGGCTATATTTTGTGCTTCCTCGGGCTTTTGTCTTATTGCCAGTGGAAAGTAGAAGGCCGTTGAGTCAGAAATATCCAGATAAGTCATTTTCCCTTCCCTGGCATTGTATGAGCCATAATAAACCTTGTAATTCCGGTTTTTTTCATGAAGTCGCTTATAATGAACCATTACCATACGTTTATCATCCTGGTTGGTAAGTAGCAACATTTTAGATGCAAGGTATGGAATGGTAAGGGTTTTCTTTTCAGTTTTTGGTGCTTTATCATTAGGGGCAAATTTGTAAACTACCCGATTGGCAAATATTTCTTCATTGTTGGCAGATTCTGATTCATCATCTGAATATGAGATTTTCAACAAATATTGGTATGGGAATTCAGGGTCTAACAAACTGAACTTTTTATTCTCACCGCTTAGGACATATTTCACGAAGTTATCGTATTCATCGCCAATGAGCGAATTCATTGAAAAAGCGATGTAATTGCTTAAGTATTGCCGCCATGAGTCGCCGCTCCATCGCGTATTTTCTTTGAGCAGTTTTACAGGGTCTAACAGGTTATCAGCTTTTGAGTAACTGCGCAAATAATGTAAAAATGTACCGGCCAGGTAACAATAATTCACATTGCCAAACAGGTTTTGTGTCCAGAAGCCACTGTCCCAGTAATCCCATGACCGGGCCAAGGAAGAAAACATATCCGCAGAACCTGAATCTTTTTTTATTCTGTAATTTAACAAATAATCTTCCGATTCGCTTATAGGGATTACCGTATCATCCCATACCAACCTGTCGGTGAGATGAGCAGTGGCTTCCATCCAGAAAATATTGCCCGGATCGGGCGAAATAAATTTGGATTGAGTAAAATGCATGTATTCGTGTGCAAGCACGCTTCTGAGTTTTACCGGATCGGTGATGAGTGTATGTATTGTTAAATAGTTGTTGATCATACCCGAAACGCCTACCACCCCGTCAGCATTATCCATTTGGGTAATAAACACATCAAAGTTTTCGGGCACTGGCAGTCCGACACTATCAAACTTTGCACGAATTTCAAAAAGATATTGTGTTATATCCTGCACCATTTTGGGCGTGCCGGGTATGTGCCATGGTTGGGTTGTTTGTTTCTTTCCGTAATTAAATGTCATTAAATCATCATCGGTTTTCTTGTAATATACCCGTATGTTGTTTCTTTCGTAAACTTCATCATAGCCAAACTTCTTGTTCCAATAACCAACGCTTAGCTTGGTAAGGTGATTTGTTTCGAAAACCATACTTGTATCGGCCAGGCTTACATAGCTATCCGGATAGGGTATCCACTGCTGCATAGATGGGTTAAAATATACAGCTTTATACTTGTGAATTTCAGGTTTACTGAAGTCATTCTTATTGATGTTGTTAAGTTTAATCAGCAGTGGTGTCTGAAATTTATCTGAAAAACTCAATGTTACGTCATATACCGAGCTGATAGTGATAGAATCGGGACTTGCTAAGGGTTGCTCTCCTTTTACAATGGTCAGTCTGAAATTTTCGTTATGAATATTTTTGGGGATAGTTACTGAAATACTATCAACAGTGATGGTAACTGTTGACTGGGTTACATTGAGGATGGTGTCCATCAATACTTTTCCGAAAGGGCTTACTTTCAATGTGTCGCCAAAGATGGGGTTGCAGTTATCTTCGAATAGAGCCAACCGATACCAGGCAGGGGTTTTGGGCAATAGTTCGAGTTTTTCAGCCGAAATAGATTTAATGTTGGCTCTCAGGTCGGTCTGAGTCATAGCAAGAGAAAGGGGGTGAAATGTTTTTCCGTCAGCCGATGCCTGCCATTGCAATGTGCCACGAACTGACCTTAATGGTGGAACCAGGGTTACTGTCAGATCTTCCACTTGTTTCATCATCAACTGGTTCGATGAAACTACGTATTGGTCAGGATATTGAAGAGCAAGCTTTTCATTTTCTGAAACAAGCCGGAAACCAATGGTATCAGTCAACAGAGAATTCAAACAAGGGTTGATGTAAGTATGGTTGTTGAAAATATATTTCCAGTTGGGCGCACTCGGGTTGGTTATCTGGCAAACATACCTGTTGTTAATAGTTTGTGGGGTTATTACAACTCTTATCAACGAATCATTTTTAGCGTTGGGAAGATCTCTGGGCATTTTCGGAACGCCGAACTTTTGACAGGCGGCCCAGTAATATTCATTTGTAGCGAGTCTGGCTCCGGTGAGTTCCTTTATATTTAAAACCACAGTATCGCCCATCACCACGGGAATTTCCTGTGTTTTGAGGGGAACTCTTCTTTGGGTCCCAACTGCATGAAAAATATTATCTGATATCGGAATACTTTCGTAAGTGAAACGGTTGCCAGCCAGTCCTAAAAATGTCATTCTCGAACTTAATAACGATAGCGGAATCCTTCCGCTTATTTCGTTGTTTTCAACAGATAAATGGTCAATATCGGGAGAAAGCATATCAATGGCTGGTGGAAAGCTCCTTATACGATTGTTTTTAAGGTGAATAACTCTGATTTCAGGTATTAAACATAAATTATTCGGGAATACTGATAATTGATTGTCTTCCAGATTGATGGTTGTAAGTTTTTCGAAAAAGCCGAAATCGTCGGGTAGGGTTTGAAGTTTATTTTTAGAAACATTCAGTGTTTGCAGTTTCTTAAAATTATTGATTGAGGAAGGGAGGGTGGTTAATGCATTATTTGATAAATCTAACTCGGTTATTTCGGTCAGATTTCCAATTTCAACGGGCAAAGATGTGAATTGGTTGTTGCGCACTCCGAGATATTTTATTTTGGTAAGATACCCGATTGACGTTGGAAAGGATCCGCTGAATTGATTGTTGGAGACATCAATTCGAATAATATTTTTCCAGTTTTTAAGGGAATCGGGGATTTCGCCCGAAAATTGATTATTCTGAATTTCAAGCAACAACAAATTGCTCAACCTTCCGATAGATTTTGGAAGGGGCCCCGCGAATTGATTATTAACCAGACTTAATGATGTGAGCTCTTTTAAATTTCCGATATTTTCAGGCAATTTACCACTTAGCTGGTTGTCTGAAAGATTTATTTCAACAAGCTTAGTAAGATTGGAAACAGATTCGGGAAGGCTGCCTGAGAGTTTACCCGACTGAAGTCTAAAGAATTTTAACTGTGTGAGTTCGCCAATAGATGGCGGAATTATTCCAGATGCCACATTATAAAGTGACAGAAATTCTAAGTTTTTGAGATTTCCAATGTTGACCGGTAAGGGTCCGGATAAATTTCCATTGCCATTGTATATGCTCAGATATTTAAGTTTGGTCAGATTCGAAAGGGTAGAGGGTAAAGTTCCATAGATGTTACCGCTTAGTATAAGAGTTTCAAGAGCAGTAAGATTGCCAATTTCAGGGGCTAAATATCCTGATGTGGAATTTTCGAGGTACAATTGCAACATAGCAACTCTTTCTTTAGAAATCAGAACGCCTCCCCATTCAGCCAACGGCCTGGCCAGGTTCCAGCCGGTGCGTCCATTCAGTGCGTTATGGATGGCAAGTAATGCCAGGGAATCGCTTTTGCTGACAGCAAAAGGTTTGGGCGATGCAAATATCGGACTTGCGATGTTGGTGCCAAAAGTGTACCCAACATAAAATGTTTTGTTGGTATTCATCAGGTAATATCCGTTATACGAGCCTCCCCATCCAAAGTTGATATGGAAATAACTATCATCATTATAACCATCAATAACAGCTGCGTGTCCGGGGTTTCCGCGCAGTTCAAAATATACGGGTCTTTTCTGGTCAATTTCGTCGCAAATAAAAGCATATTCAGACGACCCGAAATGCTGGAAATATCCGAAAAAGTCTCGCAAAACGTTTGTATAGTTTGGCGATAATGGGCTACTGCCAGCCAAATTGTAATTCATATTCATCACCACGCCCACCTGAAATGATAATCTTTTAAGATCGTCATCGGTTATGTTGTCCCAGTCAATTGGCGAATTTTCAAGATCAGCGCAAAGTTGGCCGTAGGTGGAGTGATTAAAACAATAGCTGCCTTTCCCTTTGGCAGGATACTTATAGTAGGCCATGATTTGTGTAAAGGCTGTTGCAACGCAACCGGTCCAGCTTCCTCCCACTTCTTCATGGCGGTATTGGTTCAAACTGATTCCGGCAGAATCGAGCAAGGGGATTGAAACCTTTTTTTCTATCGGATAGGTGGGAATTATTTCTGTGGACAGATTTTCGAAATGTTGGAGTAGAGTTTTCAGTGCATCAGGAGCTTTTTCTGATTCAAAATTGCCATTAGGAGCATATCCTATCACTTTTTCGGAAAAACCATCCTGTACAACAACCACAAAACCAATACCTTCTTGTTGAATTACATATACTTTTGATCCGGTGTTGACATTGGAACGGTAGCGAATTTCTACTGAATTTATGTCGGACTTTAGCGGTATTTGCCCGTCAGCTTTTTGATGCATTTGGGTAAAAAATTGTGTTGCACAATTTTTGGCATTCAATAATTCCTGATTTTGTCCCCATAATGGTTGCACATACCCTATGGCAAGAATAATAAGAATTAAATATGTTTTTAGGGCGGGCTTATAATCTGGTGATCTCATAATCTTTATTGTTTATATTGGGAGTATAATATCCATGTTGCAAATTCAGGGCTGTACAATAATTTGAGATGTAGCATAATCATCTGTGCTTTCGACCAGTACCACATAATTACCTGCCGGTAATTGAACCGGAATAGTTGTTGAACCGTAAATTACAGTGGACAAATTGAGTTTTCCCTGCATGTCGAAAATCCTTACTTTACCCATAGCATTAAAATCATGGGCAAAGGAAATATTTATGGAATGGGTTACACGGGTTGGAGAAATCTGAATGTTTTTCTGATAAAGGTTTACCTCGGCAGGGGAACCTATTTTTGGCGTTGCATCGATATTGATGGCAACTGTTGTTTTGCACTGTTTTTTATCAACGACCTGAAGTGAATAGTTTTTTCCTGCTTCCGGTTTAAATACAGCAATATCGCCGGAGGCAAAAACCTTTTCGTCTTTAAGCCAGTTTAAGGAATAAGGTTCTGTGCCTCCGGAAATATTAAAACCTATTGCACCCAGAACAACGGTTGTTTCAAGAGGCAACGATTCGTCAAATAACTTTACAACCTGCAGTTTTGCTTCAGGTTGCTGAGGTAAACCCATTTTTACAAGGGTTTGCGATTGTGCATTGCCTATTATTAGTGCAATTATTAATGTTTGTAAAAACTTTTCCATCAGAATGAAATTTTAAATAATTCGATTGGATAAAATATCATGTTCGTTGATTGAGGTAATTGGTTTGGCAATTCCCGATGGCTTAGACATATTAATAAGCCCTCGTTTTAGAGTATAAATGTTGCTCAATGTATTAAAAAGATACTACGCAACGAAAACCTACCACCGGGTCGGGGTCGGAATAGTTGGCTGACATTGCCCTGTTCTTAATAGCACAATAATAGTAACCGAAGAATCCGTAGTCGGAGGTGAAATCCCCTCCTCTTACCACACGTTTGGTTCCGCTGGCAGGCCCGGTAGGGTTAACGGATAGCTCTGCCCAGATATAATACTCTGCATACCAGTTGCTGCACCATTCGGCGGCATTTCCGCTCATATCGTACAAACCCAGTTCATTAGGACTTTTTAGTTTAACCTTCAACTTTTTTCCTGCCGAATTATCTTTATACCATCCCACCTCATCCAGGTTATTGCTACCTGCAAAAGCATATCCCTTCGAATTTTTACCTCCCAATGCAGCATATTCCCATTCAGCCTCAGTGGGTAGTCGAAATTTTATCTGGGTTTTTTGTAGCAAAGAGGGCAAAAAGTTTGCGGTAATCTGATTGAACCCTATATTGGTTGCGGGCATGTCGGGTTCTTCATTGGCGGCAAATCCGCCAGCGGGCAAAACATTGGTCACCGCTGCCCATTGCGCGTTGGTAATTTCGGTTTCGGTAATGTAAAAATCACTGAGCTGCACCTGATGCGCGGGCCTGTTGTTGTTATCGCCAATGATGAATTTTCCACCTGCGACTCTGATAAGCTTGATTTGCACATTGTTGTTTACATCAACCACCACTATTGGAGCCCCATTCTGTCTGATTTTTATGTTTTTGGTTTCACTGCCCGATTTAATTTCGATTTCGGACATTCTCATGAATTTTTTATTTTCATCCACACCCACCACAATTCCGGTTTTTCCTTTACCGCTTTTTGATGTAAACTGAATCCAGTTGTCAGGACAACTCACACTCCATTCACCAACAGCATTGATTACAATAAAAACAGCATCCTGCTCATAACTCATTAGTAAAGAATCGATTTCAACAAGTGGTTTTTCATCATCGGGCAATATCTCGGCAGGTTCGCATGATATGACGACAACAATAAGCAGTGTTGCCACTATAAGAAATGGGGCTCGGATTGTTTGCATGATCTTAATTAATATATTGAATGGGGTGAAATTTCAAGGTTTTATCGTAATTTTTCAAGATAAGCAAAATTAGCCAACATTTGTTAAGCAAAGACAATCCGGCATAAAATATTTTTATAAAATTTCTGTATTTAACCCCTTTGTTGAATATAGAAGCCGACAAACAATTCCGTCTAATATTCATTGCTATTAGGAAATGTCAGGTTGAAGCTATCTCATTGTATTCAGGTTTTTGATGTTCACATTTAATGTCGCTGAAAAAATAGTTATTAACAGCTGTTTTCATTGCCTTATCTGGTTTTGAATAAAGATTTAATTTATTTCAACCAACCAGGGTAAATCATTGGTTCGTTAAAATTCTGTTGATTAATCTCTATTGATCAATCCCTGGTTCTTAAACTCTCTATTCATATTTTCGCTTAATTTTACTTACGGTAATGTTGATTTACCCTTCAGAACAAAAAAGCATGATTTAAAAAACAAGGGCAAAACTTTGCAAAACTCTAAAAACCAAACCCCAAACCCAGCATATTAATGGACGACAATATTATCCATATCAACGAATCGCGTTCGAAATACCGTTATAATGAGCTTTTTTCGACCGACCGGCACGAGTTCAGTGAAATTTCATACGAAGACCTGATGCAGCAACGCATCATCAACGTTTTGCTTATTTGCTCCAACTACGATGCATTCATGCTCGAGGAAGACGGCCGCATCAACGAAAAGATTTTCCTTGAATACACATCCAAAAACCTGCGGTATCCGCCCCAGTTTACCCATGCCTATACATCGGAGGTAGCTTTTGAATTGCTCGAAAAGAAAAAATTCGATCTGGTAATCACCATGCTAAATGTGGGTAAGATAGATGCCTTTGAAATGGCCAAAAAAGTGAAGCGCCGGTTTACCAATATCCCCATTGTGGTGCTGACTCATTTCTCGCGCGAGGTATCAATGAAGCTGGCCAATGAAGACCTGAGTTCTATTGATTATGTATTTTGCTGGTTGGGAAATGCCGGTTTGCTGCTGGCAATCATCAAACTTATTGAAGATAAGATGAATGCCCGCTACGATATTGAACAGAAAGGTGTGCAGGCCATTTTGCTGGTTGAAGATTCGGTTAGGTATTACTCCTCATACCTGCCCACCATTTACAAGGTTATTTTTGAGCAAACCTACGAACTTATGACTGAGGGGCTCAATGAGCACCGAAAGACCTTGCGTATGCGTGCCCGCCCCAAGATTTTGCTGGCAAAAACATTCGACGATGCCGTTGCCCTTTATCAACGCTACAAAAACAACCTTCTGGGGATTATTTCAGATGTTAGTTACTACCGGCAGGGGGCCAAGGATAAGGAAGCGGGGATTAAGCTGGCAAGGCTTATACGGGAAGAAGGATCGAAAATGCCCATCCTGCTTCAATCATCCGACAACTGGGATGAAACCTTAATGAAAGAACTGGGAGTTATATTTATGAATAAATACTCTCAAACCCTGCTTGTTGACCTTAAACATTATATACGTGATAATTATGGGTTTGGTGAATTTGTATTTCGCGACCCCATTACCGATTCAGAAATTGACCGGGCCAACAACCTGCACTCCATTCAGGTTAAGATTTCGAAGGTTGACGCACGTTGCCTGCAATATCATGTATCCAACAACCATTTTTCGCGCTGGCTAAAGGCACGCGCCCTGTTTTCGCTTGCCGATGTTTTTGCTGCCAAAAGCACCGACGATTTTAACAATGTTGAAGAGATACGAAGCTACCTTATCGATACTATTGCCAACTATCGCAAAACCAAGGGGCGCGGTATTATTGCCAGCCATATTGATGAGTATGCCATTTTTACGCGCCTTGGCGATGGACAACTGGGCGGAAAAGCCAGAGGGCTTGCGTTTATCGATTCCTTTATTAATAAACACAAACTTATGTTTAAGTGGGATGATGTAATGGTTACAATCCCACGTACCGTGGTACTTACCACCGACCTGTTCGATGAATTCATGGAGTTGAATAATCTTTATGAGTTTGCCCTTTCTGAAGCAACCGATGAAGAAATTATTGAACGATTCAGTAATGCAGGAACATCGCCACGCCTGAGGAAACATGTTGAGGAGATTTGCGACGCTATTAAATCGCCACTGGCAGTGCGTTCATCAAGTTTGCTCGAAGATAGTCATTACCAGCCATTTGCAGGGGTTTACTCAACCTACATGATCTCCAACAACCATTACGATGTAATGATCAGACGCTATCAGCTCGAACAGGCTATAAAGAGTGTATATGCTTCGGTGTTTTTTAAGGAAAGCAAAGCATATATTTCGGCAACATCCAATGTAATCGACGAAGAAAAAATGGCAGTGGTTATCCAGGAAGTGTCAGGACGTAGTTATGGAAACCGATTTTATCCGGCCGTTTCAGGTGTTGCGCGGTCAATAAACTTTTACCCCATTGAACCCGAAAAATACGAAGATGGCATAGCCAACATAGCCTTTGGCCTGGGAAAAACTATAGTTGAAGGAGGCATTTCCCTTCGTTTTTGCCCAAAGTATCCGCAAAAGGTATTGCAGCTGTCGGTTCCCAACCTGGCCCTTACCGACAGCCAGAAAGAATTTTATGCCCTTGATCTCGATCCTGAAAAGTTTCACTCCTCGGTTGATGAAACAGTGAACCTTCTGAAACTGCGTATTAAACAGGTTGAAAACGACAAAGCCTTAAAATTTGTGGCATCCACTTACGATTACCAGGATCAGATTATCCGCGAAGGTTTGTATGAAGGAGGAAAGAAGATCATCACCTTTGCCAATATTCTGAAACACAACTCGTTTCCCTTGTCAGAAATACTTCAGGAACTTCTGAAAATTGGTCAGCAGGAAATGAACAATCAGGTTGAAATAGAATTTTCAGTCAATCTCGATACGCCCGACAACATACCTCAAACCTTCCACTTTTTACAGATACGACCCGTGGTGGAGACCCAGGAAAAGAACCTTGTAAAACTTGAGGAACATACCAATGAAGAAACCATAGTATATTGCGATCATGCCCTTGGCAATGGTATTTACGAAAACCTTCGCGATGTAGTGTACATAAAACCCGAAGCCTTCGATCCGGCACATACAAAAACTATTGCAGCTACTATTGACAGGATAAACTCGGGTTTTGTGGCCGAAAAGAAAAACTACATACTCATTGGGCCCGGACGATGGGGCTCGAGCGATCCGTGGCTTGGGGTGCCCATTAAATGGTCGCAAATATCTGCTGCACTGATTATTATCGAATCGGGGCTGAAGAATTTTCAGATCGATCCCAGTCAGGGTACCCACTTCTTTCAAAACCTAACATCTTTTCATGTGGGATATTTCACTATAAACCCTTTCAACAACGATGGGTATTATGATGTGGATTATCTTGACAGGCATACGGCTGTATTTGAAGACACCTTTGTGCGCCATGTGCGCTTTAGCCATGCCGCCTTAGTAAAAATAGATGGCCGAAAGAAAAAGGGAATCATATATAAACCGGCTGAAAGGCAACCCAGAGTTGGCAACGAAGGGCCGCTAACAACATCCTGAAAACCCTTTCAGACCATCAAATAATTTTCTGAAAGCACTTTGCCAATCAGCAAAATAAGGCTAATTTCGCCCTGATTTTATTCAAAACATTTTAACACATTCACCCTAATTTATTCAAACACTTTAAACTAATCTAATATGAACTTGGACAAGATAATGGCCGACCTGGAGAAGAAAAACCCGGGTCAACCTGAGTTCCTTCAGGCAGTGAAAGAGGTTCTTGAAACCATAGAAGACGTGGTAAAAGAAAATCCAAAGTACGAAGCCGCCAACATTATTGAACGGATTATTGAGCCCGACAGGGTAATTAAATTCAAGGTACAATGGATGGACGACAAAGGCCACGTGCAGGTTAACCGTGGTTACCGTGTACAATTCAACAATGCCATTGGCCCTTACAAGGGTGGGCTTCGTTTCCACCCCAGTGTAACCGAAGGGGGATTAAAATTCCTTGGGTTTGAGCAGATTTTTAAAAACAGCCTTACCACATTGCCTATGGGTGGCGCCAAAGGGGGTAGCGATTTCGACCCCAAAGGAAAATCAAACGCTGAAATTATGCGCTTCTGCCAGGCTTTTATGACCGAACTGTACAAGTACATTGGCCCCGATACTGATATTCCTGCCGGCGATATTGGCGTGGGTGGCCGCGAAATTGGTTATATGTTTGGGATGTATAAAAAACTGGTGGGCGAGCATAATGGCGTACTTACCGGCAAAGGGCGTGGTTGGGGCGGAAGCCTTATACGTCCGGAAGCAACCGGCTTTGGCAATGTGTTTTTTGCGCAGGAAATGCTTAAAACACGCGGCCATACCATGGAAGGAAAAATTGTAACCGTATCAGGGTTTGGCAACGTATCGTGGGGCTCTATCATTAAAGCCGCACAGTTGGGCGCTAAAGTGGTTACTATTAGTGGTCCTGATGGTTATGTTTACGATCCGGATGGTATTTCGGGCGAAAAAATTGATTACCTGCTCGAACTTCGCGCTTCTAACCAGGACATAGTTAAACCATACACCTATGAGTTCCCCAATGCCAGGTTCTTCGAGGGCAAACGCCCTTGGGAAGTTAAGTGCGATGTGGCCCTGCCATGTGCTATTCAGAACGAGCTCAATGGTGCCGATGCCCAGCAACTGGTTAACAACGGTGTACTGGTAGTTTCAGAAGGTGCCAACATGCCGTGTACTCCCGAAGCAATGGAAATTTTCCTTAAGAACAAAGTACTTTATGCTCCCGGAAAAGCTTCAAATGCCGGTGGTGTGGCCACATCGGGTCTCGAACAAACACAAAATGCCATGAAACTCAACTGGCAAGCCGACGAAGTGGAGGAAAAACTCCGTCAGATAATGATAAATATCCACGATGCATGCGTTAAGTATGGCAAAGGTGAAGATGGATATGTTAATTATGTGAAGGGTGCCAATGTTGCCGGTTTCATAAAAGTGGCCGACGCAATGATAGAGCAGGGAGTAGTATAACTGCCCTAAAAACAATTATACCCGGATTAGTCATTAGGAATGCAATGAACTAATGACTAAGCCGGGTTTAACCCTACCGGATGGCCGGTACAGGCTGCTTTAGAAAAACTTAATTTGAAAGCATCTTTGATTACAATTATTAGTATTTATTTAGCGATTTGTCAAAATAGAAGTCACATAATCAATAACTTAAGACTATAATTTTCTAATAACGGTCATTAGAAAAAACGGCTAAAGACAAATTTGGGTTAAATATATATTGGCTGCTCAGCAATGGGCAGCCTTTTTTTTTTTTTGACCTATGGTCGGGTGGCAAAAGGGGTGTGTTCTTCAGTAACAAAAGGAGAACATTGCACTTTCAATGTTTCTTTAAGCATCAGCTAATGGCTGAATTATGTTTGCGGTTTGTAATTGGGGGTGATAAATGGAACGATGGTTAACAAACATTCAGGCCAGGGCACAAAAACTATTTTTTAAAATAGTGTTGATAATGCCCAGTAAAAAAAGTCTTCAACCATATCAAATAGCATATATACCTGAATATTAAATCCATTTTCCGGAAATGAAGGGGTGAGGAAAAAATAGTATCCCATTCTTTCTCAAGCTTTACCTTGTTAACAGCAGAAATATGGTCGAGGTCTTTAAGACTCAGGAATTTGTTTTTCAATGCTGCTGATGTTTCCATGAGCCATTGGGTTTGTGGTACAGAAAATCCTTTTTTGTCGGTTCTGAGCCTGATGGCATCGGGTACAATTCCTTTTATGGCTTCCCTGAGAATATATTTGCTCCAGCCATTGTGTATCTTGTAGCTTCCTGGCAAGGAAAATAGGTATTCTATGAGGTGAATATCATCAGAAAAAGGGGTTCGCGATTCGATGGAGTATTGCATAGAGCAGCGGTCTTCCCATCGCAGAAGATTTTTAAGGTAATAGTTAGTGCAATAATCCCCAAGTGCTTCATTGAGCGACTTCATCGTCAACTCCCCCGAAAACTGGATTTGCAACCTGTTTTCTTTTAAAAATTGGGAGTTGAAAAGGGAAAATTCGTTTTTGGTTGCCAGTGAAAGTTCTTTTTTGAGCCGGGAACCAAATGTTTTATCGGCCGTTAGTTTTAGCACCGAACCCATTATCGATTTCGCATTGGTCGGACTGTTTCCAAGGGAGTTCAGTTCTTTTAAAAGCCTTCTGATGTTAAAACTGCCAAGCAGTTGCCCAAACCATGCTGTATAGAAGTGCTGATATCCGGCAAACAATTCATCACCCCCCTGCCCGTCGAGCAATATACTGATGTTGTTATTGCGGGCCAGACGCATTACGCGGTTCTGGGCGTAGGTGCTGGTACTGTATAATGGTATATCCTGGTAATAGATAATATCATCAAGGTCGCTTGCAAGGGTTTCCGAAGTTACTTCATCCCGAAACCATTCTACCCCTGCATGTCTGGCAATAACAGATGCCCATTGCGATTCGTCAGAATCAGATCGGTTTGCAGCGGTAAATGCTTTTATTCCAAGGCTAAGCTGGCTGAAATGTTCGTGATTGTTCATTTGCGATGCCAGAGTAACAATGGTACTGCTATCGAGTCCGCCACTAAGGCAGAAACCTACCGGAATATCGCTTCGCATGCGCAATCGGATGGCATTTTCAGTAAGTCTGAAAACTTCATCTTTGGCTTCATGAAAATCTGCCGGCTCGAAACCTGTATTGCCCGGAGTTACAGCCAGGGTATAATAGCGTTCCAGATGCAAACGGTTATCGGTAAGGTTGTAAATAAAGAAATGAGAGGGATGCAATTCAAAAATATTTCTGAAAAAACCTTCTGTTTCCTTTTCGACCAGCCCATAGGCCAAATGGGGAAAAATAGCCTTTTCGTTCACTTCAGCTTTGAGCGATGGGACTTCGAGCAATGCTTTGTGTTCGGATGCAAATGCAAAATGATGATTGTTAAGGACATAATACAGAGGCTTTACTCCCAGACGGTCGCGGGCACCAAACAGTATATGCCTTACAGGGTCGTAAATAACAAAGGCCCACATGCCATTAAACATCCCCAAACATCTGGTACCTGATTCAATGTAGGCTTTAAGAAGCACCTCCATATCAGATGCAGAAGTGAATTGTATCCCCATACCAGCCATTTGTTTCTTTATTTCAATATAATTGTATATTTCGCCATTGCAAACCATCCAGTATTGGTTTTCATGACCAGAACAAATGGGTTGGTGCCCGCCATCGGTAAGATCGATGATTGAAAGTCTTCTGTGGCCCATAGCCAGTGATGCATTGGCACAGGTATCATCCAGAACATGAAAACGGGGAGCATAATTGCGGGATGATTGCCATGAAATGGGGCTGGTATCGCTGCCTCCGGCTACAAGAATCTTTTTATTATCCAAAAACACATATCCTTCATCATCGGGTCCGCGATGCGCTAGCCGGGTGGTCATACGATGGATAACCTGGTGAATATTTCCAGTATTTTCTTTGCTTAGTATTCCTGCTATTCCGCACATTTCAGGGGGTTAAGGGTGTTGATTTTTACGGCCCAAAAATAGTCTTTCCTTCTATTCTGTTTATTTATTAATGATGGAATTATATAAATCAATATATTGTTGGGCAATTTTTTCACGGGCGAAGTTTTCGACAGCATAGTTGCGGATGAGGCTTGGAGAATATTGCTGATGGTTGCGCCGCATTTCAATTATTGCAGTTGCCAGTAATTCGGGTTGATCGGGTTCGACAATCCGGCCTGTTTCAGGAATAATAAAGCTTTCGGGTCCGCCCGAACGCCCTGCAATTACCGGCAGCCCTGTTGCCATTGCTTCAATAAAAGGTACTCCAAAAGCTTCAAAACGGCTTGGCAATACAAACAGATCGGCCTTTTGCATTTCGTGGAGTACTTGTTGGCGATTAAGCATGCCAAGGAATTTTACGCTGCCTTCCAGACCATGATTGATGGCAAATTTTTCCAAATGTTTACGTTCGCGTCCTTCGCCACCTATATATAGCTCAAATTCACCAAACATTTCCTTTTCAAGATAATACATGGCATGCAACAAGGTATCCAGGCCTTTCGATGGTCGCATACTGGCAAGCGAGAAGAGTCGGAAAACCTTTGCCAGAGGACTTTGCACAACTGGAGGAACAAAGAAATCGCAATCGACCATATTATGGATGACGCTAAGTTTCTCGGCTGCCCGTGCATACAGATCGATGATTTTTGGGTGCAACGAATCACTCACCGTTACGATGGCTGAGGCAAGTTTAAAAGCCTCTTCGAGGGGGCCGTTATACCATGGGGAGAAAAGTTTGCGGGCTTCGCGTGTGTTATAGACAAACCGGCTGCGATGTTCGGTAATTACATAAGGCACTTTGTAGCGCTTATATACCTGCGATGCTACCACCCCAGCCCATAAGCTGCTGTGAACCTGTATAATATCAGGATGCCCGCAATCCCTGATATATTGGTCGTAAAAGGAGAGCATAGTGCGCACCCACGACTGATAATTGAGTTTTTCTGAAAAGGGAAAAACCGGGTAAGAACGGATGTACTCTCTAATATGGTCCTGCCGGCAAACTTTCATGGTTTGGCGGGTGGTGCGCTGCAATGGATAATTATCCCTTATTCCTGTATTGATGCCGGCAAGCACATCTACCTGCAACCCCTGTGCGGCAAGGGCAATGGCGTGCTCTTTAAAAAACCACCCCCCATTGGGTGGATACCATGACGGAATCTCAAGAATTTTCATTTAAACATTTATTACAGTCTGCACAAGTATAGTTGCTTGTGAAGATTTTCCTTTTTGTCGGCTTAGTCCTGTGCTTTATAAACTGGATTGAATGTTTACAAAAATACCATGTTTTACCAATAATTCTAAAAATCCTTTACTCTTCTGCCTTAATAACAGCTATATATATTTTTTTGAAATGTTGAAAAAAATACCGTAATTGCAGCCCAAATCAAAACACACTATGACAACACGAAGAATAACCACCCTCACCCAGTTTATTGTGGAGCGGCAGGCACAGTATCCGCAAGCCAAGGGTGCCCTTACCCGATTATTGAATGACATTGCCACTGCCGCAAAAATTGTAAACCGCGAAATAAATGCTGCCGGCCTGGTTGATATCCTGGGCTTTGAAGGTAGTGATAATGTGCAAGGTGAAGCCCAGAAGAAACTCGATGTATATGCCAACGAAAGATTTATTGAAGCCTTAAAAGGGGGAGGTGAATGTTGTGCTATTGCCTCTGAAGAAAACGAGAAAATCATTTCGTTTCAGAACGAATTCTCTGAAATGGGGAAATATGTAGTGGCTATCGATCCTTTGGATGGTAGCAGCAACATTGAAGCCAATGTATCTATCGGTACCGTTTTCTCTATTTACCGTCGGCGCACCGAAATAGGTGGAGGAAAACTGGAAGATATGCTTCAGCCAGGGGTAAATATTGTTGCTGCCGGATATGTTATTTATGGTTCGTCTACCATGCTGGTATATTCTACCGGGCACGGCGTAAATGGTTTTACCCTCGATCCCAGTGTGGGGATTTTCTGCCTTTCGCACCCCGATATGCGCTATCCTGAAACATCAAATATTTATTCTATCAATGAGGGGAATTATATTTATTTTCCCGATGGGGTAAAGAAATTCATTAAGTATTGCCAGGCCGAAGATGCCGCCACCTTCAGGCCTTATACTGCCCGCCATATTGGTTCATTGGTAGCCGATTTTCATCGCAATCTTATCAAAGGTGGAATTTTTTTGTATCCTGGCACTTCCAAACTTCCCAATGGAAAATTAAGACTGCTCTACGAGTGTAATCCTGTTGCATTTATTGCCGAACAGGCAGGAGGAAAAGCATCTGACGGATTCAGACGGATAATGGAAATTGAGCCCAAAACATTGCATCAACGTTCGCCCTTGTTCATTGGCCCAAAGTGGATGGTTGAGAAAGTTGAAGAATATATGAAGCAATGCTCTTCGAAAGAAGAAAAAAAACTGGTGTAAGCTCTCCCTTATTGCCAATAAGGTGGGTTATGAATATCTTTGCAATCTTTTTATCATAACCCCTGGTGAAACCTTCTGAATTAATTCTCAGGTTTAAAGATTGCGACATTGTTAAGGACCTGGTAACGGTACTTAAAGAAAGTAGTATTCAGTTTATTACCCTTTCGGGCATGACGGGTTCGTCGGTGCCTTTGGTGGCAGCGGCAGCTTATCGTTCGGCTCCCAAACCCTTTGTGTTCATTCTTTCGTCGCGCGAGGATGCAGCTTATTTCTTTAATGATCTGGAGAATCTGCTGGAAGAAAAGGAACTCCCTTACGAAAAAAGGTCTGTTTTTCTATTCCCCTCATCCTACAAAAAGCCTTACCAAACCGCAGAAACAGACAACGCCAACGTTTTGCTCCGTTCGGAGGTGGTGAACCGGCTGTTGGCAGAAACCAAAAAGTTTATTGTGGTTACCTATCCCGATGCGCTCACCGAAAAGGTTATATCGCGTAAGGTGTTGAAAAAGAATATCCTGACATTGCATGCAGGCGAAGGGACTTCGGTTGATTTTATACTTGAGCTGCTGATTGAGTATGGGTTTCACAGGGTAGATTTCGTTGTGGAGCCGGGCCAGTTCTCACTTCGGGGAGGTATTGTTGATGTATTTTCCTATTCCAACGATTTTCCGTTTCGTATAGAGATAATGGGTGATGGGGTGGAAAGTCTTCGCACCTTTAATCCGGAAACCCAGGTATCAATTGAGCGGCTTGAAAAGATAACCATTCTGCCCGATATAAGCCTGTTGGCCGAAAAGAGCGAAAAGGAAGATTTTTTCAGCATTGTACCGGCATCTGCTATGTTCTGGAGCGACGACCTGCTGTTTGCCCGCGAAAGAATTGATGACGCCTTTAAAAAAGCAGAGAGCATTTTTAACAGTTTTACCTCGGGCATAAAACATGCTGCTCCCGATGAGCTCTTTATAAACGGGGAAGTATTCATTCGTCGTATTATGGAATTTGGCAACGTTGAATTCCGGCGCCATTTCTTCACCAACCTGCAAACAGCTTCTTATCAGTTCGATTTTTCGCCACAGCCTACTTTCAACAAAAACTTCGATCTGCTGGTGCGCGACCTTACCGAACGCACCACTCAGAAATACACCAACCTTATTATTTCCGATAACCCGCGACAGCTAAACCGAATAGAATCCATTTTTGAGTCGCTGGCTCAGATTCATCTCAAAGAGGGAAGGTTTCACTATGATGTGTCTGCAATTTCCCTCCATGAAGGGTTTATTGACCACCATCAGAAACTCCTTTGTTATACCGACCATCAAATATTTGAACGTTATCACCGTTTTCGTATCCGCGATAAGTTTCCGGGCAAAAAAGCCCTCACCCTGAAGGAGATCAACAATCTGCAGCCGGGCGATTACATTACCCATATTGATCATGGTGTGGGTATTTTCAGCGGATTGGAGAAAATTGAGGTAAACGGTAAATTGCAGGAAGCCATAAGGCTTATCTACAAGGGCAACGATATTCTTTATATTAGTATTCATAGCCTTCATCGTATATCCAAGTATGCAGGCAAGGAAGGAACAGAGCCGGTTCTGAACCGCCTGGGTTCGCCTGCCTGGGCCAATCTGAAGAAAAAAACCAAAAGCAGGGTTAAGGATATTGCAAAAGACCTTATAAAACTTTACGCCGAGCGAAAAGCTAAAAAAGGTTTTGCGTTTTCGCCCGATACGTATCTTCAGAATGAACTTGAAGCTTCATTTATTTATGAAGATACCCCTGACCAGCTCAAATCGACGGCCGATGTTAAAGCCGATATGGAAAAACCCTATCCAATGGACAGGCTGATTTGTGGCGATGTTGGTTTCGGCAAAACTGAAGTAGCTATAAGAGCGGCATTTAAAGCCGTTACCGATGGAAAACAGGTGGCTGTTTTGGTACCAACTACTATTCTGGCTCTTCAGCATTATCACACTTTCAGGGAGCGATTAAAAGAATTCCCATGCACGGTTGATTATATAAACCGCTTCCGATCGCAGGCCCAGAAAACCGACATCATCAAAAAAGCAAAAGCAGGGAAAATTGATATTCTGATTGGGACCCATCGGCTGGTAAGTGGCGATGTGGAATTTAAAGACCTTGGTTTGCTTATAATTGATGAGGAGCAGAAGTTTGGGGTTTCTACCAAAGAAAAACTTAAAAAACTAAAGGTAAATGTAGATACCCTTACCCTGACCGCCACGCCCATTCCGCGTACCCTGCAATTTTCGCTGATGGGAGCACGCGACTTGTCGCAGATAAATACTCCGCCCCAGAACCGATTCCCCATTGTTACTGAACTGCATACCTTCAGCGAAGAACTGGTGCGCGATGCCATTATGTATGAAGTAAGCCGCGGAGGACAGATTTTCTTTATCCATAACCGTGTGCAAAACATTGATGAAGTGGCAGGGATGATTAAAAGGTTGTGTCCGGACCTGCGTATTGCCATTGGTCACGGACAAATGCCAGGGACTAAACTTGAAGAGGTGATGGTTGATTTTATTGATGGGGTTTATGATGTATTGGTGGCCACTTCTATTGTCGAATCAGGACTTGATATTCCCAACGCGAACACAATTATTATAAACAATCCGCATCATTTCGGACTCAGCGATTTGCACCAGATGCGGGGCAGGGTAGGGCGTACCAATAAAAAGGCCTTCTGCTACCTTCTGGCACCACCCCTTATCACCCTTACCGAAGAAGCCCGCAAACGCCTGCGTACCATCGAAGAGTTTTCTGAACTGGGCAGTGGATTTAATATTGCCATGCGCGATCTCGACATCAGAGGGGCTGGCAATTTGCTCGGAGCAGAGCAAAGTGGTTTTATCTCCGAAATTGGTTTCGAGATGTACCACAAAATTCTCGATGAAGCCATCCTGGAACTCAAACAAACTGAATTTAAGGATCTATTTTCCCAACAAGAAGCAATTGAAATGGGATTTGTGCAGAATTGTGTCCTTGAAACCGATCTTCAACTACTCATTCCCACCGATTATGTAGAAAGCACTCAGGAGCGACTGAACCTTTATAAAGACCTTGATAACCTTACAGGTGAAGAGCAGCTGCAGGAGTTTACAACCAATATGCAGGATCGCTTTGGCCCAATCCCAGCCGAAACCGATGGTTTGTTCAATGCGCTTCGCCTTAGATGGCTGGCCGGAAGGCTTGGGTTTGAAAAGATCATTCTCAAGTCGGGCGCTTTTATCGGGCATTTTATTTCCAACCCCGATTCTGCTTTTTACCAGAGTGATATTTTTCCGGCAATACTTTCCTATGTGCAGCATAACCCTCGCAAATGTGCCATTAAGGAAACCGATCAGCGTCTTATGCTGGCCGTTAAAAATATCGGCAATATTGAAGAAGCCCGGGGGTTTTTGCAAAAAGTTGAAGTTCGGCAAACCAATGGATAACAACAATGAGGCTGTCTCAAAAGTAGAGGCAGCCTTTTTTTGTTAATAACTATTTGATAAGT
>JBBISA010000015.1:0-30457 GCA_037441525.1 Bacteroidota bacterium
GTTGATTATTTTATTTTTACCCGCTGCTATCCCGCTTGCGGGATTTAGTTCAACATCGGTTAGCGGATCGCGCGAATTACATGCCCGACAGATCATAACTTACAAGGTGCGGCCATTTTTGAGCATCCCGTTTACTTGGGTAACCGAAATCACTCATGTGCGCGAACCTCTCTTTTTTGTTGACGAGCAGCGCCTTGGGCCTTTTATGTTCTGGCATCACAGGCATTACCTCGGGCAACTCCCCGATGGGAGAGTTGCCATGGCAGATTCGGTGCATTACAAAGTTTTTTATGGATGGATGAGCCGGGTTTTAAACTGGCTGGTTTTAGGGAAACGTTTGGAGTTTATTTTCGATTACCGCAACAAAGTAATAATTGAGATATTCAACAAGAGTAAGGCTTGAATTAAAATCTCGTTCCTATTCGCAATTGTGACTGACAACTAACAACTTAACACCATCTCTCATCTCTTGAATCTCATCTCTGACCTCTCTGTTCTCTGTAATCTGAAAATCACCCCACATAAGTTTCCACCACCTTACACTTGCCCTGTGGAACAAGGGTAATGTTCTTGATTTCAGCCGGGATAAGCATAACACTGCCTGCCTGCAGCACTTCTACACCATCGGGATGGTTTACCATGCAATTACCTTCAATGCAGCTGTACAACACAAAGGAGTCAATAAAGGTGTAATCCATTTCCCGTTCTTTGGTAAACTCCAGAATACGGGTGGTAAAATAGGGACATTTTACCAGTTCGGTTACCTTATTGGGTTCGAGAGTATAGGGAGTTTTGTAGGAATCGTATTTCTTAAAGTCGAGTACATCCAGAGCCCTTTCGGTGTGGAGCTCGCGGTAGTTTCCCTTTTCATCCTTCCTGTCCCAGTCGTAAACACGGTATGTAACATCAGATGTTTGCTGAATTTCCAGCAGGGTGATACCAGCACCAATGGCATGAATACGCCCGGCAGGGATAAAGAAAACATCGCCCGGCTGAGCTTTTTCAATATTAAGAATCTCTTTTAAACGGCCAGACTCAAGGTACTCTGCATACATTTCACGAGTCACATTGCGGTTAAAGCCGGTAATAATTTCGGCGCCTGGCTGTGCATCGAGAATGATCCACATTTCGGTCTTCCCCAGGGAGTTATGGTGCTCCATCCCATAAACATCGTTGGGGTGTACCTGTATAGAAAGATAGCTTTGCGTATCGAGCAGTTTTACCAGCAAAGGAAATTCATTTCCACAATGATCGAAAACCCTTTCTCCAACCAGTTCGCCCATATAAATTTCGATGAGTTCATTGATGTTGTTTCCGGCCAGGAAACCATTTTCAACTTCCGACAGATTGCCTTCCACTCCCGATAGTTCCCACGACTCACCACAATTTGGCAGAGGCGAGAAATCTTTGTTATACAATGTTTTCAAACGGGTGCCCCCCCATATCTTGTCTTTATAAATAGGAGTAAACTTTAAAGGATAAAGCATTATTAATGACTATTTTTCTATTTATATAACGCTAAGCATAACTTGCCGTGAAAACGAATACAACCCATCGCCACCCCTTGAACTGCTCATTAAATACTAATCATTTATAGGCAATTGGGGATCCCAGGTTACAAATCACTGATCAACAAACTCTCACCTCTATTCACTAATCACTATTTGGTGTTCACTAAACACCAATCAACCCGGCCATTTAGCCTTATCTGTGTCAAGATCAATAAATACCCCCCAGCTCACACTAACCAGTTTGTCGTCTTCGAAATAGAAATCGGTAACTGCATCAGAAAAGGAAACCCTTCTTTCACCCCATTCTTCGTCTTCAGTTTCCAATTCTTTGAAACCGTTTTTCTCCATCAGGGCAGTGATTTCAGTCTCTTTGAGTTTAAAAATCTTTTTCCCGAACAGCACACTGTCTTCATTGTCGGTTTCAAAGCAGGTGCAACGCCCATCAAAGTCCTTTTCAAAGAAAACGGTATGGCCATCTTCCCAGTAATTCCACACTTCAGCATCCGACTCATCGGCTTCGCCTGGAAGATCCTCAATTTCTTCGGGTTCGCCAAGAGTACTTTCAATTTCTGATTGTTCTGCACCGAACTTCAAATCTCCAAACCCAACCAGGGGCTTGATTTCTAATCCTTTGATTTCCATGGCCTGAATTATTTTGTTATAACTAATTTGTGATTATGACAGGGCAAACCTAACCATTTTTTAAATGTGAGGGTATAACTTTTTGGGAAGTTGACAAAAAAATAAACAAGGGATAATTTTGTGTTGCAATTGTTTATTTTTGCCCGAACCCGATTTCTAACCATTTCAGGTATACCCTCCCAATCATTGAAATATGCAAATTGTTGAAGTTAAGGGGAAAAAGCTTGTCAGGGATTTTCTTGATTTTCCCCACACCATTTATAAAAACGATTCCAACTGGATTTGTCCGCTCGAAAAAGACATCGAATCGGTTTTTGACAGTAGTCGCAATCCTTTTTTTGAGTTTGGAATAGCTACTCGCTGGATTCTGTTTAACCGTGAAAAGAAACCGGTTGGACGCATAGCGGCTTTTATAAATCGTGTGGTGGCCTATTCCTATCCGCAACCCACCGGAGGTATCGGTTTTTTTGAATGTATTAATGATAAAGCTGTTTCGACGCTTCTTTTCGATACTGCCAGGCAATGGCTGGCCGAACGCGGAATGGAAGCTATGGATGGCCCCATTAATTTTGGTGAAAGAGATCGTTTCTGGGGTTTGCTCGTTAATGGTTTTAATACCAATCCTATTTATCAGATGAATTACAATCCACCCTGGTATAAGGAACTATTTGAAGATTATGGATTCAAAAACTATTTTGAGCAGTATGTGTATGGTCTTAGCCGCGATACTGTTATTCCTGAGCTTGTATACAGGCATTACGAAAGGTTAACAAGAGACCGGGATTATAAATTCATGCATCTGGATTTGAGCAGGAAAGAAAAATTTGCTACTGACTTTATGTATATTTATAACAATGCCTGGAAGGATTCGCATAAAGATTTGAAACCCATGACGCAACAGCAGGTAATGGATATATTTAAGAGCCTTAAACCCATTATTGATCCGGAACTGGTTATTTTTGCCTACCATGGAGAAGAACCAGTGGCTCTTTTTGTTGGTATCCCCGAAATGAATGCCATCTTCAGGCATTTTAACGGCAAACTGGGTTGGAAGGAGAAGTTAAAGTTTCTGTACCTTCGGTGGAAAGGGGAGTGCACCAAAGTGCAGGGGCTGGTGTTTGGAATTGTGCCTGCTCATCGCAATAAAGGGGTGGAAAGCGGGCTGATCCTGTCAATCCGGAAGGCCATTGTTAGCCGGAGGAAGTACGATTATATATACCTGGCCTGGATTGGTGATTTTAATCCCCGGATGTTGAGAATTGCCGAAATTCTTACCCGTGAAAAGATTTATACCCTTGTAACCTATCGATTTATGTTCAGCAACGAGATTGAATTTACCCGCCATCCCGTCATAGAATGACGCAATTTTCCTGATAGTTTATATGCAGGTTGAAAGCTTTTTATCATTGTTAATTGCTGATGAATAGCAGGTTAATCTTTTAGCTGGAAAAATAAGGAGCAATTTCCCGAAAAAACTTTGCATTTTTCGGAATAGAAAGTACCTTTGCACTCTCAAAAAAACAGGGGTTTTATTGAACTCATTGAAAGACTGGAACAAATGACTTGGTAGCTCAGCAGGTAGAGCACATCCCTTTTAAGGATGGGGTCCTGGGTTCGAATCCCAGCCAAGTCACTTATTCCAGAAGGCTTTGCTTTTTTCAGCAAGGCCTTTTGTAATTAATAACCCCTGCATTCCGCTACTCAATGTTGCACAATATTTATAGCAAATTAATCATTAGCTCAAAAAAATGAATTATTTTGGCTGAACCAAACCTAAAGCCCTATGAAACAGATTTATTATGATTTCCGCAGGTTGAAATCCTTCCCATTGGCAGGATACTTCGCTCTCACACTGATCCTTTTCGCCATGGCCATTCATCCTGTTTTGTCGCAGACCAGAAATTTTACAATCCTTCACACCAGCGATGAGCATAGTGTGCTTAAACCACTGCCCGTAATCGATTATCATCGCGAATTTTCCAATCCTTCGAAGGGTGGTTTTGCGCGGCTGGCAGGCGTTGTAAAACAGATTAGAAATGAGAAAGGCCCTGAGCCTGTATTGCTGCTGTCTTCGGGCGACTTTATTGGTGGCTCGCCCTATGCATGGCTTATTTTGGAAGGATTTAATCCGGAAATTGAACTGATGCGCGAAGTAGGATACAATGCAGTTACCATTGGCAATCATGAATTCGACTACGGCCCCGATAAACTTGCTGAATACCTAAAAACCGCAGGCTATCCCCTTGCCCACGACCTGCTGCCCATTATAACTGCCAACCTCAATATTCCGGCCGGGCATCCCTTAGAAAAATCAGTATTCCCTCCCCACAAAATTTTTGAACTGAGCAACGGATTGAAAGTGGGTATTTTCGGATTACTTGGAAAAGATGCCTATTCCGTTGCCCCATTAGCCGAACCGATTGCCATTTACGACCCATTGGCGATTGCCCAGCAACAGGTTGACCTGCTCAGGGCTGCCGGGGCTGATGTGGTTGTATTGCTTTCACATTCAGGGGTTGAAGAAGACCGAATGTTTGCACGCAAAGTAAAGAACATTGATGTAATTCTTGGCGGACATGACCATTATCAGACCCCTGAACCAGAAGTAATAAACAACACTATACTGTTGCACAGCAGCTATTACCTGCAATATCTGGGGGTTCTCGAGCTCGGGTTTGACGAATCAACCCGTAAGGTTCGTATCTTAAATAAGGAAAACAACAAACCGTTTCAACTGGCAATTGACAGTTCAATACCTGAAGACCCGGCAATAGCAGACCTTGTAGATGGTTATACCGAAAAGCTCAATGTTTTTCTTGCCGAATTTACCAACGATTTATTTACCGATGCCCTTGCCCCGGTGATGCATACCGGTTTTCCGGTTACCATGCATGCTCCTTTGGTTGAAACCACTGTGGGCAATTTTGTGGTGGATGCCATGCGGCTTGAAACGGCAAAAGTACTTAGCGAAAAAGTTGATATAGCCATACAGGCCAATGGCGTAATCCGTGGCGATATAATTCCGGGTACCATGGATTGGTCGAAAGGAAAAGTATCGTTTATGGACCTGGTAACCATTGCAGGGTTGGGTTCAGGTCCTGAGATGACGGCCGGCTATCCGTTGGTTTCTATGTACCTTACCGCCCAGGAAGTATATAATCTGTTCGAAATTGCGGGGTTGCTGTCGGTAATGATGGGCGATACGTACTTTTTGCAGGTTTCAGGTGCCAGGTATACCTATGATCCGGGGAAAGCAATCTGGCTAAAAATACCATTTCTTGGGCTGCCGGTACCGGCTTACAAGTCGCTAAAAAGCGTTTACATCTATGAAGGCGAAGGAGTACAGAATGAGGATGGATATGTTCTGCTCGACCCCACCAGCGACCGGTTGTATCACCTGGTTTCCGATCACTACCTTACCAAGTTTCTTCCCTTGATTGGAAACATCCTGCCTAAACTGAAAATTGTTCTTAAAGATAAAAACGGGGTTCCGGTAGATGTTGATGAAACCATTGTGTATCAAAACGAGCGTGAATTTAAAGTATGGGAATCTGTGGCCAGGTATGCCGCATCATTCAGTGCGGGTGCTTCGGGGTTGCCTGAAATGCCCGAAGACTATCGCTCAACCCAGGGAAGGATCAACAAGCAGAAAGGAATCCCGCTCTATATCTGGTCTTATTCCATCCTTTTCATTGTAATTGCTGCTATAACTTATGGTGTTTACAGGCTGGTGAAAAGAATAAGAAGAAGGAAAAATTAGCCTTTCCGCTCTGATTCTTTAAGGTCTTTCAGAACATTTTCCACTTCTGCTTCGGTGGTATGAAGGGCATTACGACAGAACCTGATAAGTTCTGAGGCTCTTTTTACTTTCAACGCCAGTTCATCAACGCTTATTTCTGCGTTTTCGATTTCTTTTACAATGGCTTCCAGTTCTGTTATGGCCTTGGTATAGTTCATATTTTTCTCTGTCATATAGTATTTAGGTTTTAGGTATCGGGTGTCGGGTTTCAGGTATCAGGTGTCGGGTAAGGGGAGTCGGGTATGATCATTTCTGAAAAAGGGTAATAGGTTTTTCGGGGTAAGAGGCATCATCATACCTCTTTCATTACCAAAATTACCAAAACATTCGTCACAGATTTTTCTAATTTTGCCTTTTCAAATAACAAGTAATCAGAATGACAGCAATACGGCCACTCTATATTCATAATACCCTTACCCGAAGCAGGGAGCTTTTTCAACCCCTTAATCCACCCTTTGTTGGTTTGTATGTATGCGGACCAACGGTTTATGGCGATGGTCATCTGGGCCATGCCCGGCCGGCAATTACTTTCGATTTGGTATTCAGATATTTGCAGAAGCTGGGGTATAAAGTTCGTTATGTTCGCAATATTACTGATGTGGGGCATCTGGAAAACGATGCAGATGAAGGGGAGGATAAGATAGCTAAAAAGGCCCGCCTTGAACAGCTCGAACCTATGGAGGTGGTACAATACTATACCGACCGCTATCACGAAGATATGGATATGCTTAATGTGAAGCGTCCGAGCATTGAACCCCGGGCATCGGGTCATATAATTGAACAGATTGAAATGGCAAAGGAGATTCTGCAGGCTGGTTATGCTTATCTTTCCAACGGTTCGGTTTATTTCGATGTAGAAAAGTACAATAAAAAACATCATTATGGAAAACTCAGCGGCAGGGTTTTAGAAGATATGATGGCCAACACCCGCGAACTTGATGGGCAGGATGAAAAAAGAAACCGCGTGGATTTTGCCCTTTGGAAAAAAGCCAGTCCTGAGCATATAATGCGCTGGCCTTCGCCATGGAGTGATGGTTTTCCGGGTTGGCACCTCGAGTGTTCAGCCATGAGCTCGCTCTACCTGGGTGATGTATTCGATATTCATGGTGGGGGTATGGATTTAATGTTTCCTCACCACGAGTGCGAAATTGCCCAGTCGAATGTCGCCAAGGGTAAAGATGCCGTGCAATATTGGATGCATAACAACATGATTACCATTGAAGGGCAGAAAATGGGGAAATCGCTGGGCAACTTTATTACCCTGAGGGAGTTTTTTGCAGGCACCCATAATGCTCTCGAAAAAGCTTATAGCCCGATGACCATAAGATTTTTTATGCTTCAGGCCCACTATCGCAGTACCCTCGATTTTAGCAACGAAGCCCTGCAAGCCGCTGAAAAAGGGTTGAAACGACTGATGCAGGCCATGGAAACCTTGGAGAAACTGAAACCTTCGGGTCAATCATCAGTTGCTGTTGCCGATCTGGCCTCCAGATGCCACGATGCCTTATGCGACGATTTTAACAGCCCTGTGGCCATTGCACATCTTTTTGATGCTGTCAGGACCATTAATTCTGTAAACGATGGGAAAGATACCCTTACGTTAACCGACCGGGATAGCCTTAAGGACACCTTTCGCACTTTTGTTGGCGATATTTTCGGGCTAACGGCCACTGAAGCATCTTCATCAGGGAAAACAGGGGAAGCATTAAAGGGTGTAATACAACTATTGCTCGATATAAGGCAACAAGCCAAGGAACAAAAGGATTATGCTACATCCGATAAAATTCGTAATGAATTAACGGCATTGGGTATCACCATAAAAGATGGAAAAAAGGGCGCAACCTGGGAAATAAGCTGAATTAAAGGCTAATATTTTAAATTGGGTTAAAACTCTTCAATCAAATCCATTTTCTATTTGTTATGATAAATGCAGAAAATAATTTCTGCTACAAGTAAATTCTTAACCCTAATCATAACAAAACTATGGCATTTACACTCGAAATTGGCAGCATTGCACCTGGATTCAACCTACCCGCTACCGACGGGAAAAACTACTCGCTCAGGGATTTTGACTCCTTCGAAACCCTGGTAATTTTCTTTACCTGCAACCATTGTCCATACGTAATCGGCTCGGACCATATAACAGCCGAAACAGCCCGAAAATTCATTGACAAAGGGGTGAAATTTGTTGGCATTAACTCCAATAGTAAAAATACCAAACCCGACGACAGCTTTGAGCACATGGTGCAGCGTATGGATGTTTACAAATTTCCCTGGGTGTATCTTCATGACGAATCGCAGGATGTGGCCCTTGCCTACGGAGCCTTGCGAACCCCTCATTTTTATGTTTTCAATCGCGAACGTAAACTCGTTTATATCGGTCGTGGTGTTGACAGTCCGCGCGATACAACAAAGATGACAGTAAACGACCTCGACCGCGTGCTTGGTGAGATAACCGAAGGTAAACAAGTTTCCGTTCCTGTAACCAACCCGATAGGTTGTAATGTGAAATGGGACGGTAAGGACGCCCACTGGATGCCTGCTGAGGCTTGTGACCTGGTATAAAAAAAAGCCCGCTATCATCTGCGGGCTTTTTTTATGGAGCAATCGCCTTGGTAAAGGTAATGACAATTTAAACCGGATTAGTCATTAGCAATGCAGTGAACTAATGACTTAGCCGGGATTAACCCCGCTTTAGAAAAACATAAATTGTAAGCATTTCTGATTGCAATTTATAGTTTTTCTAAAGCGATTATTCGTTCTAATATCATTAATATCAATAACTTATACTGATATTTTTTTTAATGACGGTCATTAGAAAAATCGGCTAAAGACAAATCTGGGTTTAATGTTGATGTAGACTAAAATACTGCTGGCAACTCTGTGTATTATTAGACATTCCTTAGATGCCTTACTGCAAACAATTTAATGAAAGCCAGTTATGGAATCGGCAGGCCAGTTATTTTTGGTTAACTTCATTATTTTCTCAAGCTTACAGCCAAAACGGTTATAGACTGGGGCTGCACGGTTACTGAAATGGTGTTTCCTGCTATCTGGGCGTTAATAGTCCTTGGAGTTACATTGTCAGGCTTTTCGAATGTGTTTACAGCATCAATTGCGCTGGCAAACAAGGTTTCACCTTCAACAGCGGCAATGGAATATCCATAGAGCAAAAGTTCAAAAGCTGCTGTGTTTTTCACATCAACATTGGTTATAGCCACATATATCTTATCATCTTTACCTCTGGCAGCAATAGCATCTACCCGGGGGAGCTCAATGTCTCCCACCTGGTACCTGCCTTTATCGAAATTGATGGCAAGGCGTGTAGCATCCTGAAAGGGCACATACATGCGGAAGGCATGGTAGGTGGGAGTAAGCACCATTTTTTCATCCTGGGTGTGTATAACTGCCTGCAGTACGTTAATCATTTGCGCTATGTTTGCGCCATGCACCCTTTCGGCATGTCGTGCAAAAATATTGAAGTTAAGGGCAGCAACAATGGCATCACGCTGTGAATTCTGCTGAATAAGAAAGCCTGGATTTGTTCCTTCGGTGGGTGCCAGCCAGGCGCCCCATTCATCTACTAAAATAGATACCTGCACATTGGGGTCGTATTTATCCATTATTGCCCTGTTTCTGGCGATAAACTCGTCCATTTCAAGGGTTTCACGGATAACAGCAGCATATTGCGACTCGTTGAAGCCAGTTGCCGGAATAACCGGGGGCCACCCGCCCCTGGTGTATTTGTGCAATGACAGGCCTTGGATGTTCCATGTCCAGGTTTTATTTGCCCAAGCCTGCATGATTGCTTCAGTGTAGCCAAAGCTGAACTCATCGTAGGAGTCGGGACCTACAGCAACAAATTGGGTAACAACGTCGGGATGGTAGTTTTTGGTAAAGGTTGCATGACTTTTAAGCTCGGTAATATACTCCTGGGGCGTAAAAGGGCCACCACAACCCCACACCTCGTTGCCGATACCCCAGAAGGGTACCCTGAAGGGTTCGGGATGGCCATTGCGTGCCCGCTCCTTTGCCAGTGAAGTATCAGTAGAAGTAAGATACTCGAGCCAGTCTACAGCTTCCTGAATGGTTCCGGAGCCAACGTTGGCGGATACAAATGCATCGGCACCAATCTGGTCAATAAAATCAAAAAATTCGTGCGTGCCAAAGGTATTGGGTTCAAGCACTCCGCCCCAGCTTACATTAATTCTTTTGCGTCGCTCTTCGGGGGTACCCAATCCATCGCGCCAGTGATACTGATCGGCAAAGCAACCGCCAGGCCAGCGTACATTGGGCACTTTGAGCTTTTTCAGCGCTTGTACAACATCATTTCTGATGCCCCGGGTATTGGGTATTTCTGAATCGGGCCCAACCCATATCCCACCATAAATGCCAAATCCAAGATGCTCGGCAAAATGACCGAAAATATGCCGGTTTATCTCAGGGCCGGTTCCCGAAGGGTCGATGGTAATGGATACTGTACCATATTCCTGATTTT
Organism: Bacteroidota bacterium; assembly: GCA_037441525.1. Classification (GTDB taxonomy): domain Bacteria; phylum Bacteroidota; class Bacteroidia; order Bacteroidales; family UBA7960; genus SKVR01. The sequence goes on from JBBISA010000015.1 coordinate 10,451, forward strand.
TTTGATTGGCGCACATGCTGAATAGAATAGCTAACGCCAGGATGCCTGTACCTTTGAAAAGGTTTTTAAGTTGGAAAAGCTGGTTCATTGATTGCTGTTTTGAATTTTATAAATTGAGTCCGCTTCGAAAAATACCAACCCCCCGGCCCCTGATAGGGGGATATCGCAACTAATTGACCTATGAGCAATATAATACTCACATATCGGTTAATTTCTGAATTATGATTTTTCGGAGTGGATTCTTAATTTCTGTTGACAAAGGCCTATTGTATTATATTCATTTGCAGATAGTGTTATGCGGGAACCTACCGGGAAAACCGCCACCAGTTAAAGTTGAACAACTCGCCTTCACCACCTTTAAAAATAAAGTACACATCATGCACTCCGCTTACAGGGTCAACCCTGCATTTTGATGTTTTCCATTTTGTCCACCCCCTGGTATTTTTAAAATTGCAGGTGCCGATAAGTTGTCCGTCAAGACTTCCTAGTCTGATTTCGATACTTCCTTCTGTAGCTCCGCTCGCTGCTGAAGCCCTGAATGACCGGGCTCCAGTGGCAAAATCAACTGAGCGTATCATTAAATAATCTCCATTGTTTATCCTTGTAACATACATTTCATTTTCGTTATCCTTTGAAGTTTTTAATCCTTCTGACCAGGCAATGGTTTCGGCTTCAACCCTTACAAAGGGATTAGTAGCTAAAAGGCTTTCCTTTACCCCTTCTTTTGTGGGTATGATCAGCGGGATTGAACCATCTGGATTGTATTCAAATTCATCTACACTCACCGAACGCTGAAAACCTTTTCCACCAGACAATTCCTGTGTGTGATAGAAAAACCATGATTTCCCCTTAAAGTCAATAATACCAGGATGGTTGGTAAATGCGAGGTGTGGTGCCCGTTCCATGATAAAACCCCGATAGGTCCATGGCCCTGTTGCAGTGGGTGCGGTAGAATAGGCAATGTATTCGGGTATTCCGGCTGCCGCATAAGTCATATAATAGAGATTGTTGTGCTTGTATAGCCAGGGGCCTTCAGTATAGTTTGACGTTTGCCTGCCATCTCTGCCTTCCTTTTGACCAAAAGCATCGAAGGCCATTTCTACGGCTACAATTCCATTTTTACCAATAGAGCGGTCGTAGGATATCATATCGTTATTGAGCTTTACATAATACAGTTTTGGATTTCCCCAGTAAAGATATGCCTGGCCATCATCATCTATAAATACCGTAGGGTCAATGTCGTGCCAGATATTGTCACTTTCAACAACCAACCGGTGTCCCAATGGGTCTGCAAAGGGGCCTGTCGGTGAACCGGATACCAAAACCCCTATTCCATCGCCATGTATGGGGCAATAAAGATAAAACTTACCATTGCGTTCTATGGCTTGCGGAGCCCACGCACCATTGGTCTTTTGGGTCCAGGCAAAATCTTTTAGTGAAGCAACAACCCCATGGTCGGTCCAGTTTACCATATCGGTTGATGAATAACACCGCCAGTTGTGCATAGTGAAGAAATTGTTTACTATCTCATCTTCATCGTGGGTAGTATAGAGATAAATCGTGCCATTGTGCACCATTGGCGCAGGGTCGGCAGTAAAACTGGTCTGGATTATGGGGTTTTGGGCAATAGCAGAAATCAATACAAATGTTGATGCAAAAGAAAGCAGTATCTTAATCATTGTTTTCATTTCGGGATTACGTTAAATTTTGGGGATATAAAAAATCTTCGTTCTGGCCCAGATATCCGGAACAGAATGAAGATCCTTGAATTCATATTAAATCATTGGCAACCAGTAGATCTCATTCTGTATCACTTTCTTTTAATAAAAATCCTTTAAGAAAGTAAAAACTGATTGCATTTATTCGAGTTTTGCATCATTGCCTGATGTGGCATATAGACCGATAAGATTGCCAGTAAACCCACCGGCAACATTTGTTGACAGTATATCGCCCGAAACGGTGCCCCCTAGATTAATAAAATCAACACCATTGAGTGAGTAATTAAACTGAAAATCATCACCATTGGCTTTTACCTGCAGGTGCACCGGATTGCGAACATCAATTTTGGTGCTCGTCAGGATGGTGGAACTGCCTCTTTCGGTGCGTTCTAACAACAGGTAGGTGTCGTTGCCTTTGCGGGTAATGCCAAATACATAATTGAACCGCTCGCTCTGGTAACACGCAATGCCAGCCAGGTCTTTTTCTGAACGTGGATTATAGCTAAGGGTGGTAGTAGCAGTAAAGGTTTTGTGCATTTGTCTTTTGAACAGGCTTGAGATAGGTGCCACCGCCTTAATATTGGCTTCGTAAGGCCGTATTTGCATTCCATTGCGGGTAATGGTCATAAAATCTTCGCGCGGTCCGCGCATTCCTATCCAACGGTAATCAAGTTGGGCAGATGAAAAATTTTCTGTAAATGTAAAATTTCCGTTGGGGAAAAAACCATCCTGTCCTGTTCTGTTCACAACTCCTTTGGGCATTTTCAATTTGGGTTCCATGGGGATCAACCCATTGACAAAAACAGGCCATTCGCCGCTCCAGTCAACAGGCAGAATAAAGGTTTCGCGGCCGGTATTTACCCGGTTTTTTTCATTGGGGCGTATAGCGAGAAATACACCATAAAGATTGCCATCAGGTCCCTCGGTAAGGTCAGCATGCCCTGCCCATTCTACCCTGTTGGCGCGGTTTGGGTTAAGATACCTTTGGCTAAGGATAGGATTATTTGCCGCAGGCACGTATGGGCCTCTTGGATTATCGCTTACAAATATCACTTCGCTGTGCCATCCGCCGGTACCACCTTCGGCACACATCAGATAGTAACGTCCGTATTTTTTATAAATATGGGGCATTTCAATCCAGATGGGCTTTTTGGTAATATCAACACCACCATCCACAATGATTTTATCTGTGCCAGCAATAACCTGGTTTTTTTCAAGATCGAAATTCCAAATTTTAATTACCCTGTGGCCCTGATATAGCTCTTTGCCTTCGTCGGGGGCGTCATTATGAACTACATACGCTTTACCATCATCATCGAAAAATAGTGAAGGGTCAATGCCATTAAAATTCAGTTTGTAAGGATCGCTCCATCCCTGAAAGGGATCTTTGGTGGTTACAACCATATTTCCGATGCCCCCTGCAAACTGGGTGGTTATCATGTAGAAGGTTTCGTTGTGAGGGTTGAATTTAATGGCCGGGGCATATATTCCGGCAGCAATACCGGTATTCTGCACAAAAAGTTGTGACTTGCGATCGAGCACATGACCAATCTGCTTCCAGTTTACCAGGTCCCTTGAATGGAAAATGGGAACTCCGGGCCACATGGCAAACGATGAAAGTACCATAAAGAAATCGTTACCACGGCGCACAATGGCGGGGTCGGGGTAGCATCCCTGCAAAATCGGGGAATAGAACTCGTCGTCTTTAAGCGGAAAATCTTTATAGACCTGATCGTCGCCCTCATAAACAAATTTGGAGAATACCGGCACATTTTGTAGTGCATTACGTTGAGCATTGCGTTGCGCCCTGCTTTGGCTGTAAACACCGGCAATACCGGAAAATAATAAAATGGCCGACAAAATTGCCATCTGCCAGTTACCTCTGGTTGTAATGTTTGATAGATAATTCTTCATTTCGTTTCAGTTTTTATTTAGATTAATGCTCATGTTTCTGATCAAAATATATTTATTATTAATATTTTGCAATACAATCAAAAGGGACAATTAAAGACTGATTTTTTGAATCATAAATTCAGGATCGGAATACAAATAAAAGCATTTTCCGGCATCTGTTATCCATTCTCTGCTGTAAGTCTTTGGTTAATCAGTACATTTTCTTTGGTGTTATCTCAATAGCCTTATAAAAAACACCCCTCCGGCCATTGAATTCTCATGGGCTTTAAACTTTATCTCCATTTTTCCATTGACGGTTTTTTTCAGGATTTCGGCAGGTAGCTGATAATCAACATCTACAAAACCATCGCCAAGAGAACCGTCAAGGTTTACAGTGGCCAGTATTTGCTGGTTGAGAAGGATATCGAAATTTCGCCCACGGTCAATTCCGGAATAGGTAACCCTTAAAACTGATGCCTCATTGTTTGGGTCGTTGAGTTCATAAGAGAACCATCCCGAAGCATGTCTCCAGTGCCTTTCCCTGAAAATCCCCGACTCGGAGTTGTAAAACTTAATATTATGGTCAGATTCGGGTTGCTGCTGGCCGGTGTCAATCTGGTCTATGGTAATGGCTTCCAGGGCCATCGCCTCCTGTTCTTTCAATTTAAGTATGGTCTGCTTGTCTGCCAGTTCATCGGGTGTTGCAACTTCCCAGTATATAATATAGCGCGAATCGTGTAACCGGTAAAAGGGGATGAGCTTCAAATTGTTTGCTTCTTTCGGATGCAGCAAATCCTTGAATTTAAACGTTAGCGGCTCACCTTTAACAGGGAATACTTTATTTTGCCAATTGTTATTTTCCATTAAGATTACCGGGGCTTCTTCTCTCGAAATCAAAGGGCCATAGGCTACATGACCCATGCGGCTGCTATTGGCTATAATTCCATCCAAATCCTGGGTTCCGGTAGGAGCAGCCAGCACAACAGGGCCGTGAAGCAACGCCATGTAAGGCGATTTATCGGGAAAGTATTCACCATAGGTGTACATATCTAATTGCACTTCAATACGGTCTCCATCCTTCCAATTGCGTGAAATGGAGAAATACCCGCCTGGCAAACTATTCGCCTTTGCTCTTCGGCCATTAACCTTTACCTTTAATGGTGCCTTGTCGTTCCATTTGGGGTGTCGGATGAACAGGGCAAAATCGGCAGGTTGTTTGAGCGACAACTGAAGGGTTGTTTTTTCTTCTTCAGGATAAAAAGTGGTTTGAGTAAGAATTATTCCCTTTTCTTCCCAGTTCAGTTCGGAAGGGATAAATAGGTTGACATACAAATTATTATCATCATGCGCGTAAATCAATTCCCCATATTTTGCATGGTTTTCTATTCCTGAGCCAACACAACACCAGAAGGTTTGTCCGGGGTTTGAATAGATTCTGTAATGCTGGGGACGCATAGGGGTGAAATAAACCATCCCGCCGTGGCCAGGGTGTTGCGACCCTAAAATGTGATTATAAAGTGCCCTTTCATAATAATCAATATATTGCAGGTTGCCGCCATTTTGATAAAGCAACCTGGAAAGCTTCATCATATTGTAGGTATTGCAGGTTTCGGGGCCCTCGCGGGTTTCGATCATAGAAGAGAAATCGTTTGTGGGGTGAAAGTGTTCATGGGTTGAATTGCCTCCAATGGCTACACTTCGGTTTTCTACAACAGTATTCCAGAAAAACCTTGATGCATTTTCCCATTCATAATTTCCTGTAAGCTGTGCAATGCGCATGAATCCCACTACCTTAGGTATTTGGGTATTGGCATGCAAGCCTGTGAGCCTGTCTTCATTGATGAGAAGTGGATCAAGAATTTCCCTGTGCGACATTCGTTTGGCCAGATTAAGATATTTCTGCTTGCCTGTAAGGTTATAGACATCAGCAAGGGCTTCATTGATACCTCCATGCTCAGAAACCAGCATTTGCTGTATCTGTTCATCGGAAAGGTTGCTGCACATATTCACAAAGAAATCGCTCAGGCCTATCAACACCTCATACGCCTGCCGGTTTTTGGTAAATACCCAGGCGTCGTGAAGGCCGGCAAACAGTTTGTGGATATTGTATAATGGCACCCACTTTCCATTGAGTGAAAAATTGTCGGCCCGTATATTGCCGGCTGCAATCTCTTTCCACATTTTAAGGCCGCCGGGTATTCCACCCACATACCCATTCCCGTTTGCCTGCTGGCACCGGGCAAGTTCATTTACCATGTATTCAAGTCGCACGCGGGCCTCTTCATTTCCCTGCGAAGCAACCATCAAGGCAAGCGAAGTAAGGTAGTGGCCTGCAGTATGCCCGTCCAGACCTGAGTTTTCCCAGTTTCCATAACGGGGGGCTTTGGGTTCCAGGCCGGCATCTATAAGAAAGGGAGCAAGCAACCTGTCGGGGTCGTGTGCCATTACATATTGGGCATTCAGTTCACTGGCGTGTTTAAAGGGACTGTCGAGCAGACGAACCGATGACAGGTGAAATAATTTAGGGTTGTCAGTTGGCAATACATCGATTTGGCTTGTTGAACATCCTGCCTGGATGACAACTGCCATAGAAATAAGCCATAAATGGTTGATTTTTTTCATAACTATTTCCTGGTTAGCACATATACTTCGCCGGGTTTGGTGTCGAAGTCATATAATAATGTAGGTTTTAGGTTTATTGAGTTTAAGGTTGCATTATTAGAAATAATGGGCTGTTTAATGGCCGGAATATTATAGAAAGGGTTGGGATTAGCGCCATTTGCTTCAGCAAGTGCCGCTCCCTTGCTCAGAGTAATATTATTTGGAACTCTTATACGACAATTTCCTCCCAGGGTCGATTTGATAACGAGCCTGATAACCTGGTGGTTTTTCCACTCCATTTCTACAATTTCGAATCCGCCCCGGGCTCTTAAACCTGTAATGCGCCCTTCGGGCCATATTTCAGGCACAGCAGGCAACAGGTAAATGGCCCCATCGTGGCTTTGCATAAGCATTTCGGTTAGACCGGAAGTGAACCCAAAGTTGCCATCAATCTGAAATGGTGGGTGGGCATCGAACATATTGGGATAGGTACCACCAAGCTCTGAAAATACAGGTGCATTAGGATTGCGGGTAACAAGTTTTATCTGCTCGCAAATCAGTTTGAAGGCATGATTTCCATCCAATAGCCTGGCCCATAGATTAATCTTCCAGTTGATAGACCACCCGGTGGATGGGTCGCCCCGATGAATGAGCGTTGTGCGCGATGCATCGGCCAGTTCGGGTGTGTGCAAAGGGGATATCTGGTTGGAAGGGAACAGCCCATAAAGATGCGACACATGGCGATGTTTGTCGTTGGGGTTATCCCAATCGTGCATCCATTCCTGCAATTGACCGTGCTGTCCCACCTGCATGGGAGGCAACAGATTTAAAACCCGTTTCATTTCAGGAATCAGTTCTTCATTGATTTGCAGTATTTCTGCAGCCCTGATGGTTCTGGTAAAAAGATCGTAAACCAACTGATTATCGATGGTGGTACCGGCTGCAATGGATGATTGGTGATGTATTGCCGGTGAATTTTCGGGAGAATTTGATGGAACAATTACCATCCAGCCATTCTCAGGTTCTTCTACCATAAAGTCGAGGCAAAATTCAACTGCTCCCCTTACAACAGGGTAAACGGAGCGGAGAAAATCTTTATCGCCACTGTAATCATATTTATCAAAAAGATGCTGACTCAGCCATACTCCGCCCATTGGCCACATACCCCAGTACGATCCATCGACCGGGCCGCAAATACGCCAGATGTCGGTATTGTGGTGGGTTACCCAACCCTTTGCCCCATACATCGTTTCTGCCGTTTGGCGTCCGGCGACAGAAAGGTCTCTTACCATTTCGACGAGTGGTGCATGCATTTCGGCCAGATTAGTGGGTTCAGCGGGCCAGTAGTTCATCTGGGTGTTGATATTGATGGTGTATTTGCTATCCCAGGCAGGGAAAAGCTGGTGGTTCCATATTCCCTGCAGGTTGGCAGGCTGGGTGCCGGGTTGCGAAGAACTAATGAGCAGGTAACGCCCAAACTGAAAGTAAAGCGCAGCCAGAGAAGGATCGTTGCCACGACTGAACTGCTCAATTCTTACATCAGTGGGGTTTTTAACAGAATCGGTTTGACCCATGTAAAGCGTTACTCTATTGAAATAATTCTGATAAAATGCTATATGGCTTTTTATTTGTTGGTTGTAATGATGTTGCAGGGCGGCATCGAGATATTTTTGTGCACGCTCCTTTGCATTAGCGCTTATATCATTGTAATTTACAAAACTGGTGGCAATCGAAACATAAATTGTTGCACTGTTGGCTCCTTCAATATTCAATTGGTTGTCCTGAGTTGAAATATTACCCCCTTCATTCACCACTTTTGCCAATACCACAAATTCGAGTTTTCCTTCAACGGACTCGTGAGTGCTGGTAATTCCACTCATTTGCAGTATGTTGTTATCCAGGGCAGTAACGATAACATTTCCCGGCCTGTCCAGTGCTGCTGCAAAATTAAGAGAGCCCGGTTTATCTGCGGTCAAACGCACCACAATTACCTCATTGGGGAAGGAAGAAAAAACCTCACGCGTGAAAGTTACCCCATTGGCCATGTAGCGGGTAGTAGCCACGGCACGTTCAATATCGAGTTCGCGATAGAAATCGGTAAACTCATCGTGGCCGGCGAAATTGAGCCGCAGATTGCCTGCTGTCTGGTAAGGCATTCCGTGCGATGTTCTGGAGATCACTTTCTGGTTGGCCAGATTTTGGGCATCTATATACTTGCCGGCAAATATAAGCTGTCTGACTATGGGCAAAGCTTCGAGCGCGTCAGCATTGTCGTTGCGGTTGGGGCTTCCGGCCCAGATGGTATTCTCATTGAGCTGTATCAGTTCGCTGGCCGGATTGCCAAACACCATTGCCCCCAGGCGGCCGTTGCCCACAGGCAGGGCCTCTTCCCAGATAGCGGCGGGTTTGGGATACCAGAGTATCAGATCGGTTTTGGGTTGATCAACAGTGCATGAAAACAGGCCCATTAGCAGCAGTGACAGGTAAATATACTTCTTCATAGTAATTGTATTTTAAAAGCTCATTAACAATCTGATTTTATTCGGTCAGGCATAAGCACTGTTGTGGTTATCTTTTCCTTTTATTCGGTGGCAAATACAATTGTGTATGTCTTTGTCACACCTTTATAGTCGCATTTCACCAGGGCTTTGCCTGTTGCAGATGTAGGTTGCGAAATGTTGAATTTTACATCTGGGTTATTTGCCGTTGCCGATACTACGGGGACTTGTGTTGTGCCAGCGGGCAGCTTTACAGTGGTTTCATAAAGATCGTAACCCACAATACCATTGGCATTGGTAGACCTTACCGGAGTTGCCGGTACTTCAATGGCGTTGCCGTTTACGGTAATATTTACTGTGGGTGCAATGGGTCTTTCAATTTTTTTTCTTCTTGAGCTAAAGCCCAGCCCAACCAGATCGAAAAGGGGCTCCTGTTCAGTGCTTTCGGCCACCAGGAAAATTGCATGTTTCTTGTCGAGCCGGTCAACAAATGTGGAAACATTAATGGAGAATTGAGTAGTTTGGCGGGCAGAATTTGCCGGAACTATAATCTCGCCAATTTTTTTCCCTTTCCACACATTGTTGTCCCAGGGGCCATCGACCCATACATTTATCTTAAATGATTTTTCAGTTTTTGGGGTAAGGAACAGGTTAAAGGCGGTTTTGTTTCTCCTTTTGGTTCCTTCAAAGGGCTTAAGTCCTTTTTTGCTTTCGCTCAATCCTCCAAAACCAAAGTATTTGTAGCCAATAATGTGTCCGTTTTTCACATTGGTGATGGGCATATTGTTATCCCAAATATCCCACGAATCCTGCTTTAGTGAAACATCGGAAAGGTAACAGGCATAGCCGGCAGAATAGTATTGATAAGGATCGAGGCCATAAATATGAAAACCTTCAGAGGTTACTTCAGCTCCGGTGTATTCGTATCCGCGATTGTCTTTTGCAGTCCAAACCTTGTTGGGAGTAAAGGGGTCGTAAGCCCTGATGGTTACGGTACCTCCCTGGGCAACAGATTTTTCGTCCCACTGAATAGTAACGGGTGCTACCATAGGCTGACGGGCATAGCCAAAATTACGCGGAGGTCTGTGATAGAAGGCGTACCATTGTCCGTTGATCAATTCGAGACTGCCATGGGTGTTGTGACCCCCGCTGGTGGCCAATAATCCTGAACCATCCTGATTGAGCACCGGGGCACGGGAATCTACCAGAACACCACCACTTTTCCAGGGCCCGAGAGGAGAGTCGCCATAGGCATAGCGCAATGTTGAGTTGGAACTACCCATGCCGTAATCAGGGCCAGAATATCCGCTGAAAACCGTAACATATTTATTGCCAATCTTGCGTATGGATGAAGCTTCGAAATAATTGAAACTCCCCAAATCCTGATCGGGATGAATATGAGGATAAACAGTGCCTTCGGGATCGCGGATAGCGCCATATCGGGAACTTGCCGGGATAAAATAGTTGATAATTTGTGTTCCGGGCCTCAGAGAGTACATAGTGTTCTGATCAAGCTGTGCTGCAAATGATCTCTGGAACCCCCAGTATCCATAAGCCCTGAAGCCTATGTCAAAGTCGGGATCGTTGGGGTCAGTCACATACTCGATATACACTGCTGGATCGAAACCCATGATACTTCCGGGCAAGGTGCGGGTGCCATCTTCGGTAAGGTTGAGAATGGTGTAAGGACCATCAGGACGATTGGAACGGGCCACCATAGCTTCGCGGTTTCTGCCTCGGCTGTGGGGGTAAAGATAATACTCTTTTGTGCCGTCTTTCCTTCTCACCTCCACAAGGTCGGGTGCATACATAACATCCCATTGCCCTTCGATATAGTAGGTAAATATGGGCCCTTCGTCTCGCCAGCCCGACAAGTCTTCAACCGGTGCCGACCACATCCTGATGTCGGGTCCGCAATAACTGGTAAACCTAACATCGTGTGAGCCAATAATATAAGCCCTGTATTTGCCCGGATTGTCGGGGTCTTCAAAAACCCGGGGCTCACCATCGGGCAAATGTTCCCATAATGGCAGGTAAGGATTGCCAGCTCCATGGTGAACAAATCGGTTTTCCGGTGATATTCTATCTGGTTGATTTCCATTTGCTTCAACAAACGAAAACTGGCTTGCTGGTACAATCAACAACAGAATTAGGATTAGCCTGCTTAGGGTATGGTTATCTTTCATCATATTTATTTGTTTTGCCATTAATGATTCATTGTTTTTTTATGAATAGGATTTTTTCTTAAAAAAATACTTCGAAATGTGTGAGAACTAAAATAAATCATAAGGGATTTTTACTCACGGGTATTTTAGTCATCAGCGTTCAAATTCCAGGCATTACAGTGCAATAGAATCTGAAATACGGAAGTAGTCGAAATCGACAAATCCGCCGGGAGTTTTGGTGGCGTAATTAAAAAGGCCGAACCGGTATCCCATAAAATGGGGCAGGGTATAGGCCATTTGTAATTCATTGCCTATGCGCAGCCAGGTTTTTCCATCCAAGCTGTAATAGAACCAGGCCTTATCGTTACGGTCTTTAAAATCGCAATCAATTTTAAAGTAAACCTTCTTTCCTTTCAAGGGTATTTTCTCAGCAACCACCGGCACTTCGGTCTGGGCATTGACCATGATTATCGATTTCTGACCGTTTTCCATAGTAACTCCCACAAAACCATATCGTTTCTGTAATGCAATGAAACCAGCTGTATCGCCATTTTTCATTCGTCTTACATTCACAGCCGTTGATGCAGAGCTTTGGGGTCCAAAAGTTCGTTGGGTAAGCATATTGCGGGCCTGCAAAACATCATTGTCAATGCGGCCTGTGGATAACCGAAGGTAACCTTTGCGTCTGTTAATCTGCCAGTGGCCGTTATCGGGGTTGTGGTTCCATTGCCAGACCAGGGGCAGATCGGGTTCGCCACTTTGTCTTTTAAACTCATCAGAAGCCACAATGCCAGGAGACAAACCCCTGCTTGGGGGTAAATTCAGCTCATCAGGAACTTTTCCATCAATTCCAAGAACCGGCCAGCCGTCTTCCCATTTAACAGGCACCAGGTAAGGAATGCGCCCTACTGCTCCAAAATCGCGAAACAGGTAGGCAAACCAATTCCCTTCAGGCGTGTCAATCAATCCCCCCTGGGCAATGCCGCGGTCGCGCAGGGCAAGGCGCCCTTCCCACGGGCCGTTTATATTATCGGCCCTATGGATGATAACCTTCCTCATACCACCCCGCACCCAGGTAATATTGAACAGATAGTATTTTCCGCTGATTTTAAAAAGCTGGGAACCCTCGGCTGGCAGCATGATGTTGTCACCAGCAGGGGCACTGGCATTTTCGATAAGAACCCGCTGAGTGCCTTCTTTAAGGCCGGTAAGATCATCCCTAAGTTCGGCAACAGAAATTCTTCCCACACCCCATACCAGGTAAATTCGGCCATCATCATCAAAAAATAAGGAATGATCGTGTATGGATGGCGCGAAAGAAATCTCTTCCCATGGGCCATTTTCAATGCTCGATGTTTTATAAATATGGGTTTTGCCTGATGTGGCTGAAAAAGTGGTGGCATAGAATATCCCATTATGATAGCGCAGACTTGGCGCCCATGACCCTCGTCCATAAGCATTTTCACCGTTTTCCAGACGCAGGTTTGCATAATCGGCCAGGGTTTGGTATGCATAGCTCACCATGTGCCAGTTGGCCAGGTCTGTTGATTTCATAATCGGAAGTCCGGGACTCATGTGCATGGTGGTACTTGCCATATAATAAACATCGCCTACCCTTACAATGGCCATGTCAGGAACATCGGCCCAGATGATGGGGTTTTGGGCTTTTTGTTGTGCCACGACAGAGGCTGCAAGAAGCAAAATTGCGCAAAGGCTGATTAAAATTGATTTGGTCATGATTTTTATGTTTTTAAACCGTATTCATATTTTTTAATTGAAGCTCTCCCAATTTTTTTTGGGGGGATAAGATTTCCGATACACAGAACTTGAAAATCCGGCAAATGAATCGTAAAAAATCCACTCGCTGAAAAATTTGTGAGGAGATTACCTTTCGCGGGTTTTAAAAATTCTGGAAATAATAACCGCTCCGTTTGACAGATATTCTCTCACAATAAATGCCCCTGTTTGGTTTTTAATATTATACACCTGCTGGCCGGTAAGGGTAAAGTATTCGGTTTTAATCACAGTGGTAAACTCATCAATAGGATTATAGGCCGATGAAGATAACTGTACTGTCCCCGATAGGGTAATGGTGCGTGCAAATGCTCCTGTTGAACTAACAGTAAGGTTTCCTGAATAGGTATTGGGCGTTAGCCCTGATTTTAATCTCACATAAACCGTAGTTTCGTTAACAACACCGTTGGTTTGTATCAGGGTTTTACTTGCGGCATATCCTGTTTCGGGTTCAAACGATAACTGGTAACCTGTTGGAGCTGAAATGACTATATTGTTTCGCAGTAAATGACCCGACACGGTAAAGGACTGATATACTGAAGGCCCGGAACCCTGAATATATTCAAAACCAGCCAGGTTGAAGGTCTGAACACCGCCGATACCATTTACAAATACCCGGGGTGGATCGAATTCGCTGGAGTTGGAAACAAAAACGGTATCGATAACAAAGGGGTTAGTTCCATTTGACCAGAAACCGGCAATATATATATTCCTGGGATTAAGAAATTCGCCATTGCCTTTCTTTGCATATTCCAACACCGCCACCACCTGGTTGCCGGAGCCAAAGCTAAATATAGAAGGTGAGCTCCAGTAACTGGTTTCGTCGAACAAGCGGAAATCTGCTCCGGCTGTATTGCTTGCAATACGGGCTACCACATATTTATAGTCCGACAGGTCTATGCCATCATATTGCCAACCGCCAAAACCCCATTGCCCGGTTTTAAGGGTTCTGGTGGTTTCATCGAAGGTTCCTTCTGTCCAGATACTTGGATTGAAGAATTCGCGGGTAAGAGGGAAAGTGGTAGAGTGTACAAGGGTGGAAATCTGCCTTTGCTGCCCCAGGGGGCTTGTATAATCAATGGTCAGGCTCGATTTACCATCCCTGAACGAGCGGATGATGCGATTATTGATCCCGAATACCTGTGCATCACCCACGGTAAATTTCGCATCCATTCCCACATCTTTTATACTGCCATCAGCAAACTCAGCCTTTACAACCAGCCGTTTGGTTCCCTTAGTCAGAATAGTTATATTATTACCCTCGTCAATATAAAGGTCGGTGAGTGTAAGCGACTCTTCCGAAAAAGCATCAAATTGCAGCGGATTAAACGTATCTTCCGAAAATTCATTTTCTGTTGAAAACCAGTCAACATCTACATAACCACCGGTAGCCAAGGTGCTAAAGTTGAATATGCCGAACCGATAGCCTGAAAAGGGCCCAAAATCATTGTCATCCAGTAGGGGGGCATTGCCAAGACGAATATATCCGATGTTGTCGAAACTATAATAAAATATTACAACTCCTGTGTTGTTGTCAACCAACGCTCTCAGATAGATTGTCGCAGCGGGTACCAATTCATTCGTCTGCCACTCATCATTTATGAATGTGACCAGATTGATATCCGGCCCTGACTTTTTAACACCAATAAAAGCAAATTTTTTATCGAAAACAGAAAGACCTGCTACATCTCCATCAGCCATCTTATCAATTTCCATCCGGATGGTTCCCAATGACGATTCACTCTTTTTGGGATATGCAAGGATGCGTTGAGAAAGGATGTTGTCTGCATCCATAATAGAAGGTGCAACTTTTGAAGTTTTCAAACGCAAATATCCCGCACGCTCAAAAAGAGACCATGACTGAGCACTGTGGTTGCCACCCCAGCCCCATTGCGGAGCCAGTGTCCAGTGCCGAAAATTGTCGTTAGTTGCGATGGCCGAAGGTCTGAAGAAATTGCCTGCATTGGGTTTGGCGATGTCAGTTCTGTTTTTGGCCGACACATCAATTCCGAAAACACCATTGCTCAGTGTAGCAGGCAAAAGATGGGGGAAATGGCCCAGGGGACCGGTTTTATAACTCACAACAGCCCACCATTGGCCATTCGCAGCTTCAATCAGCGAGCCCGCATGAATGTTGTTATCATCAACCATAATTGCAGTCGAAAGGGGCAGATCGCTCACGTGTGCTTTGCTGTAAACCCAGTTCACCAAATCCTTCGATTCCAATACTGTTGCATCGGGATGAAATCCGTTGTGGATTGAAACCAGGTAATAGATATTGTTTTTACGCACCACTATAGGGGCAGGGAAATTGCCAGTTATAACGGGATTGGCAAAAGTGCCGTTGCCGTTGTCGCTAATGGAACGATTTCCGAATTCGGGCCGGGGAAAGTATTTTTGTGCATACTCCTGATACCAATGAAAAATAGGCCATGGGCAGGCTTCCGGGTCATTGAGAAAGGTGTAGGGCTGGCCGGTTGCCGGAGGTTGACCAGTAAATTGGGCGAGCAGATGTGGCTCTGTAAACAGAAGCCAGCCTGCATTGCCCGTATCGTCCATTATCTTTTTAAAATTGGCACCAAACCCTTCGCCACCCGCAACACCGGTGATACCTTTTCCCCATGAAGAATTGTATTTTTCAGGAGCCCAGTCCATTTCGGTGATCAGGATGGGGGCAATATCGGCAACCGGTTTTACCTGTAAGTCAAATTCTCTTTTGAACACATTATAACCATTAGCACTGCCGAACCAACCAGGGTAAATATGAACTGCATACCCGATATTCTCTCCTTCTATAGGGTTAACTGCAAACCCTTTGTAATGAGCCTGATATCCAGAACCCGGAATCCATAACACACTGTGAAAACCATTCTGGCGTATGCGGTTTACAATGGGCTGGAATATTTCTTTAAGAACATCGAAATGGGGTTGAGTATTGGCTCCGACTGAGCCGTCAGCCAGACGGATTCTCACAGGTTCGTTGGCCAGTTCAAACATTATTTCATGCCTGTCCCTTATTCTGGGATGTTGGGATACAATATCCCATACTTTATAAAGGTACTGGGCATAGTTGTAATCATCTTTCACCCCGATTACTTCCGGCGATACACCGGGAGGGCGCAACACTAAATATAAACCCTTTGAAATGGCATATTCGGCCATGGGTATAAATACCTCGTCAAGATATTTTCTGAAGCGGGTTTCATTAAAACAGTTGGGCAACTCATGTGCATGGGGGGTGCAACCGGGGGTATTGCTCCAGTAAGGATCCATGTGCATCCTAACAAAACTCATTTTCCAGCCTGCATTCAGTATGCGGTCTATTATATCTTTGTTGTAGGTAAGGCAACCCTGAACATTATAATTATTCCATTTTGTTCCTCTTTCATTAAACCAGGGGCTGAATGTCTGGGCATAGCCATGGAGGTTAATAATGTTTCCATGGGGATCTTTAAGGTAACGACCCTCAACCTTTAAAGGGGGTAATAGCATGCCTGGCCAGGCAAACCCGGTTATAGATTTTGCAATCAAAATGACAAATAATAAAACTTTTAATGATTTCATAGGTGTAGGTAATGTTGTTTGTAAAATAATTTGAACGCAATTATAAACGAAAATTAACAAAAACGATTATGATAATAGATATTCAGGTTGAGAATTTAGGTAAAAGAGAAACGATGGAAATTTTTCTTATAGGGTTGCAAAAATTTAAGGCTAAATATCCCCTTGGAATAACGATTTTAGGTTGTACTTTTTTCCTTATCATGCCTGCAAAAACAATCATAAATATATTATAATGAGTAGGTTATTGCTGTTGTGTTGAAAAATTCATATCTATTCTGCTTTTATAGTAATTGTTGCAGATGGTAATGCAATGCTGCTCGCGGTAATAATTATTTCTCCCTTAACGTCGGCAGATTGTACTATGGCCAGGCATTTGCCGAGCCATGCTTCCATTCTGTCTCCCCTTAATGGGGTATGACTTTGCTGGTTGCCGTTGCCCACTGCCAGAAGTTTTCCGGCACCGCTTACTTCAAATTCAATCATGCTGTCGGCAAATGGAACCGGCACATTGTTGGCGTCGAGCAACTGAACAGAAACATAGCTTAAATCCTGTCTGTTGGCTTTAATTGTTTTTCTGTCAGGGGTAAGTGCTATTTTAGCCGGTGGGCCGGCTGTTTGTACCTCAAAGGAAACTGTCATTCCATCAGATGTCTGCCCAATGGCTTGCAGGGTACCCGGCTCATAAGGTACTTCCCAGAAAAGAAAAGCCTCATTGTGTATATTCCATTTTCTTATGCCCAACGACTTTCCGTTAAGTATCAGTTCAACCTGCGGAACATTGGTATATACATGCACTGCAATGGTATCGCCAACCATATTGTGGTTCCAGTGGGTTTCAACCTTGGGCCGGCTCCAGAATGAAACCACATCCTTGTTTCGGGCCGATACATCGGTTTGCACGGCAATATGTACCATGGGTTCATCATTCCAGAGGGCTTTGCGAAACCAATAGCCGGGTTTTGGGAAACCACACATATCTATAATTCCGCAAGAAGCTCCGCGCCAGGGCCAGCCGGGCCATCTTTTCCAGAACTCGCATCCGCTGCCCACATCGCCAATCCCCGATTCGCCCAAATAGTCAAAACCTGTCCAGAGAAATTCACCTGCAACAAAGCTATCCAACTGTCCCCCCAGCCACTGGTCATAAGTACGCATTTGCCAGCATCCATAGTCGTGATAGGGATAGGCTACTGTTTCTGAACCAAAGATAACCCGGTTTGGGTACTCCCTGTGATGGGTTTTGTACAAGGCTTCATGATAGTTGTATCCCACCAGATCGAGCATTTCGC
The DNA here is from genome assembly GCA_037441525.1 of Bacteroidota bacterium. Lineage (GTDB taxonomy): Bacteria > Bacteroidota > Bacteroidia > Bacteroidales > UBA7960 > SKVR01. The sequence goes on from JBBISA010000015.1 coordinate 27,973, forward strand.
CCATTCCGGTGGAGTTGACATCGGTAATACCATTGACTCCTGATGTAAATGGCCTGGTATTGTCATGTTTACGGGCTGCTTCAATCAGCATTGCTGTAATCCTGGGGCCATTCACCGGGTTCCATTGCTCTTTTACCTCGTTACCTATGCTCCAGGCAATTACTGAAGGATGGTTTCGATCACGTCGGATCCAGTTTTCCACATCCCTTTCATACCATTCTTCAAAATGGGCTGAGTAACCGGCGGGGGTTTTTCCGTCCATCCATTCATCAAAAATCTCATTGATTACCACGAAACCCATACTGTCGGCATAGGCAAGCAATTGTGATGATGGTGGATTGTGGCTCATCCTTATGGCATTGCAACCCATATCCTTTAAAATATTGAGTTGTCGTCGGTGGGTATGATTTAATACAGCTGCCCCCAAAGGTCCGCCATCGTGATGGTTGTTCACCCCTTTCAGTTTCACCGGTTTTCCGTTGAGCGAAAAACCATTGTTGGGATGGAAGGCGAAAGTGCGTATGCCGAAAGGGGTGGTGTAATTATCAATCAGTGTGTTGCCCAATCTTACTTCCACCTGCAATGTGTATAAATTAGGATTTTCAACAGACCATAATTCAGGATTACTTACCTTAATGCTCTGTTCAATGGTTTCCTTTTGGCCAGCTTTTATTTCAGCCTTCAAATCTGTAACAGCCACCTGCCTTCCTTTTGAATTGAAAAAGCTGGTTACCACTGTACACACAGTATCAGTTTTATAATGATTGCCTAATTCGATGGATATGTCCATCAGTGCTTCTGTTTGGCTTGCCTCTTTGGTGCGGGCAAACACACCCCATTGGCTTATGTGTAAAGGGTTTTTGGCAATAAGCCACACATGGCGATAAATCCCTGAACCGGTGTACCATCGCGAATTGGGTTGCGCTGTGGTATTTACCTTCACAGCTATCACGTTGTTTTTTCCCGCCGGGTTGAGATAGGGAGTTAGTTCGTAATAAAATGATGAATATCCATAAGGTCTGAGCCCCAGGTATTGTCCATTTATCCAGACTTCACTGTTGCGATATACGCCATCGAACAATACCCAGATTTTCTTATTTTCTGTGCCAGTTTCAGTAACAAAGTGTTTTCTGTACCATCCTATCCCTCCATAGGCATAACCCCCATTTTGTGCGCTGGGATTGAGGGAATCGAAGGGTTGTTCGATACTGAAATCATGGGGAACATCCACTACCCTCCAGTCAGAATCATCGAATCCGGGCTGTTCAGCATCCGTGTAGTCACCAAGGGAAAATTTCCATTGGAAATCGAATGGGATTCTGCCATCAGGAAGTGGCGGCTCATTTTTGCACGACACTGTAAACAAACCAAGTATTACTATTAAGATAATGGAGTCCTTTTTCATGTTGGATTGGTTATGGATTAACTTCTTAATTTCGGTTTAATATATTTGAAAATTGGGTAAAAATAAAAGGCCATGATTATAATCGTGTTGTTGTAAGTTTTCTTTTATTGTGTAATAATACCCAGTTCAGCATATCCAATGTTATTGTTGTTTTCATTATTTTTCAAAGCCTGGAATTTAATAAAACGACCTTTTTCAGGAGCAAATGTTTTGGTTTGCCACAATGGGTTGTTGATGATGTTGGAGAACTCGCCCTCGCTGACCAGTTTCCAGTTGCGGTTATCTGATGAAATGTAGAACCTGTAATGGGTAATAATGCCCGGCCCCCATAAACCCATGTCGGGGTGGTAATTAAAGCCGGTTATGTTATGCTCTTTGCCTAGGTCGATAACCATATCTGCTGGCAGGTTTTTATCCTTTTGGTGCCATGCTGTTTGGGGGTTTCCATCGAGTATTGAATATGCCTTTTCATCCTCAATCCCTACTATTCTCCAATGTGTTTTGGGCAGGTCAAATTTTTCATGGCTTGCAGTACTGCTATTTCCTGATGATGGCTCCCAGGCAATGGCTTTCACTTCGAGTCTGCCATCAGTATTCACCGGACCTGAATATTTTAATGAGTTGGTGGTGGGAACGCTGCTATCGAGGGTGTAAAAAACTACCGACTCGGGATCGGCAGGGGTTATGACCAGTTTGCCGGTTTTATTTCTTATTATTGTTGGAGGGGTGAGTATTTGCGGTGCATTGTAAACTCCAATGTTGCATATAACGGGGCAAGCTTTTGAACCGATAATGTTGAACCGGAGTTTGCTTTCCTCAACCTTAGGAAACCGCAGAATTCGCTTGTAGCCTATTGTGGTGGCGCTGGCAATTTCTGTCCACTCATCATCGATCAAGGCTTCGATGGTAAACGACTTCACCCGCTGCCCCAATCGGATGTATTCCTGGGCCATGAAACGGTTAAAGGTAGTTGGTTTCCCAAAATCGATGATTAACGAAGCGGCTGTAACCTCATCATCGGTTGTCCAGTAAGTATCCTTTTTATTGTCAATGGCTTTGTTGGCACTGAATTTTCGGCTG
>JBBISA010000015.1:30467-66138 GCA_037441525.1 Bacteroidota bacterium
CCTCTTACATGGGTTGCCTCTGCTGTGGCATTTTTGGTCAGGTCAACTGCAAATGCAGCCTTAACGGCCTGGGCCAGATCAAGGGCCGCTTTTTCGTCGGCAGGATGAATGAGTCCGTTGGGCATAATGGGGAAGTTGAGCAGAAATGTACCGTTGCGGCCTACGGAATGGTACCAGGTATCCATAAGGTGGGGCAGGGTTTTTACTTTGCCATCTTCACCGGGGTGATAAAACCATTCGGGTCTGATGGAAGTATTTACCTCGGCGGGCACCCAGGCATTTCCGTTTTCCAAACCAAAATGCAACATGGGCCATGAAACCTCGCCAACGCTATCGAGCAGGCTCCAGTTGGTTTCGCCAACATAACCTGCTTCAGTGCCCACCCATCGCAAATCGGCACGGTCGCCACCATCGTTCCAGATTACGATTTCAGGTTGAAGCCCACGAATCATTCTATAGGTCGGCTGCCAGTCGTAGTAAGTTGTGCGGTCAATTTCCCGGGTTTCGTGGGCCCCACCGTAGTATCCGCTTCCACCATGGGCACCATCGAACCAGATTTCGAAAATGGGCCCGTAATTAGTCAACACTTCCCTAATCTGGTTTCTGAAGTAGGTTATGTATTCGGGTTTGCCATAATCAGCGTGATTTCTGTCCCATGGCGAAATGTAAATGCCCAGCTTCAGGCCATACTCTTTGCAGGCCTCTGCCAATTCGCGCACTACATCGCCTTTACCGTCCTTCCAGGGTGCATTTTTTACCGAATATTCGGTATATGCCGACGGCCAAAGACAAAAACCACTGTGGTGTTTGGCCGTAAGAATAATCCCTGTCATGCCGGCTTCCTTACATATACGTGCCCACTGGCGGGTGTCCAGTTCGGTTGGGTTAAAAAGGTTAATGTCCTCATCACCAAATCCCCATGCCTGATTGGTGTAAGTATTTAATGAGAAATGGATAAAAGCATAATACTCCATTTCGTGCCATCGCATCTGGTTTTCGGAGGGAATGGGACCGTGAGCGGCGGGTGGTTGAGTTGTTTCGCAGCCGGTGTTTATGAAACCTAAAAGGATAAAAACACTGATGGGTAACAATCGGATATTGCAACAGATACTCATATTTATAGTTTTAATGGTCATATTTATGCTCTTGAATTTTATAATCAGATTGATATTGATATAGTTACAGGCAATTGTATTGCAGGTACCAATGGCCCGTTATCCATACAAAAGGGACTTTAGGGGTGGTTTTATCCGCAACAGGTTATAGTTGGCAAGCATGCTGGAATTCCCACTAATGCAATCAGTCACAAAAGCTACCAATGTTAATTTAAGGTTAACATGTAATTTGTTCATATTTCAAACGACCTAATGTAAAAGAGAACCTAAAATCATTTTCTATGGAAAATAAATACTACACCTGGACAAAGAAATTATTTGGGAGTAAATACTTTGTTTATCATAATCAGCAAATGGCCGGAAATCTTGATGAAAGTGTTTTTTCAAAAAGATCGCATGGCAATTTAAATGGTAAGTATTACTCATTTAACACACAAGGGTTTATAAAACTAAGAACTCATATTATTGATAATCTGATTAACACCAAAATTGGTGAAATCAATTTTAATGGCTTAATGAATCGGGCAATTATTAACATTAACAACAAAATGTATATATGGCAGAATGATAATATTCTGAATACACGCTGGAAAATATTTAACAATGAAGGAACCCTGATTCAATACAGCGGTTCTTCTACAAGTGGCCATTTTATTTCTAATACCGATGATGAATCACTTCTCCTTTCTGGGTTTTGTATCTAATTATTATTGGCAAATTACTGCTGTTATTCTCTTATTGTTATTTATTCCCATATTAATTCTGTAATGGTGTATTTTTTTGGCAGAGCTAAAAATTTATTCACTAACCCACTTATTTCATTCTGCATTATATATAAAGCTCGCGGCCGCAGTGTGTTTCGTTTTACCAGTGCCTGGTTCTCAGTCAATGTTCCTTCCCAAAAATCTGCCGAAAGAAAAGAGTAGGATAATTACTGAGCAGAATTGTTCATTCATACCATTCTCCTATTTTTCACCCATTAAAATTGCAATCAATGGTGTTCACCCTTCTGAAAAGGGCAGTAACCCATGAATTCTGCTTCTGGGCGGGCGCCAAACCAGCCATATTGTTTTGCCCAAAACACACATAATTTCGAAGGTTAACTTTCTGATGATGCAGATGATTAGCAAAATAAAATACCATTATTGTTGTCAGCAGATTAGTTGATAGCTTCATCCCTAAATATTTTACTTAAAACAGGGCAGATAGGCATATCCCTTCTTTGTGTAGGAACTCCCAGCTTGCTCTTCTGGATTTGCCGGACTTGTAAATCTGGTTCCATAGTGTGTCTGACACTAAAGAGGGATGCTCGTTTCATCAAGTGAGACTTATTTGGGATTGACAGAAATTGCACGAAAGAATTTTTAGTACTTCAAATTTTGTATTAATTGTAAGCGCCTGATTAATAACCACTAAATAATTTATCAGGTATTTTTTTGCTGGTGAAACTTTGCAATCAGTGCTTCAGGTGCCAGAATACATCAATTATTAATAATAAGCTTCCTTATATAAGCATCATTTGAATTGCTTAGTCTTACTGCATAAATACCATCCATTAAATTTACGGGGAAGTGCAGTTCGGGTTCATAATTTACAAATTTGTTCATCACTGTTTTCCCCTTTAAATCAATAATTTCAATTTTGTGATAGGTGAAATCGGGGGCGTTTATTATTATTTTTTCGGATGCCGGATTAGGATAAATATCAAAAGTGCCTTTATTTAATTCAATTTGATTGGTAGTTATATTGCTGATCTGGAAGAAGTTAATGTTAAAACCACCATTTACAACCAATATTTTAAAATAGTGCTTACCTTTTTCAATATTTATTTCTCTGTTGACAGTTTGCCAGACCTGCCAGCCACCTGTTGATGGAACAGCCACCACTCCAACTCTGTTGTTGTTTAAATAATATTCGAAGCTGGAGCCGGAGGATTGTGCCGCGACACGGAATGAAATATTAAATTTGGTTATATCGGTATTGTTTTCTATTGCATATTCCAGCCAGTCTCCAATATCGGTCCAACCTACATTTAACCCTCCACCAGTATCACTGGTTGTTTCTGTGTTTGTTCCAAATTGAAGATTAGAATGTTCTGCCTCAATTTTTCCGGGAATTGCCCGCCAAACTGGTTCTTTAAGCTGATTCTCAACATCAAGGTTGCTGAAAGCTTGCAAGAGGCCCTTATCGGCTGCTTTTATATCGCCCGGGTTATAACTAACTTTAATTTTATCACCAAAATGCAAGTTTTTGGTCAATGCGAATCTTATGATATTTTTCAGAACAAAAAATTCCTTTACAGAAACCTTTTGATCGTTCACTTCAATAACGAGTTGTGTAAGTTGATTGTCAGCCAATCTTATCCCTTTTGAAAATTTCAGGGCTATGATGTAGCCATTGGCTTCTAATTGTCCATCAATAACCGAAACCGGCAACCCCGTTGAATTATTGGTTACACGCATATCTGAAAAGTCCTTCAGAAAACCGTTATCAACAGATTCGATGCTGTTTCCTGAATAAGAAAGTAAAAGTTGATAATCTGCATATACACGTTCTTGGAGAGAAAAAACGAGAGTGGTGAAATCTTCTTCCAAAAATGAACTTTGCAGTAAGGGGATTTCGAATTCTTCGTTGTAAATAGCTTTTAGAGATAATTCAGAATAGTCTGTTGGCAGCATCATCTTCTTGTTAAGTTTTACCAACAAACTTTCACCATCTGTAGTTACCGACAGGCCTATGATCCTCGGAGGAGCCCCCAATAGCAGGTTGTCGATTATTTTGTTACTAAAATCCACCAGCTTTTTATCATAAACAGAAAGAACATTACCGTTGCTATAGGATAACAGAAGTTCATTTTCCTTCACAATTTCGTTTACCAACCTGATTTGTAGTTGGTTTTCACCAATATAAACAACATTGTCAATTGCAACGGGTTGATTATCTGCATATACTGAAAATCCGGTATAGGTTGCAGATTCCTTTATGGGACGGCTGAAAAATACATTAATATAGCTCGGATTATCATCATGTATAAATGCCGAACTAAACTTTGGCACCCCAAAGCCAAGAGAAAATCTTTTGCAAAAGTCCCAGATTTCCTGGCTGGTATTTACGCCATTGTGATTGGTAGAATGCCAGTGGCCCACCCCATTGAGCCTCAACAAAACAACTTCAACCGAATCAGTGCCTGGGCCCCAGGTACTTTTTATTGTATTGGTATTGGTCATGCCCGAGGGATATGGATTGATTGTGACAGGAGTAGAGGGGCAGTTATTTCTTGTAACCCAGGCGTTTATATGGTTCTGTACATTATTAAATGTTACTACATCGTCGGTGGTTCCATGGGTGTGAATAATGGGAACGGGCCGGGAGCTACTGGTATTGGGGCCCGACATCAGATAACCACTCACTGGTGCGAAAGCTGCAATTTTATCAGCAATGCGTGTTGCAGCATAGTAGGTCATCATCCCACCCATCGAAAACCCCGACAAATACACCCTGTTGCGGTCAATCTCATAGCGGTTGACCATTTCATCAATGATAGCAAGTATGAAATCGATGTCGCGTGTGCCTGAAAGACTCCATGAATTGTTAATTCCACCTGGATAAACAACTACAAAATTGTTTGCTTTGGCAATGGTTTCCCATCGGGTCATGTTTTGCTGGTAATTAATATCCTGGTTCATACCATGTAACGAAAGAAGAAGCGGACGATTAGGTTCAATATCAGAAGGGGCATACACCAACATTTTTCTGATTAGCGTTCCGACCTGCAGGTCTTCAATTTGAGCCTTTACATTTGCTGATATCAATAGAAAACCAATTAGAACCAATAAACGAACAATCAAGGTGAGTTTATTCATATCTTTTAATTTGATAAATGCTTTTGTAAATTAAAAATTTCTATATCAATGTCATTTTGTAGTTAGTTTTGAAAATCGCTGACTATTCTGGTTTGTATTATTGAGCCCAGGCTTTTCCTTCCGGAGTTCTTCTCCATTCAAAATAGCTATCCAGTACTTTAAGTGATGCTTCATCGGGTACCGGGCCCAGGTAGGCTGTAGGTCCAAGGTACATCACCATAGGATTCTGATTGCTGAATGGAGGCCATTCAGTAACTCCGGGGCCATTGGGGTGACCAAATTTGGCAAAATTGGTCCAGTAGGTTCCCATGATATCCGAAATTATCAAGTCTGATTCAGTGGTTTGGGGGTTGGAAGTATCAATGTGCATAAAAACATAGGGAACATCTACCCCGTGTGGTGTTCCATGATCGGCCTGTGGCGACCCTTCTTCCCTTTGTGGATGCTGATCGAAATAGTACAGAAAAACTTTTGATTTGCCCCTTTGCGACTGAAGCCTTGCCCAGCTCCATGTGTGCCAGCCAAATGCGGCATCGCGCATCAGATTTCGGGCACTGCGGGGCACATTGGTTTTGCCCGCAGGATATGCTTCAATTAAAGCCTGGGCAAAGGGGCCAAACCTGCGTTGCACATTTTCAAAGTACTCCTGAGGGGTACGACCAGGTCTGAAACTCAAACCTTCATCGGAGTTGTAACCGATAAGAACGGGCACATCATTGTATTTTCCTGCTTCGTATAATTTATACTGGTCGTCAGGAATCACATAGCCATCTACAATAGGCCAGGCACCTCCCATACCCATCCCCAGGGGTAGTTTATCGGCTTCAACATTGCGCAATTCGGCTATGGATGCAACCCCAATCCGGTTCAAATATTCCACGCCTTCCTGTTGTGCTTGCTGTAGAGGTTTCATGTTCTCGCCAGGGTAGGTGGTGGTTCGTGTAGGGCCAAAAGAACCACCGCTTTGCGAAATAGCACCGTGAAACAAGCCGTGGGCCAATGGAGATGCACATAACATACTTACCGAAATACCTCCTGCCGATTCACCAAAAATGGTCACCCTGTCGGGATCGCCGCCAAAAGCTGCAATGTTGCTCTGAATCCATCGCAATCCGGCAATTTGGTCGAATAATCCATAGTTGCCCGAAACACCCTGGGGGTTTTCAGCACTCAATTCGGGGTGCGCCAGAAAACCAAGCTGGCCAATCCGATAAGCTATGCTCACCAGAACAACTCCCTTGCGGGCAAGGTGCTCCCCGTTGTGAACGGGGTCGGCGGTTGAACCGAAGCTAAATCCACCCCCATAAATCCATACCAGCACAGGCAGTTTTTCTTTTGGAGATTTTGCCGGGGTCCAGATATTCAGGTATAGGCAATCCTCGCTTTTACCAGCCGGTGGATTGCCCCCCTGCATGGGCGATGGCGCATATTCGGTGGTTTGTAATATGCCCTGCCATTTTTCAACCGGCTGGGGGGCCTTCCAGCGTAAATTGCCCACCGGGGGTGCCGCAAATGGAACACCTTTAAAGATGGTAAGATCATCGGCAACAATCCCTTGAATGATACCCCCATCAATTTTTACCTGCCCGGGCTCCAATTTTGTGCAGGCACCTGATAACAGTATAATATATGTAGTAAATAAAATTATGACTCGCTTCATAATGCCAATTGTTTAATAATTATTAGTATTACCATCAATTTGGAAGAATTTACTAAAGTGTCATCCATTGTCAGGGCGCTGCCATCATGACCCGTTTTTCCGGTAATTCTGGGTTATTTAAATAGCAGCTGAGCCATTTGATGAAGGCTGCGGCGCCAGGTGTGAAATTCGTGGGCTGTTCCTTCCGATACGTATGAAACAGCATTAATACCGGCATCCGCTAAATTTGTCTTTGCTGTTAAGATGGCCTCAGGGCGCTCTTTGCTTCCGGAACTAAGGAACACGAGCTTTAATTTTTTATGTTCCTTAAGATCCTCCGGGTTGTATGCACCCCCGCTAAACAGCCCATAATATGAAAATACATCGGGCCTGTTAAGGGTAATAAGCCTTGTTTCAAAAGCACCCATCGAAAGACCTGCCATAGCCCGGTTTTCCTGATTGGCAATGGTTCTGAAGTTTGCATCTACATAAGGGATCAATTCGTCAATCAATACGGTTTGGAAAGGCTTTATATCGAAATTGCGTAAGCCGCCCCGTTGTATTTCATTGGTCATGCCGTAAGTCATTACAATTATGAAGGGTTTTGCCTTGCCCTCGGCGATAAGGTTGTCCATTATCAGGTTGGCACGTCCCTGGTTTGGCCAGGATGTTTCATTTTCACAGTAACCGTGCTGAAGGTACAGTACAGGGTACCTCTTCGATGTTTCCTGCTGATAACCGGGCGGTGTATAAATATATGCCTTGCGCGATGTATTGGTGCTGCCTGATGGGAAAAGGACTTCGTGCACATGGCCATGAGGTACATTTTTTAGTGCGAAAATATCATCATCCGGGGCAGGAACATCAATACCGCTTCCCCATCTGCATGCACCAAAAAACATCATACTACCCGGATCGGGCACTGAAGCGCCATCAATATTCAACTGGTAATAATGGAATCCAACATCCTGGGGGGCTGATTCGCCTGTCCATAAGCCATTTTCACCTTTGGTTAAATCGTATTTTACTCCACCTATATCGAGCTGCACATAATTGGCATCGGGTGCAGCAATCTCAACCCGCACCCGCCCCTGCGAATTAACCTTTGGAAATTCACGACCAGGCTGATTGGTTGAGGAGGGTCTGAAATCTTCAGTTGCCCTGATAAGGGGTGCGTTATCTGATGTTGCGCGAAGCTCCCAGGCAGGGATACTTACAGGTTTAAATAGCATTTGCACATACTGGTACAGGTCATCTTTCCACACCTTAAAATCGTGTTGTCCATCGGGAATAACACGATAAATATGGGGAACTCTATTATTAACAAGGTATTGGCTTGTGCGGCGGGAGAAATTGATGAGGTTGTCCTTATCACCACATGAAATGTAAAGCAGCTTTAATTGCTCAGCCGCCTTGCGTGTATCTGGCACCAATTCTTCGGGGGCTTTAGTATTGGGTGCCGATGAGAATCCTCCAACCCAGGCAAACTGATTAAGATTACCAAGTCCAAAGTTCAGCGACTGTCCGCCACCCATCGACAGGCCGGCAATAGCCCTTTGTTCGCGGTTTTTTATTGCAGGATATTTCTTTTCAATAAAGGGAATCAGATCATTGAGCAAATCTTTTTCGAAAGTTGCAAAAGCTTCAACTTTTTCCCTGTCAAAAATATTGCCTTCGGCCCGGTCATTGGCCATGGCCCTGCCATTGGGCATAACCACAATCATAGGTTCCATTTTGCCCGCGGCTATCAGGTTGTCGAAAATAATGTGCGGCACACCACCGTTGTACCACTCGTTTTCGTCGCCACCAATACCATGCAGCAGGTACAAAACAGGATACTTTTTCCGTTTTGTGAACCCGGGAGGGGTATAAACGCGGGCATTGCGTTTAACACCAACGGTTTTTGATTCGTAGGAAACAATTTCAATTTTCCCTTTTCTTATACCCTCGCGAGCCACATCAAAGCCATCAGGGGCAGCGGGTATGTTAATTTGTGTCATTCCCATTAGAGAGAAAACAAGAATAATTGCCAAAGTAAAAATGGATCGTTGCATCTGTCAGTAATTTTAGGTTTGTGAAAAATCAGTTTTTATATCCGTTATTAAAAAGCAAGATGGTTCTTTCGCTAAATCAATCAAGAGAATTATGTTTTGCTATGAATGAGAGGGTTGAACGGGGCCGAAATCATACAGCCCCTGATTATTTGTATACGCCTGAACATAAGGGTTTAGTTGTGGCTATTTTTTCTGAATCGCAGCTTTTTTCAAGAAAAAAGAGGCCATCAATTCAAGATAATCCTTTACCTGCACACCCGGTCCATGCCCACCACCCTCAATAATATGAAGTTGACTTTGCACCCCGGTATTTTTTAATGCTTCATGTAACATCACGCTTTGGCAATAAGGCACTACCCTGTCGTTGTTTCCATGGAAAATTAAGAATGGCGGTGTGTTGACATCTATATAGGTCATGGGGCTTGCAAGTAAGGTTTTTTCCTTATTTTCCTGAATCGGACCCCCGATATACAACGAGGCCGGCGATCTGGCATCGTTGTGAATAAAATCGGTGCCACCGCATGAATCCATTACAAGCATATTGGTGGGTGGAAACCATGCAACTACCGCATCCACAGAACTGCTGGATGATGTAAAGCGACCAACAGTCCCTTCCAGATCGACGGTTTGATTTCCAAGGGTAAATTTTTTAGTGCTCCTTGTTGTGCCAGCCATAGCTGCCAGATTGCCTCCCGACGAACTGCCGGTAATGCCAATAAAAGAAGTATCGATTTTGAATTTTCCTGCATTTGCCCTTAAGTATCTGATTACAGCTTTAATGTCATTTACTTGCGCCGGAAACAAAGCATCTCTGCTTGAGCGATGGTTGGGAACTACTACTGCAAAACCGGCATCGAGTAATGTTTTGCCAATGGTCGGCAAATCAGCTCCTTTTGAACTGTTCGACATCCATGCACTTCCGTAAATTGAAATTACCACCGGATAGCTTTCTTTTTCTTGCGCAGGCAAATAAATATCCATGTTGTGGTAAGCCATGGTATCGTCGGCATAGTTTATATCCTTCCAGCATTTCGAGTATTGCTGGCCAAATGCACCAATATGAATCAATGCTAAAAATATCAGTAGAGTACTTTTCATTGTTTCTAAATTTTGAATTCTGATCAATTTTGTTGGTATTGAGGTAAAAGGTTGGCTAATTCAGACTCTAAATTGTACATATTGAAATTATCGTTGATTACATGTCCATTTTGGTCGATGACCACATACCTAGGTATCCCATCGAATTTAAATAATTGTCTCAGATAATTGAAATCATCATTGGAAATTCGGTAATTATTGGTTAGTGCCTGTTCTTTTACAAAATTGTTGTAATGGTTTTCGGGTGAACTACGTACGTCGGTAATGAATACAAAATCGAAATCAGGGTTACCGGCATATTTCTCACGCAAATGTGTTGAATTTCTGATCCCTGAAACACAGGGACCGCAAGTTGTGGCCCAAAAATTTACAAATAATATCTTACCCAGGTGGGGCTCAATTATTTTCATAAAAATATCGGTGGCAATCCCTTCGGGTAAAGGAGTGGATTTTAGTTTTACCTCGGGATAAACTTTCATCAACAACCGCTCTCCTGACTGAGCCAGGTAAGGAGTTGTTATCCCCTGTCTTAAGAAATCCCAAAACCTGTGTGCAGCTTCTTTGGAACCGTAATTGGGGAAAGAAGTTGCTAATGACCGGATTTTCGCAATCTCATAAACCAGGTTTGGAGCAAGACCCAAATCTGATTGCATTATTGAGTCTTTAGCTTTCCATATTTCATTTTCATAAGCCATAAATGCCCTTTCCCGCTGAGGTATGATATATTTCTGTCCCCATTCCTGAATTGATTCAAAATACTTTTCATTGAATTGCTTAATGAAAGCTTCCATGTTTTTTAGCATATCAATATCTTCCTGGGTCTTATCCATATTGTCCACAAGTTTCAGAAAACCAACTTCGGCTTCACTGAGATCAACACCTTTTTCAAGCATATATTCAAGCAGAAGTTTTTGAGGGATAATGGGTTTATCAGCTCTCTGGATAGCGATAGAATTTGCTGAATTAAAAACCCTGCAGTATTCAAACCGATTGATAAATAACATGAAATCGCCGGTAACCAACAGGCTCCTGTCATTCAGATTCATTTGCAGCAAAAAATCGTAGTATGAATTGGGCACAGGTATCTTTAAAATCTCGTTGGTCATGCCTTCCCGGGAATTATATTCACGATACATCTCAAAGTCAAAAAGCTTTGTGGCATTTTTTACAATCACCGAATTGCGGATAATTGTTTGTGCCTTCTCTGATACATTGCTTTCTTCAAAGTATTTTTCAATGGCTTTGAGTTCAGCCGCAAGTGCAAGTTCATTCTCTTTTTTGAAATCCAATGGGGCCATCGAATTCACTTTTTCCATAAACCCTTCATGATTGGATTCCTGGACTGGAGCATTGCGGAGTTCATAATTCAGTGAGGCCAATTTACCTCTGTATTCATTGTTGTTAAATTTATAGCGAATATTGCGTTTGCGATCAGCAATAAGCATCTCCTCCCCATCAATTATCATGGCCAATGTTTGCCCGGGCTCCAGATAGAATTGGAAATCCCATTGACTGTTTATGTGAATCATATTATTCTGTGGCATCACCATGGGAATTTCCACATCAAAACGCCCATCATCCTGAATCTGCAATACGATGGGGAAATCTTCCCGGGTTAAAGAATTTTTGGCATATATGATACCTGTTGAAAATCCCGACCTTGGATCGTAGCCTTTGATGCAACCTATTAAACGCGCGGGGGTTTCATTAAAAAAATCATCCGATTGAAAGCTTCTCAAAGGTTCGGTGGTCGACTTTGCCAGTTCATCGGTGATCCATTTTTCGATTTCGGGTAGAATTGAAACTTTTGCCCTGGTACCAGCCTTGTTTTCATCAAGTGATACCCCAAAAATGTAGCCATGATAGTCGATTTGGGCTACAGATGCAGGTATTGGCGGGAAAACCAATACCACAGAACTGTCGCCCGATTTGGGCATCCATAAATGCTTATTAAATTCTGCACCTTTTATATCCACTACTTTATACTTATTGCCGGTATTTATGTCGCGTATTGAAATATCATCGGTAAACATAACCCACCAACCCGGAATAAAATCGGAATGAATGGTAAGGTAGGTAGCCGAATTGGTAAGTTTAATTTGCCTGATACTGTAAATTCCGGTGTTCCTGAACTCGTAATATGGATTAACGATGGTTTTCGGACTTGTACAACAGGTAAAAACAACCAGCATTAGTATCGGTATAGCAGGAATGGGCTTTTTCATCTGTATATGGTTTTGGGGCTAATAATAACGACTTCGAATATACTTGAAATTATTATAATTAACTAAAAAATATAAAGTACAATACACTTTATTGCAGATAAAATACAACGCTTAAAACACAGATTTAATTCACTCTGCCTGCCTTGTTTATCGTTTCGATTTAAGCAAGAAAGGTTAATTTTAAATCTATTTGTTAATGCAAAATCAACTTCTCAACATAAATAGTATTGCGTGCATCGGTAATGCGGACAATGTATAGCCCCCTGCTAAGGGTGCTGGTATCAATGCTCACAGATTCTCGTTCAGAATGGCTGGAAAATACCACCAATCCGTTGCTGTTGTATATATGAATGTTGTAATTAGCGCTGCTGAACTCGATATTGACATTGCCGGCAGCCGGATTTGGATACACCCTAACCGAACCACTGTTAGCAATGGTAACTCCATCAACAGCAGTAGGTGCAGGATTTGCCAGAGCCACCGGTCCGAATGCCTTTGCAACACCACCATCGTAAGCTACTAATGAGCCGGGAAAATAGGATACCTGTAAAAATTGACCGGGTGTAACATTTCGGCTTAACTTAACAATTGCCCTGGTTTCATCGGCCGGGTCAATGGTTGCAGCATCAATGCCAATGCCTCCCGTGGAGAAAAACTTGAAATCGCCCCGGCGAATAGAATTGGCTTTTATGGGTTTATCGAATGTGAGACCAATTTTGCCCAACTCAAAGAGTTCTGCTTTAACCAGTTGTGGCCCTTTTATGCGGGCACTGGTTTCGTGTAGTTCGAAAATTGAACCGACATTAGCTTTTAACAAAGGAACTGTAAACTCCTTAACTACCCCATCAAACTCAGCTTCGATAATATAGGTGCCATGGTAAGCACTAAAATTCAGTGGATCAGCATTGTTTATTTCAGCGTCGAAATTAGTTGCCCATTTGGTTTTTGTAAAATACAACAAAGTATCGGCGGCAAGTTTTGGCTTGCCGGCAGAATCGAAAAAGCCTGACCCTTCGCGCCATGCCCATCCATCCCTCAACGACCAGTGGTAGAAACCTACAATAGAGGGGTGTGAGAATGCAATGGTGAGAACCATAATATAGTCCGCAGCCTGCTGTGCCTGGGTGAGGTTACCACCATAATCATATTCAGTTAGTTTAATGGGTAAGCCTGTTTCGGCTAAAATATTCATGTTGTTAACCACTTCATTAATATTAGGCCTGCAGCAATCCCAGAAGTGTGCCTGCACACCAATACCTGTTACCGGTGCTCCGTTTTCCAGCATTTTTTTTACAAGGTCGCGGTATTCTCTCGACTGACCCCAGTTCAATTCAACATTATAATCGTTTATATATAGTTCAGCTTCGGGGTCGGCAGAGCGGGCCCACTTGAAACTGTTCCAAATAATAGAGTCACCCACGGTTTTCCTGAGCCAGTCGGCATGGCCGGTTAAAGGCTCATTTATTACATCATAATCTTTTATGATGCCCCTGTACCTGGAAACATCGCGAATAACCCTCATTTTGCAGGTATCGGTGATGGCCTTGGGAGTAGGCAAGCTTCTTACCCAATTGGGCATGGAATGGTTATCGTTGCCCCCCCACAACAAGGTGTGAGCTCTAAGGCTCCAGCCTACTTTTTGGGTCCATCGTACGGCATTTTCAAATGTTGTATAGTTTAATGTGGAATAATTTGGTTGAATACTGCTCCATTTAAATGAATTTTCATTAACCCCGGCATTGAAGTATTTCAGCATAGTGGCCTTCCTCCAGTCATCATTGGTAGCAACTGTAATTACATCGGAGTCGAAATATCCAATTTCGGGCACATACAGGTTTCCGTCAGCGGTGGTTAATCCGGTACCCCCGCAATTTATGCGAAGGATGTTTTCATGGTTAAGTTCATCAACAACAATTCCTTTAATGGCAACATTATCTACTGATGAACGTAGTTCAATTCTGAGCACGTTACTGGGTGCAATAATAGTAAGGGTGGTATCAACAGCTATGTTTCTGCCGCCAGCTACGGCATAGGTATCAAATTTTTCGAGAAATAATTCGTCATTAACTTTCACATCAAAAATTCGGGCATTGCTCCTGTTGTGAAAAATTTCGGCAAATTTCAGGGTAATTTTATATTCCCTGCCATTTACCACCGGAATGGCATAGGCCAGGAATGTGGCCCAACGTTCGGTACGGTATATCTCGGCATCAACTGGGGCCTGTACTGCCTGGTTGGTGCTGTAAGTGTTGCCCATGGTGGTTTCGGCCTGTTGCAGGTCGAAAGCTATCCCAAACGGGAATTCGTGCTTCTCCATACGCACGGAAACTTTTCCTGTGTAAGGATTTCCTTCTTTGTCAACAATTTTAATCCCGAATGTCCCTTTGCGCAGAATGTCAATACGCTGCTGGGCATTGTTGTACCAGGTAAGGTGTTGAGATTGAGAAATGATGGGAGCACAGACGATAATTAAAATAATTGCCAGAGTCCTGCAATAAATTAAATTGGATTGGTTTGTTTTCATAAAGAATAATGGTTAAAGAGTATAGGCCAAAAAGCAGCCTTAAAGCATTTATATAATAAATTTCATTGAGCTGCTATTTTTGATACCATTGCTCACCTATAATTACTCGTTTTTTTTATTATTTGCTGATGCAGTTTATTAGAAAACTGGATGGCAGAGATTGGCGTTAACCTGTTTTTTGGTAAAACGAAGGTTTATCTAACCCCGAATTTTCATTAAAAGATATCTTTTTTTAAATGTATATATATAGTTTGTATTGAATCTAAACTTCAGCGTTTCCTGACTTTAATTTTCAAACATCCACCAGTCAAAATTTAAGAGTTGGCCATCTTTGCCCTTAAAGACCAGATAAAGATCATGTACGCCTTCTGCTCTTTTAACCCTTGCCGATTTTATAATCCAGTTTTGCCATCCACCGGTACTGCCAGTTTTAAATCGGCCCAACAGGGGTCCATTTGTACTGCCCAGGCGGATTTCAATACTTCCGCCTTTGGTGGCCGATGCAACAGAAGCCTTAAACCTTCTGGCGCCCCTGCCAAAATCAACACTGCGAACTTTTATGTAATTGCCACTGGATATATTTGTTAGATAAACTCCTATATCTTTATCGGAGGCTATTGAGAGCCCTTCTGACCAGGCAATGGTTTCGGCTTCTACCCTCTGGAAAGGATTAAGGTTTGCGACACTTTTAAGGATACCCTCGTTGGTAGGAATTATTGTTGGGAAAGTTCCATCGGGGTTGTATTGAAATTGTTCTACAGAAACTGACCGGTTGAATCCACCACCACCGGGTAGTTTCTCGTCGTGATAAAAGAAGTATGAATTTCCTTTATAGTCCACTATGCCGGGGTGATTGGTAAAAGCCAGTCCCGGATGTCTGCCCATGATTATACCCTGATAAGTCCAGGGGCCGGTGGGCGCTGGAGCTGTTGAGTATGCTATGTATTCGGGTACTTCAACTGCGGCAAAAACCATGTAGTATTTATTGCCACGCTTGTATAACCAGGGGCCTTCTTCGTAATTGGTGGTGTATCTTTCCTTGGGTTGCACTCTGGTTCCAAAAGCTTCAGGGGTCATTTGCGCGGGCACCACGCCATTATTGCCAATGGTGCGGTCTACAGAAATCATGTCTTCATTCAGTTTGGCATAATACAAATTGGGGTTGCCCCAATACAAGTATGCCTGGCCATCGTCATCAATAAAAACAGTGGGGTCAATATCATCCCACACCCGATTGCTTTCAACTAATCTGTGACCCAAAGGGTCTTTGAAAGGGCCATAGGGCCTGTCGGCAACCAATACCCCAATACCACCACCATGCATAGGGCAATACAGATAAAACTTGCCATTGCGTTCAATGCATTGAGGTGCCCAGGCGCCGTTGGTTTGTGCGAACCATTCAAAATTCTTTAATGATGCAACTACACCATAGGCAGTCCAGTTTACCATATCGGTGGTGGAAAACAACTGCCAGTTGTGCATAGTAAAAAAGTTGGATGTGGTCTGCTCATCGTGGGTGGTATAAACCCACAAGGTATCGGAATATACCATAGGAGCCGGATCGGCTGTAAACATGGTTTGCACAAAGGGGTTTTGCGATTTGGTGCTTAGAGAGATTAAGCTCACTGCCAAAGTGGTTAAAAGTGTTTTCTTATTCATGTATGAAGGGTTTAGATTTTTTAAAAATTTGCCATTTTAAGTTGAATCCTGAGGCCATGTCCATAGTCTGATTATCAACAGCCGGTTCATAAACCATTATCCCGTTGCAGGAATAGACCATAATAATGGCTGCCCATACTCTGATGAATATAATATTGCAATCACTATTTAGTCAATACAAAACCTCCGCCGGGCTGAACGATAACCATGAAACGCCCGTTGGCAGGCACATTTACGGCTTCCATAAAAGGAGTTCCATCCCTTCTGTCGTTGTACATTTTCACGCGCTGTCCGGCCAGCATGGGTACATCAATAGTTAACGTTTGGGCAGTTTTTTCAGCATTTACACCTGCCACGTACCAATCCAAACCGGTTCGGCGGGCAATAACGGCATACTTGCCAGGAGTGCCTGAAATATAGCGTGTTTCATCCCACAGGGTTGGAATATTGCGCATAAAATCGATGGCAAAACCGGGTGCCTCGGTAAGGTTATTGGGGGTAAGGGCAAAAAACTGTATGGGGTTCTGAAATAAAATACCGGTAGCCAGTTGAAACACATCGGTAGTAAGGCGTTTTTGGCCCCTGGTATTGCCTTTATTAAAGAACTTATTGAGCACAACCCCACCAAATTCCATGCTTGCAACAGTATTGCGAATAAAGGGATGCAATGTGGCATAGAAAGCCTCATTATCGCGAACACCTTGCGAAAACACCAGCATCTCAGAAGCCAACACAGCTTCACTTCCTGCAAAATTGGGGTACATTCTTTCCCAGCCCCTCGGAAGGGTAGCGCCGTGAAAGTTGACCATTAGCCCGTATTCGTTGGCATCTGAAAGGATATCCTCATACAAACGCATGGTTTCCTGCTTATCGCCACCCAAAAAATCGGCTTTTATCCCTTTTACCCCAATTTCCTGCAGCCATTTCATCTCTTTTTTCCGGGCAATGGAAGTGTTCATTTTATTCATTGGAGTCTGGAAAGCATCATTGAACGAACCGTTGGTATTGTACCACAAAAACACGCCAACACCTTTAGAGCGGGCATATCTTACCAGTTCTTCCATTCGTTCGTAGCCAATGTTCTGATCCCACCATGCATCAATCAGGATAAATTCAAACCCTAAATTTGCCGCCAAATCAATGTAAGTAACCTGGTCGGTGTAGTTCATACTTGCATCTTGCCAGATGATCCAGCTCCAGGTACTACGGCCGAATTGGTAATTGATGGATGGTCTGTAGAGCGGTTCAACCACATCCCACATAATAGTTGTTTCTACGATGGGTTTGAGGGTTTCACCAAAAGTAATAGTGCGCCAGGGTGTAACACCGGGGAGCCCCAACTGTGCACCTGAGCTTCCGAAACCGTTGTTTTGCGAGGGGTTGGGATAATTGAGAGTAAATACACCGTTGGTATATTTACTCAAATGCGAGGCACAGTAGAGGCTTCTCACACCTGTTTCGGACAGTAACACCCATCCACGATCGCCTACCTGAAAAAGGCCTGGAAATACGTAACCTTCATCAGAATTGTTCTGGCTTATGGGACGTTCCGTCTCATATCCGGCTTCATAACTGGGCGAGGTGCGTGCAAAGGCCTCCATTGGACGCATCATGTGCGAAAGATAACTTTTTGTGATGGATGGGAATCTGTATCCGGTAGCCTCCTTCTCAACCACACAGGCTCTTGTTTCGCCCCACATTGGCAGTTCGTAGCGGAATGCTATATTGTTGTTGCTCACCTGGAAAAAAACAGCTATTTTTTTCCCGTCGGCATTGGCAAATATGCATCGGAGTGTATTTGCCTTATAGGTAATAAAGGATTGTTTAATCCTGTCCTGAACATACTCTTTGGATACTTCACCTGTTTCCGATTCAACAAAACTCATATTGATGGCAAAGTTGCCTGTGTTTGTGGTTAAGCCCAGCGGGGAGTTTTCAAGAACAGGGTTCCCATTATAAGAAACTGCATACATGGGTTTTTCGTTTTCAATTATTACAGTAAGCTTAAGCAATCCATCGGGACTGGCAACTGAAGCTACCTGCTGCGAAAACAGACCGGATGAAAACCATAGGCAACATACACTTAGGGCAATTAATAACGGACTCTTCATGATAGAACAATAAAAATTTGTTTGAATGAATTATTTAATAAGACTCAGCATTTTTTCTCCATACCTTTTTCCCAGCAACCTGTAGCCTTCAGATGTAAAATGCAGACCATCGGGTTGTCCGGGGCAACCGGCAGATGAGATTACATGGGCGTTGGGAATAAGGGCCGGCAATTGAGCAATGAAGCGGTTAAAGGGGGCGCATTTCCCTTCGTATTCAGCACTCACCAGTTCACCAGCAAGAAGTGGAACCTGCTGTGGGTTTAAATTCAGGTCAGACAACAGATTATCATAAACAGCCTTTACCTTTTTTGTCCATAGTGTATCATTGGCATTCGATTCGCCCTGGTGTAGAAGAATGCCTTTTATTACACCACTTTTTTGGGCAATTTTTGCCATTTCAACCAATCTGGCATAAGGGTTTCCGCCGTAATTGTTAATCCAGTTGAGCATCCAGTCAGGCGCTGTTCCAACATACGTTGCATAGTTTTCTTTATCGAACAATTCAATCCTGCATCCCGGAACCGATACATTTATTACCCCAACCTTGAATTCACGGGGAAGGTTCTCAACCAAAGTTCTTCCAAAATAATCGGAAGGGGAGAGCCCGGCATGGCAACTGCTCAGCGGAGGTGTTGCCGTGTACCATTCTCCTTTTTTGCGGCCTTTGTCAGCACAGTCAACGGTACTCAACATCCTGAAACGGGCGTCAACTATTGAATCCTGCTTCTCGACGGGTGCCGAACCAGCCATGTTTGACTGGCCAAAACACAGATAAATGTGAAAATTGGAGTCTTGCGAAAAAACCCCTTTCCCAAGAAAAAGAAAACCTGCCAACGTTATTAATCTTAATTGATAAAACATACAATTTGAATTTTAAATTAGGTAATGAAGAAAATCGAACATTTTTGATTTTCGCACTTTACTTCATAAGTAATTGAAATTGAATATATGATTATTTGTCATGTATGAATATTCCTTCTCTCTACCTTATTCCGCTGTTTTGTACTTTGAAATAATCGAATGAAACATCAAAGGGAGTGTCGGGCTTGGTGGTATCAGAATCGAACCAGAAAGTACTGGTCATGCTCTGGGTGATGATGCCATCGCAGGCAATAATTCCTGCTTTTATGTCCTGTAACAATATATCCGATTCTCCGAGCTTAACAAAGTTCTGACCATCTAAAGAGTAATAGGCTTTATAGTTGCTCCCCTGTTTGGATAGCCTTAATATCAGGTATTTATCTCCGGTTATTTCTTCCCTGAGATTAAAGGAACCCACAGACCGGGCTATTCCATTTTCTTCGAGAAGAAGGTCGATGGTGCCGGGTTGAACTCCCCTTTGCCTTGATGTTTTGATTACCGCCCTGAACATGAGTTTGACGAAATTATCATCGTCCTGATAAGCAACGAGACCGGCATTTTCGGGTTGTGAAGGCGCCCGTGAACCAACCAGTCTGGTTTCAATGGTCCAGTCGTTGTTGGCGCTTTGCAACAACATATTTCGAGCATTGTTGCTACCTTCCGAAACATCGCCTGGTTGGGTGGTAATGGTCAGTGCGCCAGGCACTTTTGTAAAGCTGTAATTTGCGTTGTTTTCTCTTACCCACTGCCATTGATTTCCTGGCTGGCCATTATTGAATTCATCGCTTACAGAGGCTGCATCTAAATTGATATAATAGGTGTTTTTTTCGAAGGTATTGTAATCAACAAAACTGATGATAGCAGTGCCCGGGATGCCTTTTGCCTGCCGTATTTCCACTTTTGTATCTCTATGGGCAGCTGTGGCTGTGATTTGGGGAATTCTGGCGTTCTTATTCAGGAGGTAACTATACGCCTTGATTTCAGAACTAAACCCTTTTATTGTTCTCCTGTTTATTTTAATGGCAAGGGGTTTAAGATCGGGCATTACCTTCAAGGGGAAACTGTCTGATAACGTTTTCCCATTATATGTTACATAAGCGAATACAGTAGCCACACCTGGTTTGAGTGCCCTGATATTGCCTGAATTATCTACCCTGATTACCGAAGGATTATTGCTTTTAAACTCAACTGTGGCATTTCTTATATCTATAAAACTGTCATCCGAAAGGGCAGCGGTCATGCTTATTGATGTATCATCGCCGGGTTGGAGCACAATTTTCCCTGATTGTGCTACTACCGTTTTCAATGCTGCGTTGAACTGACCGCTCATAACAGCTTCCACCGTTCCCCTAATATCGCGCGATGATGCCCCGAATTCAAAAATGTACCTTCCCTGATCGATGGTTATTTTATTGTTTTGTTGGTCCCAGAACCAAAGGTCGGCACAATTGATATCAATGGATACTGTTTTGATCTGGCCGGCAGGAATGGTAACCCTTTTAAACCCTTTCAGTCTTTTGATTGGCCTTTGCAAGGAGGCAGGACTGTCGGGTGTGGTAACATAAATCTGAACAATTTCATCTCCATCCATGGTGCCGGAATTTTTTATGTCCACACTTACAGTAACCTTGTCGTTGGGCGAAATTCTATTTCTGTTGATCCGGAAATTGCTGTATTGGAATGTGGTGTATGAAAGTCCGTAGCCAAATTCATAAGATACATCCTTATCGAAATACCAATAAGTACGGCCATTTTTATCACTTCCACCGCGCAAAGTATAATCATTAAAATCGGGCAAATCATTTACCGATTTGTACCATGTAACACTGGTTTTGCCGCCGGGATTTACTTCACCAAACAGTACCCTGGCCAGGGCTGCGCCTTGGGCCTGACCGTTGTAACCTACATAAATCATTGCAGGAATATTTGGGTTGTGCTTAATTGGTTCTACCTCCACCATACCCATGGTTTGCATTACCACAATGGTATTGGGATTAACGGCTGCAACCGATTGTATGAGGTTCATCTGGTTTCCGGGCAGGGCAAGTGAAAATCTGTCTGATTCTTCGCGACCTGTGCTTTGGTCGGTTCCTACGAATATTATGGCTACATCGGCAGAAGCAGCCAGGTCGAGAGTTGCCTGATCGGCTGATTCAGGTTGTGGTTCGCGGAAAACAAAATATAAATTTTGGGGACCTGCAATACCAAGGGTATTTACTTTGGCCGAAACTGTAACTCTGTTGCCAAAAAACCCGCCTGCCCCTGAGCTTTCAAGTTTTTGAGATGTAATTATATTACCCGTTACAGAACCTGCTCTTACTTCAACTGAGCCTCCGCCAATTGCTACATTAAAATTGAAGCGGATAGAATCAAGCTGGGTAATATCTATGTTGTGAAAGGCAACCCAATCTCCATCTTTTATCCCCCGCAAGGCATTTGAGCCAAATCTTTCGGCAACAAATACACCACTTGCCAGTTCGTCAAATTTTGATGCATCGTATACGGTAATTTCGCCCTTATTGCTCAGGGTCGAAAAGGCCATAAATGAGTAGAAATCGTTCCTTCGGGCAGTATTTCCACCACCACCGTAAACCACTTCAATGCCCAGATTATTGCGCTGAACATAATCGATGATGCCCTGCAGGGGGGTACTGACATAATGCTGTTCTACCGGGCCTGAATAATCGCCCAGTTCAATTTTACCGGCTTGCGGGCCCAAAACCGCAATCTTTCTTATTCTGCCGGGTTGCAGCGGTAATGCTCTGTTACCGGTAGTAAGAACTTCATTATTTTTGAGAAGAACTGGTGTTTTGGTGGCAATTTCGAGAGCCAGTGCATTGTGCGATGGGTCGTTGATGATATTGGGTTTGATACCTGAAAAGGAAACCATGGGGGCAGGATCAAATTCTCCCAGTCGCATACGGATGGTAAACATATTGATCAATGCCCTGTCGATATCGGCTTCTGTAATTAAACCGCGTTGCAGGGCAGTAATCGTATGGCTTTGATATTCACCGCCGCAATCTGAATCAACTCCGGCCAATAAGCCCATGGCTGTGGCTTCAGGGCCGTCTTTTGCATAAAAATGTCCGCGAATGATATCTGTAATGGCTCCGCAGTCGCCGGTCACATAACCCTTCATTCCATAAGTCCGGCGGGCAATGGTATCAACCAGGAATTTGCTTGCCGAAACAGGAACTCCATTTACAGCATTGTATGCCGTCATGATGGAAGGGAGATTATCTTCTTCAATCAAAAATTTGTAGGGGCGAAGATAGAATTCACGCATATCGCGGTTGTCCATGTCCGAACTGCCGGTGTGCCTGTTGTATTCTGTATTGTTGGCAATAAAGTGTTTTCCGCAGGGGATGGTTTTCAGATACCTGTGGTCATCGCCCATCATGCCTCTGATAAAACCGCTGCCAATTTGTGAAACCAGAAAGGGGTCTTCAGCAAATGCTTCGGCAGTGCGTCCCCATCGTGGATCGCGCGCCGGCTCGATTACCGGTGACCAATAGGTCAAAGTAAAGATTAGATCATGGTTAAATCCGCGGGCTTCAGCTGCTATTACGGTTGCTTCTCTTCGAATCAGGTCGGGATCCCAGGTGCAGCCAATGGCATTGCTGTTGGGGAATGATGTGGCGGTCATCCCGCTGTTGTTATTTCTGCCCATTACGCCATGCAAAGCTTCTCCCCATACGTCATATTTATTGATTCCCAGGCGGGGAACCGGTGCCATTGTATTTCCCAGTAGGCTTTGCTTTTCTTCCAGGGTTAAACGCGATACCAGGTCAGCTGCCCGCTCTTCAAATGAGTATGAGGTATTCAGATAAATGGGCTTTTGATTGGGAGCTGCCATAAAAGCAAAGGCGCTGCCAGCTGCTAAAAGGCAAAAGGTTATGAGGTAATATTGTTTTTTCATCTGGGAATATTGTAGTTAGTTTTTAGGGTATATTTTTTTTGTCAACAGTCCATTCAGTGGATTTGGAGAGCAGGCATGGGTTTCCGGTGAAGAGCTTTCCGGCTTCTGTATCGCCTTTCAATTGCCATTTGTACCATTCAGTAGCCACTACAGCATACTCACCGCCATGGGGTTGCCGGTAAGTGCCACCATGTCCTACATCCATGTTTCCTACAAACACCGGAACATGATTAATCCTGTTGAAATCGTCCATGCCGTTTCTGTAGGCAATATCCGATTCGCCACCAAGCAGATAGAGTACCGGGGAATGAAGTTTTGCTAACTGTTCCTTTGTCAATTGAGGCATACCGGGCATGCCGCCACCCTGGCCAATGATACCGCTATTGCATATCACCGCCGTGGTTACACGCCGGTCGGTTGCCATTTCGAGGGCTTGTAATCCACCACATGACATGCCGCTGACAGCGATTTTTGTAACATCAATTTTTCCATAAAAAACGCCAGACCTGTCGTTGTTTTGAGCAATAGCCCATTCAACACCATCGAGCAATTGCGATGATGTTGATCTTCCGCCTCCTCGCTGCCCTTCTTCGGGCATTGGGCCAATAGCAATTACCAGAAACCCATGCGAGGCTACCTCCGATAAAAAGTTGACATGCTCCCATGGAGAGTTGGCGCAGGCTCCGTTTCCCCAGGTAATGATGGGCAATTTTTTATTCCCGCCAAAAACACTCAGATCGGCAGGGCGGAATATTGTATGGGTTTCCAGGGATTTGTCGGTATACATTATTGCTTTAAAAGCACCTGTGCCACCATCTTCAACTACTCGGGGCCCTAATTTCGCAGTTGTAATATTGTTTTGAGCTGATAGTAGGTTGTGAAAAACCAGGCTGGTAAACAACAAAACTGTAAGTAATGCAATAATTTTCTTCATAATAATTCCTTTTTGTTTGTTTCTTAATTTTTTGAACTGATTATTTTGGTTGGTAATTTTCAATTTTCTTTTTTTTTGATGGTGTTGTCAGAGCAAATATTGCCTCTGAGTTGAACAGTAACCAATTGGCAATTCCCGCCCATCTTTGAATGTTAATCGTAAATCCCGAGCTTTTTCCCCATTAGTTTTATCCCATTGATAACAGTTATTGGGTAATTTACGTGAAGTTTCATCGGGAACCGGTTTTGAGCAGGCCGTTGGTTTCAGGTACATCGCCAAAGGATTCTGATTGCAGAATGAAGGCCATTCATGAATTCCTTCGCCAGCAAATAGCCATCTTAAATAGGCCATGCTCCTCACAGACACAATCCCCTGGGGCGGTTTTTCGGCTTCAATATTGCGCAGTTTGGCTATTGAAGAAACCCAACCCAGGGTCATAATTTCAACTCTTTCCCATTGTGACTGCTGCAAAGGTTTTATTTGCTCGCCAGCGCATGTGGTGGTTCGGGTTGGGTCAAAAGAGCTGCTGGTTTGCGAAATAGCACCGTGAAACAAGCCTTTGAGCAATGAAGATGCACATAACATACTCACTGCTACAAAAAATACGGCAAATAAGAATATGGCTCGTTTCATAATGCTGTTTGCATATGGAATTTTACTTTCGCCAAAGATTGGGAAGGAAACGATAATACAACAGGTGCCGCCAGGTTCCCCAGTCATGCCCGCCATGTCCGCCTTCATAATATTCGTGCCTGATATTGTGCTTCTTCAATGCTTCCACTAAACCCTGAACCCTCTGATTAAAGAAACCATTGGCTTCTTTTGTCCCCTGGCCCACAAACAGATAATCAACTTTTGTATGTACCTGCGGGTCGTTCAAAAAATCTTTAAGAATAGTTTCTGCATTCGCATCACCGGCGCTCAGGATGCCAAAATTGGCAAACAAATCGAGCGAACGGAAACCGATGATCATGCTATGGCGCCCACCCATCGATAAGCCTGAGATGGCCCTCCCCTTTGGCGATTGAATAGTACTGTAACTTCTATCAATCAATGGGATAATATGATTGCGATACTCTTTTTCTAAAATGTCAAAAGTAAGCTCGGTGTGTTTTGGATGGTTTCGATGAATGACCTGATTGTTGGGGATGGCTATGATCATGGGTTTTACCTTGTTTTCATAAATCAGGTTGTCCATGATAAAATTTACCCTTCCATCATAAACCCAGTTCGAGGGAAGTTCACCGCTACCACCCATCAGATAAAGCACCGGATATTTTTGGGTTGGATTGTATCCCGGTGGGGTGTAGACATATATCTCGCGTTCACCATTGGTTACCTGGGAGTGATACACATGCCGGGTTATATTGCCATGCGGAATGTTTTTAGCATCGTAGTAAGCAGGTACATCACCATGCACAACCAACTGGCTATATGGGGGCATTGCGGTAAAAGCAGCATAGGTATTACTGGGATCGCAAATCTGCACCCCATCAACAACAAAATGATAGGCATACATATCGGGTATCATGGGGCCGATGGTCAGTGTCCAGATACCATCTTCTCCCTTAACAAAGGGGATGGGTTCGCGCCCCAGATCCAGGGCGGTATGAATAGCCCCTGAAGGCAATACCACACGCTGAGCATTGGGGGCCCTCAGGCGAAAAGTAACAGTGCGATCATCATGCACCTGTGGAGAGTTCAAGGGAGCACTGAAGGGGTTTAGCCCTTCAGTGTCTTTATGGGGGTTGTAATCAAGGTTTACATTGGCCTGTTGCCCCTTTAAAACCCAGGGTATAATTAGGAAAGTAACCGCCAAAATTATCGAAACGCTTAATTTGAGTTTCATAACTGCATAATGTGAGGCGACCCTGACTATTTAAACAACAATTGCGCATACTGGAAAAAGCAACGTCTCCAGGTCTGCCATTCGTGGGCTGTTTCGGGCGATACATAGAAATGTGTATTCATTCCCAGTTGTTTCAGTTTTTCGGTGTTTTCCTGTGGACTACCACCCATATTGTACCTTCCGCTCTCAATTTCGCGACTACCGTAACCAATAAACAAAAGTTTCACATTCTTTTTGAAGTCGGGTGCATTATTCACCTCATCAACACTTATGCTGCCACCGCTGAATACCCCTACCTGAGAGAAAACATTGGGATTGGCCAGGGTTATTGCGCGGGTCTGCATTCCACCCATCGACAATCCGGCCATGGCTCTGTTTTCCTTGTTGGCCAGGGTGCGGTAGTTGGCATCTATCATTGGAATAATATCGTTGAGCAAGGTGTTTTTAAACCCATCAGCCCATCCGCGGGGGGGCCAGGGCTCACCTTCTCTGCGGCGGGTGCCTCCTGTGGCCCAGGCGCCATTATCCATTACAATTATAAATGGTTTGGCTTTGCCTTCAGCAATCAGATTATCCATAATCAGATTGGCCCTGCCCTGCACCGACCATCCGGTTTCGTTTTCACCCCCGCCATGCTGCAGATAAAGGACCGGATAACGTTTTCGGGCTTCCTTGTTATAGCAGGGGGGGGTATATACAAAACAACGACGCATTGTATTGTTGGTTGCCGAAAAATAGATATGTTCCCTAACCTGGCCGTGGGGAACATTTTTCAGCGCATAGAAATCCTGATCGTTAGCAGGTACTTCAACACCACTACCCCAGCGGCTTGCACCATAAAAGTAAAGGCTCCCCGGATCGGGCACCGATGCACCATCGATATTTAGCTGGTAGTAATGAAATCCTTCGTCCTGAGGGGCTGACTCTCCCGTCCAGACACCATTTTCATCTTTCGTAAGGTCATATTTCACGGCACCTATATCGAGTTGTACATACTTAGCATCAGGAGCTGAAATCTGAACCCTTACGCGACGTTCAGAATTAACCTGAGGAAACTCCCTGCCAGGTTGATTGATGGCGGAAGGTTTAAAATCTTCCTTTATCTGTGCCCGCGAAATCAATGGATAAACCATTACCATCGCCAGCAATGCCAATAAGTAAAATGCTTTTTTAGTTTTCATTATGTGTTTGTTTTTTTAAAAAATGACTTGGTTTGTAATCTGTATTATGGTTCAATCAAAAGCTTTTGAGTCGAAATGAATAATTTTTCACTTTCGTTATCTAATCTCTTCATCAAATACAACTGCCACTTTGCCGCATTTGCCTTCATTCATAAGCTCGTAGGCTTTATCAGCCATATCGAGGGTAAAACGGTGTGTTACCAGGTCTTCGGGATGAATGCCCCATCGAACCAACCTTTCAACCAGTTCTTCCATCCGCCAGATATTTGTTACCCACGAACCATATATGGTTATTTGGTCATGAATAATGTCGGGGCTGGGATTGAATTCAACGGTACCGCCTTCTCCAAGCATCACCATTTTTCCCCATTTGCGGGTAGCGCGGATACAAAGCTGGCGCCCATGGGTATTACCTGAGCAATCTACGGTTTTTTCGTAACCCTGATTCTGGTATGTTGTTGCCACAACCTGCTTTAGGGCATCATCCCCGAAAACGAATGTCTGATTGGCTATGCCCAGACTCAGGGCCAGATCGCATCGTTGTTTTACAGTATCCACACCCACAAGATTTTGTGCCCCCATTGCCTTGGCCAGCATAAGGGCAGCCAGACCGACAGGGCCCAGCCCTACAACAAGCACCGCATCGTTTCCTGAAATTCCGATTCTTTCCAAACCTTCATACACAGTCCCAAATCCACATGCAATTTGTGCTCCGTCGGTATAGGTAAGTTCATCGGGCAGCAGCACGCAATCTTTCTCTTCGGCAACAATGTAGGGTGCCATTCCGCCGTCGCGCTGCCAACCATAGGCCTTCCGCGATGGACTGGTGCACGAAATCATATATCCTCTGCGGCAATCGTTGCATACACCACAGCCAGAAATATGGTAGATAACCACCCGGTCGCCTTCCTTAAAGCGCTTGGTATTGGAACCACACTTCACAATCTGGCCCGAAGGTTCATGACCGGCAATTTTATTCTGATAGGCTTCGGGACCTTTTCCCAGGTGTTCCCGGTAAATGGCCCTGATGTCGCTTCCACAAATCGTAGAGGCTTTCATTCGTATGAGTACTTCGCCCGGCCCTGGTTGCGGAATATCAACTTCCCTGAATTCTACTGTACTGTTTCCCGGAAGATAGGCTGCTTTCATTTTAGTTTCCATAAAATCAAACAATTGTATTTATATAAAGTATTGTTAACCTGCAATTTTTCCATCAAGGTCCCACAAGTCTTCCCAGCTTTTTGCCCCATTCCACAAAAAAACCTGCCCTTTTATTAAGCGGCAATTTTTATCAATAGCTGCAATTTGCATCATTTCTTCATTTAATAATGGTTCTCCTGCCACTGCATAAAGGTTGCCTGTGATTTTAGCCGGTGTAACTGAAAATGGAATAACCACCTGGCCTCTCTGAACACCCCATTTGATGCACACTTCGGCAGGATGTATCTTTAATCGCTGGGCAATACGCACAATAACCGGGTCTTCAATATCCACAGTATCGTTTTCTGTCCGGTCGCGTTCTGGTCTTTTTGGGGACCCAATAGGTGAGTAACCCACTGGCTGAATCCCTTTTTCGTTCATATAATGAAATAATTCAGGTTGCTGAAAGTGGGGGTGAAGCTCCATTTGGTTGACCACCGGTTTGATTTTTGCATCTCTGAGCAGAAGTTCCATTTTGGGGATGGTCATATTAGATGTGCCGATGGATTTTACCAAACCCATCTCAACAAGCTGTTCCATTTGCTGCCATACGTTCATGTATTCTTTGTGAATATATGGGCGCGAGTCGGGATTGCGGGCATCACCATCGCATCCGGGAGCATGATAATTGGGGAATGGCCAATGGACTAAATACAAGTCAAGGTAATCCAATTGCAGGTTGCTGAGCGATTTTTTACAGGATGCTATCACTTCACCATCGCCATGGGCGTTGTTCCATACTTTGGATGTGACAAAGAGTTCATCGCGGCTTACAATTCCATCCTTTATCAATGGTGAAATGACCATTCCTATTTCGGGCTCATTCAAATACACAGAAGCGCAATCAATATGCCTGTAACCATTGCGGATGGCAAAGTCAACCGCCTGGGCAACTTGTTTTGCAGTGTAATTGTCAGAACCAAAAGTACCCATGCCAATGATGGGGATTTTATATCCGTTGCCAAGTATTTTATAGGGCAGGTTGACAGACAAGGGATTATTTTTCATGAATGATTATTTTGTGGGTGTACTCTTTTTCAATCTATTATGGTAGCCTGGAGAATAAAAGATTTGTTGTCGTTGTTATCAGGGGCATTTATTGCTTGGACAAGAAGGTTAAAGGATGCCTGAGCCATTTCTTCTTCTGGTTGCTGTATTGAAAGGGTATTGGGTGCTGCGATTGTAAGCAGGGGGTTGCCTCCGAAGCTGGCAAGGCATATCTCATTGAGAAGATTGTTTTCAAGAGACTTTAAATATTTCAATGCTCCCCAGGTCAGAATATGCGAATCGAATATTATGGCATCAGGCTTATGGGAGCTTTCCATCAATTGCCGGGTAGTGTTAAACCCTTTTTCGATAGTAAACGTATCGGTAATGGCTATACAATGCCGATATTGCAGATTGTTTTGTTGTAAACCCAGATAATATCCTTTTTGCCGGTTGTTAAACAGGTCAATTTCGGGATTTCCCGATAAGTAAGCAATTCTTGAATATCCCTTGTTTTGAAGTTTCGTTATTGAATTTTTAAGGGCCAATTCGTTATCAAGTATCACCTTTGGCCTGTCTAGCGTTTTATGGGTACGATCGAAACAAACCAGTGGAATTTTGTAGCGTGACAATTGCTGAAAGTGGGTTACATCGGTGGTCTCCATCGAAATGGAGGCGATAACCCCTGCCAGGTTTTGCTGAATAATTGACTTTACTATTTCCTTTTCCTGTTCATAAGACTCTTCCGATTGAAAAACAGATACTATGTATCCGGAAGTAAAAGCCAGCCTGGTTATGATGCTTACAAAATTGGAAAAGAAATTATGATAAATATTGGGAACTACCACTCCAATGATATTGTTGCCGGTACCTCTCAGATGCAACGCGCTGCGATTGATTTCGTATCCATTTTCGGTGGCATACTTAACAACGCGCTCAATGGTTTCCTGATTGATTTCTTTGGATCTTCTCAATGCCCTTGAAACCGTTGAGTGATGGATGTGCAGCTCCCTGGCTATATCTTTGATGGTAATTCTCTTCATTAATTGTCATTGTTACTATTGCATACCATATGATTGAACACGTGTGCAAATCGCGTTAAAATTACAAAAAAAAGTGATTTACATTTTTTGTTACTCATATATTATTTTAATCTGTTGAATTTATTTATTTAAAGGTTGGAAATTAACAGATTATATTATTGGCCCTATTGTAATTAAATGATTATTAACTTCTTTTATTTTGCTGTTTTTAGTGTTATTGTAGAAACCTCAAGGTTTTCTGAGCGGGCTGTAAGTGTAACATCACCGGTTTCTCCATTCTTCGAACGCAAAATTACAAGCGCATATCCATTAAATGCATTACGCTGGTGCGATGGGAAGGGAGTCATATCGGTAGGGTCGCCATTGTCGGTGGCAACAATTTCGGCGGGGCCGGTAATAGTGAACACAATGGGGTTTTTGGCAATGGGCACCACCAATCCGTCCTTATCTGTAACACTTATGGTTATGAAAGACAGGTCAGTGCCATCTGCATTGATAACATTTCTATCGGCAACAGCTGTAAGCCGGGTAGGGACACCGGTAGTTTTTATTGAATTTTTAGCCCACTGCACCCCATTTTTCCAGGCAACCACTTTCAGTTCGCCGGGTTGGTAAACCACATCGTCCCAGCGCAGGCGATATTCATAAGGTCCTTTTTTCTTTCGTCCGAGCGACACGCCATTCAGGAATAATTCTGCTTCATCGCCTGAGGTAAATACATGTACAGGAGTAACCAGACCTATTCGGCTGGGCCAGTTCCAGTGGGGGAGGATGTGTGCCATAGGATGGTCGGGACGCCAATGAGATTGATATAGGTAGAACCGGTTTTTCTTGAATCCGGCGAGGTCAACTATTCCAAAATAAGTGCTTCTGGCACCGTAGTAAGGGGTAGGTTCGCCTAAATAATCCCATCCACTCCATACAAAACCACCTGCCACGTAGGGGTGCTGTTCCTTGGCGGCAAATACGCGATCGGCCGATGACCCGTAATTGGCTGTATAAAGTTCATATCCGCAAACAATCTGGTTTACAGGATCGCCACCAATGCCGGTGCTTACCGGAGCACTAATATAACTGGTAACCGGGAAAAGATATTCACCACGGGTGCTAAGGGCTGCTGCATTCTCACTGGATATAATCATTTTATCTGGGAAGGCTTTCTGAAAGTCAGGATAAAGGGGATGTGTGCGAATTCCTTGCAGGTGATCATAGCCCGGATGGATGCGAATACCTTCTCCCTGATAATTCAGGCTGATGATATCCATAGTTGCCGGCATTGGCATGTGGGGTTTGGCAAAATTCATTGATGCGGTGGTAGGACGGGTAACATCTTCTTCTTTGATGATGTTGTTCAATCGCATGGATAGTTGAGCACCCTCTTCTCCGGTATATTGTTCACCTACTTCGTTTCCGTAGCTCCATATAATTACAGATGGGTGATTTCTGTCGCGCCGAATCAAAGATCTTAGGTCCTGCTCATGCCAGTCGGGGAAAATAAGATGAAAATCACGGGGAGCCTTTCTTCTTTCCCACACATCAAAAATTTCGTTTACCACCAGAAACCCCATTTTGTCGGTAAGTTCCAGAAGTTCGGGCGCGGGGGGGTTATGGGCCATCCTTATGGCATTAACACCTGCTTCGCGCAAAATCTCTAACTGTCGTTCTGCTGCGCGCGCATTAAAGGCGGCACCAAGGGCACCTAAATCGTGATGCTGATTAGCACCTTGAAAATATATCCGTTCGCCGTTAACAAATAGTCCTTTTTCCGGGTCAAACTCAAGCGACCTTATTCCGAAACGGGTTTCGTAGCGGTCAACATGATTGCCATTGCTATAAAGGTCAGTTACTGCCAAATAAAGATGGGGTGTTTGTGTGGGATAGGGTCCCCAAAGCTTAGGATTTTTTATTTCAGCCCAGCTTTTAAATCTTGCTGATTTTCCTGGTTCTATTCTATTTACAAATGGTTTAATCACAGCAATAGCATCTGATGAGATATTTCCATCATTATCAATCAGATAGATATGTGTTTGCGCCTTCACCTTTGTATCTCTGTCTGTCATATTATCGATTGTTACCTCCACATCGATAGTTGCAGAAGCATCAGAGATATTGCGCGCTGTTACAAAAGTTCCCCATTGTGCAACATGAATCGGATTAACCTTGGTTAACCAAACATTTCTGTAAAGTCCTGCTCCCGGATACCAGCGTGATGAAAGAGGCGGATTATCGAGACGAATAGCCAGTAAGTTTTCACCTCCGGGCTGAAGGTAGGGCGTAAGGTCGACACGCCACGATGAGTAACCATAGGGCCATCCACCCACCAAATGACCATTGAGCCAAACCATTGCATACGACATGGCGCCATCAACATCCAGAAATATTGATTTTCCGGTGTCTGATTCGGGGATGTCGAGTTTTTTGCGATACCACGCCACACCCGGACTTGGCAGGCGTCCCATACTACCGCCAACAAGGGGATCATTGCCTTGGATAAAGGGGCCAGCAACAGCCCAATCGTGGGGTAGATTTACATCGGACCATGAACTGTCATCAAAATTATGTTGTACAAAAATGAAATCCTTTCCGGGATTTCCTTCCGGACGAGTGTGCCATTTTGAAGTATCGGCCAAAAACCTGTTGCCGGTAGGCAATATCCAGGGTTTCAATATTAGTTTTGTGGCAACCAGACTTTCGGCCTCTACCGGCATGGCATCGGCCTCGCGTTTATCCAGATTCTCCCGGGTTTCAGGTCTGACATCATAAATCAGGTTGTCAGCCTCTTCCAGTGAATTATACTTGAAAAATTTCCACCCTTCATTCAGAGAAATTCTTTCCCTGGGATTACTTTCAGGTTGTTGGTTGCACGAATAAAATGAAAATACAAGGATGACGGCCAGTAAACTTATTCCCTTCATAGTAATTAAAGTTTATTTTGTATATAGTTGTTAATTAAACAGATACAGTTAATGCCCTATCATGAATTTCCTTAAAACTGAGTTAAGTTTTTTTGAAGATTGTTTCCGGGAAAAAAAATAGTAATCCTTAGTGAAACAAAGATTAACTTGCATTAACATTCAGCAATAATACACTACATCTCAAAAACTGATTTTTGTTTTCAGATAATTTGATTAAAGAATTGGATTTTTATTGTTTAACGATCTTCCTGACCAGTGTTTGCCCAATGGTGTTAATTTTAAGAAAATAAATGCCGGGTTCATACCCTGCCAATGAAAAAGTTTCATTGAGATTCCTGGCATCGTGCTGAAGGAGAATCTGACCATTAGTATTATACAGACCAACTTTTGCGGGTAATGCTGACAAGGTTAGAGTAAACTCCTGGGCCACAGGGTTTGGATAAACAAAGATTCTGGTCAGGTCATCAGTATTCAGGCCTGTGGTTTGACAGTTACCTGCAGCAGCGCCGGCATCGGGCAGGTCGGCCAAATGCCGGGTTATCCATAATTTGTCGAGCTTAGCTCCATCTTCCCGAAAACCAATGGTTAGGGTTTGTGCACCTGCGTCGAGGTTAAAGGTTGATGGGAACCGGTGCCATTGCCATGAAGGTGCCGAAATACCATTCCACATGGCAAAGGAGCCATTATTCATTTTAATCCAGAAGGAGTCGTCGTCTGGGCTGGGGCAAAGCACGCGGGCATACATGCTATAGGTTCCACTTTCAGCCACTTCGAACGTGTAGGTTAACAAACCCGCCTGATTGGAAGGTGCATTGGCAGTGCTGTTATTGCCAGGCTTTATGGTTACGTATTTACCATTGGATGCAAGGTTATCGTTTTCAATATTCCAGAGCGATCCAACAATACCACATTCGGCTTCCAGCCATGCACCCGAGTCTTCAACCACATTAATGGTTACTTCATCGGAGGCTGTATTTGCTGAACCATCGGTTATAGTCAAAATAATCACGTGGGTTCCTACGGCAAGTTCAATTGCCGGATTTTCACCGGTTGCAACCTCATTGCCGTTTGAGCGCCAGATGTATGATTTAGCCTTTCTCCCAAATACCCAGCTCCTCGTTCCATTTAGTTTTACCATCCGTTTGCCGGTATTGCCATAGGCCAACACAGTCTGATCATCACCGGCATCGGCAATAATGGGGAAATTATTGTTAATTTCGGTAAATAAGTCTAGGTTTACCGACCTCCCCAGGAAAGCATACCCCTGCACATTGGGGTGCAACCAGTCGT
The DNA here is from genome assembly GCA_037441525.1 of Bacteroidota bacterium. Lineage (GTDB taxonomy): Bacteria > Bacteroidota > Bacteroidia > Bacteroidales > UBA7960 > SKVR01. The sequence goes on from JBBISA010000015.1 coordinate 64,938, forward strand.
TGGAATAGATTGCGAGCATACGGGCAGGATCATTAGGGTCGCGGATGGCTTCATCAAAATCGATGCAGGCATCGAAATTCCCAGGGGTTCTAATCCATTGGTTCACTGTATTTCTTACCGCTTCGCGGGCTTCGGAATAATAGCTGCTTCCTTTAAAAGGTGTTATGGTAGCTCCGTAAACCTTAATGTTTCGTGCGTGTGCCTGGTCTATCATTTGCTGATATGCATTAATTAGTGTTGATGCCTGGGCACCGCCACCAATATCATTAACTCCATAAAAAATAATTATCCAGCGCAAACCCGACTGGCTCATAATATCATCGCTAAAACGGCTGGTTCCGGTAGTAGGTCCTGAACCGGTGAGGTTGGTAGCACCGATACCTAAATTGAGCACTCCCACTTTATTGGTGCGTGCATCGGCCAGGAGTTTTTCTGAAAAAATGTCGGTCCACCGGTTTTGCAAGCCGCCCGACAATCCATAGCCATCAGTAATTGAGTTGCCTAGCACGCCAACGCTCCCTGATGTATTCGGTGCCAGCACATCGATTGTATTGATATGATACCAATGGGCAGTTGCCACCGAACCTGCAAAATCGGCCGATGTGGAATGGTCGCCGCTGAGGATATAGGAATCGGTGCGGGAAGCCACATGGCTGGTCATACTGGCGTTTGATTCAACTGCCCCGTAATAAATGGTGATTGCAATACGCATGCTGGGTTCCAGGGCAAATTTTACCGGGTCGGAAGTAATGGAGGAAAAGGGATCGATGGTAACTGAACAATTATTATTGAACAGCAACGGGGTAATGGTTGAAGCCTCAATTAAACGGCCTCCCTTCGAAACAGCGATGGTTACCTTATTCATGGTAACCGGGGTGGGGCTTGTTTTATTGGAGAATTTTAATCGCAACGAATCACCACCTATCGATGCGCGCACAATTTGCCGTAAAGTATTGTTGGCCAGGAAGGGCGCCGGTGGTGTGTTGCTGGCTCCTGCTGCATAGGGTGCAGTACTCCAGCTGCCTACCCATATTTTCGACTGGCTGTAAAGATTTCCTGTTAATAAAAAGAGAGCTAATGCTAACCAAACCAACCTGTTATGTGTTCTAACTTTACAATTCATTTTCTGTATTTTTTTTATTTTTTATCACTATTGTCCGGTAAAAATTAAAATTGCTTGATTTTATTTTTTAAGTCTCTG